>WRLU01000029.1 GCA_009777475.1 Oscillospiraceae bacterium | reverse complement strand
TCCGATCTAAGCGTGGGTCTTGGTCGTGCTGGGCGGTGCGGCGGGTACGGTTGCGGCAGTTCCCGGCCATGTCTTTTTGCACTCGTCCAAAAACTTGAGAGCTAAATCTCTCATTTTGGGGTGCAGTGTGTTCAAATCTCTGATTTGGTTTGCCATTTTACATCTTCCTTTCTGATTTTGCTGTAGATTTTGGATATGAAAAAACCGCCTCCTGGCGGTTGACAAAACCCTATGTGTATGGTACATTTAATTCAGACAAGGGCGATAACCTCCTTTCTGTGGCGGTTAGCCCATTAGGTTAATTGGTTCAAAAGTTGAAACCGCTTACCTTGGCTGGGGGCGGTTTCTGCGTTTTTTTACTACGATTGTCACCGTAAAGATGCCAATATGTAGCGTTATTCGCATATGCTTCACCTCGCTTTCGCTTGGTGTCGCTAACCGCCTCGCCCTCATCTTGCGCCATCATACCACGGATTTTGTCGTTTGGCAAGCTACTGCGGAAACCATTATTTGTCCTCGCCTCCCTCCTCATCCTGCCGGTCAATCTCATCCTGCAACCCTGTGAGCAGTTTCACCAGCCATCCCGGCACGTGTACGCCGTCTATCCGGCACAAATTCTCCAGCACACTGATCGCCTCGGTGATCACAATCCATGCGCAAATAATCAGTCCGAACGGCAGCTGAACCGGAATCTCTGCCGACAACCCGACCTGTGCAAAGTATGGCACCGCTGCGTCCAGCAAAAATCCCAAAAATAACATCAAAAGGAAAGATACCTTTTTAATGATTCCTCTTCGCCCTTTTCTGCTGGAAAGCTCCCCATTGTGTGCGGCGGCTAAAAAGCCGGAAATATAGTCAAGCACCAATGCCGCGACTATGACAATCAGGGGCAGGGCGTGTCCTGTCCAGGCTGACAAAGCCCCTGTAATAGACGCGTGACAATCATTTGATAACATTTTCTTTCATTTTAAATAATCACCTCCCTTTGTGCGTTGAAAAAATGTCCCCAATTTCCCCCAACGCCTCATTGTGCAACTGTAAAATCCGCGGCGTGCTGTAGTTGAGTTTTTTTGCAACATCCCCCATCCTTTTTGCTCAATGTACCTCAGGCGCAGTATTTGTCGATGAATGCTTGGTAAATCGTCAATTGTTTCCTCGATTTTCTTGCGGAAATCAACTAATTCAGAGATTTTTTCTACACAGGAGTATATCAATCTCATTTAGTTTATCTACAATTGCGGGCAATGGGTCATAAACATTCCGACTGATGAGGAATTGGCTGCGCTGGAAGTCGAATATGCAGTGCGTAAACAGCAGGATTCCCAGCAATCATCCCAAAGTGCGTAGGGATACGCACGGCGGCACAGACCGAAATCTACGCCGCCGTACATACTTCCTTGTGGCCTGTAAGCCTTGATATTACTCAGTTTGTAGCGATTTAAGTATATCATATTTCGGTAGATTTTGCACTGCTTTTTTGCCCGGAATTTCAACTTTGAAACTGGGGTTTGGCTTATGGGTGCAACAGATTTAGAGGTTTTCATGTGGGTTTTTGGGGAAACTTAAAATAATTTTCTGCGGCTCATATAAACGACAAATCCAATCATAAGAATTATAAGCGGCAAAACGGCACACAAGACAATCAGCAGACCTGTCTCCCGCTCTCTGCTGATTTCAATACTATGCTGCCCTAGTGGTTTGGGTAGAGTCATGGCTGACGAAAGGCGAGGGGAAAATGACTCTTCATCAGAACTCAAAACATCTTCAATGGAATCAGTCAAAACAGCTTCGGCTTTTAGTGCTATTGGCAGAGAATGTCCGTCCCCTTCTGCCCCAAAGACAAGCATATCATTAACGTGAAGCCTCACGGCACGTTGTTGGTTGAAAATCAATATTTCGTCTTCACGTAAATCTTCTAAGTGGGCAAACGCAGGATCATTTTGATATTCCCTGTGTTCGGCAAAGTAAATCAAAATCCGGCCATTGGACACAGCTTGACATCGGAAAAGGATCTCAGAAATCACCCTGTAATAAGCAAACTCCTGCCAGCGGGCATAGTCAGACAGAATACAAATATCAACATCGCCCGACATATCCTCCAGGACGGAAACCGTCTGTTCGGAAAGGGTGTACAGGCCTGAATGGGTAGCGTCCAGTTTAATTAAATTTTTATTTGTCCAAATCTCGGCCACTGCCCCTAACAAAATCAAGCCTGCCAAAACAAATGCCCCGATTAAAGCAGTGTACAGCGCGCTTATGATTTTATGCCGGTTCATAATATTATCCCCACCTCCTTTTTTCCAGCCAGCCTGCCGTTATAAAAAGCAACGCGCCGGAAAACAAAATAAAAAACAGCAAATGTGCGGGTGAAATAAGACCCGCGGCAATGCTTTGCAGCTTATCCGAGAAAGAGAGACCTTTGAAAAAGCCTGCCGCCGATGAGGTTAAGAGGAATCTGCCGCCGGTTAGTGCCTGTGCAAGTGAGTCAAGCTCATTGTGAGAGGCAAATAGTGCATCCAATCGAAACATCAGGAAAAACACCACAAATGAGACAACCGCCGCAGCTGCCGGGTTCCTTGCTATACAGGAAATAAGCATGCCCAGAGAAATATACGCGGCACCCGAAAAGAGCATACCCGCCCAGAACCCAAGCATCCACAAAAACGGAAAACCTGCACCTAAAAGGAAAAATATAAAAAACCACAATCCGGTTAGCAAGACAGTTGCGGCAAGCAAGGTAGACGCGGCAAAAAACTTCCCCAATACAGTTTGAGATGACCCTACCGGCATGTAGAGCAATGTCCGATCAACCCCCTTGTTCTTGCTCAAGGAAAGCAGACCCGCAGTTATAATAGGTGCAGTAGCTGCCGAAATAAACTGTATCAAGTAAGAAATCCTGAAGAGTTCGGCACTCTCTGCCCTGAGATTGTGAAAATAAAACCCAAGATTCATCAGCAAAATGAATACTGCCAAATACACATAGCCTGTCCATTTTGTGAAGTAGGAATGCATTTCCCATTTATATACAAGTGACATTTCACGCCTCCCTTCTGTGTTTTAGCCAAACCTTTCGCCAACAATCCGACCGTTACTTAGCTCTAAAATCCGGTCGCAGCTCTCTAAATTTTCCTCGTTGCAGGAAGAAATCAAGAGGGTACGCCCCTCGGCGGCCTTGAAGATGAGTTTTCGCAGAGCCAAAGCATCGTTGCGGGGCAACCCATTCCCCGGCTCATCGGCAAGTAAAATATCCGGCGCACCGATAAGGGCCTGCGCTAAGGCAATCATTGTCCGCCCTCTAAGAGTCAGCCGTTTTGCCATACGCCCATAAACCCTGTCAAGACCGGTCATCCTGCAAACTGACATGATATGCTCAAAACGGTTTTCTATTTTGAGCTGCTTGAGGTCATACGTCCAATCCAAACATTCCTCTGCTGTCATATTCCCCATATCCATCAAGGGATCTGGCAGATACCCGGCCATGCGCCTAAGGGCGCAGGGATCCCCCACTGCGTCAATATCACCAACAAACAGTTCACCACCGGAGGGGGAGACAGAGCCGGAAAGCAACTTAATAAGAGTGGTTTTCCCTGATCCCTCAGGACCTAAAAGCCCAACCTTTTCTCCCTGGTCAATAAGAAAGGACACCCCCAAGAGTCCTTTTCTGCGGCGGTACGTTTTATAAATATCACAAGCCTCTATCATTGGAAAGCCCCTTTTACAGTTAACAGCGAATAGCTGTCCACTGTGCGTAAAGTCTGCAAGCCCATTCATTATACATAATTCGCCGAAAAAAAACAACCATAATTTTTGCCTACTCAGGGTCACCGCATTTACTTTTTTGCAGGAACATGGTATACTGACTGTGGATTGGATGATTTTTTGAGGGGGTATTGGGATGAAAAGGTTGAAGAAAATAGGTTCAATATTTTTAATTGTAATAGGTGGTCTTGGATTGCTCTCATTTGTGTTTATTTTCTTTGACAGACAAGAGGACACTATAAAATGGATTCCTGCGGCAATCTATTCTGTTTATCTCATAGCAACAAACATTTTTAGCTTAGTCATGCGGGCGAAGCGGCGTAAGCCGTAGCGGTCGTTCCATCGTAAAAATTTAACCATTCAGACACGAAAATATCTTGTAAAAAGTAAATGCGGTAACCCTGTTTGCCTGCTGGGGAGAGACAAGCACACACCAGGTGGACCAGCCCATCCACAAAAAAAAGCAACCGAACCCTTTTGCAGGCTCCGGTTGCTTTCTTTTGCGGTTTTTATGTGTGTGTTTATTTAAGCTCAACCTCTGCCCCGGCTTCCTTGAGCTTTGCTGAAATCTCTTCGGCTTCGTCCTTACCCGCACCTTCCTTGATGGGCTTGGGAGCTCCATCAACGAGTTCCTTGGCTTCCTTAAGCCCAAGACCTGTAATTTCCCTTACGACTTTGATAACGGCTATCTTATTGCCGCCGGCAGACTTGAGGATAACATCAAAATCGGTTTTTTCTTCAGCAGCAGCACCGGCTCCGCCATCGGCAGGGGCGGCGGCCATCATCATGGCAGGGGCGGCGGCGGAAACGCCAAATTCATCCTCAAGGGCTTTGACTAGCTCGGAAAGCTCAAGAACGGTAAGAGACTTTACGTCCTCAATCATTTTGGTTACTTTGTCACTCATAGTTTTTTCTTCCTCCATTTTTAATATAATATTTTTTAGCTAGGATTGACAGATCAGCTGCTTTTTTGCTTTGCAATGGCTCCCAGAGCCACGGCAAGACCGCGGAGATTTCCGTTGAGTACGTTGGCAAAACCGGAAATCGGCGAATTGAATCCCGCTAAGGCACGTGCAATTAGCTCCTGCTTGGACGGTAGTCCGGCTAAAACCTCAATCTGCTTGCAATCAACAGCCTTACCTTCGATAAACCCGGATTTAATGGTAAACTTACCACCGGATTTTTTCGCGTAATCGCACAAGACTTTAGCGGGTGCGACCATATCCTCTCCTGCCGTGGCAAGCGAGGTTGTGCCGGACAAATGTGACTCTAATTCTCCAAGGCCAACTTCGGCAATAGCGAGCCGCATGAGAGTATTTTTTACTACACTGTATTCAACTCCCGCTTTCCTCAGATCATTACGCAAATTGGTATCGTCTTCTACAGAGATGCCTTTGTAGTCGGCAAGAACACCTGACGGCGCACGCTTCATTCTTTCGGTTAATTGGCTTACTGTTTGCTTCTTTTGTTCCAACACTTGAGCATTTGGCATAAATTTCACCTCCATTTCAACAGACTCCATCGAAAACTGACCCAAAGTGCTTTAGTTTCAGAGAAAGTCATAAAAATTCCCGCGCTTCCATAAAAGCACAGGAACACAACAAAACGAGATCCTGCCGCCGCCTGGCGGCGGTGCGGAATGTTGTTGCCTTCCTCGGCGGGACTTACTGTTGCCCACTGTCTATGGAACGCTCAGATCCTGCAAACACAGGCTCCAGAGCCATTGTAAAACAAAAATTCCATCTTGTCAAGTGAAATTTTCTGTGATGCAAATCTGCATTACACCTTCCAAATATTTTTTGCGTATTCGCCAATTGAACGATCTGAGGCGAAAAAGCCTGAGTGTGCTATATTTGCAAGCGACATAGCACTCCAGCGGTCAGGCATCCGGTACCTTTCGCCCGCAAGCCTCTGTGCCTGGCAGTAATCCTCAAAGTCCGCCAATAGAAAATATGGGTCGGGGCAGGAACCCCAATGACCAACCAAAAGGGAATCAACTATATCCTTATACTCCATTCCATCAGAAAGGCCTGAGGACAATTGGTCTAAAACCCGGCGCAGATCGGGATTTCCGGTGTAGTATGAGTGCGGGTCGTGACCAGCGCAGAGCAGCTCGGAAACTTGGTTGGTACGCAAACCGAATATAAACATATTTTCCTTGCCTACGAGATCACAGATTTCAACATTAGCACCGTCCATAGTTCCAACAGTCAATGCACCATTCATCATAAACTTCATGTTACCTGTGCCGGAGGCTTCTTTTCCGGCAGTGGAAATCTGCTCGGAAATCTCTGATGCAGGGATTAGCTTTTCCGCTACACTGACCCGGAAGTTTTCCAAAAACACGACCTTAAGCCGATCCCTAACTGCATGATCGGAATCGATATGCTCAGCAAGGCTGTTGATAAGGCGAATAATCCGCTTTGCCATGGCATAGCTTGCAGCTGCCTTGCCACCGAAGAAAAATGTGCGCGGCACAAAATCCATATTCGGGTTATCCTTAAGCCGATTGTACAGGTGCATGATGTGTAAAACGTTCAAAAGCTGACGTTTGTACTCATGCAGCCGTTTAACGTGAACGTCAAAGATGCTTTCCGGGTCAACCATAACACCCTGCTCCTTGAAGAGCCACTGGGCAAAGGTCTTTTTATTTTTACTCTTGATTTCACCCAGCTGCCTCAAAACAGTCTTCTTTTTTGCTAAGGGCAGCAATTTTTCCAAAAGCTCAGGATGCAGAAGATAGCCATCGCCCCCGGTCAGGTCACAAATTAGCCCATGTAACCTTGGATTTGCCTGCGCCAGCCAACGGCGGTGGTCAACCCCATTGGTCACGCTGAGAAATTTATTAGGCCAGAGGAAATATTGGTTGCGGAAAATATCTTCCTTCAAAATGTTGGTGTGTAACGCACTTACCCCATTAACTGCGGCACAGGCATACACGCAAAGATTCGCCATTCTGACGGTTCCGTCCCATATTATAGCACTGGAGGAAACACGCGCCTCATCCTTCAGGGCATTCCAAAGCCTTTCTACGTATCTATCATTAATTTCGCATAAAATTGTCCAAATCCGGGGCAACAGCAATTCAATTATATCCTGAGGCCAGCATTCCAGTGCCTCCGATAAAACGGTGTGATTGGTATAATCCACTGTGCGGGTAACAATATGCCACGCCTGATCCCACCCTAACCCCTCCTGATCCATAAAAATACGCATAAGCTCGGGGATTATCAGAGCTGGATGAGTATCGTTGATCTGTATGGCGTGATATTCATGGAAATTAGTGAGACGATTGAACCTTGCCTTGTGCTTTACCACAATGCTCTGCGCTGTCGCCGACACAAAGAAATACTGCTGACGCAACCTCAAAAGCTTGCCCTCCATATGGTCATCGGAAGGATATAAAACCTTATTTATAATTTCGGCGGTGGCATTCTGCTGAATGGCCTTCATATACTCGCCTCCTATAAACAGAGGCATATCTATAGCCACAGGGCTTTTTGCCCGCCACAACCGGAGAAAATTGTTTTTGCCCGCCTTGTAACCCGATATTGCCATATCATATGGCACGGCTAAAACTTTGGTGTCGTCCTTCACATTGCAGTACCGGCGTCCATTTTCCTCGCTGAATTCTAAATATCCGCCAAAACTGACCTGGCAAACCTCATCCATGCAAGGAACCAACCAGACATCCCCGGCATCCATCCACAAATCAGGCAGCTCAATTTGCTCTTTTTCCAGAATCTTTTGACGAAAAATCCCAAATTCATAGCATATACAGTACCCAGTAGCAGAAATACCCAAAGTGGTCATGCTCTCCAGATAGCAGGCGGCTAACCTTCCAAGGCCGCCGTTGCCCAGACCCGCATCGGGCTCGGTTTCCATTAAATCTGAAAAACTTGTTCCTAAAAGCTCCAAAGCTTCGGTTAACACAGGCTCAATGCCTAAATTAAAGGCATTTTTTTGCATACTGCGCCCCAGCAAAAACTCAAGAGACAAATAATGCACTTCACGCTTAGATTTACACCCGCCGCTGGGGGCATCATAATTCATTACCATGGTGTCCATGATTACCTGCGCACAGGCTCTGAAAAGCTGAATAGGGGTTGCGTTTTTTGAGGTGCGGCCAAAATGCCGGTATAGTTTAGACTCAATTTGTTTTGATAGCTCTAATGCTTCACTAGAATATGCCATGAAGTAATGCTCCTTTACGTCAGACCCCTTCCGGAGAAGTCTGCTGTGATTTTTAGATATTGCCATTAATGAGAAGATGGTTCAGGGGGAGATAGCCTTATATAATTTTATATAAGCTTTGGCAGAATCAGCCCAACTAAAATCGGTATCTGTGCCGCGGCTCATTAATGCCTTCCATTCTTTTGGCTTATTTCGGTAAACCGAAAGTGCTGTACGTATCGCCTCTAACATATCCCAACTGTCGCAATTATCAAACACAAAGCCCAAGCTGTCTGACTGGGGATAGGGGATAACTGTATCACACAGGCCTCCCGTCCGGCGGACAATCGGCACATTGCCGTAACGCATGGCAATCATTTGCGCTAACCCGCACGGTTCTGTGCGGCTAGGCATGAGGAAAATATCCCCTCCAGCATACATGGATTGGGCGAGGGCAGGATTGTATAGCATAGAGGCTGAGCATCTGCCGTTATAGCGATGGGCTACCTCAGAAAACATCTGTTCATAATGCCAGTCGCCCCTGCCGAGTATCGCCAATTGTACATCTTGTGCCATAATCTCATCCAAAGCTGCCGCAACTAAATCCATTCCCTTGTGATCCACCAACCGCCCTACCATGGTAATCAGCGGCACCTTCGGATCAGGCCCCAATCCCAGCAATTTTTGCAGCTCGGCTTTGCATGCGACCTTCCCTTTAAGATCTTTTGAGCTAAATGGATTTACTAAGGCTTCCGGATCAAATGAATCGGGATCAATGCCGTTCAAGATGCCGGAAAACTTATCGCTGTTAGCAGCAAGCACTCCCTCCAGCCCACAACCGTAAAAGCTCCAGTGCTGAAGCTCCTGGGCATAGGTCGGGCTGACTGTTGTTACCCAATCCGACAGATTAATACCCGCCTTCATAAGATTGATGCCGCCGTTGTACTCAATGATCCCTCCGTTGCAAATCAAATCATCACCGAGACCCAGAACAGAGCCGAGAACATCTTTGCCGTAATGCCCCTGATAGGCTATGTTATGAATGGTGAGGACTGTTTTCATGGCATCGTACTCCGGCATGCCCCCATAAATTTTCCGCATGTATACAGGAACCAAGGCTGTCTGCCAGTCATTGCAGTGTACTACACTAGGTTGCCATCCGTCAAGCTCACAAAGCAGGGCAGAGGCGGCGCGCGAAAAGAATGCAAAACGTTCGCATTCATCAAAGTAGCCGTACATTTCCCCGCGTTTAAAGTAATACTCATTGTCAATAAAATAATATGTTACGCCGTCTTTCTTTAGCTCAAACAACCCGCAATAGGCACTCCGCCAAGCTAATTGAACGTAGATGTACTTGACAAAACGCATTTTTGCGCGCCATTCGGCATCAATCGAGCCATAAAGCGGCGACATGACACGGATGCTGATCTTCTTTCTTGCCAAGGCCTTGGGGAGAGAGGCGGAAACATCCGCCAAGCCCCCTGTTTGGGAAAATGGATTTACCTCTCCCGTGATAAATAATACTTTCATATCAACAAACCCCTTCTGCAATATAATTTTACCTACACAATAGAACCCTTAGCAATGGCGACCGGGTATGATTTGTGTCCCGACATAGAGGTGCGGGGATTGATTATGACTTCTTTATCAGTGATAATGTGATTGATCCTTGCTCCCTGCCGCACATGGGTGTCCTGCATTAAAATGCAGTCACGCACAACGGCTTCAGATTCTACCCGCACTCCTCTGAAAATAACGCAGTTTTTCACATCTCCCTCCAAAAAACACCCATCCGCCAAAACACAGTTGCGAACCTTACTCCCCTGACCGTAATAGGATGAGGGTTCGTCCCTCACCTTGGTTTTAATGGGCCGTTCCTTAGAAAATAAATCATTGCGAACCTCTGGGTTGAGTAAGAGCATAGATTGCTTGAAGTAGTCTTCAACTGACTGTATCCTGGTGGCAAAGCCGTCATAAAGATACCCCGCCACACGGATCCGCTGGTACATATTGCGCAAAACATCCCGTGCGAAGTGATAATATCCGTATTGATCGCAGTGTGACAGAATATTTTGGAGACGGTTTTTTGACATGATATACACGCCCAAGTCTGCAACAGAGTTTTTTCCGGGACGATTGAGTAAAACCTCATTTACAATTCCGTTTTTACCAAGCTTGAAATAAGCCCTTTCATCACGGTCATAACGGAGAGGTGTACATACACAGGTCAAATCGGCTCCGGTCTCCAAGTGATTTTCAAAGATTTCTTCAAGCGGCAGATTAGCAATAATATCACCATCTGCCAAAATAACATGGTCCTGGCGTATGTGTGAGATATAGTCTGAAATCCCATATAGAGCATCAAGTATGCCTCTGTATGCCGCCGGATCAAGCTTAGCCCTGGGTACGCCCTCCCTGTGATCATCCCCTATGCTTTTGGTGTAGCCAAACGGTGGCAAAAACCGCAATCCACCTCTTTTGCGCGATAAATCCCAATTTCTGCCCGATTCTAAATGATCAAGCAATGACTGATAGTTTTCCCTTACAATTACACCCACATCGGTGACCCCGGCATTGACAAGGCTGGACAGCATAAAGTCAATAACCCGGTATCTCCCACCAAACGGCAGAGAGGAGGCGGTACGGTGTTCGGTAAGCTCCTTGAGTCGTGGTTCTGAATAGGCAAATAAAATACCGTGCAAACCCTTCATGGCAATCCTCCTTCAACTAGTACGAGCAAATTTATACTACCCCAGAAATCTAAGTTTTAGAACATACCGCTTTGACTGTAGAATCGGTGCTTGAAAGCAACTGCTATAAATCCGGCGGAAGCAACAAATACGGCAACAAGGAAAGGAAACGCCGTATAATCGCTCGTGCGGGGCGGAATGCTCCGATCATTCAAGCCATCATCAGGATAATCTGTTGAGCCAGATGCAGGCTTGGATCCGGGAGGAGGTTTTGGCGTGGAAATAGGTTTAGCCCTGTCTTTGCCCGATTCATTTTTATCGGCAGACGGCGGAGGGGATAGGGAAGGGGACGGAGATGGGGACGCCATCGGCTGTATTTCAGCATAAGCAGCCTTAATAATAACATTTTCAGCTGGCATAGTGAACGCTGAGGTCGCCCTTGAAATATCATTGAGCTTTGGATTGCCGCTTATAACAACCCACCCGGTAAACTCCATGCCCGGCTCCGGCAGATTGGCAGTGGCTTCTACATTGTCATTAAAGTGATGAGTCGGCTCCCCGCTTTTGTCGTTGCCGTTTATAACCTCAAGGGTATAATCAATGTATTCATAAGTTGCCGTAATCTCCGCGTCATCATCAGGCATGGTGAATATGGCAGATGATAAATTAACGTTATCAATCCCCGATATATCGCCTTGCCATACAAAAAAATTCATACCCAGCTCTGCCGAGGAGGCTCTGACATTGACTAAATCCCCGGCTCTATACGTCCCCATACCCTCTCCGCCGTTGACGGTAAGGGTATATAGCGTGTCAAATATTGCTTCAATTGTCACCTCCTCCAACATGATAAACACTGTGTCAGGATCATACGGATTTTCAAAATAACCCCCCATACCGCCTGACATGCTTGTTATTTCCCAGTGGCTGAATACTTGGTTTAGTTCAGGTATTTTTGATTTTATTTTCAGACCTGTACCCGCACTTCCTGCGTATTCCGTTGCATCTAATTCTATGCCACCCGTAGTACCTACAATTTTGCCGCTGCCATTCCCAACCGTTGTTTGGCATTCAGGCAATGTGGGCCTGCTATACGTTCCTGTCACCCCTTGAATCATTGAGGCATTTCCTGGCATAGTGAACGTTGCTGACTGGCTATGCCGATTATCGAATGTCCCGGGCATGACTGTTGTCGTAGTCCATTCCACAAAGGATGAGTTCCCCATTATTCCTATTTTTTCTCCCTGCGCGTAATAACCATAGGAAGCGGATCCTCCAAAATTCCTATCCCCGCTATTTATGCTACCGCCTATTACATTTAGCACATAACGAGGGCTGTAAAGGGCGGTTATGGTAATATTTTCATCAGGCATGATGAAAACTGCGGTTTGGTTGGGAACGTCTTCAAATATTATATCATCGGTGCTGGCTTTCCACTCTTTGAACATACTGCCGTTAACCGGATTTACACTGGGATTAATCCCTGCTGTTATAGCCTCCCCCGGTGCGGCTGTAACATCGTCTACCAACTCGCCCGCCTTGCGGCTTTGTACAGTCGTCCCATTTCTATCATTAATTGTTAAAATATAATAAATTTGGATCACCGAAACGTTAAGCTCGAAAAACTTATCCATATCGTATGTTATTCCGTCAAAGGGCACACCTGCATCAGGGTTTATATCCCAGTAAACACTGTTGGATGGAAGCATTGTCAGGTCGTCTTGCTTTTCTTGATAATAATAGTCTGTGCCTATGCCTGTTGTTGTGTTCCATGCGGCAATAACTCCGCTAATTGCAGAATTTAGTTTACTGGCAGGGTTAATAACGTTGCCGGCACCGGTTATCGCACTCCCCCAAGCAAATACCAGCCCGCCGTTCACCATAACAGAATTTGCGGAAGGTCTCCCCGGTGCGGTAACAGCAAGCCCGCTCTTTGCCGAAACAATGCCGCCGGATACTGTGACGGTGCTGCCCTCTCCCATAATACATACAGCAACGCCGGTTCCCATTGCCTCAACAATACCGCCGCTTATTACAATAGTTGCATTTTCAGCATCAAGGGTGGTTGTAGCCGTGCTAATAGCCGTGCCGGAGACTGTTGAAACCCTCCCGCCTGTAACTATGGCCTTTGAGTTCATCCCAACTAGGTTGATGCCCCGTCCAGCAAGAGCCATTACCTCTCCGCCCGTTATCAGCACACCCTGTGACGTTTGCAAAACATAACTCTGATTCCCTGAGTTGATGGTTCTGACGAGTCCGCCTTTAACGATGATATTGTCAAAATTAACATCGGGTGCAGGAGCGTAGTTCATGTATATAACGGAATTTGTATTGCTTGCCGCTGCATTCCTGATTTCGCCGCCTGTCACCGTAACAACGGAAGCAATTCCGGTAGACCGAACCGCACACGCCGAGCCTGCCTCCACAAGACCATTTGAAATGTTGATCTGGGTGTTATTGTTACTGGCAGCTATCCCTGATCCATCGTTTATCGCGTAGCCGCTTGGAACGGATTTTATCGTACCGCCGCTAACATTGATGCTTGCGCCAAGTGTTCCCCCGGCTATTGTAACCGCTGACCCGGAGCCCGGAGCATCAATTAAGGCTCCGTATTCAACATTCAGTGTAATTCCACCTAATATATACATTGTTCCGCCCGCACCCGAAGAACTTATGTACCCACCGTCCCCCAGGGTAAATATACCGTCCCCGGACAGTACCAGCAGATAGTTATTAGCAGTTACCGAGCCGGTAAGCGTGGCCTTCCAATTCACTGTTACATCAGAATTGATATTAAGCCCTACAGACGAACTTATTGCTGACCCCGTGACAGTTACTACATTTGGGACAGAGGCATCGGCAGTAAGGCCTAGTCTTGCAATTTGTACCGCCAAGTCCGCAGCATTGGCCGCATTAGCAGCGTTAGGGGCAAATGGCGGCATTCCGACCAAAATAAATCCCAACATAATAACAATTACAATGAATATCGAGAGTATCCTTCGCATTTTTCAATATCCTCCTATTTTAGGTTTACAGCATATCGCCCTCTGCCATTTGCCCAGCACCAAGGATTTTTCCTTCCCCTATAACAGTACCTGCCGAGACCACGGCTATCCCCCAGTCATCGGCAGCACCGGAAAAATCCTTGGGACCTTGACCTATATGAGCATTGGCACGGATGTACGCGCCTTCCGCAACAATGGCATATTCGACTACCGCGCCGCTTTCAATAACCGCACCCGGCATCACTATGGAATATTTAACTATAGCGTCCTCATGTACGGTAACGTCATTGAATAAGACAGAATTGTATATTTCTCCATCAGCATTGCAGCCTTCCGATACAAGGGAGTGAGAAATAACAGATTTCCCCCCGGCATAATGAGGGGGGGAGGATGAGTTTCTGGCATAAATTTTCCATTCGCGGTCAAACAAGTTAATACCGCTAAGACCTGACAGCATATCCATGTTAGACTCCCAAAGGCTCACGATAGTGCCAACATCTTTCCAATAGTTGTTAAAACGATAAACAGAAAGCTTTTTGCCGCCCGACAGCATTGCCGGAATAATATTGCCGCCGAAATCATTTTTGCTTGATTTCTTTTCCTCATCGGCAATCAAAAATTCCCTCAGAACAGACCAAGTGAAAATATACACACCCATAGAGGCAAGAGTGCTTTTCGGCTCTCTTGGTTTTTCATCAAATTCGTATACCGTGCCGTCTTCCCTTATGTTCATAATACCAAATCGTGAGGCTTCCTCTTTACTTACGTCAAACACCGCTATGGTAGAGTCTGCACCTGTTTGCTTGTGCTGGTTTAACATTAGGGAATAGTCCATTTTGTAAATATGGTCGCCAGACAGGACGATAACATAGTCAGGGCTATAGTTCTCTATGAACCCCATATTTTGATAAATAGCGTTTGCCGTACCCTTGTACCATGTGCCGCCCTTGTCTTTAAGATACGGCGGTAGTATATGCACCCCGCCGTCCACCCTGTCGAGATCCCAGGGGTGACCTGAACCAATGTAGGCATTAAGCTCGTGGGGTTGATATTGGGTTAATACACCTACTGTGTCAATACCTGAGTTTACGCAGTTTGACAAAGTGAAGTCTATAATGCGGTATTTGCCGCCAAAGGGAACGGCAGGCTTTGCCACCTTAGATGTCAGGACGTGCAGCCGGCTTCCCTGCCCTCCTGCCAGCAACATGGCAATGCATTCTTTTTTCATTAGACTCACCTCTCTTTATCAGCAATGACAATTCCCTCGCAAAAGCACGAAATGAACGTTACTCTGTTTTTTCTAAGAACAGGGCGCAAAATGGTGGGAGATTGAGGGAAACCGACCAGCCTAAGTCGTTGCAAGGGGTTTTTTCGGTCTTAATCACCCCGCCGTTGGTGGCGCCCCAGCCTCCGAAGGAATCCTGGTTACTGCTAAAAATCTCTCTGTATTTCCCTGATGCAGGCACCCCTAAGCGGAAGCCGTTATGGTCAATGGGCGAAAAATTGAACAAGCACACGATTTCATTGCCTTTGTTGTCGATCCTGCGGAAGGATAAGATATTGCGATGATAATCTCCAGCATCAATCCACTGAAATCCCTCCCAGGAATCATCCCTCTGCCAAAACGCCGGGCAACGCAGATAAAAGTGGTTTAGCTCCCTGACGTAATCTTGAAATTTTTTGTGCATCTCATATTCCAATAGATGCCAGTCGAGGCTTTGGGTGAAGTTCCACTCTATAAACTGGGCAAACTCGGCTCCCATAAATGTCATTTTTTTGCCTGGGTGTGCAATTTGGTACGCCAAATATGAACGCAAGCCGGCAAATTTATCAACGTAATATCCCGGCATTTTTTCAATGAGTGAGCATTTGCCGTGTACCACCTCATCGTGGCTCAGGGGCAGGATATAGTTTTCGGAAAATGCATACATCATAGAAAATGTCATTTGATTGTGATGGTATTGGCGGTTGATTGGGTCATGCTTTATGTAGCTTAGGGTATCGTTCATCCAGCCCATGTTCCATTTAAAGTTAAATCCAAGACCTCCTGAATATCCGGGCTTGGTGACCATTGGCCAGTCGGTGGATTCCTCGGCAATCATAAGGGTATGGGGAAATGCCGCGAAAACCTGCTCGTTTGTTTTTTTCAAGAATTCAATTGCCTCTAAATTTTCATTGCCTCCATAGATATTGCGCGGACCTCCATTGTTTTTGCCGTAATCAAGATAGAGCATACTGGCAACAGCATCCACCCGGAGTCCATCTGCGTGAAATAAGTCAAGCCAGAATACGGCCGAGGACATAAGAAAACTGATCGTCTCGTTGCGTCCATAGTCAAAAATCCTCGTACCCCAGTCAGGATGCTCCCTGCGTTCAGGGTCGGAATATTCGTAGCACGCCCCGCCGTCAAAGTCAATCAAACCATGACCGTCTTTGGGAAAGTGTGCCGGAACCCAGTCTAAAATAACGCCTATACCTGCCTGGTGGCATCCATCGATCAGTGCCATAAGCTCTTTAGGCGTACCAAAACGGCTAGATGCAGCAAAGTATCCGGTAATTTGATATCCCCATGAAGCATCCAGCGGGTGTTCCATCACCGGCATAATTTCAACATGGGTATAGCCCATCTCCTTCAGGTAGGGAATAAGCAACCCGGCAATCTCGGCATATGAGAGAATACCCCCGCCATCCCTGCGGCGCCAGGAGGCTAAGTGCATTTCATAGATGTTTATCGGCTTGTCAAAGGGACTTTCGTTTTTAGATAAGTTTTTTTGCCAATCCTGGTCGTTCCAGCGATACCCCGAAATCTCATATATCTTGGAGGCTGTCTTTGGGCGCAACTCGGCATGGAAGGCATATGGGTCAGATTTTTCGCGAGTGTTGCCGTCTTTTCCGATTACGGCATATTTGTAAGCATCATATTCGGCAAGCCCTGGTACAAAGCAAGCCCACACGCCTACTGAAATTTTCTCCAAGGCATTGGCTCCATGCTTCCATTGGTTGAAGTCGCCTATTACGGAAACAACCTGCGCGTCAGGTGCCCATACACGAAATGCAGTACCCTTTACGCCATCGCGTTCCGCCGGGTGGGCTCCTAGAAATTCATATGCACGGCAATCGGACCCCGCATGGAAAAAATACAGATGCTTTTCTATATCCAAGCCGGGATAATCAGCTTGAACAATCCTCCCGGGAACCCCCGCCGCCTCATGCTTGTCGGCAGATCCGGACACGGACTTCACCGCCTTATCGGTGGTTTTCTTTCTTCCAGAAGCGTTTTTTCCGGCATCGGTTTTTTTTCTTATGGGCATATCAACACATCCTTAGTCAATCGTTATTGTCCCCATTACGCTACCGGACACCCCGGCGGCGTTCACCTCGTCATAATCAAGATGGGCGGCGGCGGAAAAGCTACCGTGTATTCTAACCACAACATTGTGAAAGGTTACTCCTCGTTCTCCCCCTACGGTCAGGCTTACGGTATCATGCCCGGCAAGCCCCAATGCTTCTGCTTCGGCAGGAGTTACGTGTATGTGCCGCTGGGCAACCATACAGCCCTGTTTCAGCTCTACGCTTCCGGCGGGTCCGATAATCTTTACATGCTCGCTGCCTATCAGATCCCCGCTCATCCGCACAGGCGGGTTCAGCCCTAACGTCCGGGCATCGGTCATGGAAATTTCAGCTTGCGTTTCGGGCCGGCAGGGACCTAGTATTGATACCCTGTCAATACCTCCCCGGGGACCTTCGAGCCTAACCTTCTCTTCTGTTAAATACTGACCCGGCTGGCTTAATTCACGTTTGTTGTTTAATTTGGCACCCTTGCCGAATAAAATCTCCAAATGCTCTTGCGTCACATGAATATGACGCGCCGAGCCTTCTACTAAAATTTCCCTCATAATAACCTACTCTCCTTTTTATAAATATATACCGCCCAATAGACAAAACACCAAGCGTCACAGGTCATTCTCTTGTAAAAACAAGGAGCTTGAACCACATTCTATCATACCTCATGGAAATATGCAATTGTTTTTTTATCAAGGGAGCAGGAACGGCGGGAGGAGTGCAGAAATTTCACACGCAGAGAAAGGCGGCTGGCATAATTTGCACGTCCATAAAAAACTACCTTTTCATAATTTTCTTAGCTGCATACGTATGGAAAGCATCCATCATGCGCTCATTCGGTTCAAAAACCAGCATTACCATCCCCCCGGGCTTGCCTCCGGATTTGTCGGGAAAGAGGGCAAAGTACCTATCGGGGGAATCTGGCGAGGATGAGGCATCAATGCGCCGGACAATGTTTTCCTGTTCATATTTTACAATATGCTCAATGCGATAGGGTGCCAAAATCTCAAACGAACGGCAATCAACCGTTAAAAGGCGTTTGCGGCTCTTTTTGCCCATGATTCTGTCAACGTCCATCTCGCTGTTTGTAATAATATACTCAAATTCATAGTCAAAACGGCTAAACAAATTTTTCGCACCGAATATCGCCGCAACGGCAACCACGGGCAACAACTGGAGTATGCCAATGGCAAAGGGGATTAAGAGAAGAATTACAGCCCCAATGATAATTAAAACACGCAGAAAAACCCCTTGGACACCCATTTTACGCCGTATCATATGCTCAAAATACACGTTTCCCAACAAAAAAACCTCTCTCTGACTATTAGCCTTGAGTTCAGACTACCGCCCGAGCGGACTCAGTGCCCTATTCAAAATTCCGTTCATATGCGCTATTAAAATACCATAATTGACAACCGGTACCCCGGCATTCTCCGCTAATTCGAGGCGGCGTGTCATTTCATTGCGGGTGAGCATGCACCCGCCGCAGTGGATAATCAGCTTATACCCGGAAATATCATCAGGAAAGCCTGTGCCGCTTGTAAATGAATACTCAAAGCTTTTTCCTGTATGTGCCTCAAGCCAGCGCGGGATTTTCACCGAGCCTATATCATCGCACTGTCTGTGGTGAGTACACCCTTCACAGATTAAAAGCTTATCCCCCTGCTCTAATGCTTCAACTGTGCGCACCCCTTTAGCCAGGAAATCAAGCTCACCCTTATATCGCGCAAACAGGATAGAAAAAGAAGTAAGAGGAACCTCATCCGGTGTGTTCCGGGCCGCAAACCCGAACGCCTGTGAGTCAGCAATCACTAATGCCGGGGGTTTTTTTAGTTTTTTCATCATTTGGCAATACTCGGTTTCATTAACAACCAGCGCACCGGAGCCGTTTTCTATTAAATCCCTGATAACCTGTTGCTGGGGCAAAATCAATCTGCCCTTAGGGGCGGCGGCATCAATTGGAACAATAAGCACACACAGGCTCCCGGACGGTATTAAATCACACACTAAATACGGAGAGTTTTCTGTTGGGGTTGCCCTAGCCAGGAGTTCTTTAAGCTTTTCTACCCCTGTTTTATTTACCGCATCGGTAAGAATAAGCTCTGCGGAACACTGACTTGCTATTTTATGCCAATTATCGTAGCCTCCCTGGCCTAGGTCTGCTTTATTGAGGGCTATTATCAGTGTAATTCCCTTATCCTTGATTTGATCCAAAAGCTCCCTTTCAGTCCTTCCGGGAGACAAATCCGCCTCACAGACAAGCACCGCTATATCGGATTGATCTAAAACCCTCCTTGTTTTTGCCACACGCTGCATACCCAAGTCGCTCTCATCGTCAAATCCGGCGGTATCCAGCAGCAGAACCGGTCCGGCAGGTAAAATCTCCATCGCCTTGACCACCGGATCGGTGGTTGTTCCCGGCAGTGATGATACTATAGAAACATCTTGATTTGCCAATGCATTGATTAAACTGGATTTGCCGGTATTCGCCCTTCCGAAAAAGCCAATATGAGTCCGTTCGCTTCTCGGTGTTCCCCTCAAAGAAAAATCACCTCCCTCAGGATTAGATAATATCATATGCCAGAGGCAAAAGCAAGGTTTTTTTCCAATTGGTATGTGTCGGGCAAATTCCGGCAAGCAACGCGGCTTATCTTAAGTGATTCAATCTTAAAAACAGCCTCATTTTCCGGCTTGCCGGAAAATGAGGCTGTTAGGCCTACCGTTGAAGCACCTTTGGGGCAGAGGCTGCTTTCTTTGCCGTGGCGGGCATCCATAGCTCATACCTTCTGCTAGTGGTTGCCGCCAATTCTCCTTTATCCACCATTAGGGAGGTTGATAAAACACCGCCTGAGCTATTCATAGTCCTCACCCAAGTATTTGCCTTGTATTTAACAATGTTCTTCTTGTCAATTTTATAGCCGGGGGGTTTTTGCTGGCTTGTAGGCGCGATTTTCTTCATTTTGCTTGCCGCTGCGTAGTTCGGCGCGCCTTTAGGTGCAGCCCTGTAGAAAAATGTGGTTTTAGTTACCTTGGGTTTGCCCTTGACAATGCTAATCGGTCTAATGCAAACACCACTAGTCTCTCCGGGGTAAAACTCCCCCCAACCAGATTCATTGACGGTCTTGCCCGGCTTGCCTTTTTCGTTAAGTATTGCGGCACCGATTTGTATGGGATTCCCATTGCCGTCTTGCTTGAGTGCGGCTGAGGCATTTTTCTCAGCTACAACCCACTGACCATTAAAGTCGCCGTAAGCACTCGGTCTGTTTTCTCCCACAAGGTAGTTGACTGTCGCCTTAGGGATTGTGGCGCGGGCATCAATCTTGGGGAATATCACCTCAGCACCTGAGGCGTTTATCAGCTTAAGGGTCATTCCCTTGTCAAATAACTTAGAAAATTTAGCCTGGTTGGTTAGAACGTCACCAACATCCTTTTCTTTTCCATCTCCCACGTCAAGCTTAGTAGCGGCAAAGCCATTGAGACTGATAGTTTCTCTTGTAAGGTTAATGGTCGGCACACCGTTGGAAGCAATGATAATATCATCTTTGTAATCAATGCAGCATTCGCATACACCGCCCTGATACCCATACGGCACAAAGGGAATGCTATTTGCCTTGGCGTACTCGTGTATCGCCGAGCCTGAGATGCCGTAGATGGTGATGTTTGACAGTCCAGAAAATACCCCTGGGTTAATGGCATCAACCGGAGCCCCGCCGAGTGTCCATGGAACGGTTATGTCACGCCCCGGACCTGTGTAGCCCGTAATGGTAGCCCTGCCGTTGGATACGGTATACTGGAACTCCCCGGCTCTCTCAGTAATATCGTCCATCACATAACCGACCTCTGCGCCATAGACGTTTGACTTGGACAATATTTCATATGATGCCCAGCCGTAGCCGCCTAGCCCCCAATTAGTTCCCCACGAGTTTATAAACTTAAATGCACCTTTAAGTTCGTCGTAACCTACAAGGGTAACGCCATGACCGCCCCTGCTTGAACCCTTGGTACTGCTGTATATGGGGTTGGCATAGTTTAGATGATCTAGTGATGGGTAAACCTCGAAAGCAACAGCTATACCATCCCCATCTGCCAAGCGGCGTTTCATAGCATCTATTCCTTTGATGGTATTCCATTTTTGCGCCTTATACTGCGCCGCTTCTGCGTTCTGCTCGGAATTGGGTTGGGTGGAGTCATCCCCCGGGTTATACGGCCAAGAAGCAAGGGTACACACCCCTTTATCTACAATCGTTCTAAAGGCATCACTAATCGCAGAACCTTGACCTGGTCCTACCTTTATCTGATTATGTACATATGCGGGACTGAAAATCCGAGTCTCTGCATTCGGTGTCCAGTTGCGTTCAACCTCTTCCTGGTAGGTTTTCAGCGCATAGGCTACCGACCAAGATGCACAGCTGTTTTGGCTGCCCTGACTACGAGGTGCAGGAAACCGGGGAGATAGGTCAACTGAAATTGGCAGAGGATAATCAGACTCCGACTCTTCATCGTCTAATAAATTCGCCTCAATAGTTTCCCATGAATCCCATACCAAGTCAGCGGGACCCGGCACATCGTATTCGCCGGTTCCAAGGATAGCCATACTCGTAATGGGGAGCATGGCAAGCACCATCATCAGTGCAATGGCCAGCGCGGTGAGCTTTCTCGCAGTTTTTGTTTTCCTTAACATCTAAAAACATCTCCTTTGGGGGCTTACAGCCCTTATTATTCAGCGGATACCCGCTTACTTACTTATATCGTCAGGTTTCTTAAGGAACTTTAGGATGAATTATGCACAAACTCATCCCCCTCATTTTTGTGCATTCCAACCAAGCCAGCCGCGGGCCCATTATTTTTCACAAGATAACGCCCCGGCAATTAAGCCCCGCAGATCTGCCAAGCCATATTCAAAGTCAACCCCAAATCTATTGTCTGCCCCCATTGCTGTTGTTCTCGCAATCGAATCTACCGTAAACCGCGCGGCAAGGGAGCAGGCAGCGGTCAACCCAACACCCTGGACCAGAGCGGAGGTCAGTACGCTCGCGAATAAATCTCCGGTTCCGTGGTACATGGGATACAGTGCTTCACAGGCATACCCAGCCTCTCCGGTATCGGCATTATATGAAGCCGACCCAAGAGTTTCTTCATTATAGCTAATCCCGGTAATAACAACCTGCCGTGGACCAAGCCTGCTGAGGGCAATAAGCATATCTTTAATTTCAGGCTCTGAAAATTTCCCATCACGGTAAGGGGCATCCAGCAACAGGCAGGCCTCGGTGATATTAGGCACAATAACATCGGCCATAGCACACAGCTTGCACATTTCAGCGGGGAATCCCTTTGGAAATATGCTGTAAAGCTCGCCGTGGTCAGCCATGACCGGATCTACCACAACAAGCGGGTTGCCGGAGGTGCGTAGCAACCCAAAGCAATCCGCTACAATGCCGATTTGCTCAATTGAACCCAAAAAACCAGTATAAACAGCATCAAAACCAAGCCCAAGCGTCATCCAGTGATCTACTACCGGGCGAATATCCTCTGTTAAATCACGGTATGTAAACCCGGTGAATCCCCCGGTATGAGTTGACAGCACGGCGGTTGGAATAACCGGTGCTTCAATCCCCGCGGCAGAGAGCACAGGAAGGGCTACGGTCAGCGAACATCTCCCAAAGCAGGATATGTCGTGAATTGCGGCTACACGTTTTTGCTTTTGCATAATAAAAACCTCTCTTATATAATACTTTTAAATCTTTCCATAGCTGAAACTACATCCTCACGGTTACCAAAGGAACTTAACCGGAAGAAGCCCTCGCCGCCAACGCCGAATCCGGCTCCGGGAGTACCTACGACATTTGCTTTTTCCAACAAAAAGTCAAAAAACTCCCAAGACGACATATTCCCCGGGCATCTAAACCAGACATAGGGTGAGTTTTTCCCCCCGGTAAACCAAATCCCCCGTCTTGCCAAGGTGCCGGAGATAATTTCTGCGTTTTCTAAGTAGTAATTTATGTTTTCTTGAATCTGAGCCAAGCCCTCAGGGCTGAAAACGGCCTCAGCACCTCTTTGCACAATATACGGCACACCGTTAAACTTTGTTGTCTGCCGCCTCAGCCAAAGCTTATTGAGCGAGCTGTCGTTACGGATCAATCCATTAGGAACCACCGTATAGCCGCACCGGGTCCCGGTAAAGCCTGCCGTTTTGGAAAAGGACGCAAACTCAATCACACACTCTCTTGCCCTGCTTATCTGATAAATGCTCACAGGCAGATTTTTATCATTAACAAAGGAATCATATGCACTGTCAAAGAGAATAACTGCATCATTTTCAATAGCGTAATCAACCCACAGCCCAAGCTGTTCTTTGGTATACACTGCCCCGGTGGGGTTATTGGGCGAACAGAGGTATATGATGTCGGCTTTTACCCTGGGTTCGGGCAAAGGCAGGAAGCCGTTATCCTCGTTTCCCTTCATATAGATAATTTCACGCCCTGCCATGATGTTGGTGTCCACATAAACGGGGTAAACCGGGTCGGGAATTAAAACAGTATTGACAGACGAAAAAATATCACCGATATTTCCCGTGTCGCTCTTGGCTCCATCGCTGACAAAAACTTCATCCTCCTGCAGCTCGATCCCTTTTGCCGCGTAAAATCCGCATATGGCCTTTCTTAGAAATGAATACCCCTGTTCATCTCCGTAGCCACGGAAGGTCTCAGCCCTGCCCATCTCGTCAACGGCACGGCTCATAGCTTGTATTACGGCGGGTACAAGCGGCCGGGTAACATCACCTATGCCAAGGCGTATAATTTCTTTGCCGGGATTTCTACCGGCAAACTCCCCGACCCTCTTGGCTATGGAGGAAAACAAATAGCTGTCTTTAAGATTCATGTAGTTTTTATTGATATTCATTCGCCTTCAGCTTCTTTCATATGGATTGCCGCACACAAAAGCCCGGTAAACAGCGGATGCGGCTTATTGGGGCGGCTCTTGAATTCAGGATGAAACTGAACCCCGATAAAAAATCTCTTGCCGGGAAGCTCAATTGCCTCGGCTAAAACGCCGTCAGGGGATTCCCCGCATACGGCAAGACCCTTGCGGGTTAAAATGTCCCTGTACTCATTGTTCAGCTCAAAACGATGGCGGTGACGTTCGCTGATTTGTTCCTTGCCGTATAGCTTATGCAGCATTGAGCCGGGAGTGATGTTGCAGGAATATGCCCCCAGCCGCATAGTGCCACCGCTGCCTATCATGCCTGTCTGGCTGGGCATTATATCAATTACCGTATGTAACGATGTTTTATTAAATTCAGCTGAATGCGCCCCTTCAAGCCCGCAGACATTTCGGGAGAATTCAACAACGGCAATCTGCATACCGAGACATATGCCTAAAAAAGGAATATTATTTTCCCGGACATACCTACAGGCGGCGATTTTGCCGCCGACACCCCTATCACCAAATCCGCCTGGTATAATTACACCATCGGCATCCTTAAGCAGCAAACCTGCGTTTTCCTCTGTTACTGATTCACTCTCAACCCAGAGTATATTGACGTTGGCAGAGGTTTCATAGCCTGCATGGCGGAGACTTTCAATAATTGAAAGATATGCATCAGGCAGCCGCACATATTTTCCGACTATTGCAATATTAATGTCTGTTTTTCTTTTGGTGATTTTCTGTGTCATTTCCCTCCATTCGCTCAAATCAGGGTCCGGTACCTCCAGGCTCAGCTCGCGGCAGACAACTCTGTCTAAGCCTTTTTCGTGTAGCATAATGGGAGCCTCGTACAGAGAAGGAAGCGTCATGTTTTCTATGACACAATCAGGCTTCACATTGCAAAAAAGGGCTATTTTCTCCCTGATGCCGCCTCTGAGTGGTTCATCGGCACGAGTAATGATGATATTTGGAGAAATGCCCAGCGAGCGAAGCTCCTTGACCGAATGCTGTGTGGGCTTTGATTTATGCTCGCCGGAGCATTTCAAAAAAGGGACAAGGGTCACATGAATAAACAGACAGCTGCCCTGACCCTTTTCCAGCGATATTTGTCTGATAGCCTCTAAAAAAGGCTGGCTCTCAATATCACCTGTGGTTCCGCCTATTTCTGTTATCATCACATCGGCATTGCTTTTTTCTGCCCCGGCATATATAAAGCTTTTGATTTCCTCGGTAACGTGAGGTATAACCTGAACCGTGCTGCCAAGGTATCCCCCGGCACGCTCGCGTTCCAGCACGCTCTCATAAACTCTGCCGGAGGTAAGGCTGCTCAGCCGGGTTAGATTTTCATCGATAAAACGCTCGTAATGGCCTAAGTCAAGATCGGTTTCGGCACCATCATCGGTAACAAATACCTCGCCATGCTGGAACGGACTCATAGTTCCAGGGTCAATGTTCATATATGGGTCAAGCTTTTGGGCAGTAATCTTCAGCCCCCGCTGTTTGAGCAGCCTGCCCAGAGATGCCGCGGTAATCCCCTTGCCAAGCCCGGAAACAACCCCGCCTGTTACAAAAACATATTTGGTCATTCAATACCCTCCTTGCTAGTACCTGCCGCCTCAGTGCCAGTATACTTTATTCCGCTCAATAATGCAAGTAGCCCGGCTGGCTGGTAGTGGACAATAGCACTGATTACAGGAAGTCCAATACGGAGAAGGCCAACTCGCGGGAATTAGGGACACGATTTTGACGGAATTTCATTTTTGCAACACCAAATCTGTTATACGCATCCACGAACCAATAAAGTTCTAAATATCGGTAATTAGGTTCAAGGATTTGAGCCGTTTTTTTTAATCCAGTTGTATACATTTGCTTTGCTCATGCCCAAAACTTTGCCCACAGCTCGTCCGTTCACACCGGAATAAAACATTTTCATTGCGAGTTTTTTGGTTTCTTCGGAATACTCTCTCTTTTTCGGTTCTTTGGTGTAAGCAACGCCGCACTCCTTAGACATACAGCGTTGTGTCCCCGAACGATTTTTACCCTTGTTTATTTGGTTTTCTACCCAGCCTGCATAAAGGGCAACGACGAGCTTCATCTATTGTTTGCTTCCTCATCGCTCCATTGTATCATAAAGTGTTCTGTTTGTACATTCCTTTTAGGCGGATGTGAACAGGGGCTGTGAACAACCGCAAAACGCCCTTCCAGCACAGCCCCTCAGCGTTTCTATTTTACCCCACCGTCTGCTTCGCACTCGCCGCTTTCTTAGCCGTTGCCCCATGCCAAACCTGATCACCTGCAACTAGCGTAAACTCTGCTTTTTTGGCATACTGCACGCCGTTGACGTAGGTATTATCCG
>WRLU01000028.1 GCA_009777475.1 Oscillospiraceae bacterium | reverse complement strand
TATCATTTTCAACAAGCAAAGAAGCCAGTAATAACAGGGAACACGTCCGATTCCGAAATGTTTGTCCAAAACATACAGAAACTCGTTCATGCGCCGCCCATTGTTGTATTTGACTTGTGTTTCGCACCCGCAGAGCGATCCCAAAATCACTTTTGTCAGCGCCTCCCCTACGCTGTATGTATACCCCTTGTGTTCTTGAGTCCTCTCAACTCCTCACGGAATATTCCACGATTCGTCTTGCTTTCTCCATATCGCTTATTTTATCACGGTTTACATAATATTTCTAGAAAATCTGAAAATTGATTCCCATGGAAAAATCTTTGTGTTTCGGGCAAAGCGGCTGACTGATTCTACAACAATCGTATCGCCCCATTTCACAGTAGCCAGCAACTTTCGCAGACCTGGACGTGCTGTGTTTTTGCCCGATTGCTTGTCCATATAAATTTGTGCGGCGGGTATCTTCAAACCCTGTGCTGCAATGAACTGCCGGCTTTCGTTTTGCTCGATGCTGGATACCCAGATATACATATATTTTTTTTCATATATTTCCTCCCTGAAAATATAAAGCTCCCCCAGGATTTATTTTTTTGCCAAATGAAGGGAATAAGTGGGGGCGCTGCTGGGTAGGTGCAATAAAAAATAGCACCTGTAACCATTGTGCAGGCGGTTGCTTTTTGCTTTATATTTGTCCCTTGATAATCGCCCTTAATTATGGTATGATAATACCCAAGAAAGGGGGCGGTATTATGCCGCATATAATTCCAATAAAGGATTTGAAAAATACTGGAGCAATCTCACAGCTGTGCAAAGAATCTAATGAACCTATTTATATAACCAAAAACGGTTATGGGGATATGGTAATTATGAGTATGCAAATGTACGAGGAAAATCTGTTTATGCAGGGTGTATATAACAAACTGGCAGAATCTGAAGCTGATGTCACTGCCGGAAGGGTGAAAAATGCAAAAGAATCCCTAAAAAATATTAGGGAGAAATACAATGTATAGATTAGATGTTACTGCTCATGCCGAATTGGAATTAGACAGAATCGTTTCCTACATTGCAGAAAAATTGGTTGCTCCACAAGCTGCCGTTGATTTTGTAAATGAGGTATATGCTTGTTATGAGCGGTTGGAGGAAAATCCATTTAGTTATGAAGAATGCCGTAGCCTCAAACTGAAAAACGAGGGTTATCGCCGTGCAATCATTAAAAATTACATTATGCTTTATAAAATTTATGAGAGTACCAATAAAATTATTGTACACCGATTTTTCTATGGGGGGCAGGATTGCGCAAATCTGATTTAGCTGAATATATACAATACCCCCCGGGATTTTATAATCCCGGGGGCTGGCATTATGTGTGAATCAACCTATTGATCATCCAGAGCTTCATCTGCAACACTATTGCTAGCCAGAATCCTCAATAAATTACGTTGCCAAAGCCGCGGTTTTTTTATGTCTCGCACTCTGGGAAAATTCAAATTTCACGCAATGCCTCACGGTAGCCCTCCCGCGCTCGTCTAAATCACGGTATTTGAAAATAAGCTCAACTTCTTCGCTTGTGTAGGGAGTGTTGGTGGCATCATCGCGGCCAAGCAGATAATCTGCCGTAACATAAAAAAAATCAGCTAAAGCACACAGAGTGGAGAAGTCTACCTCGCATTTGCCCGATTCGTAGTTGGAGTACGCCTGCTGTGATATATTCAGGTATTTTGCCATATCTGTCTGTGTAAGGTCCCTTTCACTCCGTAAATTCGCCAACTTTTCAAAAAACATAAATCTCACTCCCTGCCAAGCGTATATGACAGGGAAAAACTTTTCAACAGAACACAATAAATTATTGTTGACAATACAACAAACATTTGTTACACTTAGACGAAGCTGAAGAAAGCTGTAGAAAAATTTTAAGGAGGAAAATTAAAAATGATGAAAAGGACAAAGAAACTCGCGGCGATACTTATGGCGTTGGTAATGGTGGTGGGGCTGCTGCCGACATTCGCGAACCCGGCAAAGACCATTACCCCACTAAAAACTATCAATGGGGCGGTTACAATCACCTCACCCTCGCACAATGCGACTTTAGCACGCGGGTCTGCGCACACCCTTAGGGCAACGGTGTCAGGAATGTCAAATGTTTCGGGTCAGCAGTATTCACATACAAATGTGTATGTGAAGCGTGGTTCTTGGGACAGTACGAACAGCACTGTTGTTGCGAGTTGGTCAAATATACCCGGAAATATCGGCTCGACCGGTGAACGCATTATAACAGTATCGTGGTCAACGACATCAACTACAGCAACAGGAACGTATTACATCGTTTTTGTCGCCTATGACCAACGAAAAAGCGATAGTAACCGCATTGTTGAGTATCATACAATTACCCTTACAAAAGCCCCTGGGGCAGATGTGAGTGCACCAACGGTGAGCGGGGTACCGACATCCTCCAGCATTACGGTGAACTCGGTCACCCTTTCCCCCAATACCGGTCAGTCGGCTCAATATGCCATCAGCACATCCACATCTACACCATCAAGCTGGCAGAGTGGCAGGACATTCAGCAGTCTTAACCCGAACACCACCTATTACGTCTTTGCTCGCTCAACTGAGAATACGACCTATAACGCGGGTACAGCCAAACGGAGTAATCCAGGAATTAAGACGGCTATGGGTACTGGGTTGACTGGAGCGGATGTGAGTGGTGTGCCAACGGTGGGCGGTACGCCGACATCTACTAGTATCACATTTAATTCTGTCAACATCCCATTCAACCCCGGTAACCAGACGGTAGAGTACGCCATCAGTACATCAACATTGACACCGTCAAGCGGCTGGCAGAGCAGCAGGACTTTCAGCGGTCTTAACCCGAACACAACCTATTATGTATTTGCCAGGTCAGCGGCAAATGCAAACTATAACGCGGGCACAGCCCAACGAAGTACGGGGATTACAACGGCATCTCAAGGTACTTGGACAGAATCTTCAAGAAAAGAAGTGCGATGGACGACAAAGGATGTGAACGTGTATAAGGACTTAGAACTAAAAACCTTTGACAAGACTGTGAAAAGAGGGACAGGCGTGAAGGTTGATTCTGTTTGGACACATTCCGATGGAAGAAGGCACGCACGGTTGTTAGCTGACAGCGGAGGATGGCTTTACATGGATACAACGGACTCTCTATCCGAGACGTACACGACATCGCATAATGAACAGAGATGGATAGACCATGAAAACGACCGGATGTTATATGCTGATGCGGCGTTGACACCGGGAAGAGAGGCAGGCATAATCTCAAAAGGAACACCAGTGACTTTCCTTGAGAAAATTGAATACCCAAAAAAAGATGGCAGTTACAAAACTTATTTCCACGCAAAGATCAAGTGGAAGAACATGATAGCTTACATAAATGCGAATCATCTTCGGTATGTTGCGCCACCACCTATTTCTAATAGTTTTATTTGGCCGGTTCCGGCCTATCTAAATAAGGTTTATTCAGATTTTGGGTCGAAATATGGAGGACCACATACTGGACGTCCAAACCATGGGGGGATTGATATATCTCCTCAGGCTGGGAGAGATTATGAGATTGTTGCATCCGGTTCTGGAACGGTAACAGTGCATGAAACAGGGTGTACGCATATTAAGAGCTGTCCTTGTGGCGGAGGATTTGGCAATTGGGTTAGCATTCAACATTCAAACGGACACGCAACGATATATGCCCACTTGAAACACGGTTCTATAGTTGTTAAAAATGGCGCGATTTCCAAAGGGCAGAAAATCGGTCTCATGGGTACTAGCGGGCGATCATCAGGATTGCACCTGCACTTTGAGGTGAGAAAACCCAATGTAAATAGTAGTTCGACAAAAGTTGATCCTTTACGATTCTTGGGCATGAGGGGTGTAGGTGGGCCTGATTTTGACTTAGAAATACTTGACAATCTACCTATGGACAATCACAGATCGCCCATACGACTCTCTAAGCCCACAAAATTAAAACTTATCGCAAAAAAATTAACATGGAAAAATGTTGTCAACAACAACGGCTACACGTTGAAAATCATGTATGGCAAGAAAACAGTTGTGACAACAAACATCAAGAAAAACAAGAAAAGTCACACGTTTACAAAAACACAGCTCAAAAAGTTAAAGAGGGGCAAAAAATATCACGTTACGCTAGTCGCCAAGGGCACAGGCAATTTCAAAAACTCCACGACAGCTAAGAGTAAAAAGGTGAGGATGAAGAAATAAGTCTGCCATAGCGCACTGTTGAGAGGAGGTGTCCGGTGCAATGATAAGCAAAAGAGGGGTTCAATATCAATGCCCATGCTGCGGGAAGGTTTACCAATTTTTTGTCTGTCCAAACTGTAGGGTTGAGGGCTATCTTGGTGTTGCATCTATGGATGTTAAGTGTTTCAAATGCAAGACCACTTTTGGCAAGCCAGAACGGTGTGAGGTTTGCGATAGTCGGATTACAGGGTATGGGAAAAACATCTAAAGAGTTACTCAAAGAAGGCTGCAAGCAAGACAATAAGAATCAAAAAATAATGCGGCTGTCAGCAATACCCCCGGGATTATAAAATCCCGGGGGTAGTTTCATATGTCAAACAGCTTATTGATCATCGACAACCTCATAATCGGCATCAACAACACCGTCTCCACCATCTGCAGGAGGATCATTCTCTTGGGGGTTCTCCCCTTGTTTTTGCTGATACAGCTTTTCGCTGATAGTAAAGAGTGCCTTGTTAAGCTCTTCAGTTTTATTCTTAATCTCATCAGCATCATCGCCCTTCAATGCCTCTTCCAGGGCTGAAACAGCCTGATTGACATTTTCCTTTTCCTCATCGGTTATATCCTTGAGCTCCTCTAAAATCTTTTTGGCCTGATAAGCGGTATTGTCCGCGGTGTTGCAGATTTCTACCTTTTCCTTTTGAAGCTTGTCTTCCTCGGCGTACCTCTCCGCATCCTTGACTGCCCGCTCAATATCGCCCTTATTCATGTTGGTGGATGATTCAATTGTGATATGCTGGGCTTTTCCAGTACCCTTGTCAATTGCGGTTACGTTTACAATTCCGTTGGCATCAATGTCAAATGTAACCTCAATCTGCGGTATGCCTCTTTGCGCGGGCGGAATACCGTCAAGATGGAATTTCCCCAAAGAGGTGTTGTGCTGTGCAAACTCGCGTTCACCCTGCAAGACATGAACCTCTACCGATGTTTGGCCGTCTGCCGCCGTTGAGTAAATCTGTGATTTTTTAGTCGGGATAGCGGTATTGCGCTCAATCATCTTGGTAAATACGCCTCCCATGGTTTCAATCCCTAACGTCAGCGGCGTTACGTCTACCAATACAATATCCTTCATTTCCCCACCTAATACGCCGCCTTGAATAGCCGCACCCATGGCAACACATTCGTCAGGGTTAATTCCCTTAAAGGGTTCCTTGCCGATAAATTTTTGAACTGCCTCCTGTACTGCCGGTATACGAGTTGAACCTCCTACCATCAGCACTTTGGAAATTTGTGATGCCTGAACCCCCGAATCCTTCAGTGCGCTTTTAGCGGGTTCCATAGTTTTCTGCACTAAATCGGCAGTAAGCTCATTGAATTTGGCGCGGCTCAGGGTTAGGTCCATATGCTTCGGACCAGATGCATCTGCCGTGATGTAAGGTAGGTTAATAACTGTGCTAACCACTCCCGAAAGCTCAATTTTAGCCTTCTCAGCCGCCTCCTTTAGCCTTTGCATTGCCACTTTGTCACCGGACAGGTCTATGCCTTGGTCCTTCTTAAATTCAGCTGCCATCCATGAGATAACCTTTTCATCAAAATCATCGCCGCCTAAGCGGTTGTTTCCGCTTGTTGCCAAAACCTGAATAACACCATCGCCTATCTCTAGGATGGAAACGTCAAAGGTTCCGCCGCCAAGGTCGTATACCATAATTTTCTGATCGTCTTCCTTGTCAACTCCGTAAGACAGGGCTGCTGCTGTCGGCTCGTTGATAATGCGCAACACCTCAAGACCGGCAATTGTTCCGGCATCCTTTGTAGCCTGACGCTGAGAGTCGGAGAAATAAGCAGGAACGGTAATGACGGCCTGGGTTACCTTGTTACCCAAGTAGCTTTCGGCATCTTGCTTAAGCTTAGTGAGAATCATTGCTGAAATTTCCTGCGGAGTATAATTCTTTCCTTCAATTTTCACTTTATGATCCGAACCCATCTCGCGCTTGACAGAGAGGACAGTGCGGTCGGTGTTAGTGATCGCCTGACGTTTTGCCACCTGACCTACCATACGTTCCCCTTCCTTTGAAAATGCCACGACGGATGGTGTTGTGCGCGCACCCTCGGCATTGCTGATTACAATGGACTCTCCGCCCTCCAGCACTGCCACACAGGAGTTGGTTGTTCCTAGGTCAATCCCTATAATCTTTCCCATATAATTCTATCCCTTCCCGGGCAAACGCCCCGAACATTTTTTAGTTTAGAGGTTGTTTTCAGTCAATTACCGAAGCTTCCTGTATTTAATTTGCCACCTGAACCACGGCATGACGAAGAATTCTATCTTCCATCCGGTAGCCTTTGGCAAATACCCTGACAACAGTATTTTCAGCGGCGTTTTCATCTTCGGTGTGCATAGCTGCTTCCATATACTTCGGGTCAAACTGCCCACCTTGTGCATCTATTTCGGTAATCTTCATTTTAATGAGAATATCAAGCATTTGCTTATGAATCATCTCTATGCCCTTGGCGTAATTTTTGTCCTCGGTTTTGTTTTCAAGAGCGCGTTCCAAATTATCCAGCACCACAAGAAACTGAGCCGCTGTCTGGGCTATTACATCAAGCCCTAACGATTCTTTTTCCTTTTGGGTGCGTACCCTATGGTTCTGATATTCGGCGGTGAGGCGTAAAAAGCGTTCCTCCCACTCATTTATCGGTTGGGCAATATTGCTTTCAGGCTCTTGCTTCTGAGCCTCTCCTGAAGCCGGTGCGGCCTTATCCTCTTGCTCCGGCAACGAAGTATTAGACTGCTCCTTGTTTGCGGGCATTTCCCATCACCGCCCTTTCTGGTCATTTTCATCCAATAATGAACTCTGCAATGTTTTTGCAAAGTAGGCCAAGCGGGAAACTAGATGACCGTAGTCCATCCGCGTTGGACCGATTACCCCGATCATACCTCTCATACCATCGCTCAAGCGGTAATCAGCCATAACTACTGACGTATTTTCCAATTCAGCCGCTACATTTTCCGGTCCGATTGAGATCCTTATGCCATCTTTTTCCATAGCCTCAGGCATTTGGATCATAATGTTTTCCTGTTGACTGCTTAGGTATTCCAAGGTACGTTTGGCGCGGGGAATATCCTGAAACTCAGGGTGTGTCAGCAATTGAGATTCACCGGTTAAAACAACCTCTCGTTCTTGGTTGGAGAGACTTTGCAGAAATCCTCGTACATACGGCCAGTAAACCCAGGACACTCCGGCTTTGGCACACAGATCCGCCTCATTTGCATCAAGAGGGTTGCCCAATCCTGAAAGGATTTCCGACAATGCCCTGACCTGCTCACGCTGACCCGGAAAAGGAAGGCGGCAAATGTGGTTTTTCACAAACCCTCCCTCAAGCACTGCAACCATCACCAAAGAAAACGTATCGGACAAAAACAACTCCAAGCGGTCTATAGAAATACTTTTTTCTCGCCTGACCGTTGCTATGGCGGCATAATGGGTTAGCTCAGACACAATACGCCCCGCCTTGGCCAGGAGCCTATCTAATTCAGCAACGCGGAGTCTTGCCGCCTTGGATATAGCCTCCTGTTCAAGGGAAGTAAGGCGGCGGCGGCGCATCAGCTCATCAACATAAAGGCGGTAACCAGAAGGGGTCGGTATCCTGCCGGATGAAGTATGGGGCGACAGCAGGTAGCCCATTTCCTCCAGTGAGGCCATTTCATTACGCAGTGTTGCCGGAGAAACATCCAGTCCCTGTTTTCCGGAAAGAACCTTGGACCCAACAGGTTCGGCAGTGCCGATATAGTTGTCTACAATAGCCTTTAATATGCGCTTTTTTCGGGCATCCATAAGGAAAAAACTCCTTTGCCCCCCCGCCCCCCCCACATGCATTGTGCAGCGAGGGGCGGGGGACCCATGCGCCGTACGGCGCGGGAAAGGTTTAGTACATTCCCATGCCGCCCATATCGGGAGCGGCAGGTGCCGGTGCGGGAGGCTCCGGCTTGTCGGATACTAAGCTTTCGGTTGTAAGAACCATAGCAGCTATAGACGCGGCGTTCTGAAGTGCCGAACGAGTAACCTTTGCCGGATCCACAATTCCGCAGGAAATCATATCGCCGTATTTCTCCTCAAGGGCATCAAACCCATAGCCCTTTTTGTCTGAATTCTTGATATTTTCAAGTATGACAGAACCCTCCAGCCCGGCATTTGCGGCAATTTGGCGCACGGGCTCACTTAACGCGCTGATAACGATTGACACACCGGTCTTTTCATCGCCGGCTGTGGTTTTTAAAAGCTTTTCTATAGAGGAAAGTGCATTGACAAATACCACACCGCCGCCAGGGACAATTCCCTCTTCAACTGCGGCACGAGTGGCGTTGAGGGCATCCTCAATGCGCAGTTTTTTCTCTTTCATTTCCACCTCAGTGGCAGCACCGACCTTGAGTACGGCAACACCGCCGGACAGCTTGGCCAAACGCTCTTGCAACTTCTCGCGGTCAAAATCGGAAGTTGACTCCTGGATGGCGGCTTTGATCTGACCGATACGTGCTTTAATATCGTTTTCTTTTCCGGCACCATCAACTATAATGGTGTTTTCTTTTTGCACCTTGACCTGACGTGCCTTGCCTAGCTGCTCGACAGTCGTTTCCTTTAAGTCGAGACCCAACTCATCTGAAATAACCTGTCCGCCGGTCAAAACAGCAATGTCCTGCAGCATTTCCTTGCGACGATCGCCGAACCCGGGGGCTTTTACGCCCACGCAGGTAAATGTTCCGCGCAGCTTATTGACCAGCAGGGTGGTAAGTGCCTCTCCTTCAATGTCCTCGGCAATAATCACTAATTTTTTGCCTGTTTGCACAATCTGCTCTAGCAGAGGCAGAATATCTTGAACTCCGGAAATTTTCTTGTCGGTAATTAAAACAAGGGCATCATCAATAATAGCTTCCATTTTTTCTGTATCGGTAACCATATAGGGCGACACATAGCCCCGGTCAAACTGCATTCCCTCGACTACCTCGCTGTAGGTATCGGCGGTTTTTGATTCTTCAACGGTAATAACACCGTCTGCGCTAACCCTGTCCATGGCCTCCGCAATCAATCTGCCTATATCGTCATCGCCCGAGGAAATGGCCGCAACCCGGGCAATATCCTCAGAGCCGCCAACTTTAACGGAACTCTCTTCCACGCTGGCTATAGCAGCACCTACCGCCTTCTGTATACCGCGCTTCATAATCATAGGGTTAGCTCCTGCAGCAACATTCCTCATGCCATCGCGCACTAACGCCTGAGCCAGCAAAATCGCTGTCGTTGTGCCATCACCGGCGACATCGTTGGTTTTCGTTGCAACCTCTTTTACCAATTGCGCACCCATATTTTCAAAGGGTTCTTCTAGATCAATCTCCTTGGCAATAGTCACGCCATCGTTAGTTATAAGCGGTGCGCCGAATTTTTTATCAAGAACCACGTTGCGGCCCTTAGGTCCCAATGTAACCTTAACGGTATCTGAAAGCTGGTTAACGCCGCGTTCCAAAGCACGCCGGGCATCTTCCCCGAATAAAATCATCTTTGACATATCTATTATTCCTCCCTTATTTTTCAACTACGGCTAAAACATCGTTCTGCCTGACAACCATCAGTTCCTGGCCGTCAAGCTTGACCTCTGTGCCGCTGTATTTGCTTGTAATAACGCGGTCGCCCGCCTTGAGGTACATGGTAACCTCTTTGCCGTCCACATTGCCGCCGGGTCCAACGGATAACACCTCGGCTACCTGGGGTTTTTCCTTTGCCGTTCCGGGTAAAACGATTCCGCTCTTTGTTGTTTCTTCGCTCTCTACCATCTTGATGACTACGCGGTCTGCTAAGGGTTTGAGTTTCATATAATTGCCTCCTTTTTATTTTCCTTCATTAGCACTCTCGCATCGCGAGTGCTAACATGGGATATGATACGGATTTTGAGTTATCGTATCAAGCCTCGTTTTGGAGCGTTTTAGCCTGTTTTAATGCGTTAACACCTTATTATCTTCACTAAGCTCTCTTTGTCGCATTTTTATACATCTATGTAAAATTTTTATTGGGAGGCGTTTGGTGCAAAAAAACGTATAATTATTAAGCTGGAAGGCATAATAATTTGGATTTTAAGGTGCTGCGGGAGAATTGAAAATGCTTAAACGACTTAAAAAAATGGGAGCTATTGTACTTGCGATTGCCATTATGGGTGTAAGCGTAAATATGTTCTTAGGTCCTCATAATATCGCGGCTGGAGGACTTACGGGGCTGTCTATCATTCTAGAGGATTTGTCGGGCATGGACCGCGCCGCTGTAATATTGGCCGGCAATGCCCTGCTTTTGCTCTGTGCCCTGATTTTTTTGGGCAGGGAGATGTTTTTCAAAACAGTTTTAGGTGCAACCCTCCTGCCCATCGCCATAGGGCTTATCCCGCATATAACGCTTATAAGCGATATTATGCTCTCGATGGTTGCCGGAAGTGCTCTTTTTGGCTTGGCTGTGGCTATTTTGTACCATTACAAATCATCCAGCGGGGGGACATCTATCCCACCGCTGATATTAAAAAAGCATTTTGGCATCAGCACCTCGCTCGGGTTGTTTATAACAGACGGCATTGTTGTTGTTTTATGCCTGCTCGTATTCAGTCTTGACACATTCTTTTACGCCGTTTTCTCAATATTCATAACCTCTGCCGTAATGCAGGCAGTTGAATCGGGCATACACAAAAAGAAGCTGGTTTATATCATCAGTGATAAATACCAATCCATATCAAACGATATTTTGAATGAGGTCGGCAGGGGCGTAACCATCCTGCCAGCAGTGGGTGCCTATAAGAAAACCCCTATGAATATGCTGCTTGTCACGCTGAACAAAAGGGATTACAGGCAGGTGCTGTCCATAGTTAACGAGTACGACAAAGAGGCCTTTATGATAACCGACACAGTAAGCGATGTTCACGGTGAAGGCTTTACCTATGAATCAGCGAGCGTTTAGAAGGCAGGGCTGTCATCTAAAATTCCAATCAGATTTATCTGCAAACCCCTTTCTTTGCCGTGCTGCCTATGCGACCAGTAAATTTCATGGTTGCACGAGGTGCAGCATTCCGGTCCAGCTATATCGCCAACCCCCGCCTTTGCAAGCCACAGCCGATTGATCCCAGGCAAATCTACCTTGAACCTTCCCCCGCCGGCAGGGCGTATGTAGTCATTTGCCCATTCCGGCATAGAATCCGGTACATCTGCATGGGTCACAAAGCAATCCGGGCATATGCAGGCACCAATTTTCGCGCTGATTTTACCTGCGACAAATTTATCCTGCATCACAGCCACGGCTTTCTCTGCAATCCCCAGCGCAGTACCTCGCCAACCGGCGTGTACCGCCCCAATAACTGAAGCACGCTCGTTCCAGAGCAAGATGGGTACGCAGTCCGCCGTTTTGACCCCGATAAAAAATCCGGGCTGGTTGGTCACAATAGCATCACCATGCGCTTGCTCCGACATCATTGCCTCCGGCACTGGAGGAACAAATGGCGTATTTATCTCTACAACTCTGTCTGTGTGCTCCTGATAGAGAGTATACAGGGGCACAAACCCCTGTTTCTCCAGCGCGGAAAAGCGTTCCGCCGGGTCAGATGGAAGTTTTTCCGAGAAATGAGTAAGGATTCTCACAAAAACCGCGCCTCAACGCTCCGGGCATGAGCCTCCAGGCCTTCGCTCCGGGCAAATCTGGCGATACCCTGGTAGTTTTTTTCCAAGGCGAAACGATCATAGGCAATCAGGCTGATTTTTTTGAGAAAGGAATCAACCGATAGTGCCGGGAAAAAGCGCGATGACCCGGCGGTGGGGAGTACATGGCTTGGCCCTGCCCAATAATCACCCAAAGGCTCCGGAGAGTACCCTCCTAAAAACACCGCTCCGGCATTACGTAAGCCGGGCAATAGGCTTTCCGGATCAGTTGTGATAATCTCAAGGTGTTCGGGTGCGATACGATTGGCAGCTTCAACGGCTTGCTGCTTTGTCTGGCAAAGTATTACCGCGCCGTAGTTTGCCAAGGCAGTCCCGGCAATCTCCCGCCGGGGCAATTTTTCAAGACGACGCTCCAATGCCTTGAGCGATTGATTTGCCGTAGCTTCATCTAAGCAGACCAAAACAACGCTGGATAACACATCATGCTCGGCTTGGCTTAACAGGTCTGCCGCTATCCATTCCGGATTAGCTGAACTATCGGCAATAATCAAAATGTCACTCGGGCCTGCAAGGCTGTCAATATCTATCTCGCCAAAAAGCTTGCGTTTTGCATCCTGTACATATGCATTGCCCGGTCCGGCAATTTTGTCACAGCGGGGAATAGGTCCAAGGCCAAGAGCAAGGGAAGCTATGGCGGGTACACCGCCTATGGCGAAAAGGCGGTCTACCCCTGAAATATCAGCCGCAGCCAGTACCTCAGGACGCAGATGCTCCGTTGGCGGCGTGACCAATATAATTTCTTCAACTCCCGCTACCCTGGCAGGTATGGCCGTCATTAAAACACTTGACGGATAGGCAGCAGTGCCGCCCGGCGCGTACAGCCCCACCCTCTGCAATGGGCGTATTATTTGCCCTACCCCGCCCATATCGGAGTTTTGCCAGCTGGTGATATTCTCAGGGAGCAGCTTGCGCTGATATTCTTCGATATTTTTGGCGGCGGCTCTCATATCATCTATAATTTCAGGGCTACACTCATGGGCTGCCGTCTGCCATTCCGACTGCGGAATTTCCCTGGGTTCCTTTTTATCAAAACGCAAGCTCTGCTCACAAGCGGCTTTCCAGCCCCTTTTGTACAAATCCTCTAACAATCTGTCCACAGCCTGACCGATTTCTTTTTCAGTTTTTTTGGAACGAGAGGCAATAGACGTGAATAATTCTTTTTCCTCTGGAGTATTCGCCATTACTATTGGTAGCATAAAATAACACCCTCTCTCATCCGACTGCTTTTTTAACTTCATCCAAAAAACTTTCAATTTCATTCCGGCGAAGCTTCCAAGCCGCTACATTTACAATCACCCTAGCGGATATAGTATGTATGTCCTGTATCGGTACAAGTCCATTTGCCCTTAGCGTATCTCCTGTTTCCACAATATCAATGATAGCATCAGCCAGTCCTAAAAGGGGCGCTAATTCTACTGAACCCTCTATTTTAATAATCCGGGCAGGGTTACTGCCCAAAAACCGCCTGGCTACATTAGGGTATTTTGTAGCTACGCATTTAGTGTCCATGCCTCCAAAAAAATCCTGTCCGCCGGGAGTCGCCAAGGCGAACCGGCAAACACCCAGCTTCAAATCAAGCATTTCGTAAAAAGAGCCGCCCTGCTCTATAATAGTATCCTTTCCCGCAACACCTATATCGCAAACCCCATGCTCAATATATGTGATTACATCAGGGGCTTTTGCCAAAATTCCTTCTAATGGGGATAACTGCTTGCTTAAATGCGGCAGTGCGTGAATTAACCGTCTGCCGGGGTTGTCCAGAGCCGAGCAGTTGTATCCGGATTCCGACAAGAGCCTGCGGCATTGCTTTTCCAGCCTGCCCTTGGTCAGTGCCAAGCGTAGCGGTTTAATTTCTCCCATACACAAAACACCCTCCTAGCTTAAACCTTGCAAAAAAAACAGCTTTCGTTGCCTGTGTGGCATATGGGGCCACTGGGAATGGCACGCACTAACAGTGTATCCTTGTCGCAGTCAGTTAAAATTTCTCTTGAAATGAGAAAATTGCCCGAGGTTTCGCCCTTTGTCCACAAGGTCTTACGGCTTCGCGACCAAAATGTAACCCGCCTCGTTTGAAGGGTACGGTACAGAGAAAAGCAATTCATGTACCCGAGCATTAAAACTTGGCTTGTTTCCGCGTGTTGCACAATAGCCGGAACCAGATCCTGCTTGTCGAACAGCTCGCCGTGCCTGGCCTGAGCCAAGCCCTCTGTCAGATCAAGAGTTCCGGCATACAGTGCTTTTCCTGCTATAGCCGCCTGCACACCTGCATGCCTCAATCCCCGAATGTCGTTCAAGCAAGAGACCCCGCCTGATGCTACTAACGTGACTTGGCCGGGCAATGCGGATTTTATTGATTTAAGCCTGTCTAGAGAGGGGCCCTGCAGAGTACCGTCTTTGGAAATATCGGTGTAAATTATAGTTTCAACCCCGCCTGATGCTATTTTTTTTGCAAATTCAATTTCATTGATACCCGAATTTGCCGTCCAGCCATGGGTTTTCACAAAACCATCACGAGCATCAATGCCCACGGCAACACGATGGCCGTATTTTTCAACGGCGTTTTGTACAAACGAAAAATCATCCACCGCCGCAGAGCCTACTATAAACCGCCAAACGCCTAATTCTGCTACTTCATGTAAATCCTCCATGCATCTCAATCCGCCGCCCAACTCAACCTTGGCAGGCGCGGCGGCATCAACAATGAGCTTCACCTTTTCGGCGTTTTTGCGTTTTCCATTCAGCGCGCCGTCTAAATCCACAAGATGGATGACAGATGCCCCGGCATCTCTGTACTGCCCGGCGATTTGCACCGGGTCGTCCGCCACTTTGTGTACGGTATTGAATCTACCCTCAACAAGCCTTACGCATTGACCATCTTTCAAGTCAATCGCCGGATATAGCTCCATCTACAAAACCCCCTTGGTCGAGGCAGTATCCTGACCGGTCAGAGCGCAAGACACACGCAATGCCCGCCCAGCGGACTTGTATAGGGCCTCGGTAACGTGATGGTGATTCCTGCCTGTTGCATTTATATGCAACGACAATTTGGCGTTAGTGACAAAAGCTCTGAAAAACTCACGTGTCAAGCAGGCATCGTAATCGCCCAATTTGCCGATTTCAGCCGGACTCTCAAATGACATATACGCCCGGCCGCTTATATCGACCGCCGCAAAGCCTAATGCCTCGTCCATGGGCACATACGCGTGCCCGAACCTCTCTATGCCCTGCTTATCACCTATTGCCTCAGAAAAAGCCTGACCCAAAACAATTCCTGAATCTTCCACTGCGTGATGACCATCTACATGTAAGTCGCCGTCCGTTTTGACAGCAAGACCCCAGCCGGCGTGAAACGCCAGCGAATGAAGCATATGGTCAAAAAAACCTATTCCAGTGGAAATCTGAATATCGCCACCATCCAGTGACAGAAATACTTCAACATTAGTTTCCTTTGTTTTGCGGGATAGTTGACTGTTTCTGCCCATCATCAACACTCCTCCTCCGTTAACCAATATTCGTCCAGCTTCCAACGTTTTCATGTATATAGTCATACCCGGCAACGACAACTGTTCCGTTTTTTTTCAGTCCAATAGTAAAGCCTTCTCCGGCTTCCACAAATATAATATCTGTCCAGCCGCTAACATCGCATTGACCCTCCTCATTGCTTCCGGCAGCAACGGCAGTTCCATCCGACCTTAGTCCCGCCGCATGATCAATATCGGCAGAAACAAACACTATATCGCGCCAATCACTTAGATCGTATTCTTTGCCCGGCTGTTCTTCATCCTCTTCGTCATATTCGCCGTAAATTGAATAATACATACCGGCAGATACGACAGTACCGTCTTTTTTCAAGCCGATTGTACTGGTATGCCCTAGTGTGACCGATACAATATCAGTCCAGTCCTCAACATCACACTGACCGTCTTCATTGCTTCCAGCAGCAACAACCGTGCCGTCATCCTTTATGCCAACCGTATTGGTGCCCACGGCCTTAACTGATGCAACGCCTGACCAATCCTCAACATCGCATTGACTGTACTCATTGTCCCCTGCGGCAACAACCGTGCCGTTGCTTTTCAGGCCGACCGAATGGATATCGCCTGCTGAAATTGATACAATGTCTGCCCATCCCTCAACATCACACTGACCATCCTCGTTTTCACCCGCAGAAACCACTGTGCCGTCTTTTTTTAAGCCTAAGGTAAAATCACCGGCGGCAGCGATCTCTATAATGTCTGTCCACTCCTCCACATCGCACTGCCCATAATAATTGTCTCCCGTGGCTACGACTGTGCCGTCCTTTTTTAATCCGACCACATGGTAAAGGCTTGATGCAACAGACTCTATATCCCTCCAGCCGCTCACATCAATTTCAGCATTCTCATAATCATCCAGATCCTCGAAATCCTCAAGCTCTAAGCCTTCTTGCTCAAGCTCTAGGTCACCGCCGTCATCCTCGGCGTCAAGCTCTAAGTCTTCAAAATCCAGCTCCTCTAAATCAAGGTCCTCAAAATTCCCTTCGTCATAAAAATCTTCAAACGAAAAGGATACAACTGTGCCGTTTTTTCTCATCCCTATGATAACCTCGCCGTCGTTGCTTGCCGATACAATGGGAGTGAACCTGCCGCTCCAATAATCGTCAGCCTGGTGCTGCCTGGTGAACAGAGTGTTTCTTGTAACAAGCACCCCAACCAGGGCAATTGCCGCAATTCCCGCGCCAATAGCCAGCCATTGAACTTTTTTACCAAATGCCCTTGGGGGATGCGGCTCTTGCGGGGTTCCCGGGTCCTCCGCGTCTCCCGGGGCTTCCGGAGCCTCTGTGTTCTGCAAGTCCCCCGGAGCCTCTGTGCTCTGCGGGGCTTCTAAGGGTTCCGGACTCTCCGGGATTTGATCAAGCCCAGGGGTGATGTTGTTTTCTTTATCATTCTTCATACATCAATTTCCTCCTTTTTTATATCCTTCAGCGCCTGAACAAGCGCATCAGTTTCAGCCTCAAGGCCAGCCGTGATTCTCAGAGCATCCGGGCATAAGCGCACGGCAATTCCGTGTTTTTTAAGATGCCGGTGCCATTCCCGGGCCCTTGGGGTCTGCAAAATCACAAAATTGACCACTGTATCAACAAAGGAACAATCTTCTCTCTGTGAAGCCCACCGGGAAAGGCCTGCCGTAAGATATGCCTTTGCCTGCAGAATACGCTCTGTGTTTTTGCGTAAGAATTCAGGCTTACGGAGAATAACCGAACCTATAGCCTGTGTAACCGAGTTGACGTTATATGGGGATTTAACTGACATCAAAATTGCTGCAAGCTCTTGGTTGGCAATTGCAAAACCAAGTCTTATTCCTGCTAACCCGATATTTTTTGAGCAGGTTTTCAAAACTATCAGATTTGGGTATCTGTCTATGGAATCAGCAACCGACTGATTCCAAAAATCCATATATGCCTCATCAATTACGCAAAGACATGAAAGTCTCTCTACTAAGCTCAGTACCTTCTCCCTCTCTAAGCCCTGCCCCGTAGGATTGCACGGATTAGACAATATAACTAGGTCAGAGTCCCTGCCCAGCCTGGCTAAAGCTTCAACATCGGGCAAGCCGCCAACCCGGGGGCAGGAAACCACCTGGCATTCGCATATGGAAGCATATACCCTGTACATATCAAAATCAGGAAGGCACACAGCTACCCGGCTCCCTCTGGGAAGCATGGACAAAATCACACCGATCAGCTCATCTGATCCATTTCCTGGGACAAATCTGTCGCCCGGAATGCCGCAATACTCACCCATGAGCCGGCAGACCTCGCCGGCGGTCGGGTCAGGATAACGGTTAAATAAAACTCCGCTGACTGCCGCGGCTATTTCCGGCTGAATAGACTCAGGCAGGGAAAAGCAGCTCTCATTGGCATCTAAACGGACAGGAAAATCCTCGGACGCCGGACGATATAAATCCATGGATGCGATTTTTTGTGAAAAATTCATAGGCATAAGTACTCCTCTGCAATTGGCGCGGAAGCATCACCAATTCACATTCTACAACGCATCCCCGGAGGTTGTCAACTGCTTTTACAAATTTACGTCACAATTTACGTCACTTGTCCCGGTTTGGCATAAAAGGCATCCTGGTGGCACGAAATGCAGTGCAGCATGATAAACCATGTCATTCATGCCGTCAGAACGCTTTTTATGCCAAAGCCGAGACAAGCCACCAGCAACGCCAAAAAATATGTTGACGAGATGCAACACTCTATGTTACACTGATCTTGTATAACTCGAACAGATGGGGAGGGGAAAGATATGGCGAAACAAAAATACGTTGTAACCACAAAGAGAATGGCGGCTGTTGCGGCCTTGCTTGCGTTTGTTTTGACATTTCTTGCACCTCTGCTGCCCGTTGAAGCATCTTCTCCGTTTGACTCTGATATTGATTTTGATATGGATATGGTTGATGGGTGCAATCATCCGTGTCCGACCGAGGGTAATGGGACAGGAAGCAGCCATTGTCCTCCGCTTTGCCAGTCGTGCGTATGTTGCTTTTCCGCAGATACACCAAAGATGATGGATGCCAATTCGTTTGCTCTAGCCCATGCAAGGATAGCCTATAGTGAACAACTTCACATAGAAAATATAATGCAGTGCATTTTCAAACCTCCCCGATTTTAAGCAACATAGGTTCTGTTTTTGCAGAGCCTAATCTTGCTGTACCCTTTTGTACTTTGTGCATATAGAGGGTGCAAAATTCGGGAGGTTTTTTCTTGAAAAAACTGCGTTTTTTAGCACTTATTTTTTCTGCTGTTCTCTTTTCCGCTTTTCTCACAGGCTGTGCTGGTAACGCCGAGAGCAAGACGAAAGATACATCAGAAAATGCAGCCGATGTCACGCAAGAACCAATCAACAGCCCATCGCCGCAACTAAACCTCCTTGAGAATCCAGATGTTGCAAACGCCCAACCTGTTGATGATGGAGAGCGTGTATACATCAAGGACCCTGACCCCAATTTTGACCTCGACTTAACGGCACTAGATGACAATTCGGCATATTGGGAAGTGTGCGATATGCTGATAACCCCTGATGAATACAAGGGGAAAACCATAAAGGCAAGCAGCTCGTATATGGGGTATCCCGATGCGGAATCCGGTCAGTACAACCACATGATCGTCTACGGTGACACCGAGGGCTGCTGTATACAGTATATCGAATTTTCCTGGCCGGATGGCCGGGAGCCTGACCCCAGCGAGTTCCCAAAGGAAAATGAGATTGTCGAAATTTCCGGCGTTTTTACCAGCCGTTATGACGAGGCTTATGAATGGGATTTCCCCTATTTGGAACTCGACAATATCACCACCTTGGAAGAGGAAAGCAATCCTTAACACGGTGCTGTTTGGGGCATCAAAAAAAATTTGGAGGTACTTCTTATGAATAAGCAAACAGAGAAACAAAAAAGCGTAAAACAGCAGGAAATGGAAAAATTGAGGGCAAAGAAGAAAAAGAAACTTCTTACCTCATTGTCACTCACTTCTCTTGCGGTGGTCGCCATCGTTGCAGGAATTTTTATCAGTTCGGCTCTAAATTCAGACGCCGGCGGAAAATCCTATGCCGGAAACAGTGGCACAGACGACGGCATGGCCTCCGCAGCTAAAAACGATGGTGCGGCCGCATCAAACGTACTGGCCATAAATGATATTCGCTCTGACCCATTGTCCTTTATTGGCGAAATTACCCTCACCGGCATTAACGTGGGGACGTATCCGCAAGACCCAAAGATTTTCTTTGTTATGGACACAGAGGAACTTTTGGCCTGTAAAAATATGCAGTGCGGGGCGTTTCAGCTTCCCGTAATCTATAAAGGGGATGACCCTATGCCGGAGTTGGCCGATGAAGTGAGTATCACCGGAAGCTGGGTCAAATACGAAGAAAACGGACAACGTGTCGATATTTTTGAAGCAAAGCAAATTGACGTTAAACGAAACGTCATGAATCTTTTGCAGTAAAAGGAGGAGTTCTCAACAAATGAATATATTCAAACTTGTCGCCCGGAATATTACCCGGAGAAAGGGGCGTTTCATTTTCACGCTCTTGGGCATAACCGTTGGCATGGCATCCTTCGTGGCACTGTTGTCTTTGGGGGGGAATATGCGGGGCGAGATGACCAAGCAAGCAGGCTCCCTTGGTGCCCAGCTTATCATAACGCCTAAAAACTGGTGTGCCTATGACCAAATTTCCATTTTAACAGGCAATTCCCTCCCCGAATCACTCCAACAGGAAGTGTTAGATGATGTTTCTGCTATAGAAGGAATCACGGCTGTACCCTATCTCACGCTGGGAACTTCGGTCAACAATCAGTCTGTTTTGCTCACAGGCATCCTGCCCCAAGAAATGAAAGATTTTAAGGGTTGGGAAGTGGAACAAGGGGAATGGTTTTCCTCCCAAGACGAAAGAGCCGTTGTCCTCGGTTCCGGCATTGCCGACCCCTTTGAACTGTCTGTAGGCGATACGGTAACCATTCGGGGCGAAACACTTCCCGTCAAAGCTATCTTGCAGGAAACAGGCGGCAACGATGATACCTCCCTGTATATGCCCCTCTCGGTTGCACAGGAACTTTACGAGGTTGAAGGCTTTGTTTCTTACTTGGCGGCACAGGTTGACGATATGTCCAAGATGGAAGAATACGAAGCCGCTATTTTGGGCGTGGCCAATGTTGCCATCACCTCAGACAAGCAGCTTTTAAGCACCGTATTATCCATGCTCGGCTCGGTAAACCTGACATTACAGATGATTGCTATGGTGTCGCTGATTGCGGCGGCGTTTGGTATCATCAACACCATGATGACCGCCATCACCGAACGGCGGCGGGAAATCGGCATCATGCGAGCCATAGGCGGCAACGGCAATTCTATTTTCAAAATATTTCTCATTGAATCGGGGTTGTATGGACTATTGGGGGGCATTGCCGGGGTTGCTCTCGGCCTATTGGCTTCCTTCTTCATCGCCCCTATGATTTCCGAAAGTGATTTTGCCGCATTCCTCAAAGGGGCGGAGTTTGAAGCGAGTTTTGACCCGACCCTTATGGGGCTGTCTATCCTGTTTTCGATTATCATTTCGATAGGCTCAGGTTTTTATCCCGCATGGAGAGCGGCCAAACTTACACCAGTGGAGGCGATAACGCATGAGTAACGCAATCATAAAGACCCAAGGGCTAGAGAAAACATACAGCAAAAGCAAGGTCAAAACCCACGCCCTGCGTGGGGTGGACTTAGAGATTCCCAAAGGCTCTTTCTCCTGCATCGTTGGCCCCTCCGGTCATGGCAAAAGTACCTTGATGCAGTTGCTTGGCGGGTTAGACAGACCAACCAAGGGAACTGTTTTTGTCGGAGGGACAGACATCTCAAAACTGAATGACAAACAGCTTTCCAATTTGCGGGGCGAAAGAATTGGGTTTGTTTTTCAGTTTTTCAATCTGCTGCAAAATCTCACAGCACTGGAGAACATCCAAATGGCTATGATGTTCCAAAAAGCATCAAAAGAAGCACAATGGGAAAGAGCGTTTGAACTGCTGGATTTGGTCGGTCTTGCCGACAAAGCCGAGGCGAAACCCTGTGAGCTTTCAGGCGGTCAGCAACAAAGAGTTTCGATTGCCCGGTCATTAGCCAATGACCCGGATATTCTACTCATGGACGAACCAACCGGAAACTTGGATTCTAAATCTGAGGCGGAGGTGTTGAAGCATATTTTCAACATTCACAAAGCGGGAAAAACCGTTTCGATTGTCACCCACAACAACGAATTGGCTCAAAGGGCTGAATTGCTCTTTGAAATACGGGATGGAAAATTGAAATCATAGTCGTCCGAAATCAGAAAAAGCCGGGAGGTTCAAAAAAGAGAAGGAGCCAAAAAAGCCCCCTTGGGCTAATAATAACGTGACTAACATGAGTTTTCCAAGCCCCTTGTATAGCCGGGGATACTGTGATATAATCCCTGCAACAACTACATATTCTTCCGATAGTGAAAGGGGATTGCGTTGAGGTTGGCGTTGAACATTATTCTTTCAATGGCTGGATTTTCTATTCTTATTAAATGCGCTGAGGTATTTGTGGAGGGTTCTGCGTCCTTCGCGAGAAATATCAAGGTGTCCGCTACAGTTATCGGACTCACTATTATGGCGTTCGGCACGTCTTCGGCGGAAATGGCCATCTCCTTCAGTTCACGCTTGAAGGGAAGCACCGATGTTATGTTTGGGAGCATCATTGGCAGCAGTATCTCAAATATTTTCATTATACTGGCTGTGGCGGTGTTGATTATACCGTTCAGAATCCATCACGAGGTACTTAGGAAACAAATTCCTATAATGATGCTGGTAACCTTGGTCTTTTCGGTCATGTTCCTAGACACTTTGTTTGACTCGGCGGCGGTTAATATGCTTTCCAGGGCTGATGGCATTGTGTTGCTTTTGATTTTCTGTATATTCGTTTATTATTTGAAGACTCTCATACATAAGAGGAAGGATATGGGCGAAATTAATGAGCCGCCGAAATATAAAGCCTTCCGATCTATTGTGATGGTAGTGCTTGGGCTGGGCGGCGTTATTCTGGGCAGTGAATTGGTTGTTGAAAATCTTGTGGAGATCGCCTCCCTAATTGGAATAAGCGATAAAGCTATCACAATAACCATTATAGCGATAGGTACATCCTCTCCCGAATTAGTAACCACGGTGGTTGCTGCAAAAAAAGGAGAAAATGATATTGCAATCGGTAATATCATCGGCACACAAATATTCAATATATGTGTAGTGATCGGGCTTCCTGTCGTTATTTTCGGGGAAATTGATACACTGTCGTACAATGTTGTCGATATATTCTTCATGGTATTGGCAGTTTTGATGCTGTGGATTTTTTCAGCGGCTGGAAGACAACTCAAGAGATTCGATGCGGTCGTATTTATTTTGCTGTATGGCGTATACGCCGGTTATGCCATACAGCAATAAAATGCCCATTAATTTATGGTTCCGCGGATGGTATTGGCGTAATCGTTTTGAAGCTTGCGAGAAATTAATATTATTTTAACAAAATAAACTATTGACTTTTACCAAAATTTCAGTTAGAATATTCGTGAGATGGTTGGAAGGGATTCCGGCTTCTACAAATTTGCAAGGAGGAAAATAGAATGACACGGAAAACAAAAAGAATCGGAACACTTAGCTTAGCATTGGTGATGGTGTTAAGCCTTTTGCCAATGCAGATGGGGGTGCTTTCGGCAGATGATGACATCAAAAGCATCTCCATAAAATCTCATCCTGACAAAATGGAATATATCCAAAGCAAACCTCTTGAGTTGGCGGGTCTTACGGTAGATATCACCTATGAAGACGGTTCAGCAGAAGAGAATATCCCCTATTCAAGCTTTGCCGAATTTGGTCTCGCTGTTGATTTTGCCGATGGGATACCAATGTCTGTAATGGCCCATGATGGCAAACCTATTACCGTTACCGTGATTGGGAGCGATCCGGTGATAAGCGCATCAACCGAAGAAAGAATAAAGGTTAATCCCCGGTCAATTGAGGATATTGAGATTATATCACAGCCTGATAAAATGAGCTACACGGCAGGCGAGGGCTTGGAGCTGGAGGGGATTGTTGTTGACATCACCTATTCAGACGGTGAGGTGGAAACAGTTGATTATACAAATTTCCCAAGCTCCGTTCTTAGGACTAGTCCTGAAAACCGTGATATTTTGCGCTACTCCCAAAACGACACACCTGTGGTTATCAATGCCTTGGGCAGCTATGTGAAGGCTGCGACAGATCCATTGCAGGTGCGGGGTATTACCGAAATAGAGATTGCCGCCCAACCGGCTAAGCTCTCATACACAGCAGGCGAAAGGCTTAGCCTTGTCGGCATGGAGGTCAATTTAACGTACAGCGATGGCACGACAGTTGACAATCTTACCTACTCCGCAAATAATTTTTTGAAATACGGCCTTGAGTCGCTTCCCGCAAACGGCGAACAGCTTACAGAGGATGACGATGCTGCTGCCATAGAGGTTTTCTTCCGCGAGGACAAGGCGGAAACCGCTGTGTCCGCGGGCAGTTTGACTGTTAGTGGTTTTGATGGCGGTGAGCAAACCATTTGGAGTGGAAATTTTAGCTACAACAGCGGCACAGGTTATGGCGGCTATACCGAAAGCTTTGGCAGTAACGTTACACAAAACCGCCGGTTTATGGGTTTTGAGCTAACAAGCCCCAGTGTTAATCTGCGTGCACTTACTATGTTCTGGTCTGCGGCTTTTGACTCGCCTGCCGAACGTACCCCGCAGGAAGACGGAACATTTAACGAGGATTCCCCCCGGCTTTTGAGGCTGTATGACTTTACGATACTGGATTCAACCGGCACTCCGCTTGAAAGCCTTGACTTGGAAGGCGAGAGCCAGACAGTATACATTGACCTACACCAATACAACGGCCGTTCCGGCGTTGATGCAAACAGGGATATCAACCTATTAGACAAAAGAATTGATGGATTCCACAGAAACGGCAATTTAGGACCGGGAAGCCAGGGAACGGTAACACGTATTTTCCTGACCGATGGTTTTGCGGAAACCCAGGGTATAATTACCGGATCCGCTCTCATTCCCGAGTCTAATGCCATCATAACCCCGCCCGAACCGGGTCAGCCGTTAGTTACAACAGTCAATGCACTCAACACCAATTCTATGTATGTCATTAGGGAAATACGCTGGTATGATGCCGGATCCAGCATTCCGCTGTCTGCGGGTGAACTCGCTGGCCCTTTGGGGACGCTGTATGATGTTCAGATTGACTTTGTTGCAAACAACGGCTATGTTTTCGCAGACAAAGACAAGGCGACAACTATGAGAGTCAACGGTCAGATACCCCTGGAAATGGCTCGCCCGGTTAATGTAATGGAGGTCACGCTGAGTCATACGATTGCCTCCAAGTACCCGGCAAAGCCCCTGCTGATCAGGGTTAAAAGCCAGCCTCAGCTGGAATATGTAGAGGATGAGACGCTTGATCTTACCGATCTCGTCTTGGAAATTCTGTACGATGATGACAGCATAGCAGAGGTTAGGTATGCCGATTTCACTGATAATGATATTACTGTCAGCCTCCTTGGTGACGCAGACCCGCAGGACACGGTAATGAAAACCCATTTGCACCACGGCGAGCACATCAATATCATGTACACATATGCCAATGCCACACCTCCCTTCGATGAGATAGAGCTGTTTACCTTTACGGAGCCATTGGCTATCTTCAGCTGTTGCATTGACTACAATGACAAAAGCGAGATAATAATTCCCTCAACTGATGCTGTTGCCGGCACCCCCGCGTTGCCTACTATCAACCTGACTCTGGAAACCATTGACCTGGCGGGCTTTGTTCCTGCTGAATTTGATATTGGCAAGGGGTATAAGAAAATCAAGCCAGATAAGGTTGCGGACACATTTGGCGCGGTAAAATTCCCTAAGATGATGAACAAGGAGCTTACGCTAAAGCTCAAGAACGCCGCGGGGGAGGAGGTCGTCTTCCCGAAAATCAACAAGCGTCCCAAGCCTCAAAAGCTGGCTATCAACTATCTTTTGGGAAGAGAGGCGGTGAGCTGTCTTGCCGATGAAGCAAGCGGCTGCTTCAATGGGCAGTGGCTGCTTACAACTAAGGTCAAAAAAGGCGAAACCCCGGAATATCTGGCGATTAAGCCAACTCTGCAAATCGGGCTTGCCGCACTAATCCCAAATGCAAAGGACCCATCAAAGCCGCCCAAGCCCGGCAAAACAGTTGATGAAAACGGCTGGGGCAAATTTTACAGGGGCGACAGCGGCATATGTGTCAAGCCGCTGCCGGTTGCTGAAAAGCCAAAGGTGCTGAAAACAACCTACTTTGTACGCACTGCGGCTAAGCCGGACGAGGAGGATGGATCCTATTGGCCAGCGAGCAAGGCGAAAAAATTCAAGGCCTCAAGCCAGCTTAAAAAACCCAAGTACAAGATAGACCTCAAGAAAAATATCATCAAGTACAAGAAGGATACGTATGTATCGGTCAATGACGGTGAGGCAGTGTACCATGCTGACAAGGGTCAGTTAGCCTATGCGGCAGGCAGTACATATACCCTATGGCAAGCGGCCACCGCAAAAAAACCGTCAAGCGCCAAGCAAATCCTTCCTCTCCCAACTCCATAGGCACCATAATCCCCCACGATGGAGTTGACCCTGCCTGATAGCCTTGGGGGATTTTCCCACCCAAGGCTATTTCCTTTTCAGAAAGGAGTGGACAAACAGCACTTAGCATGATATAATATAAGAATGAATAACGAAATAAAAAAGCAATGTCCGCGTTGCAAGGCAGAAGACGGACAAATGAAAAATGGATGCAATAGGTCAGGGACCCAA
>WRLU01000027.1 GCA_009777475.1 Oscillospiraceae bacterium | reverse complement strand
TCAGATTTTTCAGTGAATCCAGATTGAATTTCTCCAACCTGGCTGCCAACGTGATTTGAATGGATTTGAGGGTTTTCGCACTGCCTGAACGGTAATTGCGAAAATATTTCAGTGCGATATGGTCAGGCGAAGTCGGCGGCAAGCTCGGTCACAACCGCCTTGCGGTATTTGCCGGTTTGGTTTCGCAGATATTCGATTTTAGATCCAACCGCCCCTAGCAGTGCCGGTGTGGTGTCGCCTGATTGACCGGTGGGGGCAAGCGGAAACGCCAAAGTATTCCAAATCTGCCTTTCAGAAGCGTCAAGGAATGCGGTAAGGTCGGAATTGGACGCAACCCCATCCGTCCCATTATCAAGTTTGATGCCCGGTATTTCGGCAAGCGTTCCCGACCCGGAAAAGGTCATCCAGTCGTTTTCCGTTGCGGCAAGTTCTTCGATGGTTTGAACCCCTTGGGCCGCCGCCACAGGGTCTGCGTCAAGATAGATGGTCACGTCAAAACCCCCGGTGGGGCTTTCGATAACGGAAAACCGCAAATCATTGCCTCGTGACCCTCCGTATTTGGCCGTTGCGGAAATTGTCCCGCTGGCTGCCGTTGCTTTTGCCCCTTCTTTTGGGATGTACAAAATGACCTTGACGGCGTTTTTGAACGCCTCCCGAATCAGAAAAATCCCTGTTGCAAACGCACCTGAAAACATCGTGGAATACATGAGTGAGGTAGCGGTTGAAGCCGTTATCGCCCAAGCTAATACCGCAACACGCAAAGGGCGGCGCGATATGTTCCTGATGCTCTTTTTGTACCAAACAGCCGCAAGAGTTCAGGAAATACTTGACATTAGTATGCGTGACATTGTTTTAGAAGACAGCCCTTTCGTTATTCTTCATGGTAAGGGGCAGAAAGCTCGCCCTGTGCCGCTTCGTAAAAAAGCTGTTGAACATTTGAAAGCATACATTCGTGCATTCCACGGCGACAAAAGCACCCAATCTCCAGAGCAGCACCTCTTTTACGTAACCAGAAACGGGGCGAACAAGCGAATGTCTGAGGACAACGCAAGGCATCTAATTGGCAATTATGGGGATATTACCAAAGCTTTCTGCGCCGAAGTGCCGGAAAATGTTCACCCGCACCTCTTTCGGTACCTCTTTCGACACTCACGCGCCATGCACCTATATCAGCATGGTGTGGAGCTAACGCTTATCTCACAATGGCTGGGCCATGCGGACTTGAAAACTACCCTCGTTTACGCCCATGCTGATACTGAAATGAAGCGTAAAGCGATTGAGCAAGCAATCCCCGAAGACAGCCCATTAAATGAGTTTTGCGATGCAAGCCGATTCAGAATCAATGATGATGAAATTCTGCGGAAATTCTGCGGATTGAAGTAAATCGGCAAGTAAGAGTTATCAGGAATTTATGCCGAAAAATAAAGGAGGTGGTGAGGCTTGTGCTGTTTTTCCTGATAACTCGTTTTCCCCGATAAGGTTCATTATCGTAAATTTACGATAAACTGCCTGCGCACAAGAGGTCGAACTCCGGCAGGGTGTTTGTGTCAATTTTGGTTGCGTCTTCATAAAAAACCTCGCTTTCTTTTACGTTATGCACCGCCCGATATGCTTTATCGGCGTGTTTATCTATTTCGCAGTGGCCAACGCACTCAAAGGCAGTCGTTGCCTCCGGGCCCCCGGCTCGTTCCAGCCTGGCGCGGAATCCGCCAATCCCTGCAAACATATCAAAAAACTTTATATTCATAACTTTTTCCTTGTATTCTTGTACGATAAATCGCCGCATGACAATATCTTACCATGGAAATGTCAAGAATTAGGGAAAGAGATCGTATGTTTGTCAACGACAAAACACCCCCTAACGGGGGGGATGTGTGGTTAACACGTCAAACGCATGAATGAATAAAACATGAACAAATTATGTAAACCTGTGGTATAATCAGTCCGAAGGGGTGATTATAATGGGAAACATACTGGCATATTTGGATTTGGTACAGGACAACCGCCAAGGGAAAAAAGTCTTGCATAAAATGAGCGACATCATAGCTCTGGTTTTCTTTGCGTTGCTGGCCAATGCGGACGAATGGACAGCAATCGAAGTATTCGGGAAAGAACATGAGGAATTTTTTGCAAAAATATTTGGAATTGCCCCATGGAATACCCTCCCACGACACAATTGAACGGGTCTTTGCCATGGTATCTTCGGAATTTTTGCAAAAATTCCGAACGCTATGGGACGAGATGCTGAACAGCGGGGAAGGGAAAAAAATCAAGAAAATCCTTGCGATAGATGGCAAAACCCAACGCGGTAATGGAAATGCAAACCAAAAAGCAGGCCATATTGTCAGTGCGGTGGACGAAAACGGCTTTTGTCTTTTGGAAAAACAAGCGGCATTCAACTTGAACATACTGAAAAAACTGGCGTTGAAAGTCTTGAAGATATTTGACATGGGAAAAAAGCCCATGAGTCTCAAACTGAAGCGTTTTTCAATCGGAACAAACCCAGAAAAACATTTGGAACATATTCTCAATCTGTAAAAATGCTAAAAATTGAAGAACACCGAGGTTTGCGGGGATAACGCTTTCATGCGTTTGGCGTGGAAGGTTGTGATATCCGGCTTGCGCTTTTGACGGTGATGTGGTATCCTGTTGCTTTATTAACAAACTGTGAAAAGGATGTGGCCAAAGTGAAGGAATTGCCCCCGCAATATGATCCGGGTGCCGTTGAATCCAAAATTTATAATATGTGGATGGCACAGGATTATTTTAAACCGCGTGAAAACAGTGACAAGGAACCGTTTACCATTGTCATTCCGCCGCCCAATGTTACAGGGCAGCTCCATTTAGGCCACGCCTTTGATGAAACCTTGCAGGATGTGCTGATTCGTTACAAACGCATGAATGGGTACCCGGCTCTATGGGTTCCGGGTACGGATCATGCGGGGATTGCCACGCAAATCAAAGTTGAGGAGGCTCTGCGTGACGATGAAGGTGTCACCCGCCACGATTTGGGGCGGCAGGAGTTTTTGAGCCGCGTTTGGAGCTGGAAAAATAAATACGGCCACCGAATTATTGAGCAGCTTAAATCATTGGGCTGCTCGTGTGACTGGAGCCGCCTCCGCTTTACAATGGATGAAGGGCTTTCCGAGGCGGTACGCGAGGTTTTTGTTTCTCTATATGAAAAAGGAATGATTTACAGAGGCCGCCGAATTATAAACTGGTGTCCCGAATGTACCACGGCATTGTCTGATGCTGAGGTGGAGCATGAAGAGAGAGAAGGCTCGCTCTGGCATATACGCTATCCTCTGTCCGATGGCTCAGGTGAGCTGATTGTAGCTACAACCCGGCCGGAAACCATGCTGGGAGATACAGCTGTCGCCGTGCATCCTGACGATGAGAGATACAAAAACCTTGTTCACAAAGCAGTGTTGCTGCCCCTTTGTGGGCGTGAAATACCGATTGTTGCCGATGAATATGTTGAAAAGGATTTTGGGACTGGCTGTGTTAAAATCACCCCATGCCACGATCCAAATGATTTTGAGGTGGCCCGCCGGCATAATCTGCCCGAGCTTTTGATCATGGACGATAATGGCAATATAAACCAGAATGGCGGTCGCTATGCAGGATTGCCCCGACAGGATGCAAGAGCTGCTGTGCTTGGTGATTTGGAGTCTGGGGGCTATCTTGTCAAGTCCGAAAAGCACATTCACAATGTCGGATCATGCTATCGATGTCATAAAACAGTAGAGCCTTTAGCCAGCCTGCAGTGGTTTGTCAAAATGGAGCCTTTGGCGGCTCCTGCCATGGAAGCTGTGAGGGAGGGGAAAATACGCTTTGTACCTGAAAGATTTTCCAAAATGTATATGAGCTGGATGGAAAATGTACGCGACTGGTGCATTTCCCGCCAGATTTGGTGGGGACACCGTATTCCAGTCTGGTACTGCAGCGATTGCGGGCATGAAACGGTATCACGCCAAGACGTAAACGCCTGCGGGAAATGTCAGAGCAGCTCAGTTTGCCAGGACGAGGATGTTTTAGATACCTGGTTTTCATCGGCTCTCTGGCCGTTTTCCACTTTGGGCTGGCCGAGGGAAACTGAAGATATGAAAAGCTTTTATCCTACATCGGTGCTGGTCACGGCATATGATATTATATTTTTCTGGGTAGCCCGGATGATTTTTTCCGGAATTGAGCAAACAGGCAAGGCACCGTTTCACACTGTGTTTATGCATGGGCTCCTTCGGGATGGCAACGGAAAAAAGATGTCTAAATCGGCCGGCAATGGGATTGACCCGATGGAGATGGTAAAAACCTATGGGGCGGATGCACTCAGGGTTAATATTGTAACCCTGGGCGGTTCCGGCAATGATTTGCGCTTTACGCCTGAACGGTGCCAGGCAATGCGTAATTTTTGCAACAAGCTTTGGAATGCCTCACGCTTTGTTTTGATGAACCTCCGGGAACTTGATGACTGGAGTCTGCCTGAAGCACTAGAGCTTCCCGATAAGTGGATACTTTCAAGGCTCAATATTTTGATTGAAGAAATGAGCGATAGAATTGAAAAATATGATTTGGGAATGGCTGTGCAGAAAATCTACGATTTTCTGTGGGATGATTTTTGCGACTGGTATATCGAGCTAAGTAAGCCTCGCCTTTCCTCCGGTGATGATCCGCAGCACCATCAGGCACAGCGCGTGCTGCGCCATGTTTTGGAGGCGGCCCTGCGTTTGCTGCATCCTTTTGCCCCATTCATTACAGAGGAAATATGGCAGAGCATTCCTCATCAAGGCACGGCGTTGATTGTTGCAGACTGGCCGAGGTGCGATAAGGACCTTATTTTCTCAAAAGAATCGGCTGACATGGAATCTGTAATGGATTGTATCAGGCAGGTGCGTTCCTTGCGTGCTGAAATGAAGGTTCCTCCCTCAAGGGTCTCCGGCTGGACAATAGTAACGCAGTCAGCAGAGGTTTTCTCCTCCGGCATGTCATACTTCATCAAGCTAGGCAGGGCGTCACAGGTTACCGTTACCGATACACCGCCGCAGGACACAGGAGGGTTTGTTCAAGCAGTCACCTCCAGTGCGGTTGTATACCTACCGCTGACTGAGCTTGTTGACGTTCAGGCAGAACGCGCCAGGCTTACCAAGGAGCTTCAAAAAATAGAGAAGGACATTGCCTCACTGGGGGTTAAGCTGCAAAACCCCGGCTTTCTGAACAAGGCTCCCCAAAATGTGCTGGAGGCTGAGAAATCCCGCCTTTCAGATTTGGTTGCCCTTAAGGAAAAGCTTTTGGAAGGCTTGGAGAGAATATGACCTACCAGCAATCACTTGATTATATTCACAGTCTGCAAAAATTCGGTTCAAAGCCGGGGCTTGAGCGTATACGCCGGTTGACAGACAAAATGGGAAATCCTGAGAAAAAGCTTAAGTTTGTGCATATAACAGGCACAAACGGCAAGGGCAGCACGGCTGTTATGGCCGAAAGCGTGTTGCGTTCGGCAGGCTACAAAACTGGCTTGTTTATATCACCCTATCTAGAAAATTTCAGAGAGCGTATTCAAATTTCCCGTAGCCTTATCTCCGAGCAGGAGCTGGCGGGCTTAGCCGCATATACAAAAGAAATCATTGATGCCATTACCAGGGATGGTTATGATCACCCAACTGAATTTGAAGCAGTTACCGCCATGGGGCTTTGCCATTTTGCGCGTCAAAAATGCGATATTGTTATCCTAGAGGTGGGCATGGGAGGCGGAAATGACTCTACTAATATCATCTCCGGATGTGAAGCGGCAGTTTTCACTCCTATAGCGCTTGACCATGCAAAATGGCTTGGACAGACTGTTTTTGAGATTGCGCGAGAGAAGTCCGGAATTATTAAGCCAGGCTGCCCGACCGTATGCTGCTCCGGTCAGAGCCGGGAGGCATTAGAGGCAATTACCTTCCAGTGCAGCAATCAACAGACAGATCTTTTCGTGCCTGATATTTCCAATCTGAGGGTTTTCAGGGCAGATTTGTCAGGCTCACAATTTACATGGCAAAATTATTGCGTAAATGTGCCCCTGGCAGGTGAGCATCAAATACAAAACACCATTACGGTTATTGAGTTGATCCGGGTTTTGCGCCAGAGAGGCTGGGATATTTCCGATGATGCGCTTCTGCAGGGCATTGAGAATGTTAAGTGGCGGGGGCGTCTGGAGGTTACAGGGGAACACCCGCTTAGGATTATCGATGGCGCACACAACCCTGCCGCCATAGAGGTATTGTCGGCTGCCATCGATAAGTTTTTGACAGGCAGGAGGCTTATAGCCGTTATGGCAATGTCTCTTGACAAAAAACCAAAAAGCTGTGTTGCCGCTATTGCTTCCCGCGCCTCGGTGTTTATAGCCACACAGGTCAGGGGGATTTCCGGAGCCCTTCCGGCTGAGGATGTTGCCCGGCTTGCCCGGAGTCATTGCCCTGAGGTACTTTTTCATCGGGATACAGAGTGTGCTATTAATATTGCCCTGAGCAGGGCGGGTGAGGATGATGTTATTTTAGCCTGTGGTTCGCTGTATATGATAGGAAGGGCGAGAGGGCTTTTGACAAAGTAAATTTGTTATGTAGTTCATTTACCTTACTTTAATTTTAACAAAAACGCCGGAGATACATCCCCGGCGTTTTTTGTAACGCTATTTACACGTCGTGTGCCTTCTGGTGTTCCCTCTCCCTGAAAAGAAGGGAAATGCACCAGAGGCCGGCTATGCCTACCAAGGCAAAGATTGCGCGGCTGACTGCCGTGTGCGACCCACCGAAGGCCCATGAAATAATATCAAAATGAAAAATGCCTATGGAGCCCCAGTTCAGGGCACCTATAATCGCAATAGTCAGCGCGACCCTATCCATAATCATTTTCTTCTCCTCCCAATGCGAATGCTAATTTAAGAACAGCCTGATGCAACATCGCATTACCATGATAGTATGAACAAAGCATTACGTTTTATGCCCTGTTCGTAATGGAAAGCAAGGGAATTTATGTGCGTTTTTTCAGCACCTTGAGCCTTACAAATTCCTCTCTTTCTTTTTCCTCCAATGCTTCAGTTACAAAGTTTTCCTTTTCGGTCAGATCAGGTATAATAATATTCTGCAGAGCGTTTGCCCTTTTTTGTGTTTTACGTATAGCTCCCGCCAAACGATACACCGTTGTTTCTAATTCTGCCATTTCATAGGCTAGAATCTTTACCTTTTTGAAGGATTTGACTGCCTTGTCAAAAGCATTATTGGTAAAAGCAAATCCATATGGCACACTTTGCGGGATTTCCTGAGAATTTACTCTGGGAAGCTCAACACCCATAACGCTACGCCATAAAACCGACAGCGAATTGTCAAGCTCCACATTACTCGCCAAATCTGAACAGGTGCCTAGTGTAATATTTGCCTCGCGCAAGGCTGAGTACGCCTCACGGAATGTCGTATCAATTCGTGATTGCACAGCTGTAGCCTTATCTATTGTTCCCATCATCTCTCTTACTAAAATATTGCGCTTGCGGTCCATAAGGTCAAAGCCTAAATGTGCAAGGGCCAGCGTTTTCTTTACCGAGAGAAGATTCCCCTTTGTGGGAAGCGTATCTTTGCCCATAACACCACCCCTTAAGCAGTTAACAGATGAGAATAACTATATTGTTATTGCGGAGCCTGGAGGCTGGCTCGGATCCAATGGGGCGATTTCTTTTTTATAGTATTTTTGCAGTAACGGCACATCCACCCTGTCTAGCTCCCCGGGTGGCAAAACCGATAAGGCTTCCCATCCGGTATCAAGCGTTTGGCTGATTTCACGGTCATCCTGGGATGTCTGCCTAACAAAGCCTTCCTCAAACAGCTTTCCGAATTCTAAATACTTTTTATCAGCCGGTGAAAGCTCATCCTCACCTATAACACCCGCAAGGCTCCGGGCCTCCTGCACCTTTGCGTATGATGAAAAGAGCTGGTTTGCCAAGGCCGGATGGTCTTCCCGAGTAAAGCCTTTGCCAATCCCATCCTTCATCAAGCGTGACAATGACGGCAACACGGCAATAGGGGGATAGAGCTTTGCCTGATCTAGCTCCCTGTCAAGGACAATCTGCCCTTCGGTAATATATCCGGTTAAGTCTGGAATAGGATGCGTAATATCATCGTTGGGCATTGTTAAAATTGGCACCTGGGTTACAGAACCCGGCAATCCCTCAATAATTCCGGCACGTTCGTACAGGGAGGCTAAATCAGAATACAGATAGCTCGGAAAGCCCTTTCTGGATGGGATTTCACCCTTAGAGGATGAAAATTCACGCAATGACTCGCAATAAGAGGTCATGTCTGTCATAATTACAAGGACATGATAACCGCAGACAAACGCCAAAAATTCCGCCGCCGTCAAAGCACAGCGAGGTGTCAGAATACGCTCAATAATAGGGTCGGCAGCCAGGTTCATAAACATAACCACGCGCTGCAACGCGCCTGCCTCCTCGAAATCCCTTCGGAAAAAATCTGCGGCATCGTTTTTTACTCCCATAGCGGCAAATACAATTGCAAATTCACCATCGCCCTCCGGCACCCGGGCTTGCCTGACAATCTGCGCGGCCAGCTCGTTATGGCGCATTCCCGAACCAGAAAAAATTGGCAATTTTTGCCCCTGAATAAGCGTGGACATACCGTCAATAGCCGAAATACCGGTGTAGATACAGGAACGCGGATATTTGCGTGAAATCGGGTTAATTGCGCTCCCATTAATATCCCGGTATTCTTGGGAATATATTTTCCCAAGGCCGTCAACTGGTTTACCCGAGCCGTTGAACATACGCCCTAAAATTTCCCGCGAAAGAGGCAGTTGAATAGGTCTGCCGTAAAAATAAGTGGCTAAATTTTCTAAAGAGAGTCCATGTGTACCCTGGAAGACCTGCACCACCGCCCTATCCCCTTCGAGCATAATGACCCTGCCGGCACGGTGCTCCCCCGACTCTAAAACAATATCGCACATTTCATCATAGCCAACACCATACACGCCTTCTAGTACAAGAAGGGGCCCATTGATTTCAGAAACCCCGATATATTCCATTCTCATTGCGTTCCACTCCCTATTCTGAAATGTATATGTTGATTTCTATGTCGTGTTCGTCTCCAAAACCGAGGCAATGGCCTTGTCGATTTTTTCCTTATATACGTCAAAAACCTTCAAATTGTCGTTGGGCGTGTCATATTTGATTCGGATCAGCTCATCGGATATTCCGGTATCGCGCAACTGGCCAATCGGAATGCTCCTTTCTACCAGGACACGCGCCGAATCATAAAAATGCAGATAAACCTCCAGCATTTTTTTCTGCTTTTCCAGGGGTACGTAGGTGTCCGTCTCGTGATAGGCATTTTGCTGCAAAAAGCCTACACGGACAAGCCTGGCAACCTCAATAATCAGCTTTTGATCATCGGGGAGAATATCGGCTCCAATTAACTTGACAATTTCCACCAATCTGCTTTCTTCCATGAGCAAGCGGGATATTCTCTGACGCAACTCAAAAAACTCCCAGCCTAACCGGCTTTCATACCAGGGTGCTAAATCGTCAATATATTCGGAATAGGAGCTTATCCAGTTGATGGATGGAAAATGCCTGGCATATGCCAGCGAGCGATCCAGTGCCCAGAAGGCACGTACAAAACGCTTTGTGTTTTGTGTAACAGGCTCTGAAAAATCGCCTCCCTGCGGCGAAACAGCCCCAATAACGGTAACGCTGCCCTCCCTGCCAGACAAAACGGACATATAGCCCCCGCGTTCATAAAACTCAGCTAACCGCGATGGGAGATAGGCTGGAAATCCCTCCTCTGCCGGCATTTCCTCCAAGCGACCGGAAATTTCGCGTAGTGCCTCTGCCCAGCGGGATGTGGAGTCTGCCATGAGGGCTACGTGATAACCCATATCCCTGTAATATTCGGCGATAGTCATTCCGGTATATACCGATGCCTCACGTGCCGCAACCGGCATATTTGAGGTGTTGGCCAAGAGAACAGTACGCTCCAGCAGAGGCTTGCCGCTCTTTGGATCCTGTAATTCACCGAATTCTTCAAGCACCTGCGTCATCTCGTTACCGCGTTCCCCGCAGCCTAAGTAAATGATAATATCCGCATCTGACCATTTGGCAAGCTGGTGCTGAATGATAGTTTTACCCGCACCAAATGGTCCCGGCACGGCTGCACATCCGCCCTTGGCAATGGGAAAAAGAGTATCAATAATCCTCTGTCCTGTTATAAGCGGCATAGATATGGGGAGCCTCTCCTTGACTGGGCGGGGCTTACGTATCGCCCAGGTTTGCATCAGGGTAAGGACCGTGATCCTCCCCTTAGCATCGACCACTTCTAAAATAGCATCGTTTACAGAATAGAACCCATCGGCCACGACATTCCGGGCAATTCCCTTGACCGGAGAAGGGCAATGGTGAGTAATAATTCCAGTTTCGGGACATTCGGCATAAATTGTGCCTATGTCAATCATATCGCCCTCTTTGACCTTTAGCGTAACATTCCATTTTTTATCCCTGTCAAGAGCACCGACATTCAGCCCCCGGGCAATAAAGGCACCCGAATGCTTTTCGACCGCCTTAAGGGAACGTGCAATACCATCAAAGACATTGTATAAAAGCCCTGGACCTAGTTCAATAGACATAGGCCCGCCTGTCCCTTTTGCGGGTTCACCCGGTTTTAACCCTGATGTATCCTCATATACCTGAACAACAGTTTCATCGCCCTTAACACCAACGACCTCACCAATCAATTCTTGCCGCCCCACCCGAACTGATTCCATCATTTCCAAAGTACTTGCGCCTTTGAGCTTAATGACCGGGCCGTTGATTGAAAATATTTCGCAGCTCACTTTAGCTCACCTTCTTTTTTGGCAGAATTTGACTGGATTGTATCACACAAACCTTGGCATTACAAATATCCGTCTATCAGTCACGCAGGAACAAGCCCTACCCTAATTTCAACCCAAACATCTCTGAAAACTGACTGTTGATTTCATCCAGCGTGGTATCGAACGAAGCATCAATATGCCGTTTTGTTTCGTGGCAGGCAACTTCTAATCCGCCGATTTCAAAGTGGCCGGTTTTGAATTCGACCGGACTATGGCTCCCGATAGACGACAGCCGCTTACAAAGAGCTTCATCATCTTCTCTCAGATAGAAAATAACCCCGCCTTTAAGCTCAAACATAAAGTTTTTAGCTAATTGCTCCATCTGATCCAAATACTTGTCTGTTTGTACATATTCCTCTAATTTTTTACGCACCGCCGACATAATCTCATCAGACATAGCCTCGCGGCGCAACGAAAGAGTACGCTTATTATCCATCACAGCTTTAGACAATATACGCCCATTTTCCGCATGAATCTTTGAGATTTCAGACTTAATAAACCGCCCTGCCTCATCTAAGGTTTTGCTCTCGGCCTCGCTAAGGGCTTCCTTGCTCTTTTTATCAATCTCATCGTAAATCTCAAATGTTTCATGCTCTGCTTCCTCTAAAATCACTGAGGTCAGATGCTCCAATTTTTGGGACTCATGATTCTCGTCCACTTCTGTCATCTCCCACAAAATAATTTTACTCTGTCCATGTGTTATGTTATCCCTATACATTGATGCCTATGCTCTCCCGAATATATCTCGTTATCGAGTCTGGTGTACGGCCGGTGCCATGACGATCAGGAATCTCTACTACAAGGGTGTGTCCGGTGCTGTTCTGCTTGAGCGAATCCATCAAATCAGGAGCTAATGCCGCCAACCGCTCGGTAATAAGCAAAACTCCGATTTCAGGATTGTGTACGCAGCCTTCAATTGCCGCCCCTACCTCCTTGTGAGTATGCGCCACAATGCCCTCGATTCCGGCCATGCGCAAGCCTGTAAGGGTATCGTTATTGTCCGCGATGCAGAAGTATTTCATTAGAATCCCCACTTTTCTCAGACGTTGCTAAAACTTACCTAAAATCATAAAGGAAACAATCAATCCGTACAAGGAAATACTCTCTGCCAGCCCAACAAACAAAATGGCCTTGCCGAACGACTTCTCATTTTCACTTACTGCCCCCAGCGCGGCAGAGGTCGCCGCCGCTGTGGCAATGCCTCCGCCGATACCGGCAAGCCCGGTGGATAGTGCGGCAGCAATCATGCCCCATCCCATGTCGGTGACACCGCCGGTCGGTTCCGTTGATATTGATTCTGCCGTTTCAGCCGCCAATGCGCCGGAGGCAAAGGCACCAACAAGGATAAGCCCCAAGGCGAAAAAACTTACCGCCTGCCAAAGCAGCAGAGCCTTGACCGGACGACCCCTTTTGTGCCGCAAGGCAATGCCTAGCAACGGTGCCAAAATCATCATAACTAACACAAACGCCGCAACAAATTCCCGAATTCCCATTACTATCAACCTCTCATTTTATGTTCAGCCCGATATTGCTTCAGGCTGCCCTTGCTTGGTTATTCGCTTTTGCTATTTTCGTAATCTATCTTCAAAGGCCTGTATTCCCTGCCGGATCCGCTGTAAAACCTACCGAAAATTTCATAAAAGTTCAGGCGCAGGGTTTGTATCCCGACCAAAAAGGCCTCAATTGCGGCAACAAAAAGGTTTCCAAAGATTAAAACCCACACATTGTAGGAACCGCTTATTGTTTCCGCTAGAGTGAATATCACAGCCATCATTGCCGCATGACAAATTGCGTACGCACCTATCCGCAGGAAGGACAATGTATTGGAGATAAATGCTAGCAATGATTCAAAAACCTCCACAAATCCGGTAAAGATAAATATTCCCGCCCCATCCTGAGGCTTGAAGCTTTGTTTTTTTATCCATTGGGAAAAAACTGGGTGAAAAAACAAAGAAGCCGATGACAAAATAATCAGCGCAAGAAGGGGCAAAAGCGGCACCTCAAATTCACCGAACCCTATGAATGGGAAAACGATCAACACAATCCCGCTGTACAAAAACAACCCGCTCAGCGAGTTTATCCCAAATAGGGATTTGCCCACATTTTTTTGACGAATACCGTTGATAATGTTCAGCAAAATAGCAAGGGTTATTATTCCAACCCCAGAATATATGCTTACCTGTAGCAATATATGAGAATTGCGATTTGAATCCAACACATGGAATCCGAATGGCAACACCTCCTCACTGCCGAATACCGCCCCGAATATCAGTCCAAAAAACATACTTGACAGTGCGCAATAGCATAATATTTTGCCAAGCCACATTTTTTTCAGCTTCCACATCAGCAGACCTGCCGGAAATAAAAGTACGCCGTGACCGAGATCCCCGAACATGGCACCAAAGATAAGAGGGTAAGAAAATGCTATCAATGGTGTTGGGTCAATCTCATCATACGATGGAAGGCCGTACATAGCAACCAAGGGTTCAAATGGGCGGAAAATTCTTCTGTTAGTGAGCTTGGTAGGTGGCACAGGCCCATCCATTCCGGCCTCCTCGGTGATAACAATACCGCTTACCTCCTCCCATTCGCCGATGCTTTTGCTAAACGCTTCAGCCTCGCCTTCTGGAACCCAGCCTAAGAGGTAGAAGCTGCCTTCGGAATGAAGCGCATACCGCCGTACCGCACACGCCTCTGACATAAATCGCAAAAAGCTCCAAAAACGCATGAATTCCGGTTTTTCATTTGCTAAGAACTCATCTCTTTGCTCTTGCAATTGAGTGATTTCCCGCTGTGATGCTTCAATATCACTTCTAACGGAAGCCAGTGCCTCTTCGCCGGAGCCGGTAAGCCAACCGGGCAGGCGTATTCTCTCAAAATGGAGGGAGGCAAACAGTGAGTCAACCGTTTCGGCGGTGGCACGAGGGGTCATAATTATGCCATACAGGAAATCCTTCTGCCTGTCAGTGACAAAAAAGAAAAAATCGTCATTTTCGTCAATCAGGCGATGGAATGCTCCAAACATATCGCGAGGTATCCTTCCGTAACGGAATTTAGTGTAGGTTACCGTAAATAAGTCCTGGAACGGCACGGTCAGATCCTGAAACTTTTCAATTTGATTTAAAAGCTGACCGTCCTCCCGCAATCTTCGTTCAAGGCCCTCTCGCTGATCAAGAAGCTGATTAAGCCGCGCCTCGAATGAATCAAGGTACTGGCGGGCTTGCCCCAAATCACAGCCGGTACCATCAAATTTTGCGAATGCCGGGCTTAGTCCGGTCATGCGAAACAACGACTCTGCATGGCGCAACGGCTCAAAATAGGGATTGGTTAATTCAAAAGGGCATAAGCCTTCGACGGTTGTTACGAGGGATTCCGCCGGCTCGGGGTGAAATTCGCTGCCGATAACACAGTGCTGAACAATCTTGTCAAAATGCTCCACCTTTCCAACGATAGTTGTCAGAATCATTCGCGAAACAGCCATGTTTTCTCACTCCAAAACCAAATATGAATTGGCCTTTTCAGGGGGCAAGCCATAACGTACACATTCTATCACATGAATCAAATTCAAAAGCTCGTTGTTAAACAAATTGAAAAAAGCAATAGGGGAGAGAAGGGATGTTTGAGTTATATATTTGCGGAAAAAGCGAATTTGATATACACGCGAGAGGGTCTCCATCGATTCCCCTGTATCCTGATGGGAAGCCAAGAATTTAGAGTAGCAGGTTTCGCTTTGCAAAATTTTATAAAACAACTCGGGATCCTCCTGAGCCGACAGCCGCCCTATCAGTTCTGCGGACAAACCGCCCAAAACAGGAATCAGGTAAAAGGTCGCATTAGAGCGCAATTCGGGATAATGCAGAATCATTCTCTCAATTTGCGAGATGTTGATCCAATCGGCCTGCATCTCAATGCTCTTGCGCAGGATGACACCTATTGCCCCTTTCTTCTTGGATGCTAAGCGGTGCAACGAGCGAAAACAGTAACGCCGCATTGCCGACTCTACCTCCAGGTATGACGGAAAACCCGCCGTGATCGGCCTGATTGCACGCAACGCCTCATAAAATTCCGTCTCCCGCACGGCATGGAGCATATCGTCATAGGTCGCTGCCGAGGATAACGCATCGTAGCGGATGCGGCTGTAACTGCTGAAGTGGGGGGGGAGGTCAAAGACATATTCCTTCGCCCTGCCATTCATAGCAAAGCGCATAAAACGCATAATCTGCTCATTTTCAGCCTTGATAACCGGGAGCCGCAAAAGAAAATTTTCCTGTCTGTCCAGGTATCTGAAAAGGCGGAGATAAGCTAAAAGATAGTGACGCTTGAGGAGGTACTCAAACCTTCTCCTGTTCAGAGTACTGAGGCTTGCCCCCTCCAATGCCTTCCCCCAAAATGGATGCTCCCTCAAAAATAAAGCTACCTCGACTGTTGACTTCATAGCCGACATCTGGGAGAATTCCGCCTTGGAAAGACGCTTGCCATACATTGCTCGTACCTTTGCAGAAACTGCGCCATAGCGTACCATACCGGAAATCATAGCTCAATCACCTTTTTAAAAATCGTCTCAACCCACTCCTCCCTGTGTTCCCTAAAGAGAAATTCCATATTCTCCATTTCTGCCCGATGGGTTTTTGACAATTCTTTAATTTTTGACTGAGTAAGTGCCTCCTCGCGCTCCCTAAATGCCGCGATTTCCTTTTCGGCATCGGCATAATACCTATGGGACATATTCTCTATATTCTGGCGCGTCTCCTCTTCCAAACACTCTTTTTTTGCTTTTGCCTCCTCTGTCATCATCTGAGCCTGGTGTTCGGCATCAATGATCTTATTGATTGCATCTGCGTGTTTCATAAAAGCACTTCTTTCCACTGCAACATATGACGCCCAGTCATCTTAACCGCTATCATAGCACTTTTGCAATTAAATTACTATATTCAATTTCACGAACTTGCCAGGCTATTAACAAAAGTTTTTGTGCTTTTTGCCGTAAATATACCCTTTAACGTTTTGTGGGCGGACTTTTATTTCACCTTGAGCACATTCTCGCCAAGGCAAAGCTTTTTTCAAAAAAATACATTGCATTTGGTAAGCAGTTGATGTAGAATACCCTGAGGGGTTAAAATTGAAGCTTGTAAAAGGGGAAGGGTACAATGATTACACAAATTATGGATTTTGTTAAGGAATCGGATCCGGAGATCGGGCAGGCCTTGTACGCAGAATTCAGCCGCCAGCAAAACGGACTGGAGCTGATCGCATCGGAAAACTGCGTATCGCCTGCCGTAATGGCGGCAATGGGCTCGGTTCTGACCAACAAATACGCAGAGGGCTATCCCTCCAGGCGGTATTACGGCGGCTGTGAATGCGTTGATATTGCCGAGGAATTGGCTCGTGAGCGCGCTTGCAGGCTGTTTGGGGCGGAGCACGCCAATGTCCAGCCTCATTCTGGGGCGCAGGCAAATGCCGCGGCTTATTTGGCATACTGCAAGCCGGGCGACACAATTCTCGGAATGAGCCTGGCACATGGCGGACACCTCACGCATGGCAGCTCTGTGAACATTTCGGGATTGTATTATAACATCGTTCCCTACGGCTTGGGTGCGGACGAGAGGATTGACTATGATGAGGTGCGCCGTCTTGCCAAGGAACATAGGCCTAAAATGATTATAGCCGGGGCATCGGCTTATCCCAGGGAGATTAACTTTGAGCTCTTTGCCGACATTGCCCATGAGGTTGGCTCGGTTTTATTTGTGGATATGGCACATATCGCCGGATTGGTTGCTGCGGGCCTGCACCCTTCGCCCATTCCCTGTGCCCATGTGACAGCAACTACAACCCACAAAACCTTGCGCGGCCCCAGGGGCGGCATTATTTTATGTTCGAAGGACAATGCCAAGATGATTGACAAGGCGGTTTTTCCGGGTAATCAGGGTGGGCCCCTAATGCACGTTATCGCGGCTAAGGCAGTTTCATTTGCCGAGGCCTTGCGTCCGGAGTTTGCCGTCTATCAGAAACAGGTGCTAAAAAACGCCTCGGCATTGGCAGAGTCCTTGATTCGCAAGGGCTTCAAGCTCATATCGGGCGGAACCGACACCCATCTCATGTTAGTTGATTTGCGCCCATTTGACCTTACCGGAAAAGAGTTTGAAAAAATGCTGGACAGCGTTCATATTACGGTCAACAAAAATGCCATACCTGATGACCCCAGGGGTCCATTTGTCACATCGGGAATACGTATTGGCACACCTGCCGTCACTACACGAGGGTTAGTTGAGTCCGACATGGAGGTTCTAGCTGAGCAGATTTATCTCACCGCCGCTAAATACGATGAAAGTGTTGATTTAATAAGGGCTGAGGTTGAGAAACTATGCCGGAAACACCCGCTGTACGGCTAGCATATAAGTATAAGCGGTTAGGAGCGAAATTTCTATGTTTCGAGGGAACCCGGAAGGGTTATCAGGAGTTGAAATAGACAGGCTGCTGTCTCTGGGGAGCGGCGAGGCGGCATTGCTGTATATGTATGCCCGCAGGAATGCTCTGCCCTTTCCGGAAAGCATGCCGGGATTTTCAAAAGAACAGGTAAAGCAGGCATTACGGCAGCTCTGCCAAGCCGGATTGCTCGCCGCACCGCCTTCAGTACCGTTGCCTCAAAGTACCGATGAATGCCCATATTATGATTCAGATACAATCGCAAAAAGCCTTTCAGACCCGGATTTTGCCTATGCGGTTAGGCAGATAGAGAGATTGCTGGGGAAAACGCTCTCATCGCAGGATTTGCAAATACTTCACTCCATGCATGACTGGCGCGGCCTTCCGGCGGGTGTGATACTGCTACTGGTTAACTACTGCATAGAGCGGCAAGAACATAATGGTTCCAAGCGCAGGCCGACCCTCCGGCAAATCGACAGGGAGGCGGCTGTTTGGGAGCATGAGCAGTTATTTACCTCGGATTTAGCTGAGAAATACATTGAACGCAGGGAAAAATACCGCCAGTCCTGCTCCGAGGTGTTGCGTTCTATGCAGATTTTCAGGGAGCCTGCCCCCACGGAGAAAAAGTATATAAACGAGTGGCTGGGTCTAGGATTTGGGCATGAGGCAATCGCGCTTGCCTATGATAAGACGGTAATACGCACAGGAAAACTTTCTTGGCCTTACTGCGATAAAATCCTTCAAGGCTGGCATGCCCAAAAGCTGTACACCGTACCCGAAATCGAAGCTCAGGAGAACAGTTCTAAGGCAGTCTCTCTTGGCTCAATGAAAACAAATGGGAGGCAAGCCCCCAGTGCAGCTAAAGATTACGATGAGGAATTTTAGTGCTTTGCCGTCAAAAGCATAAGGCATAAGCATTATCTGCCACATAGGAGGTGTGCAATATTGGATATAAATACGGTAATAACTCAAATTGCCGGGAAGGATAACGTCAGCCCGGGCGATTTTACCGATAGTGAGGGGTTCCTTGTGTGCGGAAAGTGTCGTACGCGTAAGCAGCATAAAATAAAGCAGATCCTCGGCTCCGGCGATATGCAGAAGGTTCCGGTGATGTGTGACTGCCTTGCAAATGAATACTCCAGGCAGAAGGAGCGGGAGAGGCTGCTCGCTTTTCAGCAGCGGATACAGGTCCTCAGGCGCAATGGTCTTAGCGATTTGGAATATCGAAACTGGACATTTGACAAGGACGACCGCAAACAACCCGGTATTTCAGATGCTTGCCGTAAATATGTTGATGAATGGAATGAAATGAGGGACAAAAATGTAGGCTTGCTATTTTACGGAGGAGTTGGCACCGGAAAAAGTTTTTATGCCTGTTGTATTGCCAACGCCCTCCTTGAAAGGTGCGTTTCGGTATTGGTAACTAGCTTCCCTCGTATTTTGGGCAGGCTGCAATCGGCAGGACAGGTGGGCGACCGCAATAAATTGCTGGACAGTATTCAGCGTTATGAATTAGTAGTTATAGATGATTTGGGGGCGGAACGCGAAACAGAATACGCTTTGGAGCAGATATACACAGTTGTAGATACCAGGTACCGTAGTGGCAAACCGCTTATTCTAACCACAAATCTTGCCCCTTCCGACATTAAGGCCTCCGGCAACATAGGCTATGAGCGGATTTATGACAGAATTCTGCAAAACAGTATTCCAGTCAAGGTGTCTGGGTCATCCCGCCGCACCGGAATAGCTGCCGAAAAACGCAAAAAACACCAAAGTCTTTTGGGGCTGTAAAGGGTAGCTCAAGGGGTGCAGCGCGGAAGGCAGCTGTCGGCATGAAAAACGTCCTGAAAAAATGAAAAATAATACTTGACAAAGCTGAAAGCAAGTGCTATACTTCCGGACAGTGCCGATTATTATCAGGGCAACTCCCAATAACCTTATTTTTTCGGTTTGCCGGAAAAATGTTTGTCCAATTTCTCGACAATCCATGAGAAAAATATTGCTGGAGATTGCCTTGAACCGAGGGGTGTCACATGACAAATCGCTTATTTGCCAATTTGCTTGCAGGGATTAGGGGAATTATTATAATTTCTCTGGTCATTTCTCTGCCCGAGTGGCAAGCCGGCGGTTGCATAGGGTCTATGTGAACGGAATCTCGTATTCAAACCGCCGTGATTTTGAATCGCGGAGGTTTTTTTGTAGGCACACCCCCAAAAAGGGCTTTTCAAGCGCGGGGGAAAATAAATTTAACAGGGAGATGATCAAATGACTGAGCAACTGCGGGATATAGGTCGCCGTTTGTCCGCTCTGCGCGGAATTATGGAGCTTGGTGCTCCGGAATTTTGTGAAAAAACCGGAATTAAAGCGGATGAATTGATCGCGTATGAAAAGGGGGAAAGGGATTTTTCATTTTCGTTTCTGTACAATGCCGCCCGGGTTTTGAACGTAGACGTAATGGACATAATGAGCGGAGACAGCCCCAGGCTGTCGGGCTGGTGCCTTGTCAGAAAGGGGGAGGGCTACGCCATTGACCGCCGGTCAGCGTATAAATACAGCCACTTAGCGTTTACCTTTAGGGACAAAAAAGCCGAGCCGTTTATGGTAACAGTTGAACCCAAGGATGCCGCCCCTGTCCTTCACTCGCATGACGGACAGGAATTTAACTGGATGGTCTCAGGCCGTATGCGCATTTATATAGCAGACAGCAAATACGACCTAGAGCCGGGGGATAGTATATATTTCGATGCTTCCATACCCCATGCCATGCAGGCACTTGACAATTCCCCCGCACAGTTTTTAGCTGTGGTTATGTAGGGCAGTAACGAAGAAAGGACTGATTTTTATATGGCGTTTTATGAGAAATATACCTCACGGAACCGTGATGATTTTGCTACACTTGAAGACTTACAGAAAAATTATACCCTAAATGTCCCTGACAATTTTAATTTTGCCTTTGACTGCTTAGACGAAATGGCTGCGAAAACACCCGATGCCCTAGCACTGCTATGGGTATCTAACCAAGGGCAAGAAAAGCGTTTTACCTTTGAGGATATCCGCCGTTTGTCTGTCAAGGCGGCAAATTTCTTTATTGCCCAAGGGATTAAAAAGGGTGACATGGTTATGCTTACTATGTCGCGAGACTGGCGTTTTTGGGCTGTACTGATGGGCTTGCACAGGATGGGAGGGGTTGCTGTACCGGCAACCTACCTGCTCACAAAAAAGGACATCGAGTATCGCATGAATATATCCTCTATTAAAATGCTGCTGACTACTCCACGGTTCGGAGTAACCCAGGCAATGGAGGAAGCACTGCCCGAATGCCCGACAGTGAAAAAACTTGCTGTTTTCGGGTCGTCGGACGGATATTCACTTCCCGGCGGCACTGATTGGATAGACTTTGATAAAGAATTGGAGGCTTCTCCTGAAACCCCCATAGGCAGGGGTACCATTGCTTCAGATATGATGCTGATGGCTTTTTCATCCGGCACAACCGGTTATCCCAAAATGGTATGGCACGACTATACTTACCCATTAGGGCATATTATGACAGGCTGTTTTTGGCACCGTTGTGAGGAGGGTGGGCTGCACTTTACCATTTCCGATACTGGATGGCTTAAAAGCCTTTGGGGTAAAATGTACAGCCAGTGGTTAGCCGGGTCTGCCGTCTTTGCCTACGACTTCGATAAATTCTCAGCCCCTGATATCTTGGAAAAAATCGAAAAATACAAAGTAACAACCTTCTGCGCCCCCCCAACTATGTATCGCTTTATGATTAAAGAGGATTTGAAAAAATACGATCTTTCCTCCCTGAAGCATTGTACCACGGCAGGCGAGGCTCTTAACCCTGAGATTTATAAGGTATGGCAGGCAGGAACAGGGATTAAAATTTTCGAGGGCTTCGGGCAAAGCGAAACAACACTAAGCTGCTGGACAGGCTACCCATGGATGCAGCCCAGGCTTGGCTCTATGGGTATTCCCGCTCCCGGATACCGCATGATAATCGCCGATGAGGACGGTAATGAGGTTGGTCCTGGCGTTACAGGGGAGATTTGTATCCGCACAGACCAAGAGGGCGGCGGCAAGCCTTTTGGTATGTTCTCGGGATACTATCGGGATGAAAAAATGACACAAGATGTCTGGAGTGATGGGCTGTACCATACCGGAGATACCGCTTATAAGGATGAAATCGGGTTTTTATGGTATGTGGGCAGGACAGATGACGTCATTAAATCCTCGGGCTATCGTATAGGGCCATTTGAGGTCGAGAGTGTTTTGATGGAACACCCGGCCGTTACCGAATGTGCCGTTACCGGAGTCCCGGACGAGGAACGTGGCTTTGCCGTGAAGGCCACAATAGTGTTGTCGCAGGGATATTCGGGAAACGATGAATTGACCAGGGAATTGCAAACACACGTCAAAAAAATAACCGCACCATATAAATATCCGCGCATTATTGAGTATGTCCAGTCACTGCCTAAAACTATATCTGGTAAAATACGTCGGGTGGAAATCAGGGAACAGGATACTAGGTAATGTTGCTTGTCAGGAATTACGCTTGAACGGATATGGATATTATAGCAAAACATCACCTGCCGGGGGGTATATTCCGGCGGGTGATGTTTTTTTCTGAACACCTTAATTTGATACGTGGGGTGCTGGGGTGAGGGGTGTTTTTATATAAGGAAAATTAATCCGATAAAAAAACACTTGACAGCACCCATATTGTGTGTAATAATATGGACAAGCTACCTATGCTTGGGTAAATATTAATTAGAAAGGCAGGCGGTGCGTATGTTGGGATGATGCATTGGCTTAGTCAGACAGCAAAGATTGCACCCTGGACGAATAGACAAATTACACCAGAATTACCGACAAAAAACATTAAATAAAAAAGAAAGAGGTAGAAAAAATGAGAAAACAGAAAAAAATAATCGCGTTGATATTAGCATTAACCATGCTCGCCACCATTATGCCGATACATGGAATGGCATTGAACAGCATCGACCCCGCACTTGACATAACGATAGATTTGTCAATTGTGCATGAGTATTATTCAGGCTTCGGAATGAACATCACCATGACCAACAATGGCCCGTCTGTCCTTGAAGACTGGCACCTTGGCTTTGACTTTATGGGGAGCGGCGAAATTCACAATTTCACCAGTGCTGTCAAGCTGGATGAATATAGCTCTGGCAACCATTATGTAGTTAAAAGCGAAGGGTGGAATGGGGATATAGCACCCGGCGCAAGCAGGACAATTTACATAGAGCAGTGGCACGGCGGAAACGGCATATTCGACTTGGACAACATTGTGGCAGGCACCCTGAATGCCGATCCAGCACCTACCCCGGAGGAGACATTGCCTCCCACAGCAACCCCAACGCCGGAGGTCACTCAGGAGCCGGTGCCAACACCCGAAATCCATGACATTTGGTCGGGGGATTTTGATTATTCCGTAAACGGAAGCCATTACGAATACGGAAGCCCTGCCAGCGGCTCATCAGGCGGCACTAACTACCGCTATATGGGCTTTGACCTCTCTAATCCCAGTGTCACATGGAAGACACTGACCTTAGAATTTGAGGGCAATATCGGCAACAGCCTGCCGGACGGCAACAAAAAGCTGATCCGGCTGTACGACTTTGATCTGCTTGGCGCAGATGGCAGCCCGCTTGGCGGGGATTTGGGCGGCGTATCGCAAACTGTGTACATTGACCTGCATCAATACACCGATTTGGTCATATCAGACAACAATCTTGCCCATTTCCACAAAAACGGCAATCTTGGTCCTAATGGGCAAGGCATACTTACCCGGATATTTCTTACAAACGTCTTGCCGGGCATGGATGAACAGCCTGAATTTGACCTCATCTACACAGATGCTTTCCCGGACGATAATTTCCGCGGCTTCGTTTTGGAGGAAATAATCGGAAACGGCAGGCAAGAGGACGATGAGGTAACCATTGCTGATCAGGAAACAATGGCAGTGGTCACCAGTTTGGACGTTTCATCACAGAATATAGATGACCTGACCGGCATTGAGTATTTCATCGGCCTGGAGACTCTTGACTGCTCCGGCAACAATCTTGAGTATTTAGAGCTCGGGGAGGCCCCAGGGCTGACAAGCCTTGATTGCTCCGGCAACGCGATTGAGTACCTCGACATATTTGACAATGCTGGGCTGGAAGCTCTCAACTGTTCCCAAAACGAGCTTGTAGAGCTGGATTTATCGGAAAATATCGCGCTGGAAACGCTTGATTGCAGCAAAAACGAAATTTTAGAGCTTGAATTAGAGGAGAATACCGGGCTTATCAGCCTTGTCTGCAATGACAACGAACTTGTAGAATTGGAATTGTCTAAAAATCTTGCCCTGACAGCACTTGTCTGCTACAACAACTGGATGGGTGAATATCCGGCAATAAGTGTTTTAGGCGAAATAAGCCTTTTGGCGAGCCCTGCAACGTTCCCCACCTCCGGCGCATTCGTTTACTTCCCCCAGTATGAAGACGAGGATGATGACGATCCCGATGAGCCGGAGGATCCTTCTGGCACAGCGGAACCTGCAATGACCCCTCACCCCACTCCCGCGCCCGGTTCGTTAGGCTCGGAGGAAATGCCTATCCCAATTGATTCCGAGGATGGGGCAAACGGCTTAGATCAGATGATCAACGGCAACCCGCACCACTACTATGAGCTAACGGACAGCTTTACCGTCAGCGAGCCTATCGGCGGCGGTCCTGCCCGGGGTATCCTCAATGGCAACGGCGAGACAATTACCCTGGCTATAGCGGTTACTCCCAAGCCTCCTAAGGTTACGCCCACCCCCGGTCCGTCCGGCGATCCATCAGTTACGCCAACGCCTGTACCCCCGGTTGCGGACGGCGTGTATTACATAGAAAACCTGAACAGCGGGTTAGTCATGGATATTTACGGTGGGTTAACCGATGAAGGCAATCAGATTATCCAGTACAACAACCATGACAAGCATCAGAACAGCGGTCATCTTAATCTGCGCTGGCAGCTTATGTATTTGGATAATGGCTATTACAAAATAGAATCTGTGAAAACCGCATACGAAAGCAAGGACATGGCACTGACGCTTGATGGCACGGTGTTGAGAATAAACACCTATACCGGGACGTACGAGCAGCAGTGGAAAATTATTCTCAACGGCGACAGCACCTACAGACTGGTATCTCGTGCCGGCGAAAATGACAATCTGGCAGCCGAAACAGAATACGCCAGCATGGATGACTGGGCATATATTGTCGCCAGCCCATTTGATAATGATGCCCATCAAAAGTGGGTGCTTGAAGAAGTTTCCTCCTCCTATTCCCGAGGCTTTGGGTTAGATGAAATTCAGCCCTTCTTCTCGTCATTGTTTGGTCAGGCGTCAAAAGCCTTGGCTCCGGAACCGAGCCCTGGGGCAAATCTGATGAGCCTCTCAGGCAGCGCGAAAGGCCCCTCGTCCCTGCTCTCCTCCGCCATAGGCTCCGGAGGCGCGGCGATGATGAGTGCAAGCATTCCGCCAGAGGGGGTGACGTATACTGGCCCAGCCCCAATAAATCACGCGGAGAACTTTGAAGTTAGAAATGTAAATATAACCGGAGAGGTTAATGCACCAATGTCAAGCAATGTTTCCGGATTGATTGGTGTTGTGGACAGCAGAATGACATACACGCATAATGGAGATACATATAATACAAATTTTGGAGTTGTCCTAAGAAATATCACAAGCACAGTCAAAGTTACGGGCAAGAATAATGTTGGCGGATTAATTGGGTCAGTGAGGATTAATGAGGGGGGTACAGAGGATCCCAGTGATCCCTCAGCGAGATTGCCTGACATAGAAATCGAAAACTGTACAATCACAGACAGCGGCGATCCTGACGATGGAGATGGCACGGTTACAGGCAAATCGCGTGTCGGTGGCATAATAGGCGGGGTAAGCGGAAAGGATATCATCACAGATATAGATGGATGCACCATCGAATCTAATGTTACCGGGACAGGCAACTATGTCGGGGGTATTGTTGGTCAACTCAGAAATGGAAGGCTTGTTATACGTGATGACGGTGATGTTGACTACTTTAACAGCGAAACATATCTTCTCAACAACAGAGTATCAGGCATAATTTCTAGTAATGGAAGTTATGTTGGTGGATTTGTTGGCAGTGCCAAGAAATACAATAACATACGTGCACTCGGCATTGTTATTGGGAATATCTCTGGTAAAAATTACATAGGAGGCATCATAGGTCGAGGATGGCTGACAAATGCCGATAATTGTAAGGTGTTTAGGTGTATCAGCAGTTGTGTGAATTGTACAGGGACCTGTGTGCCGGGTAATGCTACAATTACAGGTCGAAACTATGTAGGCGGCATCATTGGAAGGCTTGTCAATTGCAAGCTTCCCGGGGACGATGATATTCTTGAATATGCACAGATTATCTATGATAATTGTGAGGTGTGGGCTGATATTTCGTATTATGGAAATTCCGCTAACAACCATGTAGGAGGCTTTATCGGTCATGCCGGTTCTGCTAACTATCCCGGTCATTCTGGGCATCGCGTATTGGAAATTGATCCTAATCCATATGATAGAGATGATGGTGATATGTGGTGCGTAATAGAAGACAGCTCCTTCGTTGGCAGCATACGCGGCAAGAACAACGTAGGGGGAATTATGGGCAGGGGCTGGCTGGATGTTGAGGATTGTAGTGTGGAGGCGAATATTACGGCTTCCGGGAATTACATCGGCGGGATTGTAGGAAGGGTTAATGCAAAAAGAGACGCTCGGCATACAATCACAGGAACCCATTCTAATTTCAACCACACATTCAGAGGAAATATCGGAGGCAAAGAATCAAGGGTCGGAGGCATTGCTGGCTTCACCAAGGTGTCGACTATAGATAGTTGTAGCAGCGAAGGAATGACGATTGAAGGAAATAACTATGTTGGCGGAATTGTTGGCTTTGCTGCTTTCGGCGGCAACACCCCAAATACAAACCCTGTTCAAGTGATAGGTTGCCAGAGTGAATTTGACCTCATAAAGGGTCGTGACTTCGTTGGTGGAATTTCCGGAAGTGGTGGCGAAATTTCTGCTTCCAGCTCTCTTCACAATAGAATATGGAAACAGAAGATTTTCAACGGCGATATATACGATGGGAGGAATTACATTGGTCGTGTTAGCGGAAGAATACGAGATTATGGACATACCAACACTGCAAATCCGGCAATGTTGCTGTACAGCGGGGCTAATGACCCTGATGGACCGGGTGGAGTAGTGGTAATACCGGGCATGGCTAAACATGGCATTTAATTCTGCTGGGTATTCAGGAGGAATTATCCTCCTGAATACCCTCATTTGTATGAAAAAAAACACAAAAAAGACTTTACAAGGCCTGGAGGATGATGTACAATATACCTGCACTTGGTTTTTTAGACATGTTATTTCTTGTTTTTTTGCGCAGAATATATAAAAAATGGAGGTGGGACTGTGAATGCTGTATCGTTCGACTATGTAATGTCATGGCACTAGGGGCTTGAGTATTTTGTCACATAGGGGGGTGTAGAATTTTGAATCAAAAATTTGTTCAAAATGACTGTGGTTACCACTCGCTCGTTTGCATAGTATGACAATGAGACCACCTTAAAAAAAGCAAAAATATTAATTTTAGAAAGAAGGTCATAAAAATGAAAAAGCACATAAGCTTACCCGCATTCCTAATTTTCGCGCTTACCCTGATGCTCCTTGCCGTTATGGTACCAGCACTTGCCGAGGAGGAGGTAACCCCGGAAGAAATCGTTGTGCAAGAATCTGCCTCGCCTCTTGATGATTTCTGCGACATTGAGAAAGGTGTAAGCTCCGGCCTCAACCCATGCTGCATAAATTACGACCGCAGTAATGACATGATTGTTACTGGGCAAATTGAAGGCGTTGACAGCCCCGAATTTTACATTAACCTCACGACTGAAGTTCTTAGATTTCCTTCGGATACAAGCATTGCGCAATGGAGTGTAGATGGCGGAGTAAAATGGCTTACCCCCTCCCCTCGCCCACATCGTTTCGGCGGACAATTTGTTAAATATCTCAAGCGGGCAAAAGGCGGAGCGAGAATACAGGTTAAATTTACAAATGGAGTTGTTGTAACATTCCCTAAAATCCACAATCCTCCCAAAATCAAAGATTTTAGACTGACTCCCAACTATACCGTTTTAGCTGACCCAACAGGCGATACGCCAGGACGGTGGACATTGACACCGAGAAATGGTGCTAGCAATGTGCCAATAACGGATGTTGAGATAATTGATCAAAACCTTAGCAGTAAACAATGGAAGTCTGGCAATATTAACTGGGGGACGTTTGATGAATCCGGGCTTTGTATACCGCTGAGGGCTGATGGTGTACTTGATGTGTCATACAAGAATCACATCATATCAGGAAAAGATAGAGGAGAAGAATTCAAAAACGCATTCAAAGGTAAATCGCTCAAAATGTTCTACAGATACCCGCCCCAAAGGTTTACGAATGGGGAATATAGGGCCGCAAGCATACCTGGCAAGCTCACAATTAAGGCTGCGGGGTTCCCAGGTAAATTTTCTGGCAAAACAAACGTCTTTACCACTTCAAAAAAAGATGGAACATACGTTAAATCGGGAGATGGGGAGCCAGTGCTTTACAGTAAGCCGATGGGTTATGTGGGACTCTGGAAAGGCGCGAATATTCCTTTAGAGGAAGGGGAAACCTATTATTTTTGGTGTCCTGCTGTCCACGGCGCAGGTGACCGGGGAAACAAGCCTGCTAGCATGAAAGTAGTAATAACGCCGTAAGTGGGCGGCCTTGTGGGCGGTGCTGTCAAATACAATGAGATAGATGCAAATGGCGACATTAGCGGGGATGTCATGGGCGGCGGAAATTATGTAGGCGGCTTGGTTGGCAGAGGTTGGGTGACGGAAGCTACCTGCAACATATTTAATTGCGAAGGCTGTGACAGCTGCGGCGATTGCTGGGGTTGTAACGTTGACTGTCGGCCAGGCAGGATTGCGATTAGAGGCAAAAGCTATGTCGGAGGCACGGTTGGCAGACTTATACCCAGCAAAAGTGGTGGTGATAATGATCCTGAGGATAACGATGATCATCCTGTTTACCTTCCCATCGTGTTTGACGAGTGCAATGTATGGGCGGATATTTCAGGCCCCGGCAGTGCTGAGGCAAAAAGCCATATAGGCGGGATTATAGGTCACGCCGGTACCGCTAACTATCCCGGTACGCCAGTAATTTCCATGAGAGACTCTGATAGGACTGATGATGATTATTTCCGCAAAATCGAAAATAGTTCCTTCGTTGGCAGCATACGCGGCAAGAACAACGTAGGGGGAATTATGGGCAGGGGCTGGCTGGATGTTGAGGATTGTAGTGTGGAGGCGAATATTACGGCTTCCGGGGAGTACATTGGCG
>WRLU01000026.1 GCA_009777475.1 Oscillospiraceae bacterium | reverse complement strand
CCCGGCTCCCGCCGGAAAACTCCCGGAAAATCAGCACGCCAGAACAATGTATCACACCGCCGGGACGTTGTCAAGTGTTTTTTTGAAAAAATTTTAAATTTTTTTGGGGAGAGGAGGAGGGGGGGATTTATTGGGGCAAATGCTCTGCATCTCAAAATATCAAATTTCTCCGTCAATGCAAATCTGATAAAAATACTCTGTATAAAAATATGGCAGGTGCTAATAATTAGGTAGAGGAAGGAGGCTTGCTATGTTCAACGTAAAAGTTACGGTCAGAGAAAATGTTTCCGAAAAAGAAAAAGCGGACAGAATCAATCAATTCAGACAAGCCTTCGTTGCCGCCGCTACGAGCTATTACACAAGCAAACCGACCGATGAAACAAAGAAAGAATCTGCTTGACAAATGCAGATTCTTTTTGTGTACTGTATACTTGCAACACGCTTACAGTCGGCTGATATAAAGAGGTGTATTATGACAACGTTGAGAATTGCTGCCTTTATGAGAGGGAGTACCAATAAGCAAACAAGCAAAGGCAAAGCAAAAAAAGCCTACCAATCTAAAAAAGTATCCATAAGGGAAACAACAGCAGACGATGATCTTCCTTTGCAAAAGGAAATGATTCGTCAGTTTGTGGACTCTCAACCCGAAAAAAACAAAAACATTGAATGGGTTATGACGGATTTAGAATATGTAGAAGCAGGGGTCTCGGGCTTCCACACCCATGTATCCAAACGAAAAGGGCTAAATCAAGCGTTTGACGATGCCAAGGCTGGACTTTACGATATTCTTGTAATCTATAAATTAGACAGATTCGGCAGACGTTCCGTAGAGAGCTTAAACCACGCACTCAAATTTCTCAGGTTTTGCAGAATTTGGGTTGTGGATAAAAACAGAGAGTTTACCAATAACGGCGATGCTGATGAAATCCTTAATTTTGTTGAGTTCTGGTCTGCAAAAAAATCTTCTATGGACACAAAAGTCAGAGTTACCGATGCCATGAGGCTTATCCATGAGGAAGGTTACTGGACGGGCGGCAATCCCCCATACGGCTACATCAACCACCCCGATTTATCGAATATGCTGCAAGCCGTTCCCCAAGAGGCCGAAATCGTCAAGCAGATTTATCATATGTACACCGTTGACGGTTATGGAATGCTGCGGATAGCGAGCATATTAAATGAAGAAGGCAAAAAAAGCAAAATCGGCAAGGACTGGAGCAGTGCAAGCATTAGAAAAATCCTTAACAATACTATATACAAAGGCTATCTTTCTTATGGCAAGACTGTCACTACTGAGGGAGAGTTTGGCTCTTATCAAAAACCCCTTAAAGCCGGAGAGGGCAGCGTAAGCGAAAGGTACTGGTCTGAATACGACTTAGTGGGTGAAGATGTTTGGGAGAAAGCACAAGCTATAAAAAAATCCCGTGTTAAAACAGACACACTCTTTGGAGGAAAAACTCCGGCCAGAACAGGAACAGGGAAGGGTTTGCTTGTTGGGGTTCTAAAATGCGAATGTGGTTGTAACATGACCTTTGGAACATCAAGCAACTGGCTTGACCACAAGAGAACCAAGAAAGGGCCTCCCTATGGAATTTACAGATGCTTGAAGCGGCTCAAAATGGGTACGGCTGTTTGCGGTGCTGTAAAGGGTCAGTATAAATCTGCTGATTTGGAAGCTGTTGTCATCCAAACAATCAAGAAGTATATGCAAAATTTAGTAACCTCGGATGTGGTTCGTGATATTCAAAAAAAATCAGAACAAGCCGATGCAGACGTTGCCGCCGGACTTAAAGCTTCCAGACGAGAGATTGAAAGATTAACCCGAGCCAAGGAAAAAGCCAATACCGAGCTCATGAAAATCCTCACAGGGGAAGACTCGGCCTTTAGCCAGGAGCAACTGAAGGAACTGTATGAGCAAACCGTTATTGGCCTAGATAAAGTGACAAGGGTGTATACAGACTTAAAGGCAGCCGAGAAATCTAAGGCTTTTGACGAACAGGACATTGTGCGGCTGCAAGGGCTTATCAAAGACTGGGATAACATTTTTGACAATGCTTCCGGTGAAGTCCGTCGGCAAATGATTGCCGCAGTCGTGAACGAAGTGCGGTTAAAAGACAAAGATATTGACGTTGAGATTGCCTTTGACTATATCTCTTTCAGCCATTCTTTGAACTTCCAAAAAGCATAAAGCGGTAGTATCCGGCTCGTCATTTCATCAAGTGACGTTAAAACGGACTTTTCCGAGGCGAATTTTTTGCAATATTGTGTGAGTGACCGGGAGTGTTTTGCTGTACCCGCCTTCACCTCAATCGGGACAATATGCTTTTCATCATCCTGCACGATGAAATCTACTTCCGCTTTTGCACTGCCCTCGGCCATCCAGTAATACAAATCTTTGTCTTTCAGTTTGCCGTACATTCTTTTCAGCTCTGAGGCAACAAAATTTTCCGCCATCGCACCTTTGAATTCTTTGTATGCAGGCGTATCATCGAATACAATGGCTACCGGTAAATCTGCGTGACGCCGTAACAGCCCAATGTCAGACATGTACAGCTTAAAAAAGGTATGGTCGGCATATGAAGAAATTGGATAATTGGGCTTTTCGATGCACTCCACTTTATAAACAAGGCCGGCATTGATGAGCCATATCAATGCGTCCTCTAAATCCTTGGCTCTCCAGCCTTTCTTAACTTGGCTAAAAATGAACTTGCGGTTTTCTTTCCCTAGCTGGCTTGGGATTGACTGCCAAACGGCTGAAATTTTAGGGTAGTCCTTTGGTTCTGCGTATTTAACAAAATCCTTTTGATACCCGAGAAGTATTTCGTCCTGTTTTTTTTCGGCCTCTTCAATGTTTTTTGTATCAAGCCAAGTTTGCACAACCTCTGGCATACCACCAATGACATGAAAATCCCTGTATTTTTCCAACAGCTCATTTCTAAAGTTCGCCCAAACGCTGTCTTTGAATGAGCTTTTTTCCAGTTCTAGGGCAAGCATTTCGTTTTGTGCGTAAAAAAACTCATAAAAGCTCATCGGATAGAGAGTTAAAAACTCAACCTTCCCAACAGGGAAGGAGGTTCCCTTTTTCATAGCGACCCCTAGCAAAGAACCCGCTGATATGATATGATACTCAGGGGCGTCCTCGCAGAAATACTTGAGGGATGTAACAGCATTGCCGCATTCCTGTATTTCATCAAAGACAATCAATGTCTCCTGCGGGTTGATTGTTTTACCCCGGGCAAGCCCTAAATCTTTGATGATTCTTTTCGGGTCTAAATCCGGCCAAAAAAAACTTTTGATTTTAGCGTCCTTGTCAAATCGGTAATACGCGACATCGGTGTAATACTGTCGAGCAAAGTCCTCTATCAAAAAAGTCTTGCCGCATTGCCTAACACCTTGTACGACAAGCGGTTTTTTATTCGGTTTGTCTTTCCACTGTATCAAGTCCTGCATCAACATTCTTTCCATAATCCCCAACCCCCGGTTGTCAGTATACTCTAACGAGGACGAAAAGTCAATGCAATTCACGAAAATTACACTATGATATTTGTATAATTCCTGCAATATTACACTTTGTCCTGTTTTTCCATGCCCTGTATTTTATATATAGTAGGAGTACCGACTGTGGTAGACGCAGTTACTTTAATGGCCGATTTGGGCGAACAGGCGGGTCAGCCCGCTATGGATTGGGAAGAGGTATCAAAATTCTCCGGCGGTTTGATGGTGACCCCAAAGGAAATAGATTCTCATGTAGCCGATATTGCCAAGGTAATCGGCTACAGTCTGAACATTGCGCTGCACCCGGAGCTAAGCGTTGATGATGTTACGGCGTTTTTATCTTGAAAAACCTTATCGCCAATCGATGAAAAGCAGTCTGCTAGAGATTGACTTAAGCATTAAACCGCTCCCACAGCCAATACTTGCCTGAAGCTGGAGTCCTGCGGAAGTTGTTCTTTGCTAAAACCCGGTGGGAGGCTATATTACCAGGAAGGGTGTAGGCGAACAATCTGCTCACCTTGTACTGGGTCTGCGTGAATGCGAATTGGCAGAGTGCGTTTATTGCTTGGCTCATAAAGCCTTGATTTTGATACTTTTTCAGTGTGGCGTAGCCCAACTCAAGAGATTCACCCTTGCCGTCAAGACCCTTAAAGCCCACCTCAGCAACCATGTGTCTATCAGACTTGTTCATCGCCAACCAAGATGTTGCCAAAAGCCAAGCACCGGGATTCCGGGCGGCTATTTTAGCTTTTGCCGCATAAATCCTGCGACGTTCAAGGCTTTCCCAAAGGTTAATGGCTTCCGGCTCTTTAATCCCACAGGAACGCAATACGCCTTGAAAATCGCGCTTTGCCTGCCTAAGCTGATCGGGAGTCAGCGGATAGAGGCTCAGTTGCGGTGTTTCAAGGCGCATTGCAAATCCTTCCTCCGTTTCATCAAAAACCTACGCATGGAACTTTTAGAGGCTGCCATTTAGGGTGCCTTAATAAAATCTACGTTCATGGATTGGCGAAAAAATGAGGTTTTTCGAGATACCTTTTACTTAGGTGCTTTTTTTACAAAGCCTCCGTTTGCTCGTCTCACGCGACCTTTGCCATCTGGCATATATTTTTTTCCTTTATAATCAATAGTGCCGCCTGTACGCAATGCTCCTGAATCCGGATAAAAATAGTACACATATTTCCCAATTTTCCGAAAACCGATCACTCGTAAGCCGGTTTTTTTGTTTAAATAACATTTATATTTTCTGCCATCTGCTGTCTTATATGCAAACCAACCTGTTTTCATTATGCCTTTTTTGTTGAAATAACGTAATCCGGGACCTTTGCTCACCCTTTGCCAGCCATAGGTATACACAGTCCCCCTGCCGTTAATCATATATTTTTTGCCCTTAATGGTAAAAAAGCTGTATTTTGAGGGGCTTTTGTTTTTTCCCCTGTAGGCATAGCCTGTTTTGTGATTAAAATATACCCAGCGGTTACTGTTTTGCCCTGTCTGCTTCTTTCTAAGGTATACTAATCCAGTTTTAAATGCCCCGCTTTCTTCATAGAAACGGAAATCCTCATTTTTTTTCCCGGAATACTTCAGGTATAGGTATTTTTTCCCGATCCAACCCCCGGTTTTCATACATCCGCTCGTACCAAAATCGTACATTTTTCCTCCGATTTTTTGTATGCCTTTTTTGAATTGACCGGTTTTTACATCGAAATAAAATTTGTCTGTCTTCTGGTTTATGCCATCTCCGCCCTGCACAGTATTCCAGCCATTTTTCAGAGCTACGCCATCAAGGTGCATGGTGATTTTATCATTGACAACTTTAAATACAATGTCTTTTTCTTCATCATCGGGGGAAACACAGATTCCGTGTTCGTTTGCCCTCTTGCGGCAGGTGTAAGAACGCCGATAACCGCCTGTTTGGATTTTCGCTATCTTTGCATTCTGAACAAAGGAATACTGGGGAGCAACTGCGTTTATAAAAGCCTCTGAATTTGACGTGCTAACAATACCATGATGGGAAAGTTTCATAATGTCAGCTTTTAATCGGGCTTTGCCAATGGTCTTGATGAGGGAGGCTTCTCCCTCGCCTTCAATGTCCCCGGCTGTGAGGAATCTGGTTTTACCGCAGGTTACCATAGCAACTAAAGACTCATTGTTGACTGCTGTGCTTTCCCTTCCACCGAAGCCTGTTTTGACCGGACCGATGATATCGATCCTGGTATCGCCTACAGTGATAAAATTTCCGGTTTTCAAATATTTAACCTCTGTGGATGGGGAAATTTGCTGGACTTTGCGTGCTATATCCGACTGACCGTCTCCCAGGGTTCTTTTCTTTCCATAGTTTGTATCAGGAAGATAAACGCACCCGATTTTGTAATTAGAAACCATGTTCAGCAGATTACCATAGTGATCCTTGTGCATATGACTAAGGTAAATATCAAGGTTGCCGACCTTGAGTTTTTTCAGGTATGCCTGAATAGCACCCCAAAATCCGGGTGAACCCGTGTCCATCATCAGGTACTTACCTTTGGATTCTAAGAGAACAGCATCGCCGCCCCCATCTAAGTCTTTATCCTCTGTGCCTGACTCGTCTCCGAAACGTATGGCATGAATGCTCATTTCGGTGCTCGGAGCGGAACCGCTGACAGCCAGGGCATACAACCCATCCAGCAAAACAGTAATTGAAAAACACAATGCCATGCACATAAGGAATATCTTCCTCGCATTTATCGCCACTTTCATCATGACTCAAAACCCTCCTCAAAAGACCAAACTCACAGCATCTGCCGCATTCATAGAATATCACATATTCCATGTTGTGTCAAGCTTATATCAAATTTTGCACATCAATCTAATTTGCAATAATTATGTCAACTGCTCCCTTTTCTATGCTATAATCAGCTTGAGGTGATTGCGATAATCGGGTTGCAAAAAATGATGTATTCCCTCTCGTGTGGCACAGAAATCATGAATTTTGTTTTTTTGTACATTGGCCTCTCCTTTCGGTTATGCCGTGCTTAACCCGGTCACGCTCTTCGGAGCGTTTGGCGTTGTTGAAGCGTTCGAGAGAGCCTACCAGGTAACCTGTGATTCTTCTGATGCGAGTGAATGGCAAGCCTCCCGAATCCTCAGTTCTGCCGCACTGCGGACACTCTGAGCCAATCACGCCTGAAAAGCCGCAAACCGGATCCCTGTCTATCGGGTGGTTGACGGAGCCGTAGCCCACACCCGCCTCCTTCATTGCCCTGATTATCTGTTCAAAGGCTTGGGGGTTTTGGTCAGGATTGCCATCCATTTCAATGTAGGTGATGTGTCCTGCATTGGTCAGTGCGTGATAGGGTGCCTCTATTTGGATTTTGTCGTATGCAGTAATGGGGAATCCGACTGGCACATGAAAACCGTTGGTGTAGTATTCTTTGTCGGTTACAGAGGGGATAGAACCGAATTTTTCCTTGTCTAACCTGACAAATCTGCCTGACAAGCCTTCTGCTGGTGTGGAAATTAGGGTAAAGTTCATTTTTCTCTTGGCACTCTCAGAGTCTAACCGCTGTCGTATAAACGATACAATGTCTAAACCTAGCCTTTGCGCCTCCTCCGACTGACCGTGATGCTGCCCTATTAAGGCGACTAAGGCCTCGGCGAGACCGATGAAGCCTACTGTTAATGTTCCATGGCGCAGTATTTCACCAATATTATCGTTCCAGTTCAGTTTATCACTTCCCAACCACACTCCTTGACCCATAAGGAAGGGGAAATTACGGACTTTCTTTTCTGCCTGGACATTGAAGCGGTGCAATAGCTGGCGGATTACCAAATCCATCTTTTTTTGAAGCTCGCCGAAGAATATCTCAATACTGCCGTTTGCTAAAATTGCCAAGCGAGGAAGATTTATTGAGGTGAATGAAAGGTTGCCCCTGCCGTTGCTCACCTCATGGCTGGGGTCGTATGAATTTCCGATAACCCTGGTGCGGCAACCCATATAGGCAATTTCGGTTTGGGGCGTGCCTTTGTAGTACTTTATGTTAAACGGAGCGTCCTGGAAAGAGAAATTGGGGAATAATCGTTTGGATGAGACCCTGCATGCAAGCTGGAACAGATCATAGTTAGGATCCCCCGGATTATAGCTGACACCCTCTTTAACGCGGAAAATTTGTATGGGAAATATAGGCGTTTCGCCATGCCCTAAGCCTGCCTCCGTTGCTAAAAGCAGATTCTTTATAACACATCGCCCTTCCGGTGAGGTATCCATGCCGTAATTTATGGAAGAAAACGGGGTTTGTGCCCCTGCCCGTGAGTGCATAGTGTTAAGATTGTGAACCAATCCCACCATGGCCTTATATGTTGCGCGGTCAGTGTCTACAAGAGCTTGCTTCTGGGCAAATGCCTGGATTTTTTCAACTAAGCTGTCATCATCCGAGCAGAGAAGATCATTCAAAACTGCAGCTTCGGCTTTCTTGTAATCTGGGTTCCCCGCCATACAGGGTACACCGTCCTCTTTAGGCCAAGAAACCTGCGGGTTTTCTAACCCGGCTAAAAGCTCTAAGGCTACGATAATATTTTCCTTGTACAGCTTGCTAAAGGTCTTTGCAACCCCTAGTGCCATTCCATAGTCGAAATTGAGTACGCTCTGACCGCCGTGCTGATCGTTTTGGTTTGATTGAACGGCAATACAGCACAGGGCGGCATAGGAAGAAATATAGCTAGGCTCCCTAAGTGTCCCATGACCGGTGCAGAAGCCGCCCTTGAAAAGCTTGACTATATCAATTTGGCAACAAGTAGTGGTTAGCGTGTAAAAATCCATGTCATGGATGTGAATATCCCCCTGGCGGTGAGCCTCGGAATGCTCCGGCTCCAAGACAAACATTTCATAGAATTGCTTGGCCCCCTCGGAGCCGTATTTTAGCATGGTACCCATAGCGGTATCGCCGTCAATATTGGCATTTTCTCTTTTGATATCGCTTTCGGAGGCATCATTGAAGGTGATGTCTTCAAAAACCTGCATCAGCTTTGTGTTCATCTCCCGGGCACGGCTACGCTCGGCACGGTACAAAATATAATTTTTTGCAGCGTCCTTGTGACCGGAATCCATTAAAATACGCTCAACGGTATCCTGAATATGCTCAACCCCTGGGGCTGAAACACCCTCGGTCTCAAGACTCGATAAAACCTTCATTGCCAATCGTCTTGCCTCGGGCATCATGTCTTGGCGGGATGTAGCTGCAAAGGCCTTGTTGATTGCCTGCGAAATTTTGTCCATGTCAAAGCGGACAATTCTACCATCACGCTTGCGGATCTGCCCTATGTAGTACGCGAGTTCAGTCATTAGTGCATCGCCGTTCCTTTCTTTTACACAACATATAGCTTTTTAAAAAACATATCCGAGTACATATTGTATACCATCACAACAGGCTTGTCAACCGGGATTTTAAAAAAATAATAAAAAAAACGGCAAATAAATTTTTTACAATTGGGGCTTGCATTTTCACGGCAAATGAATTATACTTGTGGAGCAAAGTGGTGAGAAGTGGGGGATTGAGCCCACAACTATATCCCACAATGGGGAGGCAGGCGGCTATGACAGGCACCGGTACGTTTCAGCATAATGTTGACGATAAGGGTCGTCTGTTTATTCCTGCCAAGCTGCGTGAAGAATTGGGGGACGTATTCTTTGTGTTTACGTTTCTTGATCGTTGCCTCTGGGTATATTCTCAAGAATCCTGGGACAAAATGAGGGAAAAATTAGCCGGGATGCCATCTAGCAGGTCACGCAAAATGAAGAGGATCATATATCCAACATCCCAAAAATGCGAGCCGGATAACCAAGGCAGGGTTCTCATTTCCAAAGATTTGCGTGACTACGCCGAAATTGAAAAAGAAAGCGTTATAATCGGTGCGGGTGATCATGTTGAAATCTGGTCAAAGCAGCGTTGGGATCAGCGGCAAGTAGTTTCTGAAGACGATTTGGAGCAAATCGCCGATGAATTGGGGCTGTAAAATGGAGTATGCGCATAGCCCGGTTTTACTGGAGGAATGTATCCAGGTGCTGCAGCCGAGACTCGGAAAGCTCATAGTTGACTGCACGGTAGGCTTAGGAGGGCATTCTGAAGCTATTTTGAACACAGGGGCAAAAATGGTTTGCATAGACAAAGACTCAGAGGCACTGGAGGCATCGAAAAAACGGCTAATCAGCTTTTCGAAGCAGGTGGTGTTCGTTAGAGGTGATTTTCGCGAATTAGCCGGGGCTTTAGATGCACATGGCATTAAAAAAGTGGACGGTGTGCTGATGGACTTAGGGGTTTCGTCCTTGCAGCTGGATAAGCCTGAAAGGGGATTTTCTTATAGAAGTGATGCGCCTGTGGATATGCGGATGGACGACCGATCTGACCTGACGGCAATGAAAATTCTCAACACATGGCCGGTCAGTCAGCTGAAAATGATACTTTACGAATATGGGGAAGAAAGGTATGCGCCCCAGATTTCCGCCGCTATAGAAAAGCACCGGCCGATTAATACCACAGGGGAGCTATGCGAGCTCATCCTTAGGACGGTACCTGCCAAAGCACGACGGAAGGACAAGCATCCGGCACGCAGGACATTTCAAGCATTGAGAATTGCCGTGAATGATGAAATGGGTGCGCTTGAGCAAGGGCTTGCGGAAGGGCTGGAGCGGTTAAAGCCGGGGGGGCGGATGGCGGTTATATCCTTCCACTCAATAGAAGATCGGATAGTCAAGCAATTTTTTGCAATTCACTCAAGAGGCTGTGTGTGCCCGACATCCTTCCCTGAATGTGCTTGCGGAAAACAACCCCAGATAAAGCTCTTGAAACGATGTGAACCGGGCAATAGTGAGATAGAAAATAACCCCCGGGCAGCAAGCGCGCGATTGCGCGGTGCGGAGAAATTATAGGGAGGCCAACGATTATGAACGAAGGAACATCAGCGTTGAATTTAGACATTTCCAAAAAAAAGGCTTACTCGCCTCCGGCGAGCCGTAAGGGCCGGGAAAACAAAAACAGACAAAGTCCTGCGAGCGAACGCCGGTATAATAAGATTTCTCTCAATAAGGCAGCTATATTTGTTGTTGTGATAGGACTGTTGCTTTTAATTGTACACTGCTGCATGCAACACAGCGAGCTTAGTTCTGGAAACCAAAAAATGATAAAAGAGCTTTCAGATCTAAAAAAGGAAGAATCTAATTTGCGGAACTATGCCGGACAAGGTGTTTCGCTGTCTGAAGTCGAGCAATACGCTATTACCGAGTTGGGAATGGTTAAGCCGGGGGCCGAGCAAGTTTTGTATGTTGACTTGGCGGGGGAAGAAAAAGCTGAAATTATCGGTGAAAGAGGCTTTTGGATGTCCATGGGAGAAAGGCTGTCATCGGCATTAGTGCAGGATGAAGCTTTTTGGAATAACAGATAGAATGGCACAATACAATATCAGTAAAGAAGGGACAAAATATAGGTGAGAGCAGGTGTTGATGTGCAGGAGCAAAAAAATCAGAAGAAAAAAAAATACGACCGGAAGATTCGGGGGCGTGTTATTGTACTTATGGCTATTTTCGGAATTCTAATGTTCGTTCCCTTGGTCATGCAGTTGTATGATATTTCTATCAAACGGCATGATGAGCTTGAAAAATTAGCTATAGAGCAGCAAACTAAATCGTTTCCCATAGGGGCAGACAGAGGGACAATTTATGACCGCAATGGGAAACCTCTTGCCATATCAGCTACTGTTCATACCGTTTGCATTGCCCCGAATAAAATCAAAGACGATGCTGAGGCTCTGCTGATTGCCGAGGGGCTTTCCGCCCTTTTGGAGGTGGACAGGGAATTTATATTAGAACGGGCGGCTAAAAAACACAGAGCAAATGAAATTATAAAAAAGAACATTGAAAAAGAAAAAATGCAAGAGGTTGTAGGATATATAAATGAGAACAAATATAGCCAGCAGATATTTTTAGAGCCTTCAAGTAAACGCTACTATCCCAATAACAGCTTTGCATCCAATATTATAGGGTTTGTAGGTGCGGATAATAGCGGGCTTGTAGGGCTTGAAGCTAAATATGACGAACAGATGACAGGGCAACCAGGGTATACTATATCTGCCCGCGACCCCAAGGGCAACCCCTTGCCAAACCAGTATGAAATGTATTATGATGCCCAGGATGGGAGCGATCTGATACTGACAATCGATCAAAAAATCCAGTATTTTGTCGAAAAAAGCCTTGGAGCTGCCGTGATTGAAAATGATGTGAGTCAGCGTGCCTGCGCCATTGTCATGGATGTTAAGACAGGCGGGATACTGGGTATGTCTACGAAAGGGGATTTTGATTTGAACGACCCCTTTCTTATTGCAGATAAGGGTTTGCGCAAGGAATTAGAGGGAATGAAGGGCGATAAGAAATACGACAAGAGTATGTCCGATGCCAGGCAGGCTCAATGGCGGAACAAGGCTATAAATGATACATATGAGCCAGGCTCCACTTTTAAGGTTTTTACAGCCGCCATGGCAATTGAGGAAAAAACGGTGGATCTGGCAAACGAGAAATTTTATTGCTCAGGCTCGGTTAAGGTTGAAGGCTGGGGAGTGCCTATTAAATGTCATAAAAAAGGCGGGCACGGTTCGCAAACCTTCGCTGAAACCCTCATGCATTCTTGTAATCCGGCATATATCTCAATTGGAAGGAAGGTCGGGGGCGAAAAGTTTTATCAGTACATGGGTGCGTTTGGTTTTTTTAATAAAACAGGGATTGATTTGCAGGGTGAGGCAGGGAGCATTGTAAGCTCCTATGAGCAATATAAAAAGGATATCGTCTCGCAGGCGGTATATTCCTTCGGGCAGACATTTAAGGTTACCCCAATACAGATGATTACGGCTGTTTGTGCCGTGGCTAACGGAGGGGAACTGATGAAGCCCCATGTGGTAAGCCAGATTGTTGATAAAAACGGTCATGTGGAGGAATATGCAGAGCCTGCCGTATCACGCAAGGTTATTTCTGAAGAAACCAGCAAAATTATGAGGGATTACATGGAGCAGTGTGTTATAAACGGCACAGGTTCCAACGCTTATGTCAAGGGTTACAGAGTTGCAGGGAAGACCGGAACATCCCAGAAGAGGGACGTAAAGGGTGCTGACGACCAAGGCTGGTATGTGGTAAGCTTTATGGGGTTTGCCCCCGCAGACGATCCTCAAATAGCCGTTTTAGTCATGTTGGATCAACCCGGAGGGCCGAGAGTTTTCCGCACGGGAGGTTTTTTGGCTGCCCCGGTGGCAGGACGTATATTTGCCGATGCCCTTCCTCATTTAGGTGTCGCTCACCAATACACTGCCCAGGAGCTTTTGGAGGCAGAGGTTACCGTTCCATTTGTCAAGGGGAAGTCGGTGAAGGATGCTAAGAGTGAGGCTGAAAAAGCAGGGCTGGCAGTAAAGGTTGAAGGTAATGGGAAGACAGTGAAAGATCAGCTTCCGTTAAACGGAAGCCTGGTGCCAGCTGACAGCGAGCTGGTTCTCTACACAAAAGGGGTCAGACCGGGCAGAATGATTACCGTCCCCCATGTTGTCGGAAAGTCGCCTGAAGAGGCAAACCGCATTTTAATAGATGCAGGACTGGTCATGCGCCCTATCGGCGCACAGCAATCCGCAGGAGGGGCACTAGAAGCTACGTGGCAGGAGCATTCGGGTGAAAAGGTTCCTTACGGTCAAGTCGTACAGGTTGAATTCCGGACACGGAATGTAGCGGATTACTGAGGGGGTGTGTTTTTTTGAGGGTATCAAAGCTGCTGGAGAGCTTAAGCTCTTTTGAACCCTGTGGCATTGAATCGGATCCGGAGGCTGCTTTCATAAGAAATGACTCCAGGATTGTTAGAGCGGGAGATGTCTTTGTTGCGGTACGCGGTGCCAAGCTGGACGGCCACGACTATGTTAATCAGGCTCTTTCCAGGGGTGCAATTTTAATTGTGTCGGAGGAAAAGCTGACCTGCGCTATCCCGCATATTGTAGTACCGGATGCCAGAGAGGCACTGGCACGGCTAGCAGCTTGCTTCTTTGGCTATCCTGCTAAAAAGCTCCGTATGATCGGAGTGACCGGAACCAATGGCAAAACCAGCGTGGCATACATGATTCACGGCATTTTGGAGCATGTGGGACATAAGTCGGGAATTATCGGAACTATTGTAAGCGAACGCACCACCCCCGATGCAATTACTTTACACCAAACGCTCAGGGATATGGTTGATCAGGGGTGTGAATATTGTGTTATGGAGGTATCAAGTCACGCCCTGGTTCAAAACCGGGTAGATGGAATTCGGTATCATACGGCGGTCTTTACCAATTTGCAGCAGGATCATTTGGATTACCATAGCAGTATGGAGGATTACTTTGTTGCCAAGCGCAAGCTGTTTTTCCAAACTGATTGGGCTGTAATCAACACAGGCGATGAGTGGGGCCGCAGAATCTTAGGCACTACAAATGCCGGAAGGGTTATCAGGTATGCTGTTCGGAATGAGATTGCGGAGTTAACTGCGGGAGACATTAACTGCTTGCCGGATGCCGTGGAATTTACAGCAATCTATTCTGGCCGGAATGCGCCTGTCAGGTGGGCGACACCAGGGTTGTTCTCTGTGCAAAACGCTCTAGCTGCTATTGGCATTTGCCTGGCTTGCGAGTTGACGCTTGAACAGATAGCCCAAGCTATGGGTGAGCTGAAGCCGGTTAAGGGGAGAATGGAGAGGGTGCCGGTACCGGCTGATTTTACAGTACTGATTGACTATGCCCACACACCGGATGCCCTAAAAAACGTACTGCTCACTGCCAAACAGGCCTGTAAGGGGCGATTAATCGCCCTGTTCGGCTGCGGAGGCGATAGGGACAGAGCGAAACGCCCCCTGATGGGACAGGCGGTGTCAAGCTTGCCGGATATTGCTATTGTTACAAGCGATAATCCCCGCACAGAACCGCCAATGCAAATCATTGAAGATATCCTGAAGGGCATGACAGGTGAGCCGATTGTATATCCTGACCGGAAGGAGGCCATATTTGAAGCCCTGAGAATAGCTCAGACCGATGATGTGCTTATACTGTGCGGCAAAGGTCACGAGGATTATACAGAGATCAATGGGCAAAAGCTTCACTTTGACGAGCGGGAAATCGTAGCAGAATATTTTGGAATAAAGAGTTAAGGCCGAGTGCAACAGATAATGGAGGGATTTACTATGTCTATGTGGGAACTTATCGTGGAAATGACCGGGGAATTTTTAGAAACATCAATGGGAAGCCTGGTTGCGGCGGGAATTTCTTTTGCTGTAAGCGTGGGGATGGCTTTTTTAGCCATACCTCTTTTGCGCAGGCTTAAATTGGGACAGGAAATTTTAGAGGATGGCCCGAGCTGGCATCAATCTAAGCAAGGCACGCCGACCGTGGGGGGGCTTATCTTTATGATAGGCATTACACTTGCGGCAATAGCGGCTGCGCTTTTTGAGGTGGATTGGTATGGCTTTCAGTACAGTTGGTTCCCGGTTGACATATACCTTTCCGGCGAGTATGACCTGGGCGTTGTATTTGCCGTTCTGGGAATCGCGTGGATTTTCGGGCTGATTGGCTTAACTGACGACTTGTCTAAAATCAGAAAAAAGGAAAATAAAGGCCTCAAGGCTATGGAAAAACTCTTGTTGCAAATGGCAGCATCTGCGGCATTTTTGGCGTATTTGCGTTACATAGAGGTAATAAGTGAAAGTATATATATTCCTTTTATCCACACATCCATCTACATCCCCTGGCTTGTCTACATATTTGCGGGAATATTAGTTATGGCAGGGTTTATAAACGCAGTTAATCTTACAGATGGTATTGACGGCCTGTGTGCAGGGGTGACTCTTCCTATCGCGCTTTTTGCTATGTGGTGGTACACAGATCCCTATATGGAAACGAGTATTATTAGCGGTGCCTTGGCGGGTGGCATGATTGCCTTTTTGATTTTTAATTTTCATCCGGCTAAGGTGTTTATGGGGGATACGGGGTCCTTGTTTATCGGTGGGTTGCTGTGCGGAATAGCGTTTGTTTCATCCGATCCGTTAGTTCTTATGCTTGTTGGGTTAGTCTTTATTGTTGAAATGCTCTCCGTGATGATTCAGGTGTTTTATTTCAAAAAAACCAAGGGCAAAAGGCTATTCAAAATGGCACCGTTTCATCACCACCTTGAAAAGTCCGGGTGGGGCGAAAAGAAAATTGTGTTTGCAGCGGCAGGGATAACCGCATTGTTGTGTGCAACATTTTTTGTTAACATTTTGATGAGGGTTCTGTCACAAATCAATCTATCAGAGATAAGCTGAAATTTTAATAAAGGCTAAGGCGGTGTTGGAAATGTCCCAGGATGAAAATATTCAAATAATTGATCTGAAAAAAGCAAAAAAGGAGCTGGAGCGTCCTGTGAGGGGACCTATGGATATACCCTTTATGCTGCTGGTTATTTTGCTCTGCTCCATAGGCTTGGTTATGATGTTTTCAGCAAGCTATGCCACCGGAGCTGACGACCCCGACCTGGGTCCGGCTTTTTTTGTAACGCGCCAAAGTGTGTATGCGCTCCTGGGAGTATGCATAATGCTGGCGATTTCAAAAATGAACCATCACTATTTCAGGTTGTTTGCCATTCCAGTCATGCTTGTGGCACTGGCGTTGCTGGTAGTTGTTTTGTTCATAGGATCCGATGCGGCAGGCGCCAAACGTTGGATCAATTTCGGTTTTTTTAATCTACAGCCCTCGGAGGTTGCGAAGGTTGCCGTAATTTTGTTGTTTGCTCAGATGATTTCCATGGATCCTGAGGGTCTGACTCATAAAAAGCTCCTCCCCGCAGTGAAGGGTATATGGAAATATATTGGTATTTTGGCTCTTGTGGTAGGGCTTATAATTTTAGAGCCTCATTTTTCGGGGACGGTTATTATTATTGCGATAGGTGCGGTTATGATGTTTGTGGGGGGCATTGCTACCAGATGGATTGTTGCGGTTGGCGGAATGGCCGTCTCTTTGCTTTACCTCATCATTACTCAGACTAACTATGCTAAGGCGCGTCTTGATATTTGGAAAGACCCTTTTTCCGACATGCAGGGTGATGGCTGGCAGACTGTACAGTCGTTATATGCTATTGGATCGGGAGGGCCATTCGGTGTGGGGCTAGGACAGTCGCGGCAAAAGCATTTGTATCTTCCCGAGCCTCAAAACGACTTTGTTTTCTCCATTGTCTGCGAGGAATTGGGTTTAGTCGGGGCGGGAGTTGTCCTTATGCTATTTATGTTGCTTATCATCCGTGGTTATTGGATCGCCATACATTCTAGCCACGACCGTTTCGGCATGCTTCTCTGTTCGGGGATTACCTCGCTGCTTGCTGTGCAGACGTTTTTGAATGTAGCTGTGGTAACTAATCTGATACCGGTAACCGGCATTTCTATGCCATTTTTTAGTTACGGAGGCTCATCGCTAGTGCTTTTGATGGCACAGATGGGGGTTATATTGTCTGTATCAAGGGAAATCAAGCCCGGGATTGCGGGCGATTGACTGTGGGGGTGATTGTATGAGGTTTTTGCTGGCTTGCGGAGGCAGTGGAGGGCACATCAATCCGGCTCTGGCTGTAGCCGAGCTTTTGAGGTCGGATGGACATGAGGTGTTATTTGTCGGTACACCCCATGGTCTTGAAAGAACGCTTGTTTGCAAGGCAGGGTTTGCTATTGAGTTTGCAGAAATACACTCACTGGCTCACTCGCTGTCGCTCCGTGCTATCATCCGTAATATAGGCGTTTTGGTTAAAATGGCGGGAGCTTTGCGCAAAGCGCGTGGAATTGTCAGGAGATTCTCGCCTCATGCGGCGTTAGGGACCGGAGGATACGCCAGTTACCCTCCCTTGCGGGCGGCAGCGCAGCTGGGTGTGCCTGTGCTGGTGCATGAATCCAATGCACTTCCGGGTGTTACAACAAAAATGCTTGCAAAACACGCCCATAAGATTTTGGTGGGAATGGAGGCTTGCCGGGACTCGTATTCCCAGAAAGAGAAGACAGAGGTAGTCGGAACTCCTGTACGCGGTGATTTTTTCTCCGCTTCCAGATTGCAGGCGAGGCAGGAGCTACGGCTGGATAACAGGCCTTTAGTTGTAAGCTTTTTTGGCTCGCAGGGTGCCAGGGATATGAATACCCTCATTTTAGGTGTGATGGAGCAACTAAAAAAAACCGATGCATGGCAGCATATCCATGTAACCGGCAGCAAAGCGTATGGGGATATACGCAAACGGGCTGCAGATTTGGGGCTGGACGGTATACATGGGTTGCGCATAGAAGAATATCTGCACAATATGCCTCAGGTTATGGCATCTGCCGATCTGGTTATTTGCCGGGCAGGTGCTTCTACGCTGGCAGAGCTTGCGGCAACCGGCCGACCGGCAGTTTTAATTCCCAGTGCTAATGTGGCAAATGACCATCAAAATGCCAATGCCAAAGTCTTTTCGGCACAGGGTGGGGCAGAGATGTGTGCTGAGTCAGCGTTGAATGTTCAGAAGCTTTATGAATTGACAGATTCCCTGTTGCAAAACACCAAAAAGCTTGATAGAATGAAATTGGCCCTGGAGAAATCCGCATTCCCAGATTCGGCACAGCGGATACAAAGATTATTGTATGAAGCAGGCAAAAGCCTTAATTAATGGGAGTTCGTTTGTAACCCTCTTGACCCTGGCGGCATAAGATAAGCTGTGTTTATCAACTGCCGGAATAGACCGGGCGGAGGGGATTGTATGAGCGTATTATCCATCAAGGGAAGCGTTCCGCTTCAAGGAAGGGTGGGTGTGCATGGATCAAAAAACAGTGTGCTTCCAATCTTGGCGGCAACAATTTTGTGCGATGGCCAAAGTGTTATACGCAACTGCCCCGAGCTTTCGGATGTAAAATCGACCCTGCGTATATTGCGCCGCTTAGGTCGGCGGGCGCATTACCAGGATGGAGTTGTTACGATTGAACCGGGCAAAACTAGTTGCTGTGAGGTACCGGAGCGGCTTATGCGAGAATTGCGCTCCTCGGTAGTTTTTTTAGGGGCGATATTGGCAAAGACAGGTCAGGCGGTTATGAGTTATCCAGGAGGCTGTGAGCTGGGTCCCAGACCAATAGATTTGCACCTTTCGTCTTTACGGCAATTAGGGATTGAAATAACCGAGCAAAACGGCAATCTGATTTGTTCTGCAAAAAAAGTCCATGATACGGAAATTCATCTTAGCTTCCCAAGTGTGGGAGCTACAGAAAACATCATGCTGTATGCCTGCGGCATACCTGCTACAACTCGTGTATGCAATGCGGCGCGTGAGCCGGAAATTGAGGATTTGGCGTGCTTTTTAAATTCTATGGGCTGTAGCATCCGGGGGGCAGGAAGCTCCGACATTTTTATACATGGTACAGATTCATTCCGACCGGTTCAGCACAGAGTAATGCCGGATAGGATTGTGGCCGCCACATATCTTTCTGCAGTGGCGGCAGCGGGCGGGGAGGTATGGGTAGAAGATCTCAACCCCGAACATCTTTCCCCGGTGCTTTCTGTTTTAGCGGAGGCAGGGTGCGAAATTGATGCGGGTGCTGATACTGTTCATATTATCAGGGATGGACAACTGAAATCTATGAGTTCCATACGCACAATGCCATACCCGGGTTTTCCCACGGATGCACAGGCCCCCATTATGGCAGCAGCGGCACTTGCCAAAGGTACGACTGTGTTTGTGGAAAATATTTTTGAGTCACGATTTCGCCACGCGGGGGAGCTTGTACGCATGGGGGCTGACATACAGGTAGAGGGCCATGTGGCAGTGATCTGCGGCGTCCCCAAATTGTACGGTACACACGTAGGGGCAACTGATTTGCGAGGCGGGGCGGCTTTAGCGGTAGCGGCACTTGGAGCTAAAGGCGAAACGATTATTTCTGGGCTAAATCATATTGACAGAGGATATGACAAATTTGAAGAGAACCTCCGTTCTTTGGGGGCACGCATTGAAAGAGTTGTTTAATGTAAGGAGAAGGCGATGGCTCGACACCGAAAAAAAAATCGAAGACCGGTTTTTTTATTTATTTCAATTCCGATTGCCTTGGTGGTTATATTTTACTTGTCATCGAGCTTATTTTTTAAGATCAAGACGATTCGGATTGATGGTCTGACTTCCTATGATGCGGCTGAGGTTGAAAAAAATATGGGCTTTGCTATTGATGACAATATTTTTTTAATTAACAAGACCATGGCAGCGCGTAATCTGATGGCAAAGTACCCATACATTGAAAGCTTGCGAATCAAAAGGGATCTGCCAGGCACCGTTTCGGTGATGGTTACACAGGCAGAGGCGTTAGGCATGATAGAATACCAAGGTGCCTACTGGCTGATTAGCGAAAGGGGGGTGCTCCTTGAATCGGTACCCCTTTCTCCCAGACCGGAGGCCTGTTTAATCAAGGGCATAGACCTGCAGGAGGCAGTGTTGGGGACAAGCATCCATTTAGAAAAAAAAGATGTACGCAAAAAAGAGCTCCTGCTGGAGCTTATAGGCCTCCTGAACAACCTGGGTGCTATGGGTGAGATTGCAATGATAGACGTTAGCCTTGTATCAAGCATTGCCTTCAGGTATCAGAATAGATTTGACATAGAATTAGGCTTTCCTGAGCGGCTTGACCACAAAATAGAGTTTATGATTGCGGCAATTGAGAGACTTGATGAACAACTCCCCGGCGCAAAAGGAAAGCTTGATTTATCAGGGGCTAACGAAAGGGAGAGAGTAGAGTTTACGCCGGAATAAGAATCTGTGCGGGTTCAAATCGCGGGGCAAGCAGAGGTTATGTAAACAAATCGAAAAATATTACTTGACAAAAAGAACGATAAAAGATAGAATGTGTGTTACAAATGATTTTGGGGGTAAGAGATATGGCATTCGTTATGGAAGATACTACAGAAAGCGTTGTAAATATTAAGGTAGTAGGCATTGGCGGCGGCGGCAATAACGTTGTCAACCGCCTCATGGAGGCGGGGATTACTAGTGCCGAGATGGTGGCTGTTAATACCGACCGTCAGGCACTGACAAAAATTCAGGCCACACATAAATTCCAAATAGGGGAAAAACAGACATCTGGGAAAGGTGCCGGCTCCAATCCAGAAATTGGGCGCAAATCTATGGAGGAAAGCCGTCAGGAGATGGCTAAGCTGTTGGAAGGCACCGACATGGTGTTCATCTCGGCGGGGATGGGCGGCGGGACGGGTACCGGGGCCGCGCCAATCGTAGCCGACATAGCGCGTGAAATGGGTGTTCTTACTATCGGGATTGTGACAAAGCCATTCCATTTTGAGGGACCTCATCGTATGCGCCAGGCGGAAAGCGGGATTGAAGAACTTCGCGGCAAGGTAGATTCACTCATTATTATACCAAATGAGCGACTTAAGCTTGTTTCCACCGAACGCATCTCTTTTGCCAATGGCTTCAAAATTGCCGATGATGTACTTAAACAAGCGGTACAGTCTATTTCCGACCTGATTAACTCGGCGCAGCTCATTAACTTGGACTTTGCCGATGTTTCTGCCGTTATGAAGGATGCGGGATATGCTCACATCGGGGTTGGTCAATCTTCAGGGATATCCAAAGCAGAGGAGTCGAGTACACAGGCGATCAAAAGTCCATTGCTTGAAACCACTATCAATGGTGCAAGGGGTGTTATTATCAATATTACCGGCGACCATGAAATGAGTTTGGACGAGGTTGAGTTGGCGTCTAATTTAGTCAAGGGTGCGGTGCACCATGACGCAAACATCATCTTTGGTGCCGCTATTGATGAGAGTATGCAGGATGAAATGCGGGTTATTGTCATTGCCACCGGGTTTGAGGAGACCCCAAAGGGAAATGCTGAACAGTCCTCCTTCTTCACAGCACAGGGGAATGACAGCCAAGTCAAGCCGGCAGCGGATAATTCAGTCGAAGAGCCTAGTCCTTTCCCCCCTGTTGCCAATGAAACCCCGGATCAAGAGAGTGAAGAGGATCCGTTTGAGTCAATCTTTAAGATATTCAATAAAAAATAGAAAAACACAATACTCGTCCGCAGAAACGGTGGGCGGGCATTGTGTTTTCATGGGTTTTTGTAAGGGGTGTTGATGCTTGAAGGAAGTTAAGCGTTGTACTATTATAATGTTGCTATTGACGTGTATATTATCGGGTTGCTATGATGCAGAGTTTCCCTTTACCGAGGACTTGACAAAGGTCAAAAAAGATGGTAAATTTGGCCTCGTTACCAGGAGTGGCAAGAAGGTGTTGCCATGCGAGTATGACAAAATAGAGCCTTTTGCTGATGGCTTGGTCATGGCATCAAAAGAAATAATGCTTGTTAACGATCTTTTCGGCTTTAGGGATACTTGTCCTGCTTGGGCTCTTTTCGATGAAAACGGTAAAGAAATTCTGCCGTGCGAGTATGAAAAAATAGAACCCCTCGCCGATGATTTGGTAAAGGCTTCTGAACTTAGCCCCTGGACGGTGTATACGCGAAAGGCCCTTTTTGATGAAAGCGGCAATGAGATTATACCGTTTAAGTATGGTGACATAGAACCCTTTTTGGGGGATCTGCTGAGTGTTAAGGAGGCGGCAGCTGATTTTCTTTGGGGTCTTATTGACAAAGATGGGAATGAAGTTATGCCTGCTATTTATAACAGCATATCGAAGGCTTCAGAGCTGGGGGCATTTGCATCAAAGCCTAATCCACATTATCGCCCTCGCGGCGGCGGGGCGAATATGGCAGGCGATGGTGGAAACAGGCCATCCCAATTTACGAGGCATTTTATTGACAAGAGCGGCAAGGAATGCCCACTTGCTTACTCTAAGTCCGATGACTTTGGGAAGCTTAAGGTGAATGGCAAATGGGGGTTAATCAACGAAAACGGCACCGTGGTTCTTCCGTTTGAGTACGATGGCATAGAATATTTCGGCGGTGATTTAGCGGCGGTTAAGGTAAACGGCAAATGGAAAATTACCGATATGAAGGGCAATGAGATTGTTCCACACGATTATGACGATGCAGTATATTTCATTGAGGGCTTGGCGGCAGTCAAGATAGACGGCAAATGGGGCATAGTAGACGAAAATGGCCTGGTTGTTCCGCATAAGTATGATAGTGCGTACTTCAATGGCTATATGTCAATAGTCGAGATGAACGGCGAATCCCGCTCTTTTGGATATAGAGACAAGGAGGAATTCCTCGAAAACGAGAGGTGATCATGGAAATGGAAGAAATTTTGAAAATAGCAGAGCGTATTAGAGAATTACGCGAGATCTGTGGGTTTTCCAAGGAGGAAATGGCGAAAAAATTGGAACTTGACTACGCGGTGTACGCAGGTTATGAAGAGACCGGGCATGATATTCCTATCAATGTGCTTTTCCGTGTCTCACATTTGCTGAATGTAGACCTGGGGGAGCTTTTAACCGGGCAGTCGCCTCATTTGAATAGCTACTGTCTTGTCAGGAGGGGTCATGGTCAGGCAGTTGACCGTTATCCGGGCTACACCTTTCAATCCTTGGCATACACCTATAAAAATCGGATGATGGAGCCGCTTTTAGTTACTATGGAGCCGAGCGAGGATACTCCCGCGCCGTTCACGCATTCGGGGCAGGAGTTTAACTTTTGCTTAGAGGGCAATATGGAGGTTTTATTTGACGGTAAGGCAATTGCCCTTGGAGAGGGTGATTGCGTCTACTTCAACCCTGCCCGCCCTCACGCCCAGCGTGCCGTTGGCGGCAGGTCTCGTTTTTTAACGGTAATTATGGAGTAGAGGATAGGATCTTTAATTGTTTACGTTGTTAAAAACAGATGCAGATGCCCGCATGGGGCGTTATCAAACCATTCATGGGGCAATTGAAACCCCGGTTTTTATGAATGTAGGCACACAGGCGGCTGTTAAAGGCGGCCTTTCGGGGGCTGACCTGAAGGAAATCGGCTGTCAGGTACAGCTTTCCAACACCTATCATTTGCATCTGCGTCCGGGTGAGTCCACAGTAAGGGGACAGGGCGGGATTCATCGTTTTATGTCCTGGAATGGGCCTGTTCTAACGGATTCTGGCGGCTTCCAGGTTTTTTCATTAGCCCGGCTACGGAAAATTAGCGAAGAAGGAGTACTCTTCTCCTCTCACATTGACGGTGCCAGAATTTTTATGAGTCCTGAGGATTCAATAGATATTCAGGCTGCCTTAGGGTCGGATATTGCAATGGCATTCGATGAATGCGTGGGAAATCCCGCCCCTTGTGAATACGTAAAGGCATCATCGGAACGCACTGCGCGCTGGCTGTGTCGCTGTGCCGCGCGCTGGAATGAAAACCGAAGCCGCGGCATTAGCCCGGAGCAGGACCTCTGGGGCATCAATCAGGGCGGAGTAATAGACGGCATCCGCATAGAGCATATGAAAACCATAGCAGAGCTGGAGCTTCCGGGATACGCCATAGGCGGACTGGCTGTAGGTGAGGAAGCCCCGGTTATGTATCACATATTAGATGCTGTTACGGCACTTATGCCCCGGGACAAGCCGCGCTATCTCATGGGTGTGGGAACTCCCGGCAACATCATTGAAAGCGTTGCCAGGGGTATTGATTTTTTTGATTGCGTATTGCCCGCCCGCAATGCACGCCACGGAAATATGTTTACCTGGAATGGCCGTATAAATATAAAAAACGAGCGGTACAAAGAGGACTCTGCCCCCATAGATCCGCTCTGCCGGTGTCCGGTTTGCCGGAATTTTTCGCGCGCATACCTACGGCATCTGTTCAAAGCCGGGGAACTCTTAGCCCTTCGGCTGAGCGTGATGCATAATCTGTGGTTTTATAATAATTTACTGTTGGAAATTCGCCGGGAGATTGAAAATGGAACATTTGCGGCATTTAGGAAGCAATACGCCAGAACTCTGGATCAGCCGCTGGCATAAAACAGTCCCCATCCCCGCCGTTTCATAAACAGCGGGGATGGGGGTCCTGTTACGCCTTTCCGGAGCAGCCTAAAACATTAACAAGCTTGCGCTTGACCATGGCTTTGATGGCGGCACGTGCCGGGGAAAGATACTGCCGGGGGTCGAAGTGCCCGGGATTCTGGGCGAAATGTTCTCTTACCGATGCTGTCATGGCAAGGCGCAGATCGGAATCTATGTTAATTTTGCAAACAGCCAGACCGGCGGCTTGACGGAGCATTTCTTCCGGTATGCCGACAGCATCCGGCATTTTGCCTCCGTACTGGTTGACCTTTTGCACAAATTCCGGTACAACCGATGAAGCTCCGTGAAGCACAATTGGGAAGCCAGGCAATCGGCGCTGTATATCCTCCAGAATGTCGAAGCGCAGCTGGGGCTTCTGCCCCGGCTTGAATTTGTATGCCCCATGGCTGGTCCCTATGGCAATAGCCAGTGAGTCAACTCCCGTTTTCTCCACAAATTCCTCTACCTCAGAAGGATCGGTAAACTGAGCATCTGCATCCGATACGTTTACATCGTCCTCAATGCCTGCTAATTTTCCAAGCTCGCCCTCAACGGTAACGGACTTGGCGTGAGCGTAATCGACAACTTTTTTTGTCAGTGCTATGTTATCCTGGAAGGAATGCTTGCTGCCGTCTATCATAACTGATGTGAATCCGCCGTCTATACAGCTCTTGCAAATTTCAAAATCATCACCATGATCCAGATGCACGGCAATCGGCAGTCCGGTGTCTTCAACAGCGGCCTCAATCAGCTTCATCAAATACACATGCTTGGCATATTTGCGCGCCCCGGCAGATACCTGCAAAATCAGTGGGGCTTTTTCCTCCATTGCCGCCTCTGTAATCCCTTGAATGATTTCCATGTTGTTAACGTTGAAAGCCCCTATGGCATACCCTCCCTGGTAAGCTTTCTTGAACATCTCGGTTGTGGTAACTAATGACATTAGCTCATCTCCTTTTACTAAAATAGAGTTTTTTTGAGTACGAGGGCAGTATATCACAAGTAAAGGCCAAAAGCAAAAAAAATTTTTCTTGACACGCCAGCCGCACTCTGTTATACTCTTCCGGGATAGGAAAAAAACCGCGAAAAATTGCAGTGAAAGGGTTGACAAATATGCCGGGCTGTGCTAGAATTGTTCAGACAAGACAAGACAAGACAAGACAAGACAAGACATCATCTTGTCCGTTTGTGCTACGCTGAGAAAAATAAACGACCTATAAAGGCGGCTGACCTTCCAATCTGAGGAGGGTCAGCCGCCTGCTTTGCGTTTTAATATAAACAATCAACACTAAGAAATTATTTAGGAGGAAACATTATGTTTACAAAACAAAAACACCACACCCGCAGGGCTGTCGCCCTCACCCTCGCGCTGATAATGGCGCTTGCCCTGATTCCGTCAGGCCTATTACCTCAGGCAAGTGCAGCCAATGGAGAGCGAACAGTCCGCATAGTGGTCAAAGCAAACGGCACAGACTATACGGTTGAGCCGAATATTCATAATCTCGGTGACAATCCCTTTGTGAGAATGCGCGATGTTGCGGAGGCGTTTGAACGCATTGCCGCGGCAGGGGCAAAACGCTTCAGTGTGGATTGGTATGATAATAAGGGTCATGCAACCCAGCCTGGAACATATGACGGCTATTATGAGCCGTTGAAAAACCGAGGTACTTATTCAAGCTTCACCTCACCACAGAACACCATAATAATTAACGGTTCATCAAATAATGCCATGAGTCATCCTACCGGTACAGGGAATGGACAGAGATATATTGTAATTCCAGGGGATAATACCTCTGAATGGACTCATTATTTTGATGTGAGGGATATGGCAAGTGCGCTTGGCTTTACAGCCACTTATACCTCGAACACCATAAATATAAGACTTCCTGATGTATATTTTGTAGATATTTCCAATGTTGCCGGTAACTTAAACCACAACCGTGCCTCATTTTACACATCAGGAAGCGGAATTATCTGGAGTGAAAGCATTGCATCGGGAAATAACGACCCCGCATTGTATAATTCGTCAGGTACTCGCATTGCCGATGACGAGAACAGGAACAATCACTGGAGGCTCAACCAAACCACCTCCGGAACCCGCTATTATGCCGGAAGCTTTTCAAATGCAGCATCATCATACAGGATTTATTCTACGGTGCCTATTTACCTGGATGCTGATGGTGGTGAAACGCCCACGCCAACACCAACAGCCACACCAACGCCCACGCCGACCCCATCCACGCCAATACCCACGCCTGTGCCGCCCAAACCGGCAACATGGTATATTGAATACAAAGATTCAAGCAGCGAGGTAATTGCTACGTCGATGCTCAATCGAGATGGCTTCGTTGGTGATATTTTGGGCGGAAATATAGTGGAGGATGCAGTTGACTTTTATCTTCCGGAGGGCTATGCCTTGGTGAACATTCAAACTCCACTGCCTCATACCTTGACTGAAGGGGAAAACAAATTTATTGCACTGGTCGCACCTATCGGACCATATACGGTGACTTTTGACACTTCTGTGCTAACCGGGTCAGTCCGGGATAAGAAAGCCCTTGAAGATCAAACACTTTACTACGGCGACCTAGTTGTAAACCCAGGCGATCCCCGGGCGTATATTTCTCCTAACGTGGAATTTGCAGGGTGGTATGAAGGGCATCCGGATTATTACGGCTCATGGGACTTTGAGAAAGATACCATTAAGGGCGATATGACACTGTATGCTGTGCTGAAAGACCGTAACGGTGATTGGATGGTACCAAATAAGCTGACGCTCCAGCCGCAGGCGTATGCCCTTGCCGGCGGAGGCGACTCAGATGAAAACGAGAGATCAGCCTTTATACTAGACCCCGACAAACCCCTTGATGGGCTTAGAATCTGGCTTGACAGCGAGGATATTGCTTTCCCGAAAACCGAGCTTTACACTGTTGCGGCATACAGCAAGGACGGCGGTAAAAAGTGGGTGAATATCAAGCCTGAACACCAGGCTCTGGCCCATCCAAAAAACCCATTTAACTCCAATACCATTCCAGGTAATCCAACCAGAACAAAGAACAACTTTGCCAAACTTTTAAATAAAGACCTTAACCTTCTCCTGTCTGATAAGCCGTATAATAAAAAGCTCGCGGCGGCTCAAAGCGTTGATGGAATACAGGGAATACCCAGCGATGCGGCGGTCTATGGCTTCCCAACAATCAACAAACGCCCGAAATTCCCAAAAATCATGGTGAATTACTCCTATACCGCTGACTGGTCGGGCAAAACGGCAGGGAAATGGCGGGCTGTGAGAAAAGACGGCAAGAACGCGTTATCCCCTCAGGAAAGCAGGGATATTCAGATTGGTGTTTCCGATCCCGGCAACAAAAAATCCGTTGGCATTTTTGGTTATGGCTGGTACTGGGATTGTGATCATGAGGGTGCTTGCTCAGATGCCCCGAATAGCAAAGCTTGCGAGGGGTACCCAGTTGAAGACAAAGACAAAACAGCGGATCACTGGTATTTTGTCAGGCTGGAACCCAAGGAACACACTGGGGCAGATGATGTCAAAACCTACACAGCCGCAAGCAAATCCAAAAGAATCCTTTCGCATATCGCAAACGCGGGCATCAAGGGAATTCCCAAAGCACCCAAAGTCACAGCTAAAACTAAAAAGGGAATAACCACAATAGCGCTTAAAAAAGGCCACATGATATTTGCCGGAAGCGAGGGAAGGCTGATGATGACCGATGGTGAGTGGCTGGCAGAGAACATGGAAATAAATGAAACAAAAAAGAAAGAGATAACCATAAACCCCGGCGACCTCATATATGCCAAGGCAGATACAATCATCACACTGCCTGAGGACATGAAGAACCTGGTCGCATGGAAGGCTCCGACACTTAAAAAGCCCCGAAGCCATATAAGTGAGGTAATTTTCAAATAAGACCGCGCTCAACCGATGCAGGGGGGTCACAAAACCAGCTCTTGAAGATGAACGAAAGTGGGGCGCATGGCGGAAGAAAAGCAATATTTGCGCCCCTATCGCCCGCCGCTGGAATTGGCCGAGGGTACAACCGGGAGAGCCGACCCTTGCAGCATTCGCCGCCTGTTCACGAGTGATGCCCGTAAACTCGACCTCCAAACCAAATTTGCTGTTAAACACACACAACCCCGCCCTAACCATAAACAGGCTAAGGCGGGGTTCATAACCATTATAACTTTTGGATATTTAGTGTGTTTTTTGGTTGACTAAAATAAACAACGAAAACGACAGAGGGATGATGTTTTCAAGAGTGCCATCACACGGCTGTATCACGCTCGGAGCTATCACTCGGATGCAGGAAACTTACCCCAAAGCCACGTCCGAAGGCTGCTGCTCAACCTGAACTCGGTCGTCCTCGATGATGT
>WRLU01000025.1 GCA_009777475.1 Oscillospiraceae bacterium | reverse complement strand
TCTCCCCCGCGAGTTTAGTCTGGGACGTCACGGGGAAGGAATATACATCGCCGTGTCCATCTGAGATACGGAATGTGATGGTAAATACCCCCGGAACAATTGCGTTCCAGATTGCAGTAAGTGTGATGTTTTGATTGATCGCGGCATCAATTGTTTCTCCTGCCAAGTACGGACCGCCTGAGCCGGAAGGTGATGCAGACCATCCCCCAAATTCATACCCATCCTTAGTTGGCTCATGGGGATGAATGCCGATGGCAGCATCATGGTCTTTGACTTGCTCTTCAAAAGTACCCTCTCCGCCGTCCAGTAAGTATGTAACGGTGTAATCAAGCTGAGGATCAGGCATAATAACATCCATGCCCCAAACCTCAAGCTCGCTCAGCCAGCCGAGATCCCCCTGCTGAGAAACTAACCCAGTAAATTCACCATAATTATCGTTACGGTTGCCTGCCCCGCCATATACCGCCCTATGAGCAATGATTCGTACATATCTGGCTCTGGTTGTTACAGGGAGGTCATGCCTGTAAATCTGAGAAGAATTGAAGTCTGAGCTAATTGACGAGTTAAAATCGTAAAAATCCATAGGTACAACTGTTTTCCATCCGGCAATTTCCCACTTGTCGGCGTGAGATGCATTCCAAACGTCCCATCTGTCTCCCCATTCAACCCAAGCAGCGGCACCAACATCAGCCCAACTGCTTCCGCCATCGGCACCAGTGCTAACGTCCCAATCGCCGGGAGGCAACGGCTCACCGATAGTATTTACAACATCGTCAGGTCGCTCAAATCTATTGTTAAATGCAATGCCATCTTCACCGGAATCTGTGGAAACCTGGATAGTGAATGACATCCGCTGCTCAATCCCACCTCTTGCATTGGGATTGGGGTAGTATGCGCCGCTGCGGAAAATTTCGGCATTATACCCGCCTCCCTCCAAGCCCCAATCTCGTTTATTTGTGATTAAGCTGATTTGATTTAGATCATAGGTGCTGCCTAAGTCAACGTAAAGAACTGAATTATAGCCCTGAGCTTGCCACTCGCTTGTAGGGTTGCCGTCAAAAGCACGCGCGACCCCTAACCCTCCGCGATTATCTGACGCATCATGCTTAACACCGTGCGTAGCGATCCTGCTATTATGTGCAAGATTCACCCTTCCATCGGATTCGTAAACTTCAACTGCATAAAGCCTGTAACTATTCTGATCGTTGAAGCGTACTCTGATTTGCTGTGCATTACCGTAGACGGCTATTCTTATTTCACCTGGGGTGTTATTGCCGCTATGTGTAAAATTATTACCGTTTCCGCTGTAAATAATATTGGCGAGATCCGCTGTATCGCCTGAGGGATAGGTCGTGTCTTCCGTAGTCGAAACCACAAAGGTGTTTAAATTTCCCCATCCTCCGCATTGGAATTTGACATAAATATACGAAATGCTTTTCACGTCACCAAAGTCAAGGTTAAACCAAAGAGCACCATTGGCATTAAACCGTCCGCCCCATGCTGTATCCCGGTCGCCGTCAGTAACAATGTTAATATCCGGGTCATCTCCGCCCTGGTTGGATGTACCTGTAATTCCATAGGCAATATCCCCCTCTTGCGGTGCCGCCTCAGCCTGCGTAACAACCCTTTGCACATCAAAGCAAGCAAGCATAACAATTGCCAAAAGCAGTGCTACTGTCTTCAATCTTGCACTTTTCATTTTTATTTCCTCCTGACCTGTTTTTTTATTTGCCGGAGGGGAAACCCCTCCACCATCCTTGTTACTACATTATAGCAGGAAGCCAATCAAAGCGCAAGTGTTTTTTTGTTTGTTTCGCAAAAAAATCTCACCTGAACTTTCCCTCTTAATTATTCCCCAATTACTTACCGATTCGGTGTGTCGGTATAAAATTTTTCTTCCATATCTACTTTTTTCGTTTATCTTCTACCCATCAACCCCATCTTTTGTACTTTCCAGCATTTTCACCAGCCATCCCGGCACATGGATCCCATCAATCCGGCACAGGTTTTCCAAAACGCTGATGGCCTCGGTAATGACAATCCAGGCGCAAATCATGAGTCCAAAGGGCAGCGGCACTGAAATCGTGGCAGACAGCCCATGCTCTGCAAAATACGGTATTGCCGCGTCCAGCAAAAAACCCAAGCCCAGCATCAACAAAAATGACACCTTTTTGACCAACCCCCTGCGGCCCTTCCGGCTGGACAGTCCCTCGTTGTACACGGCGGCCAACATTCCTGTGATGTAGTCAAGCAGAACCGCCCCGATTACCATAAAAATCATCGGCGCAACCTGCCCCAGCCAGTCGGCGGCTATCCCTCCGATTCCTGCAATGGAGAGTTTAATAGCATTTTCCCTCATGCTTCCATACCCTCCAGCATCTCAATCAGCTCTCTCAGCTCTGCCCGCCACGCCTGACGCTGGGCGGCAATCGGCGCCCACTCGTTATCCGAATATTCGCCGTCTATGCGCTTTTTATATCGGTAGTCGCCGTCAAGACGCTGTTCGGCAAAAATTATCCGGGACTGTAAATCCTCTTTTTCCATGCATCTCTCACGCTCTTGCTCAAGCTCATCCTCCGGGCGGCTTACAACAGCCTCACCGTCCCATAAATACAGCGGAATTCCGTAAAAATCCTGCAAGAGCGGGTTTTCCATGCCGTCAGGTGACAGCCGGAACTGATATCCTCCGTCTTCGGTAATGCATATGGCGTTTTTTTTCACGTAGCCAGGGCGGACAGCATCTGACCAGCCATCTGTAATTTGATTGCTTTCGTTTACAAGTATATAGTGTTTCATGTTAATCCCTCCTAAATATTAGCATCAATTAAAATTGCACTCGCTGTATACAGCTCTGCCGCGTATCCACTTGCCCATGAGTTGGGGTAGGAAAACCTCAAAAACAAATTGTGTCTTGATGTGGCATCTGTAAGTTGAGGATAACCCAGGATGATGCCACCTGTGCCGTGTCTTGCACTAAATTCACCGTCAACAACAGGATTTGCCCTCAGGCTGACAGGAAGCGGGATATTAGCGTCCACACTGTTAGCATCCCATCTCCTGGCGGCGGTAGCCCACCTTGAATTTGCAGGAAGTACCACTTGAAACCTCTGGCACTTGGCCAACTCCTCGCCGTAATTCTGCGGGGGTTGATTTGCCATCGTGGAAACACTGCCAAGCTCCAGCTTGATGCCGCTAATATTTAGATTTCCTGTTCCTGCCGATGGGGCATTACTCACACCGACATGCAGAGCTGAAGGCGATGACGGCAATTCAACTGTAATTGACGACACTGAGTTTGCGCTGTTTGTCATATTTGCGGTACTCGCCATTTGGGTCCCATAATAAGCGGCAGATGTGGAAACAAAAAGCCCCCATGACCCTGTAGAGGCAACCGGAGCATTCTTTACAGACAGCGTTAATGTTTTTCCTCCAAAGGACTGGGGAAACTCAAGTGTCTGGAATATTGCGCTGGTTGAAGCTGTTGAAGTGCGGGCTAGACGTATATATCCGGCCTGGCGGCTGAGGGTACCATTGCCTTCTCGCAGAATCCATCTATCAATCGCATGAGTAATCACCTGAGTTATTGCGGAATAACTTGATGCCCCCACCTGATTTACAACACTCCCCCAATTGGTAGTACTTGCCCCCCTAAAGTCGGCGTTGTGTAAAATATTTGGGTTAACCGCGCCTACCGCGCCCAGCACCTCTGCCGGGGTACTCCAAAATGGCGCGCCGGATGTGTTCTGCCGTAAAAATGACCCTGCCGCGCTGGGAAACGCCTGCTGTGCCAGCGCGGTTGTGCTTGTAGGCACAACAATTCTATTAGCCGCAAAGCTTGTTGTGTTGGTGCCGCCCCTGTTTACTGTAAGAACCCCGGAAGCAATATCCTCGGCGGCATGGGTGTGGACTGCCTGCGCACGTCCATTGGCATTGTCGTTAGCCGCCTGTGCGGCATTTTGTGCTGTGTCCGCGGAACTCTGCGCGTTTTGCGCGGCTTGCTCGTTGATTTTCAGTTTTCTGTCAATGGTATCGCTGTTTTGATTGAAGTCCTCTACATTGTAAAAATCCGTCTGCTCCGGTTTGTTTAATTGGTAGTGTGCCGTTCTTTCCATAGTTAAATTACCTCATTTCTTATTTGATGGTGTGTTTTGCCACCCATTTCGGCGTGTGTTAACTGCCTCAATTTATAGTGCTGATTGTATTCTATTGTCAGGAGAACCTTCAGATTAGCGGGACAAACCCGCCGCAGCATTAATCCTACATCGTTAAAATTATTCACCGCCGTCAGTGCAACTTTAACGCAAAGGATATATTCATTCGGGTGAAGCTCAGCACTAAACCCCTCCGGGGTACATAATTCCGACAGTATTCTTTCCAACCGCCTCATTGTAAAGGGCAGCTGTTCCACCAGCCTGCTCAAAATAGTAAACTTACGCTCTTCCTGCGTGAATGACGGATTAGGCGTTATTTTCAGCAATCTCTCCCATCTCATCACCCCATTTTCGCTTGCTGTTATAACAAATTGGTCATTCATCACGATTGCCGCTTGGTTCCACGCATGAGTGATTTCGGGTTCCTGACCCGAGAATATAGCTTTATATCCCTGGATTTCGTGTAAAAATTCGGGGATATATTCCTCCAGCGGTTTATTAGCTTGAAGCACTTACCTCACCCCTCCTCGGTATCTGATTCGGATCAAGCATTAAATTCCTGTCTGCCCCATTCAAAAATATTTCCCCAACATCAGCAATTCCTGAAACCGCCGACAGACGCGATGCTATCTGCACTCTTTTAATCTCTAATTTCTCCAAGTCCGGCCATTCCTTTGATAGCTGTTGAAAATATTCATCTATTGCATCCTCTGCGCCATGCTTAACATCCTGCCATGTATAACCATTTTGAAAAACAACACTGCTTTCTATATCTATTGTTGCTTCATCCGCGGGAAAAATTGTAACAACATGACCTATAGGTGCAAAGCCTTCACCCTGACCTTGGTTTTGAACCGGGTCAACTGTTTCCTGCGTCGAGTTAACAATTTCAGGGCTTGGTTTGCGGTATCTGGAATCCAGAATCACAACCCCAACTGTGCCGCCTCCGTTCCAGGCAGGATATACCTTAACCGCCCCTATAGCCGGAAGTGTGAGGATTTTTTCTTTGTAATCGGCAATATTCCCCCCAAATGCGTGGGATTCCAGGCTGTCGAAATATCTTCGGCGAAAATCCTCTGTATCCTCCTCGTTTTCACCAGGAACAATAATATCGGTTAAACGAGCAGTCTCCAAGCCGTCTATATACTCTGACGGTATCAAATCCCCAATATCACAATTCCCAATTTCTCCCGGAGCCTCACATTCCAGCTTGTACATTCCGGGTGTATCTCCGCTAATCATTTCTTTTACAATATATCCTTGTCCGTTCAAGGTAAAGCGCGTCCCAATAGGAACCGGACAGTTGAATTGTCCCATCCGGACTGCCGCCGTTGCTTCACGCGGGTTGCTAATCCCTCGTTCCTTCGCTCGTAAAACCAGATAGTCCCTATCGGCGGTATCGGCAAAGGTCTGAAACATCACATTATCCAGAGCAGTGTAAATATTTTTCATCTCAACCGCCGCCGGGGCCAAAGCCGTATGTATAACCGACCCCTCTCTGATGTCCAATTCAGGATATTTGTCACTCACACGCTCCTTCATTCTGTCTAAAATTTCTTCATAGGTAATCTCTTCAAACATATTCTCTAATCTCCTTATAATTTTCCCGCGCAAAAAACCGCCCTTCCGGGCGGCAATGCGCAAGCTTTGACACTACTATTATACCATACAAAAGCTCTAATAAATTCTAATCCTGCTACCCCACCGTCTGCTTCGCACTCGCCGCTTTCTTAGCCGTTGCACCGTGCCACACTTGATCACCCGCGGCCAGCATAAGCTCCGCCTTTTTTGCATACAGTGTGCCGTTGACGTATGTGTTGTCAGCCTTGGCTTTGTTGGCTCCCGGTTTGTACTTAACCGGCTTCAGTTGGCTTGTGACCTTGATTTTCTTTTGTGCCGAGCCGGGGGTAAAACCATTGTCATTGTTTGGTGCCGCTCTGTAGAAATACACCGTCTTCACAACGGCAGGTTTGCCTTTCTTCTCACCGATTGGCTTGACACAAATGCCGCCGTCTGTTTGGAATTTGCCCCAACCATTGGTGTCAACTGTTTTGCCGGGTTTGCCTTTGTCGTTCAGGCCGGCAATGCCGATTTGTATGTTGGTTTTCACTGCTGTTGTACCATTTTTCTCCGCCAGAACCCACTGCCCAAACTCCCCGCCGGATGCTGCGATTTCATAGTTGACGGAAAACTTAGGCTTAGGCCGGGGGTTGATTGCCGGGAAGGTTACTTCTGTCCCGCCCGCATCCTTGAGCTTCAATGTCAAGCCTTTATTCAGCAGTTTGGGGAATTTTTTGTCACCGAATGTGTCAGCCTTTACAGCCTTGTAACCCTTGCCGTTGCCAATGTCAAACTCAGCAGGGACAAATTCGCCCAACTCTAGGGTCTCTTTGCTGAGGTTGATTTTTGGTGTGCCTCTAGAGCTGACGATAACGTCGGCGGCGGGGTTGCTGTAGTCAATGCAGTTGCCGTCACAGTCTTCAGGTGTGGACGAAGGCATGGGTGTCGGCGTAGGCGTGGGCGTTGACGTGCCGGGGGATGGTGTGGGGCTGACGCCGGGGGAAGGTGTGGGAGAGGGCATTGTACCGATGGGGGTGCGTGTGATGCCTTGGGTGTTGAGGAGGTTATTGTAAGCCGTCAGGGATTGGTTTGTGAACCAAATGTCAAACGTTGTGTTTAATATCGGCGGATACAATTCTTCCGGTGTTGCCTCTGCAAAAAACAGACATCTGTCTACGAAATCCAACAGGTATCTGTTCTCTACTGTACCTCCGCTATAGGTATACTGCGGTGTGTATCCATTTTCATAACTGCGGAACACCTTTTGCAAGAGCTTATAGCCAAAATCAAAAGACTCGTCTGTCCATAGGCTTGTTGTGCTGTCGCGGTCGGGTGTGAACAAGGCATTTACAAAGCGACGGACTTGCCCTGTACTCGCAGAATTACTCGTAGATGCCCAGTGGGCTGGGGTTTGGATGGCTCCTTGCTGGTAAATTTCTCCTGGCGCATGGACGTTGATGTTTTTATGACTTGCAATATAGGCAAGCATATCCGCCCAACCTTCTATATCGAATTGCCCCCAAGAATAAAAGTAAGAATCATTAGAACTATTTGGATAGGCAGATGTAAATACATGACCAAGCTCGTGAGAAAGAAAACCGAAATACCATCGACTCGCATCGCTATTTTGGATGGAATAAAATAGACTTTCTGCAAAATAAATGTGGGGGCGACTTGGATAGATATATGCTATCCCCCCCGCTGTACCCCACACAAGTGCGATTTTAGCAGCATCGTGAGGCGCTTTCCCCAATAAGTCAAACATTACCTCATATTGCCAATCCAAGCGTTGCATAAGCTTTTTGAATGTTGCAGGAGAGATGTTGTCGAGAACAGTATCATAATGGTTTGGAGCAAGGATAAAATGCTTTGATTCTACCTCATAATCGCTGATGGAATCAGAATAGATTCCTGCATATGTAAACGGCATAAGCATCATCAAAAGTACAAATACCAATGCCAGGCTAAATATACGTTTTTGCATAGGATAAACCTCCTGCTCCTCATTACTTATGACAAGCATACCATAATACCTACTGAAAGTAAAGTACAAATTCACTCACTGTTTTTGTGCAATTTGACGAAAAACAACTGCCCGGTTACCCTCTCCACAGGGGAAAAATGACCGGGCATTGCTGATATATTCAGAAAAAATATATCTCACACAAAAATGGCAGGCACACTCATTGATTGCATTCCTATATCCACTTTTCAAATAAGGCCAATCCAATTTCCTGATGATTGCTGTATATATTTGGTTTGCCGCTTTGTTTATAGGCAATCGGTGTTCCATGCCGCGTTACAACAATCTTACTGCCCGGGGGTATCTCAGCTTCACGAGAAAGAAACAACGTTACCTCCTGCTCTGCGGAAGCTGCCTGGCCCTGCTTGGTAGGGCCGGCCGCCCTGGTCCTCCTGCGTCCCGTAAATGACAATTTACAAGGAATATCATCCAAAACCATAATCTCCCTGAACTCCGTCCTTCCATTTTTAGGGTTGAACTCACCTTCCCTGCAAAATACATCACATCTGTCCTTCCATAGCATTTTCAGCACATTTTCCATAATTTACGCACCTCCTTAATATTTTGATACCCCCACCCTTTGGCGGGGGTATCAGTCTGTTATTTTAGTTTCCCTGTTACCATCTCAGCCTTCTGCAATTAGCTATAATCTCCTGTCCGGAATTCAACAATTCCTCAACAAGCTTATCTAATGCAGGTTCCACCTCATGCCCAACAGCATAAGTCACACTGGTATCACCTTCTTGAATCTGCTTCACCAAATTCTCATTGCCAAGCTCCTCAACCCCTTGTTTGCGTATTGACCATTCCCTCAAAAATCTCCCGGCTGCCCTGTCTGCCACAATTGGCAGCAGCACCTCAGGCAGCTCATCAATAGCACAGTCAGACAGCAATCCGTTTACAGCACGCTTCACAAAAAGCCCTAAATTCACTTCGTCCTGACCCTCAATCGTCAGCCCCAATGCTTCTAATCTTTCCCGCGCCAAAGCCGCACATAGCTCCATTCCTCATCACCTCCTCACATCTTGGATTTTTTGGTTTTTTCTGTTCCCACTCTTGTGTATTATCACCTCCCAAATATAAAAACCGCCCGATAGGGCGGCTTCGGCGCATTTTCTAGCCTTGTACTGTCTTGATTTATAAATTCTGTAATTTGATAGCACTCAATGTAAATCACCTATTGTTGGAATGCTATTTTCTTACTATGTATGTTCTTTTTATGATTTTGCTTGCCGTACAACCCTTTTTGATTGCCATAACCCGGAGAGTAACAGTTTTTTTAATGGTAAGCCTCTTGCTTTTCCCTGGGTTAACCTTTTTAGATGCACTTTTTTTTGGTTTTTTGCCGTTTGTGGTGTAGTACAGGGTTGTATTTTTAGGTGCCTTGAGTGTGATTTTTGTCTTCTTTTTAAGAACTCGTGATTTTGGCACAGCCTTTGCATTAGGTTTTTTAGTTTGTCCCGCACTTGAGTCTGATGTCGGCGTTTTGGAAGCAGCATCAGCCCTCCAGCCTGCGTGTAAGGTTGTGTCTTTATTAAATCGCGCATCCATATCCAACGGCTTTGTACACTCTTTGTCAAGATACCAGCCAGTAAATGTATATCCTTTCCTGGTTGGAGCATCAGCAAGCTTGAGAATTGAAAACCTGGTACCCGATCCGTAATCGGTGCTGCCATGCCTTGTGGAGCTTACAGGGGTGCCGCCATTGCTGTCGTAGGTGATTGTGTAGAAGTACATCGTAAGGGCAACGGCTGAGATGACAATATTCATCACCAATAGGGATACGAGGACTAATGATCCCATTTTTTTCGTAATTTTTCTTGCGTTATTCATACCAAAAACCTCCAAAATTTTATTTTCCCTTTCGGGAGTTTTATAACAAAGACACCAACGTCCCTGTCAAACCTGACAGGGACGATTATAGCGGGTATAATCGCGATTTTATCTTAGTTTCTTTGATTTCCTTCCGAATGCTCACTTTATCTTAGTTTTTGAGCCTATTTTATAAATCGGGTCGAAAATGACATTCGCCTTGTGCGCCGGGCATTTGTCCATAATAACACCATCTCCTGGAGAAAGAGTTAGACCCAAGGCACAGTCAGGCGGAATCCATTTTAAAACATTCCCTATCGCGTTCAAAACATCGCTCAAAACATCTGTTTCATCTGCTAATTTGCCGAAATCTTCCCAACTTGGCAAATCACCACGGCTTGGCATCGGCTCCGGCGGCTCTTGTGCAGCCGGCGTGTTCGCTACTTAACCCTGCGTGCCAAAATGACTTTTCCTAAAACGCCAACCAATATATTATCTTCATTTAACAAAACACAATCACGACCGAGAGGTATGAATTCATCGGGTTCTTCCTCAAATCTAGTCCAAAATATTTGAAGACTATTTTTAAATGAATCGTAGTCATTTTTTCCGTCAATTTGGATTTTTTCCATTTCAATGAATTCGTATACATCCGGGTATGTTCCGTGAAATCTACCGTCATAATTAAAATCATTTACACTGGTAGCTTCTGTTTCATATTTTGGCGAATAAATCTTTATATCATCAAATCGAAAGAACTCTGATGTATATTCAACCTCAGAGCCTATATAATCCTCAGGCTCTATGGGAATCACATCCCCATTTCTTGTAATATCCTCATCATTGTACCATTTAGATTTCACGGCAACTTTCTCCAACCTCCATACTCCAAAAAAGCCATGCGCAGGGGCATTTGTTAAAATTGCAGGGGATACTGTGCCGGAAATATTCTCCGGCACAGTATTGGTTATTTCTTTGCTTGTGTACATACAAGAGGCAAAAATCAATATTAACAAAGTGCAGAACATTGTTGTTATGCTATTTTGTTTGATACCCATATAAAAACACTTCTTTCTCTTTTTCCCGCCTTGCTTTATTCGGGTCACTGTCAACTTTCCAATGTTCCCAAAAGATTTTTTCTACATCTTCGGGCAGATATACGCCCTTGCCTTTTCGTATAAACTTAGGCATTTCTCTTTCTGGTGTTCTTGTCCACCAATTTACGCCGTATTGATGGGTAAATGAAACTAATACGTCAAATTGATTTTGGGGCAACGTTATTTTATGCTTATTAAGAAACGTATGAACTGCATCCTCAGCTTTTTTCAAGTCCTTCTCAAGCAAAGCCCTTGCCTCATCCATCGGCATATATGACGAACCGGGAACTCTATAGCTTGAACCGTTGCTTAAAATTTGTGAGGGGATAAACACTGCTTTGGGTGCGTATTTATCTACAATGGCTTTTGCATGATTTTCGTCTTTATTATACGAATCTTGAGTTATATGATGCCCATAGCCAAAAGTAATCCCTCCATCGCTTATGAAACGGTTATTTTCTCCCTTGAAAACATAATGCGGATAAATCCCTATCGGCTTACCCTGCGAATCATATTCACCAAGACCTCTAGCCCACATGGTTCCGGGAGACAGTTCAAATTCAGCAATCATATCAACGCCCTCATCGCTAACTGTCATTCCTCCTGATCCCTCATCCTCAACATCAACTTCCCCCTCAGCCTCAACCATCTCATCCGTCCACTCTTCAAACTCCCTTTCTGCCGCCGTATATTCCGCACCAAACAACTCTCGAATTTTCTCATTCAACCGCTCACGTTCCCGGTCATACAAGATTTTCGGGGTTTCATAGCTTCCAACGTATAAAACGCCCTTAAGCCATTCGTTGTGCAGGGTCAAATAGGTAAAGCTGTCCAGCTCACCGGTTACGGCTAAATCATAATCCCTCTGAAATTTCCTCACAGCTTCTTGGGTGTATATGCAATATATCCCAGGAGTATAAGCAAATAAATACCTCTCTTTCAGCAATTCAAGCCACAATTGGGCGTTACGGATTTCTTGCTCAAACCCCAGCGTTTTGGAAAAAGGTTGAAGTAGTTCGCTGGGTTTTTCCTCTTGTGTCTCCACCGCAATATCTCCATCAACCCCAAAATACCCCTCTTGTGTTCCGTCGAATTCTGGCAAATCAAGAATTGTGCCATTGCCGTTTTCAATGGCACAGCGACCCGCTACTTAACCCTGCGTGCTAAAATAATTTTCCCCCAAACACCAACTAACATGGTGTCTTTATTCAACAACAGGCATTGGTCTCCAACTGGAGGGGATGGGAAATCATCCCCATCCCTATAACTGCATTCTCTCAGAGCCGAAACGGTGACATAATCAATTGGAATGTCCCCCAAATCTTCATATTCCCCCTTTTTGTCAAGGTCAATGTTGTTATCATCAAGGATTTTTTCAAAATCCGAACGCCAAAAACTTCCATTGCTGAGATAACTGGAAATGACAAATCCCCACAAAGAATACTCACTAGCAATATATTTCCAATCACCTAGGCGGACGTATTGCTCTGTGTATTCAATTTCATATCCAAGGTAATCCTCTCTGTAAACTCTAACACCTCCTCTGTTGTTCATTCTATGGTGGGCTTCCTCGTAATCATCCGACACCAACACAATTTTCTCCAACCTCCAGATCCCTAAAATCGGAGAAAGCGGAGGGCTTGGGGCTTGGATTGACCCATTATAACCCATAATAACTGACAGTATCCAAAAGAGGAAAAAAGCTATGATGGATTTGAAAATTTTATTCATATTGCCCACCCCTCTTTCAAACACATCCTTATTTAAGATGGATATTTCCCCGAAGAAAATAGTTTTGCTTCCTCTTTTCTTCGAGATTTGATATCATGTTCCATAAATACATCCATCACTTTCTGAGGATCATCAAAGCCCTTGCCTCCACTCAAAAATGTTCGCATAACTTCTTTGTCTTCTCTTTCTAGCCAATATATTCCGTAGTTGTGTAAAAATGAAACCATCGCATCAAATTGATGCTGATTTAGCTTCAATTTATGTTTATCAAGAAATTCATTAAGTTTATCCTCAGCTTTTTTCAAATCCCTTTCAAGTAAAGCCTTTACCTCATCCATCGGCATATATGACGAACCGGGGACTCTATAGCTTGAGCCGTTACTTAAAATTTGTGAGGGGATAAACAATGCTCCGGGTGCGTATTTATCCACAATAGCTTTTGCGTTATTTTCGTTTTTATTATACGAATCTTGAGTTATATGATGCCCATAGCCAAATGTAATCCCGCCATCGCTTATGAACCGGTTATTCTCTTTCTTGAAAACATAATGCGGATAAATGCCTATCGGTTTGCCCTGCGAATCGTATTCACCAAGTCCCCTAGCCCACATGGTTCCTGGAGATAACTCAAATTCGGCAATCATATCAACGCCTTCATTGCTAGTTGTCATCTCTTCCGGTTTATTTTCCTCAACTTCCTCTACCGTCTCTTCCTCCTCAACCATCGCCCCCATCTCCGGCACTACCGGTCCAACAAAATCCCAATCGCCCGGTTTGGGTGGTGTTGTTTCTCCTTTAGCCTCCTCTTCCGGCGGATAAGTACAGCCTGTCAGCGAAAACGGCGGAATCCACTTTAAAACATTCCCTATCGCGTTCAAAACATCGCTCAAAACATCCGTTTCATCTGCTAATTTGCCGAAATCTTCCCAACTTGGCAAATCACCACGGCTTGGCATCGGCTCCGGCGGCTCTTGTGCAGTCAGCGTTGTTTCCGGGATGTCCACCACCTCATCAACCTCAAAATACCCCTCTTGTGTTCCATCAAATTCTGTGCAAGGTCTTTATTCAATTTCGTCTTGAACACCCCTCCAACTCCCATTTGATAATTGCCAGAGGTCATTATACCAAAGATGCTCGTTTAATTCATTCTCTGCAATATTATCATCAAAGATAATTTGCATCCCCCCATCAATCAATTGCTCTTCGACAAAATGAATAATCTCTTCCCCTTTTTCAAATGTACCCGTGTATGTCCTGTTGCACTCATATGTTTTCATCAGAACATTGTCTATATATTCATAAATTGCCCATCCATGTGATGCAGCCCAATTTCGCCACGAAGCCAAAAGCAATTGACGGTCATAATCAATGCTAATAAAGCCCCAATCCGGAAAAGAAGATTTCTCAAACTTCAGCAGTGTTTCATTCCACACAAAACAGATGTATGTGTGCATACCTTGAGTGCCTTGTTGGTCAACAATTGCTACAATGTCTTTGTACCCATCAAAATTTACGTCTGTGATATAAAATTCACCCCAAACAAAAGGGAAAAGTCTATCTATTTTTATTGAATCAATTAACTTTCCGCCTGTGTTTCCTTCGTATACTTCAATTACCGCAGACCCATATCCAACAAAGAATTCATCCTTTCCGTCAAAAGGTTCTACCAATCTTTGCACAAAAGTCCACTGTGGCTTGTCATTGGATATAGTGACAGTTTTTTTCACAGGCAAATATTCATCTACTGATTCTGAATTGATGTCTACGCTAGACACTTCATTTTCTGTTGGCGGGGTACATCCCGCCAACAGAAAGAGTATACATAAGATCAACCATATTTTATTTCGCACCTTTTTCAACGCTTAAAAACCTCCATAGCCCTATCATAGCAATCTTTTCGTCCTGTTATCATATTGTACCAGTTCTTAGGTGCCTTGCATTTTTGGAAACCATCTATGTATAGGTATCCGTTTCTTATCGTCCAGTTTGCTTTTCCGTCTCTGATTCTTTCGGCAACTTCTTGTGTAAATCCATTGGACCACCCAACAACCCAGTATTGAGTAAGAAGATAGATATTTTCTGAATCGCCGTATTTTACAACATAATCGTTAAGACTTCCGGCAGAGGTGCTTTTTGCTTCTTTAGAACTCCAAAACCACGCCGCTGCTTCCCAAGGATAGTGGGTTGATATGTATGTTGCCGTATCTTCTCCTGAAAAATCATCACCCACAGAGTCTAAAAATTTTCTATGCGTATCCTTCCATGTAATTTGGATATATCCTGCACCACGTTCGTTATTTTTATAACCGCCCATTGTGGTTTCGCCTTGAAGCTTTTCCAGCGTATCCTTGCCCAAGCCGCTTTCGTGACCAGTTGTTGCCAAGAACAACCGAATACTTGCCGGATCTGTAATGCCATAATATTCAAGAACTTTGTTTACATGATCTATGTCATACTCGCCAAGCCAACCGAATCTTTCCATCATTTCAACAGTTAAATATCCAGTTCCTTTCTCCGCCTCAACCTCAATCTCTTGCTCTTCCCCCTCATCACCCGGCACATCCTCATCCGTCCACTCTTCAAACTCCCTTTCTGCCGCCGTATACCCACTGCCAAACAATCCGCTGTTTTTCCGGTTCAGCCTCTCACGTTCATGTGCATACAACCGCTCAACTGTTTCCCCATTGCCAACGTATATGACACCTTTCAAAAACTCGTTGTATAGGGTCAGATATGTCAGCTGGTCTACTGTGCCAGTGGGGTCTAAGCCCTGGTCTAGTTGGAATTTCCGCACAACCTACCCTGCATTTTTTAGCAAATTCTCATCGCTTATCTTTTTATACTCCTCCGAATGTCCGTTTTTTATTTCCTCCAACTGATACACTTCCCGACTGTAGGATGAAGAATTACCGTTGACGTAATTTGTGATTTGCTTTAGTTCAGGATATAGTTCATACCCCTTCGTAATCATCGAAAAGAAATATTCTTCCTCAAATGCCCGTTTAGAAACATTCCATCTATAGTAGAGATAAGTGGTGTTTGCCGTAGCCATATGCATAAGAGCTTGAATATCAGAGTATCCATCAAAGGTTATATCCACCAAATCTATATAATGGTTACGTCCATGACGGTTCTCATCCCACTTATCAAAAGATGAAACCTTTATTGATTGGGGGGCAAAATCAAATTCAGGGCATGAAATCTCAATGGTATATATTATCTGAGGAAAATCATGACCATCCCATTCGCCCTCATAAACCTCAAACTTAAAGGCGGGCATATGATCCGAAATATGTTTTTCAAATGTGAATATCGGAATCCCTGTAACTGCATTAGAACCAACGTTTTCTATTGGCGAGGTACATCCCGCCAATAGAAATATGGAGGATAAAATCACGAACAATTTTTTATACTGCACTATTTTCACTCCTTGAAAAGATTCATGACTCTATCATAGCAATCCTTGCGTCCCGTTGTTTTGTTGTTCCATTTGTTGGGGGCACTGCACCTTTGGAAACCATCAATGTAAAGGAATCCCCCCTTAATGCTCCAATTTGCTGTACCGTTTCTAATTCTGACAGCATCTTCCTGAGTTAGACCGTCAGGCCATCCATTAACCCAGTATTGTATGAGGAGATAAACACCCTCCGAATCACCGTATTTGGCCACATAATCATTAAGGCTTCCAGCAGAAGTACTTTTCGCTTCTAGAGAAGTCCAAAACCACATCGCTGCTTCCCATGGATACTTTTGCGAAATATATGTCGCTGTATCTTCGCCAGCAAATGAATCGTTCACCGACTTTAAAAATGATAAATGGGTAGTTCTCCATGTAGATTGAATATACCCTGCCCCACGTTCGCTTTCCTTATAATTGCCGTTTGTGCTTCCGTTATCATTTAGATCCTCCAATGGATCTAAACCTAGTCTACTCTCATGTCCGCAGGTTGCCAAGAACAACCGAATACTTGCCGGGTCTGTAATGCCATAATATTCAAGAACTTTGTTTACATGATCTATGTCATACTCGCCAAGCCAACCGAATCTTTCCATCATTTCAACAGTTAAATATCCAGTTCCTTTCTCCGCCTCAACCTCAATCTCTTGCTCTTCCCCCTCATCACCCGGCACATCCTCATCCGTCCACTCTTCAAACTCCCTTTCTGCCGCCGTATACCCACTGCCAAACAACTTTTTTATTTTCTCATTCAGCCTCTCACGTTCCCGGTCATACAAAATTTTCGGGGTTTCATAGTTGCCAACGTATAAAACGCCCTTCAGCCACTCGTTGTACAGGGTCAAATAGGTAAAACTGTCCAGCTCACCGGTTACGGCTAAATCATAATCTCTCTGAAATTTCCTGATAGCCTCTTCCGTGTACACACAATATATCTCAGGAGTATAGGCAAATAAATACCTCTCTTTCAGCAACTCAAGCCACAATTGGGCATTACGAGTTTCTTGCTCAAACCCCGGCGTTTTAGAAAAAGGTTGAAGTAGCTCGCTAGGTTTTTCCTCCCTTGTCTCCGCCGGGATATCAACCATCCCATCAACATCAAAATACCCCTCTTGTGTTCCGTCGAATTCTGGCAAATCGAGAATTGTGCCATTGCCGCTTTCAATGGCACAGCGGCAATTCGGGTGTAGCGGCGGGATTGCTTTGGCGGCAGCTAACTCTTGGGCTGTGAATTTCTTGTTATCAAGACTATTACAGGTGTCGCAGGTTCGCGAGCAGGATTTTGCGTTGAATACAAATTTTGTGTTTTGCTCTTGCTCCACATCTCTCAGAAAGAAAAATCTATCAAATTTTTGATAGTGCATCTCAACGATGCCCTTCAATCGGGCAGAATGCTTGTCAAATTCGTTGATATCATCTGCCATTTGAACTGCAAGCCTGTCGAGGTCTTGGTCGAAGCGTTTGCGTAAGGCTTGGGGGATATCGCTCTGATTTGTACGGAAGGCTCCGACATGCGCATTGATTGTATCACGTATTTGAGCTTTCGGCAAGCCTGAATTGTTGCTCTCTTTTAGCCTTTGTAACTCGGTCTTGGTTTTGCTGGTGTGATGATTGAATTTTTCGCTGAAATTCATTTGAATCAGTCTCCTCTTTTTTATTTTCTGCACAAAAACCGCCCTCCCGGGCGGTTGTGTATATATGTTGATGCTACAATTTTACCATAAAAAAGCTCTAATAAACCCTAATCTTTTGACAAATCGCAGAATTATTTAATGTAGCCTGTTACACCCCAGATGGAAAACGTACGAACCTAAAAACACCGAATCCCCCGCAACAGCGGGAGATTCGGCGGTCAGGCTTTGCATTAAACCTGACGTGTTTCTTTGGACGAATAGCAATAAGGGGCATAACAAAAATCCCGTATTCATGCGGGTTCACAGCCGATAGGCAATGTTTACAACCCTTAAAAACTATTTGGAGGATTTTACCTTATGAAAACGACCTTTGAACAATTTGGCGGTACATACCGCATTGAAAACGGCTACCGTATTCCCAATCTCACACTGCCAGACGATGAACCCGAATACGAAATCGGCATCTGGGATCGGCGGCGGTTTGACTACCTGAAAAATCACAAAAAAGGACTGTTTTCCGCTATGCTTATGTCGGGCAAGCTGAACCAACACATCCATGAGATTGACCTTTTGGCTTATGAGCGGCACGAAACCATTGTCCGGCAGATGATGGTTTCGCAGGGCGTGACCGAACAGCTCAAGGCCGGAAACCAAATGGAGTGGGTTGGTCGGGTCAATAATATCTGTGCTTGTGCGGATGAGATTGTGCGGGACGAATTGATTTACGGCTGATACGCAGGGGGTGGGGAGTTCCGGCTTCTCGCCCTCACTCATCTTCCTCGCCTTTGGGTTCGTAAAAATAATCAAGTTGCTTTTGCCCGCCATCGGCAGGGAGCGATTTTCGGCGGGCAAGCCGTTCCTGAGCTTCAATCAAAATCGCCTTGATTTTCATTTCAAATTCAGCTTTGGGCGGCATATGCGTCCAATATTCTGCGACAGCAATGCCCGCCTTATCCATTTCTAGAAACTCTATTTTTTCACGGCTTGCGGTAGCACAAAGAATAATGCCAATCGGAGATTCCTCGCCCTCTTGCCGCTCGTATCGGTCAAGCCATTTCAAATATAGTTCCATTTGCCCTTTATAGGCCGCCTTGAATACACCGAGTTTCAATTCGACAGCGACAAGCCGTTTCAATTTTCTGTGATAAAACAGCAAATCAAGAATAATATCCTCGCCATCAATAATCATACGCTTTTGCCGCTCGACAAACGCAAAACCATGACCAAACTCCAACAAAAACGCTTCAAGTTCTGTGAGGATAGCCTTTTCTAAATCGGCTTCGATATAATTTTCTTTCAGCCCAAGTAAATCGAGCAAATACGGGTCTTTGAATACGTTGAATGGCACGGCAGATTCTTCCGACAACTCCGTATTTGCGATTTCCTGCCGCTCATATGCTTTGCGGGAGATTTGGCGGCGAAGTTCGTGAACCCCAAGATTTCGTGTGGCGACATCATTTGCGTAATAAAGCTGTGCTTCTTTTGATTTCAGCGGAAGTAATTCAATAATATGCGACCAACTCAATTTTGCCGATAGCGTCGGCAAAATCTCTTCATCAGAAAAACGCTCCGCAAATAAGGTCATTCTGTATAAATTTCGCTCTGTGAAGTTTTTCCCATATTTCCCTATCAATTTTGCCGCCAGTGCCATCAAAATCTTTTTTCCATACGCAGCACGTTGATTTTCAAGCACAACCGAATTGATATGCCGCCCAACCTCCCAATACATGAGCGTTGCTTCACGGTTGGCATACGCTCCGGCAAAGGATTTTCGAGTTTCGATGATTTCGGATACACGGGTAAAGAGTGTGGTTTAATCAATTTGCGGGGCATTGGATGGAACGGGGGATTGTGGGGTGTTGGTCATGGGGTGAGCCTCCTACTTATATTGGATTTTTGGTTAAATTTCAAATTTAGTTCGGGTTCAGTTCCGTTATTTTATTGCTCATCTCGTCAACCACCCCCCTTGAAGGTGCTGCATCCCTATCAACGTCAAGGATGTCGAGAGCCTGAGTATAATCAAGTTCCAATTTATCAAACAAAATGCTGTGTCGTGCTTCAAACGATTGAAATATATCATCCCATGAAAGAGCATATATCTCGAACCTGTCGTCAATGACGTTGACAAGCCCGTTTTTCCCATACTGCTTGAAGTTCGCGTATTTTGTTTTCACATCATCCTCGACCGTTGAACATACCGCATAAAATCTCCAAAAACGGTTTGTTCCGTTAAATCGAGGCTCTTTCCGAATTGTGTAGGCGTAGCGTTCTACTTGATTATAAACATCAAGAGATAGCGATACAGAGGGGGCTTTCAATTCAACGACAAGCCTTTCATTACTGCTATCCTCTTGTGTTCTTTGAGTATACAGGAAAATATCCGCTCTTTGATTAAGCCCCTTTTCGGAGTTGGCAGATTTTGATTTTTTCACTTCTGTTTCTGTGCTTGTAAGTGCTTCAAATTCTGCAAGAGAAGTTGCCAAGGTTTTATCAGCTGTAAGCAGATGATACTGTTCTCCAAAAAGCCAGAAATGCTGTTCGACTATTTTTTGAATATGGTCTCTTTCATTTGCAAATTTAGCCAAATCGAACACAATTTTTTTGAGTTCTTCGACAATGGCACAGCGTTTATCCACGATAGCGATAGCGTCTACGATATACTGCAATTTTGTCCTTTGAAGAATATCTGCAAAAGTGTTTCGTTGCTCGCTTGTTAAATTAACAACGTGTTCAACAATCGTCAGCAAGTTTTCACGTTCGCTAGAAGCCAAGAGCAAATTCATAAATCCCAAAAGCGATTTTTCTTGCTCTATTTTTAATCTGTGAAATATTTTTGGTTCCACACAATACAGCTCTCTCGTAACTGTCTGAAAATCTTTCTTCCTCAACTGGCTATATTCATCATCTGGAAAATCGGGCAGCGAACCACGCTCTTCCATATCAGCCAGTTCTTTGTCCGCTCGCTGAATTAAGAATTTTTTAAGGACATCGGAAATCAAAGTTTGAATTTCTTTTTTTAGTTGCCCAAAGATTCTTTTTTGTTCATCTTTTGATTCACCCATTGTGAGTTGAGCTGGGTTATCATTGTTTAGGTGAATCACATTTTGAGGAGTTATATAATCAGACGTAACAAAAACATTATGAAAAAAATCCACCGTGTTTTTGTTGAATCCTGTATTCATCGCATGGCACACTTTGCCGTCCTTGGAGAGAAAATAAATTTTCGAGGAATTGTCTATGTTTTTACGCCAAACAATCAAATCAATCCTAAAACTTTTTTCCTCAATTTCTTTTGTGCAATCTACGCTTAGTTCGGTGTTGATATATTGTTTATAATCAAGGGTTGTTCCTAAGTATTCGATTGAAAAGTCTTGGCTTTGATGCAAATATAAAAACCAAGAAAATTCCTGCAACAATTTTTGTTGCATATCAGTGTAAAGTAGTTGCCCAAAAACTTTGCTTTCAGCAATGGGAATCTCGACAGTTGTGCCTGTGTTTGTTCCCTCAGTCACATCTGCAATATCAGAGGTTGAAAATTTATTTTTATTGTGGGAACTCGTTGTAATTTCATATTTTTTCAAAGAGCCTTCTTGCTCATAAATGGTTGACCATTTTGCTTCGTGCGACAGGCAAATATAGGAAAATCGGCCTTTCCCTTTGTTTTGTTGTGATTTGATTCTGATACTGGAAGAATCTTTAGTTGAGGACAGGAATGCACCAAATGTTTCCTCAAGGCGTTCAAATTCAATGCCTTTTCCATTATCAACGATTTGGATAGTCGGAGACTGTTGCATAGGCGCACCAGTTTGCCTGACTTCCACTTTTGTGGCACCAGCTTCAAATCCATTCCAGATATATTCGCAGACTGCTTCTTGGTAGTCTTTAGTTATTCCAGCCTTATCAAAGCTATCGTTTTGTACCGAAACTTGCCACTCTTTCATGTGAATTTCCCCCATTAAAATCGTTTTGTTTGCTGCGGTGATAGTCTTTCTACCAACGCCCGATACCCCTCCATTAACCCTGCCACAAACTCCGCCTTTTTCAGCTCTGATTGAAAATACATCCCCTACACACCCTCAAACAAACCCGTGCTAAGATTACTTGCTAACGCCGTCTAAGTTGGCGTATTCATCATAAGCTATCTCACCCACGTTTACTGCGTATTCCACGGCGGCAAATCCCCTTTCTATGTTTGGGTGTCTCGAATCAGCTTCATGCCACTTTTGATAAAATTCAGCAGTCGGCTCTATAGAGCGAAACAAAACTGAGCCAATACTGGTCAACATTGCTCGCAACTTCTCTCGCTCCCGCTCCTTTTGAGCCACTTGAACAGCACGAACGGCATCCGCATATTGCCGATACTGTCTATATCCATTGTCTCCCAATGCACTGTAAATAATAAAATCGTTGTAGTTCATGTTTCTTTCACCCCCCATTCTCCACCAATACCCCATACCGTTCCATCAAATCCGCAACCCTCTCCGCTTCGCTGACAAAACCCTTACCGCCATAAGCATTCTTCACTGCGGTATCTAACGTCCTATGTGCCTTTGCAAGTTCATCGGGCATAAGTCTAGGGTCATAAAGTGTAGCATAGCTATCAGTGGAAAGAAATTTATTACGAGCATCCAATACGCCCTGTGCCGCAGCTTCTACTGCTTGGCGTTGTTTATCACTTGCTTCCGGCCACGGAAAGTTGTTGTAGACAATGCCCGCCGAATAGCGGTAGTCACTTTTTATTCGACCACAGACTGCTCTCGTCCACGCCATATGGGTGCTAGATGTGAGAACGCCGAAATGATAGAGAGTTGCGTTAGAGACAACCAAAGCAGAATCTGAGGCAATGATGGAGCTGTCCATAAACCCGATGGGGATATACATCCTGTTTTCAGATGACACCCGCGGTATGATCAAAAAATCACTATCCGGCATATTTTCTACATGAAACCTCCGGGGTGTATCCGCAATTTTACGAGTCCCCTCGCTTTTGCTTTCTAGTCTGAATTGACGTACAGCTTCCACACGTTTCATCGCTTCGGGCATTTGTTTTAGTTCTGATGGCGGGCAATCCCCTAACCACAGGCAATAGCGTGGGCAGTTATTGATAAATTCATAGGAACCATACCACTGCCGAAACCACTTTTCCGATTGTGGTTCAATTCCAACAAATGCTTCCATCTCCTCTTTAGAAAACAGATAATTGCCGCCGTCAATAGGTTTGTTTCCGATTCCCATCAACGGCACATCGCACAGTGGTTTTTTGCGATTTTCAATATACACATTCGGAGCATCCACTAGATAAGGGTTAATGTTTTTTACATCCATCTCCAAATCATCGTCAAAAACACACCGTTTCGTTTTCACATTTTCTCGGCTGAATCCTACAATAACGCAATGCACAGCCGCTTTACCCCGTGCCGCACTCGTCCAGCGGAATGTGCGGTAGGCAAAGTCGATTTTCACATTATAGTTTTCAATGAGTGTTTTCCAGACCAGTGCCGTCTGCTCTCCCTGCGTAATGGAATTGGTGGAAACTAACGCAGTACGGATAGTGGGGTTTTGTTGCATGAGCTGTGCTGCCTTGTAATACCACGCCGACACATAATCCAAATTACCTGCACCTTTGACCGTTTTGCCTTCTGGCTCGGTGATAACGGTTTCTAAGTCGGCTTTCTGTTCCTTGCTCATCAGTCTCGCCCCTAAGAACGGAGGATTTCCCAGTATGTAACTTAACTCACGGGCAGGGCAAACCGTGTTCCAGTCGGTTGTTAAGGCGTTGGCGTTACAAATGACAGCGGCTTTTTCGAGTGGCAGCCGGACATAGTGTGTCCCAAATGCTTTAGAGAGTTCCATGTTGCATTGATGATCCATCAACCACATTCCCGTTCGGGCGATTTCACAGGCAAGTTCATCAATCTCTATGCCGTAAAATTGGTCTACATTGATTTTAGAATAGGTTTTGGGTGCATCGAGAACCATCTGGACTGATGTGCCTTTATTGGATAAAATCGCATTCAGAATTTTGATTTCCAACCGCCGTAACTCACGATAGGCAATAATTAGAAAGTTTCCTGTGCCGCAGGCAGGGTCAAGAAATTTTAACCTTGTCAGCTTATCGTGAAAGGTTTTGAGCTTTTGCTTGTTGTCTTTTACAAGCTCAAACTCGGCATTCAAATCATCTAAGAATAAGGGGTTGATGGCTTTCATAATGTTGGATTCTTCGGTATAATGTGCCCCCATATTATGACGTTCTTCCTCGCTCATAGCGGCTTGGAACATACTTCCGAAGATGGACGGCGTGATAAAGCTCCAGTCAAAGGAGCTGCTGTCCAATAAAATTTTACGCATATTGCTGTCAAATGCGGCGATGGGCAAGCGGTCAGCAAACAACCCGCCGTTCACATAAGGAAAAGCGGACAACTTGTCTTCGATTTTTAGCCGTTTTTCAGGAGGGGTATTCAAACGCTCGAATAGATCTGCCAACACCTGTGCCAAGTCAGAGCCATCAGGCTTAGTTGTGGCAACTAAATCATGGAAAATATTCTTGTCAAAAATGCTTGTATCGTCAGCAAACAGACAGAATAACAAACGAACAAGATATTGCTCTAACTCCTGCCCGGTATAGTTTATGGATTTCAAACAATCGTGCAGTTTTGCCATCTTTTCGGCAGCGGCAACAGACACCTTTTCATCTTCGGCGGGCTTATTCCAAGCAAAACCAATCATAAATCCAAAGAGTTCAACCTTTGAGGGCAAATCGGCAAGGGGAAATTCAATGGCTGTATTCTCCATCAGGTCATACAGACGGAAACTCTCGAAGTTGCATACAAGAATAAATTGAGGCAGTTCATCATCGGTCAGACCGGGGAAATATTCGGTCGCTTGCTGATACGCTTTGTTCAAATCCTTACCAGCACTCTTTTGTTCTATGAGCAAAACGCCTTTCCAGAGCATATCAATAAAGCCGTCTTTGCCGCCAATTTTCTTGACTTTTTGCTCAAAGACAGCAACACGTTTTCGGCTGATACCAAACACCTCAAAAAACTCGTTCAAAAATGTCTGACTATCGCCTTTTTCATAGCCTTGATTCCGCCATTCATAGGCAAATGTCGTTGCCCTGCTGCGGATTTCGCCCCATCCTAATGCCATACAATACCCTGCCTATATAAAAACTTTGTTGAGAATGCTCATATTATACTCTGTTGCTGGAAAAATTTCAAGAGATTTTTTCATTTTCCACAGGCGATTCTCACTCCCACGCATACTCACTCATATCCACCCGTCCATCCGGCAGGAACACCACACCCTCATCCTCCAGCCGAGCCTTACGCATCTCAGCATACACCCCGCCTGCCACCGACCCATCGGCCATAACCACACGCTGCCAAGGCAAATGCTCCGGGCAGTTCCGCATCGCCCAGCCTACTTGACGAGCCGCCCGTGGCTGCCCCAGCATTCGGGCGATTTTCCCATAGGAGACAACTTTGCCGAGCGGGACTTGCTCCACAATATCATAGACTTGTTTGAAAAACGGATTTGTATCAGTTTCCATATTTATCACCTTCTTTGCTTTGGATTTCCCGCCAAGCCCCCCTAAATCTTAACCAATCGCTCAAACTCCTCAAATTCAAGCTCACCATTGACCGCCTTATCCCGAAGTTCAATGGCATACGCAGACCATTTTTCAAACTCCGGAACAGTCATTTTCTTTTCCATATACCGGGCATAATGTGCCTTGTACGCACGGTTAAATGTGAGCCAAACCGGGTCGGTCTTGCACTTTTCGTCATACTTTTTCCTAGCCCCCACATCCCGGCAGGTTTTTCCTTTGTCAGCGGGCAGCGGACGCTCGCAATAATCGGAATATTTGCCGCTCGTCAGCAAAAAATACTTGCCGCAATTTGAACATTTTTTAGGGATATGATTCAACTGTATCCCTTTGAAAAGGTCAATATACAAGAAAGAGCCAAGCCCATCAAGGGTATAGCTTTCGTACAATTTGGGACTTCCTTTCATGACTTTGTACTCCAGTTTCATCGTCCCAGAGGGCGATAAGCCGGAGGAATTATTTTCAAAATATTCCCGATACAGTTCTGAAAATTCTTGTTCACTCAAAAAGCGGTTGTTCTTATTCAAAATCGGAAGGGAGGCAATAATTCGCCGCTCTCAATAAATCGTTCGCCCTATTATATCTCGTCAGTCCATAAAAATCAACATTCAAGGAGGAAGTCTATGCCATACGCAATATTACGGTTCAAAAAATGCAAATCCGGCGGTGTATCCGCCTGTTACAACCACAATGAACGCAAAAAAGAACGATACAAAAGCAATCCTGATATTATTTCTGCCCGAAATACGGACAATTACCATCTTGTCCTGCCCCGCCAAACATACCGCCGGGAGGTCAGCCGGATGATACGGGCGGCGGGGTGCAAAACTCGTTCCAATTCCACGGTGATGGTGGAAACGCTCATCACAGCCAGCCCCGAATTTATGAACGCTTTGAGTTTAGCCGGGCAGCGGTCATATTTTCAATCGGCTTTGGAATTTATGGAATCAAGAGTCGGCAGGGAAAATATCATCGCAGCTACGGTTCACATGGACGAGAAAACCCCTCATATGCACCTTGTTTTCTGCCCGATTACGCCTGATAAGTGTCTTTCCGCAAAGAAAACATTGGGAAACCAAGCCCAACTCTCAAAATGGCAGGACGCATATCACGCTCATATGTCTCAGTATTATCCAGAGTTGGAACGTGGGGTGTCGGCACAGATTACCAAGCGGAAGCATCTCCCGGTTTGGTTGTTTAAGATGGCAGAACGGCTCGACAAGCAGTTTTCAGAGGTGGAGCATATCCTGTCCAACACCAACCACTTTAACGCCAAAAAACAGTCTGCGAACGCTTTAGAGTGCTTGGCAAAATGGCTGCCCGAAGCCGAAAAATTTACCGCTCAGATGAAAACCATGGACAACCATATCAAGTCTTTGGAACAGTCTGAAAAAGATGCGAAAAACCGGGCGTGGCAAGCAGAGCAGACCGCCGACAGCCGTGTGGACACAGCAGTTTCCCGTATGCAAAGCAAACTGGACGAAAAGGACAAAGCACTTTTCGCCGCCGAGATAAAAACATACGATGATGCAAGGAAATTACGTTGTCAGGCGGCTAAATTTGAAGCCCTCATCGGACGGTTGCCGCCCGGAATCCGACCGCCTACGCTAGAATCAAAGGCTACCGTAACAACCCTAAAACCGTTCGGGGTGATACATTTTGGGCACATCATACCGTGCTTCAAATCCTGCAAAACCGTTCGTATTTGGGCGATGTTGTGAATTTTCGCACCTATTCCAAGTCCTACAAGCTCAAAGAGCGGCTGAATAACCCGCCGGAAAATTGGGAAATTCACGAGGGTGTCCATGACCCAATCATCGAACGTCAGGTTTTTGACGATGTACAGCGGTCTTTCGGTGATACCAAGTGCAGAAAGCCCAAGAACGTCCGAAAAAATATGTTCGCCGGGTATCTGTATTGTTCAGACTGTGGTGCGAGATTAAACTACAAATACACCCATGATAATCCCAATAATCACTACTTTTCCTGCAAAAACAAGAGGGAAAACAACGGTTTATGCGCCCAAACCCATCACATCCGTGTTGACAGCATCACAGATATTCTAACCCGCCATCTCTCCAAAATCCTTCGGTTTGCCACTCTTTTTGAGGATGAATTTGTCAAAATTGTGGTTGACGAACACTGCAAACTGGTTCAAATTCAGCAGAAAAAGAACCAAATCGCCCTGCACGAAGCCCTAGCGAGAGAAAAAGAGCTTGATTTGCTGTACGAACAGGTCTATGAAGACCGAACGCTTGGCAAATTGAGCGAGGAGAGATTCCTCAAACTGTCTGGCAAATATGAGAACGAGCAATCGGCAGTACGGCAAAACATAAAGCACTTGCGGGCGGTTGTCGAGGAAGAAACGGCACATGAGATGAACGCCGATGGATTTTTACGGTTGGTTCGGAAATATACCGACATTGAAACGGTTTCGCCGGAAATCCTGCGGGAGTTTGTTGACAAAATCGTGGTGCATCACCGCAAGCAAGAGTTTGGGCAGACGATTCAGGATGTGGAGATATTCTATCGGTTCATCGGGTATATCGAATTGCCGGAAATGAGCCGGGAGCAGCGGGAAAGTTTGCAGGAAGCGTTCGGGCGGGAGGAGCCGTCCGCAGCAAATCCAAAAGCGGGGTAGACAACCCCTGCCTTACATACAAAGGAACAGCCATAAAAGACAATCATGCCCCTTATGGCTATTTCTAGTGGCAGGAGTAGAAGGACTTGAACCCTCAAGAACGGTTTTGGAGACCGTCATGTTACCATTACATCATACTCCTAAATCACCGACTGAGAGTATGCTAACACAACAAATCTTGATTGTCAACCCCCTCCCTTTTTGAGTTTCCCCTTTTTTTACGCCCACCACCTAATGCAGGTCTGAGCAATCGGAAAATATTGCCGTTACATTTCGCCGCTGTTTCAAATTTTTTTGTGAAGGGGTGGGCGAACAATTGTCCGCCCACCTCCTATGAAATAACAAACTATCCCTTGGAAATTATACGTGCAATAGGAATAGCTTTATGGTTGATGTAAGTTCGCTCCGTTTCATTTGCCTCCCCTGTATGAACCAGTGTCCAATTTTCGCCATCAGCTAATTCGCCTTCCGTTGGCGATAAACTGGCCTGATTAAGCTTTTCATAAGAAATACCATATGGGGCAAACACCTTGCGCTGGCGCATATATAAAGTGTCCTCTCCGCCATTTTTAGCCGGATTTCTGTCCATTTCATAAGCTCTTTTAGCACCTAAATCCTCAAAGCTGATAGCACCGTCACCCAGTACATAGGTAGTATATTGTGTATACACCTCATCCCCGCCGCTTGTCAAGATTTCCTTAACAGGCAAATTATCATCAATAACCACTAGCTTGCCGTTCCATGTACCCAGATCTAAATCACGAGTAATTCCTTCGGCATCGGTATATTTCAGATGCTCAAGCAAATCAAGATTTTCCAATCCGGTAGCAACATCACTGTGCATAAAGACTAAGGTAAACTTTTTTTTATTAGCCCCGCAGGCTTTGTTTGCGGCAGTATTTAGAGTAACCGGTGTCATTGCACCGCCCCCTTCTTCTGTAATGTCATGCGTATGTTTTTCAACAAACTCCTCATTCTGCTCTCCTGACATAGAGAAAATCCCTTCCAATACAGCCAGCAACGAGTTTTGGTCTAGAGTATTTTTATACTCGGCCACTTGGTTGGCAATGTTCTGCATAAAGTCAATACCACCAGTAATGTCAAATGAGAAGTCTTTTTCTGTCCAAGCCTTAGCGCGACCAACCACAACTACACCCTGCTCGTAGGTGTTGGTGGATGTAGCTGGAATATCGGTTTGCCCATCATAATTGACAGCCTCCCCATCCAATGGCCCCGGCATAGCAATCCTAGCATACCCGGTACCATCCTGCGATGAGCTAAGCTCACTAATTACAGGGTTACGCCCCAGTGCTTTAGATTTTCTGATTTCATTCATCACCAGATTAGGTACATGATCAGCCATGTAGCTAAATGCCTCCGCATTAAAACTTTTTGCATCAAATTTAGTATTCGCCATAATTTTTTCAAATCCTTTCAAATTTATATTTATAATTTTTAAATTGTCCATACCTCTAATAAGAAGCCTAGACGTTCATTGTCTGCCAAAACAGCAAACATAAAAGACACGCTTATGAAGCGTGTCTTTTTAGAAGATTGCAATCCTACTTAGGAATCGTTTAACCCAAGGAACTTCCTCGCTTTTTCACATCTTGGTAATTCAAAATTTCCGTTTTTACCGTGCAACTCAACCACGAATCTTCCGTCTTTGCGTTTACCGCCCGCAAATACCAAAACGGCGAAATATATAAACCTCTCTATATACCGTATGTGACGGCACAGTGGGGGGGAGACAAAAGAGTACTTTGATAGCGTTTTTCGTAAGCCGGCTACCCCACCATCTGCTTCGCACTCGCCGGCTTCTTAGCCGTAGCACCGTGCCACACCTGGTCACCGCTTGCCAAAGTAAACTCCGCCTTTTTTGTATACAGCACGCCATTGACATATGTCTTGTCGG
>WRLU01000024.1 GCA_009777475.1 Oscillospiraceae bacterium | reverse complement strand
ATTTTACGTTCACCCGGACTGTGGATGCAGAAAATTACTACAATTGAGCCTGAAGACGGCATGCTTGAGGTAGGCATAGCCGCCCTGCAAAGGGTCATACCTGAAGAAAAAGGCGCGGACGAGTGGTGATAAGGTGAATCAGGGTGAACACTTTAATGACTTATTCGTATGGAGCTGATTTAGCATTGATGGACTTACCCAAATTGCGTGAAATCCTGCTGTCAGGCGGTATTGAACGCCCTGGCTGGGAAGCGGAGCAGATTGCCAAAGCGAGTCAAAATGAAGCAGCCAGAAAAAACCTTGCGCAACGCCGGGCATCAGGCGAACCCTTGGCATATGTTCTGGGTGAATGGGACTTTTATGGGATTACCTTCAAGGTAACCCCCGATGTTTTAATCCCTCGCGCAGATACCGAACTGCTGGCAGAGCTTGCTATCGGCTGGGCGGTCGGTGTGCCTGTGCCGGTGCGCGTGTTAGATTTATGCTGTGGAAGCGGTTGCCTGGGGGTTGCATTGGCTCACAATATTTCCTGCGATCTGACCCTTGCCGATTTGTCCCGGGCTGCCTTGGAGATTGCCGCAATGAATTGCAAAGGGCTGCCCTCCGTAAAAACACTTTGCTGCGATGCGCTGAAGCCCCCGCCCAAAAAATTGCCCGGCTTTGATTTACTTGTCTGCAACCCGCCTTATATCGCCCGGGACGAATGGGGTTCCTTGGATTTTTCGGTCACCGGTTATGAGCCGCGCATGGCACTAGACGGCGGCGAAAATGGGTTGACCTTCTACGAGGCAATAGCCGGGCAGTGGCACACGGCACTCACTCCCGGCGGGAGAGCAGCTTTTGAGGTTGGATACACACAAGCTGGGCAGGTATGTGATATTTTGAGGGAAAACGGCTTTTCCGGCATAGAGGTTTTTAAGGATTTATCCGGCATCGAACGGGTTGTGACGGGAATTGCAAGCAAGTAACATATTTTTGCGGAATAGTATACTAGGCACTTGACCCGAACACATTTTTAAGATATACTCCTGTAAAGTAAAACAAAGGTTTGACTGGGTGATTGATATAAGGAGGCCTGCATGATGGAATGTAGAAGATGCGGAAAAGAATTACCGGATGATCATGAAAAACATTGCCCCTATTGCGGGGTGCAGGCGGGAACTCATATAACCGCCCGAACCAGCGGCACGCAGAAGATAACTGCAAAAAAAAATTCACGGCGTAATAGCGTAATGACCCTCGTTTCCCTTGGCCTTATAGTGCTAGTGGCGGTAGTCGCCGTTAATCTCAGCAACCGCCACAACAAGTCCGTTTTACTGAAGGAAATTGAAGGAAAACACACTGAAATCCTTGCGAAAACTGGAAAATATACCGATAAGTACACCAAAACGGATGAATTAAACCAAGTTGAATTTTTTAAAAACGCTGTAAACCGGTTCAAAACGTCATACGGCAAGGATCAAAATTCCCTTGTCCAGGTCAATGAGTATGAAAAGAAGATTTTAGATCTGCGCCTTTCCGATCTTCCCGAAAGCAGTGACCCTGTTTGGCTTAAAGCTAATGCCGAGGACTACATTCTCTCGGATTTGAACTATAGCCTACTACCTGCAAGCTCCGGAAAGGAGGTAGGCCTGGAGCTTCGCTGGATAAACCAATCCGGGAAAACCGTCAGAGAAGCTCTTTTAGCCTTCGGCGTTCTTGACAATGAGGGAAATCCTGTTATGGCTGACGACCCCGAAAAGGAGGGTGCGAGGAAAGAGCTTAGCTTTGTGGTGCGTTGCCCTAACAAAGAACGCCGCGGCATAGGCCCGGGCAGCAAGGTTGATGAGCTGTACCTCTCTGTTCTTTCGGGTGTGGATGATGTTCAAATCAAGCCGATATTCATCAAGCTTACCTACACCGATGGTAAAACCATCAGCCTTCCCAAGAGCGTTTGCGAGCTTTGGGGATAGCAGATTTGGTAAATACAGATTAGGAGGGATTTTTGTGAAAACCCGGGTTACAGTACAGGTCGCCGGAAACGACTACACTTTATTGTCGGACGAGCCTGAGGAGTATGTGCAAAAAATTGCAGAAGAAATAAATCAGGCAATTGCGGATACTATGGCTTCCTCCCGGCTATCTGTGAGCCACGCCGCGATTTTAGCGGCTCTGAATATTGCCGATAAGGCTAACGATGCGGTTGAATCTTGCATTCATTTGCGCGAACAGGTCAAGCTGTATTTAGACGAAGCTACAACGCTCAAGCATGACCTAGCCGAGGCACGCCGTGAAATAAGCCGGTTGCGCGGCAAAAAACCGCCGACAGGATAAGCACTAGAAGCCCTAAAGGAGCCTCGGGAGGATAGGATATATGGTAATTATAACGGCTGTTTCGTCTCGTGACGCGGTCAAGGCGGCGATAAACGCAGGAGCTGACGAGCTTCTGCTGACACAGCCGTTCTGTATGCAGGAACTCTGTGATGTTCTTCCCTTCTCCCGGTCTAAAGGTGTCAAAACAATCTTAGATCTGTCTGGGCTATGTACCGACAGTGAAATGGGCAATCGTGCCGAACTGTTAGGCAAGCTCTATGCTTTAGGGCTGGACGGTGTTCAGGCGAAGGAGCTGGGAACCCTCCGGCTTGCAGAGAAAATTGCACCTGAATGTGAGTTGCATTGGGGTGTGCCATGCCTTACTCTGGAAGATGTTCGTTTTGCTCAAGGACAAAATTGTAAGAGAGCTTTTGTGAGCCCATTTATTGACGTAAGCGATTTTTTACAGCTATGCAGCCAGTCGTCCCTTCCGCTTTACGGCTTGGTTTTAGGTCCGCTTTGCCCCTCCGGTGAGCCTGGCCGGTGTTTACTTGACAAAAACCGCCGAGAATATAGCTGTTTAAGGGAATGTGCCAGGGCTTTCGGAGATGAAAAAAAAGGAACACAGTTTTTTACACGAGATTTGTGTCTGCTTTCGCACCGTGGGAAGATTTCAGGCCTTTCGGCAGCATTAGTGGTTTCTCCCGACCCGGCACCGGAGACGGTTAATTTTTTTACCCGCATAACCTATGATACTATGAACCACCAGCCATTTCATATACAATCACTGCAAAAAGCCTTGGCAGCACTTGGCCGGCCGGAGTCTTCCGGTGCGCCGTTCGCGGGAGAGGGAGATATTTGGCTGTGGGATTTTGAACCGGGGAAAAAAAATGAACGGTTCTGGACGGCTAATAAATTGGACATGAGAACACAGAGAAGACGCGCAGCCATTCCGGTCAGGTTTTTCGCACTTATTGAGGATGGCGTACCGGCACGCTTGGCAGTAGACGACTATGCCGGGCATACCCTTTATGTCATTGGTGCGATTCCTTTTCCCGACATGGTGGGCTTGTCTGAGGAAGAGGCAAATGAAGAATTGTACAATGATAGCGATGATGGTTATTATTGCAAGGAAGCGCGAAGCCAAATCGCCCCCCATGTTCGCCTTTCTGTATCAGATATGGTAAAAATGCGGCAGGAGGCTCTGCGGAAATTGACAGAAATGCGTTCTGCACCGCTAAAGCGTCAAGCCGGAGCTGCGGAACCCATAGCGGCATTGCTCCCATGTGCAAAAAGTCCGGTTATTTTGGTAAAGGTTCATAAGCTTTCGCAGATTACCAGTGAGCTTTTGGGATGTAACCCCGAGCGTATTTATATTCCCATGAATGAGCTTTTGAGCGATAGAGAAAAATCCATCAAGCTGATCTCCTGCCAAACAGTTCCGGTAGCGATTCTTCCCCGCGCCGCGAGGGAGTGTGATAATCCTGAGATTATGCGGGGATTGCAGGAGTTATATCGTTTGGGTTTACGAGAGGCTTTAGTTTGCCGCCCGGGCCAGATTGCCGTTGCACTCAATGCGGGCTTTTCGATCAGGGCAGATTTTGCTGTTTCCGACTCACGGACACTCAAAGAGGTACATTCTCTGCGTGTTTTATCCTGCACTTTGGCCCCATGGATGACATTTGATGAAATTTCAAGACTGTCGCATATAATGGACACCGAAATTATCGGTTATGGCCGCCTCCCTATGCTTGCATCGCAAAATTGTCTGATTAAATCTAAGAATAAGTCCTGCTCCTGCGACAACCATGTGGAAATATTGGGTTCAAACGGCGGATACTTCCCCTTAATCAGAGACAGTGGTCACGGCACAACGATCTATCACCACGATAAGGTTTGGCTTGCTGGCAATAAAAATTGGCACCACATCGGCTTGTGGGGGATAAGGCTGGACTTTACCACCGAAAGTCCGCGTGAATGCGTTCAGGTTATGCAGGCGTATACCCGCCGCGGACCGTATATGCCTCACAGCCAGACTACCGGATTTTATATGCCGGAGCATAATGGTATCAGGGATAAGCGGAGGTTTTAAATGGGAAGAATTATTTTAGCTTCAGCCTCGCCCCGCCGCAAAGAGCTTCTTGGACGTATCGGCCTGAGCTGCCATGTCATACACCCAAATGCCAACGAAGCTTACAAAGGAAACTCCCCTGGGGATACGGTATCTGCCCTTTCTCTCAGAAAGGCAAAAATCGCGGAGGGGCAGTGTTTGCCTGGCGATGTGATTATTGCGGCCGACACGATTGTTTGGATAGATAACGGAATTTTAGGAAAGCCGCAGAGCCGCAGTGAAGCAATCTCTATGCTGCAAAGGCTCTCAGGAGGATGGCACAGGGTATATACGGGTCTGACGATGCTAAAAGATGGTCGGTCCCGCACTAAATGCGAGGTTACATCAGTTAAAATGCGTTCTCTGTCGCTATATGAGATTGAGAGGTATGTTGATACCGGAGAGCCCATGGACAAGGCGGGAGGCTACGGAATACAAGAAATCGGATCTGTTTTTGTAGAGCGAATAGACGGCGATTTTTATAATGTTATGGGTCTGCCGCTCTGCTTACTTTCCCAAATGTTTAACGAAATAGGAATTGATGTGGTGTAATGAAGTTTTTTTTGCGTCATAAGGGTGTTGTACTGGTATCGGCGGCGGCCCTGCTGATATTAGGGATGGCTGTCTTCTCTTTTTTCAGCAAGGATGGGACAACGCCTTTGTCAAACGCGGTTAACTTCCTGTTCCGACCATTGCATATTTTAACAGACAGCGCGTTGGGCCGCATTGATAATACTCGTGCCGCCATGGCAGATTATGAAAGCCTTGCGGCTGAGTATGATAATTTGTATGCCTATGTGGCTGAAATGCAGGAAGAGCTCCGCAGATCGAGGCAGATTATAGACGAGAACGACAGATTGCGGGAGCTTTTAGGGCTTCAAAAGCGTGATCGCAAGTTTGAGTATATCTCCACAGCCGTAATCGACCGTAGCTTAACTGACTGGAGCCGGACCTTCCTCTTAAGCAAAGGCGTTGAGGCGGGAATCAAGAAGGACCAATGCGTAATATCCTCCTCTATGTATCTAGTAGGGATAGTCAGTGAGGTAGGATCCGGATGGAGCAGGGTTACTCTTGTGACCGATGCCGATATGAATGCAGGGGCGAAAATAGAACGTACCGGGCAGACGGCAATTGCTATGGGTGACTGGGATTTAATGCGGGATGGGCAGCTGAAACTAAGTTATATCGACCGAGAGTCTGACGTTCAAAACACCGACTTAGTGCTCACCTCCGGACAGGGAGGCATTTTCCCGGATGATATTACAATCGGATCTGTAACAGCCATAAGGGATGAGCCCTCCGGGCAAGGCTCATTTGCCGTGATAGAGCCTAAGGCAGACTTAGCAAATCTATCACAGGTTTTTGTAATTAAATCATTTGTTATAACAGAATAGAGGAAGCTAAATGGGAAACATCAGCCGCCCTGCGGCAAAGTGGATTTATTACGGCACAATTATCTTTATTTGCATTATATTACAAAATATGGTTTTTCCTCGTTTCCCAATTTGGGGTGTAAAGGGCTTACCCATTGTTGCGGCCGTGGTTATGGCAGCCCTGTTTACCGATGCCTGGGGTGGCGGCATAGCCGGATTTTTATGCGGGATTATCTGCGATGCCATGATGACACCGGGCAACGGTTTCTTCGCCCTGACTCTAATGCTTGTCGGTATAGCTATTGGATTGTCAGGAGGAAATTATTTTCGCAAAACCTTGCTGACATCCCTGTTTCTTACGCTTATAACCCTTTCCTCAGTGGTTGTTTTGTACTATTTAGTGTTTTTCGGGGTAACCGGAAAAGCCGGGATTCAAGCGTTAATTTTGGTAGGTGTGCCGCAAATTTTAGTAAGCACGGCATTTGTTGTGCCATTTTTCCCATTTTTCAAGGCAACCCACAAGCGTTTCAAGTCCGATTAGCAGACTGCGGTTATCTTGGACTAAAAACCTAACAAGAATCAGCACTGTCTAACACGGTAAACGCATGAGGTGTTGCCTTATTGCTCAAGGCATGGTACAATGCTCGTGTTCACGATGTTCATATTTTCAGAATCCGGGAGATGAGGTTAGACAATGCTTATGTTAATGAGAAATTTTATAAACGGAATGGTGGTTGGGATTGCCGAAATTATACCTGGTATCAGTGGTGGTACTGTTGCGGTTATATTGGGGTTTTATTTTGATTTTATTGAAGCTGTTAATCATTTTCGGGAAAATATTAAAAAGCATTTATTTCTTTTGCTTCCCCTGCTAGCAGGGATGGCTTTTTCAATATTAGCGTTCGGGACGCTGATTGATTATCTGCTCCTTCACCATTCATTACCCACAATGTTGCTTTTCATAGGCTTGATAATGGGCATAATCCCCATCATCTTCACAAAGGCAAAAGATTCCGGCACCAAAGGGTTCAAGCTGCGCCATGTTTTGATGATTGCCATATCTATTTTAGTTTTGGCACTTGCCTCTTACTTAAAGTCCCAGGAAGCTGTTGTTGCCGCCGAGGTTATCTCCGGCATCGGCCCGGGGTACATGGCTTTTATATTTTTTGCCGGGTGGATAGCTGCGATGGCACTAGTCCTTCCGGGCGTAAGCGGGTCGTTTGTCTTGTTGTTGCTTGGGGTTTATCCTCTTGTAACCCATTCAATTTCTGGTATTAATGATTGGCTCGGCAATATCTCCGACACTGAAAAACTATTGAATATTTGCAAGGTGCTGGGACCATTGGGAATAGGTGTTGTTGCGGGAGTGCTTAGCATGGTAAAGCTCTTGGAGAAATTTTTAGAAAAATATCCCAAATCAATATATTCAGTCATTTCAGGCCTTCTTCTTGGTTCGGTTTACGCCCTGTTTAATGACCCTGCTGTATACTCTAGCGGAGTTTCGCCATTGACAATAGCCATAGGTGTTGCCGCATTTGCAGCCGGGGCTGCCACATCATTTCTTTTGGGGAAAAGGCGTCTGTAGCATTAACAAATGCTACCTTCACGGCATAGTATAGCTGTGAGGAGGTGCCAAGTATGATACTAGAAACTATTATTGCGCTTTTGGCTGCTATAGGAACAATATTCCTTGCTTGGTATTTTTGCGTATGGACACCGCCAACACCCACACCGCCACGGAAGCCGGAAAAGAAGGCAGAGGAGATTTTAAGCGATGGAGAAGCTGGAAGGACAGATACAATCCGTTGTTTACGGCAATGAGGGTACCGGATATACTGTTGTGCGCCTAGCCTTGCCGGACGGAGCACTGGTCACGGCGGTGGGATATATCCCATTCGCCGCACCCGGCGAATATCTTAAAGCATCCGGGCAATGGATAGAACACCCCGTTCATGGCAGCCAATTTTCCGTGCAAGCACTGGAGCGGAGTATGCCGGAGTCCTCTCAGGCTATTTTAGAATATCTGTCCTCCGGTGCTGTGCGCGGGATAGGACCTTCTACGGCGCGACTGATGGTAGAGAAATTTGGGAGTGAAACCTTAAACGTGATGGCATTAGAGTCGGAGCGTTTGGCGCAGATACGCGGCATTACTCCCAAAAGGGCGCGGGCAATCCAGCAGGCCTTTTCCCAAAAAAACGCTCAAAGACGATGCATGGAGCTTTTGGCCGGCCATGGGCTTTCTCCCGGATTTGCATTAGAGCTTTTCAAGCAATACGGAGATGATGCAGAGGAAAGGCTAAGGGGTGACCCATATATTTTACTGTTTGAGCCATTTAGGGCGGATTTTATAAAAACGGACAAGCTAGCCGAAAGCTTTGGTTTGCCAGATGATGATCCCAAAAGGTGCCGTGCTGGGATTTTATACGAGCTTATTTTCAATTTGAACGAGGGACACAGTTATCTGCCCAAGGACAAACTTATACCGGCGGCGGGAGAGCTTTTGAATCTCGGCGAGGATCTTATCTCTGGCACACTTTTGGAGCTCTGTTGCCAAGGAGCGTTGGCCGAGGAAAAAAACAGCATGATTTATCTGCCCCGGCTTTACCGCGCGGAAAAATTTGTTTCGCAATTTGTGCTGCAACGGTTTAATACGCGCTTCTGCCCGACAGGCGACATAGAAAGGCTTGTTGGCGAAATTGAGCTTGAGGCGGGCATATGCTATGGCGGATGTCAGAAAGAGGCGGTTTTAACCGCCGCAAAACACAGCCTGATGATTTTAACAGGTGGGCCCGGCACAGGCAAAACAACGGCTGTACGCGGAATGCTACGGCTTTTTGAGCATATGGGGCTAAAAGCAAGGCTTGCCGCACCTACCGGCAGGGCGGCGAAAAGGCTCGCTGAAATGACCGGGCGTGAAGCCGTTACCATTCACCGGCTGCTGGAATTTGGCTATGACCCAATGGATGGCAATATGCGCTTTATGAAGGATGAAGCCGACCCGCTGGATATCGATGTGCTTGTACTGGACGAATGCTCAATGGTGGATATTTTACTGATGGAGAGTCTGTCGCGGGCGTTGCGGGAGGATACCCGGCTGATATTGGTAGGTGACCCCGACCAGCTTCCGGCGGTAGGTCCCGGTAATGTACTGGAGGATATACTTAAAAGCGGCAGGGCGGCGGCTGTGAGGCTTACTGAGATTTTCCGCCAAGCGGCAAAAAGCCGCATTGTTGCTCATGCCCACGCCGTTAACAGGGGGGAGGGCGTTGACCTCGGCAATGACAGGGAAGGCGATTTTTTCTTTTTGAAGAGGAGTGAAATGCACCTGGCAACCGAAACAATCTCCGAGCTGTGTAAAACTCGGTTGCCTGAGGGCTTGGGGGTTGAACCTATGCGGATACAGGTTCTCTCTCCAACCAGAAGGGGGATTTGCGGCACGGTCAACCTAAACAAGATTCTGCAACAGGCTCTGAACCCGCCCGCTAACCATAAGCTTGAGAAGCGGTTTGGTGAATTTGCGTACCGTGAAGGAGACAAGGTCATGCAAATACGCAATAATTATGATATTGTGTGGCGCAGTGACGATGGGGCGCAGAGCGGTCAGGGTGTATTTAACGGTGAAATCGGGATTATAAAGCATATTGAGGAATCGTGCCTGACGGTACAGTTTGACGACAGGCTTGCCGAGTATAAGCTTGATGAGCTGGGTGAGCTGGAGCCTGCCTTTGCAATGACAATACACAAGGCGCAGGGCAGCGAATATGATGCCGTTGTTTTGGCAGTCATGCCCGGACCGCCTCCCCTGATGACCCGAAGGGTGCTATACACCGCCCTTACCAGAGCCCGGGACTGGCTGGTTTTAGTGGGGCGCGAAGATGTTGTGCAGGGCATGATTCAAAACGCAAAGCGTTTGCGGAGATATTCGGGTCTGTTAGGCTTCCTTAGAAATTAAATTAGATCCCCTCACACTTCAATTTCCGGGAACGAGAAGGCATATTAAGCTACGGTAAACTGAGACGTCAACTAGTTATATATTACAATTTTATTGCAGCATTAATGCGCATAACGCCAAAAAACCTGAGGGTGAATTGACATAAGAATAGGAATACCGTACGATTGAGCGTTCCCGCCTGGTTTAGCTTAGCAACGTGGATTCTGTATTATTGACTTTGTAAGCTTGTTTGCGGTATACTTTTAGGAGGGAATTGGACAAGCTTATTTTTTTAGGAGGGATTTCAATGTACACCGAAAAGGTTATGGATCATTTCAACAATCCACGCAATATGGGCAGTGTCGAAAACATGAATGCATCAGGAACAGTGGGAAACCCTAAATGCGGAGATATTATGAACATTACTATGCGTATTGAAAATGACCGAATTGAGGACGTTAAGTTCAAAACCTTCGGTTGCGGCGCGGCTGTAGCGGCGAGTAGCATGGCGACCGAAATGGTTAAAGGAAAAAGCGTAAAAGAAGCCCTTGATGTCAGTAATAAAAAGGTAGTGGAAGCCTTAGAGGGCTTGCCGCCCCAAAAGATGCATTGCTCGGTATTGGCGGAGGAGGCAATAAAATCGGCTCTGTCAGATTACTACAACAGACAGGGGATAGACCCAAAAGAGGTTTTGGGGGACGAGTTTGATGCACTTGACCACGACCATACCCACCCCCACAAATAAATAGGGGCGGGGAGCATGGCGGAGGTGTCATTGCCCTGCTTTGAAAATAAGCAAAACAGCCCCATACACAATAGAGGCTAATATTCCGAAAACAATTACCGGTCCTGCAATGGAAAACATTTTTACAGCCAATCCCGATACCATTCCTTCGCTCTTGAACTCCATTGCAGGGGCTGTCATGGCATTGGAAAATCCGGTTATTGGAACTAGCATGCCCCCGCCTGCCCATTTGGCAATGCTATCGTAGATATGCAGTGCGGTAAGCAGTGCGGCAATGAAAATCAGAACAATGGACGCTGTTGTGAAGGCTAATTTTTGAGGCATGCCGTAGCGTACAAACACATTGACCAAAATCTGACCAATCACGCAAACAGTACCCCCGCTTGCCCATGCAACTAGTGTGTCACGCCAAACCTTGCTCTTCGGGGCTTTTTTTTCCGCGTATTTTGTATATTCGCTTTTTGTCATGTTTGTCAAAACATCTCACCCTTTCTGAAAAAGAGTCCCGCCTAAAAAGGCGAGACTCTGCCTTTTACGGATTTAGCATTCCGCAAAAGCAAGGATTTTATGTTTGTCAAAAAAACATAGGGGCAGGAATGCAGGGAGCCTGTTGCGAACCCCCATTATACCGCCCGTGTCACCTTTCCCGAACGCAGACATCGGGTGCAGGCATGAATATGGCGCGGAGAACCCTCTACAACGGCTTTAACTCGCTGAACATTGGGCTTCCACTTACGGTTAGTACGTCTGTGGGAGTGAGAAACAGCAATCCCAAAGGATACCCCTTTATTGCAAACATAACACTTTGCCATGAATACACCTCCTCATACAAAAACTGTGAAGCGTGACGCGCAACGAGGTGATTATAGCAGAGCTGTCCGAAGATTGCAAGCATTATTTTTCATGGGAGTGAACCGGGAGTAGACAAACGCACACCTAAAGAAAAACGGTGTTGACAAAGCTGCAAAAGTAATGTAAAATGTCCGTATCCGCTCAGGGGGTGTATTGTCCATGATTCAGAGCATGACGGGTTACGGTCGCGCCAAACAAGGCGATACCGCGGTAGAAATTCGCTCGGTAAACCACCGCTACCTCGACATCAATATGAGAATCCCTCGTACACTTTCTTTTCTGGAGGAGTCCCTGCGCGAGTTTATAGCGGGTAGGCTGGCAAGAGGCAAGGTGGAGGTTAGTCTGTATGTGGAAAACCTTCCGGCACAGATGAATGAGTTGATCCTTAATTGTGATATGCTGGAGAAATATCTTTCCATCGCCAATGTTTTGGAGCGAAAGTACGGCATGTCAAATGATTTGACAGCTTCCAAGATATTAGGATTGCCTGATATAGCTCTGTCTGTCCAAAAGGAGTCTGATATCCATGAAAAAACCAGGGAAGTTCTTCAGATCGCGGATTTAGCGTTGAATGACTTTGTTGCCTCCAGAAAGAGGGAGGGCAGAAGGCTGAACGATGACATCAGGGAAAAAATAGAGATCATCCGCAAATTGACCGAGCAAATTGAATCTCGTATGCCTGAAGTGACTGCAGAATACCACGACAGGCTTTTGACAAAAATCCGGGAAACCCTTGGAGCCAAGGCAATCGATGAGAGCCGTATACTCACCGAGGCAGCTCTGTTTGCCGACAAGGCTTCAACGGACGAGGAGATTGTTCGCTTAAAAATCCATATTGAGTCGCTGTTCGCCCTGCTTGATAATGGTGTTCCTATTGGCCGCAAGCTAGACTTCCTCATTCAGGAATTCACCCGGGAGGCCAACACAATTGGCTCAAAATGCTCTGATTCCCAAACCACAAAGCTTGTCATCGACTTGAAAAGCGAGATTGAGAAAATCAGGGAGCAATCTCAAAATATTGAGTAATGCCAGGCAATAGCAAAAGGGAGGAAATTATGAAGCTACTTAATGTCGGCTTCGGCAACATGGTATCCGCACATCGCATAATCGCGCTGGTTTCCCCGGATTCTGCGCCTGTAAAAAGAATTGTACAGCAGGCGCGAGAACGAGATAAGTTGATTGATGCTACGTTAGGCAGACGTACACGCGCAGTCCTTATCACCGACTCTGACCATGTAATTCTTTCGGCACTGCTCCCCGAAACGGCCGGGAGCCGCCTGAAGGGGGATGAGGAGGGAACCGATGGCTGAAAAAGGACTTCTCCTGGTGGTGTCAGGTCCCTCAGGGGCAGGAAAGAGTACTGTGCTGAATGAAATAATGGCACTAAGGCAGGATATGTTTTTTTCCGTTTCAGCAACTACCCGGAGGCCAAGGGGTGATGAAAAAAACGGCGTACACTATCATTTTGTCACACGTCAGGAATTTCTTAGGATGCGGGATATGGGTGAGCTTTTGGAATGGGCTGAGTTTGCCGGAGAATATTACGGCACCCCCGCCGCACCGGTGATAGCCGGAGTGAATGAAGGTCGCATCATTGTGCTGGACATAGAAATCAACGGTGCCATGACAGTGATGGGGAAATACCCCGGTGCGGTATCTATTTTTCTGACCCCATCGTCCCTCAATGAAGTAGAACGGCGATTGAGTAAGCGAGGAAGTGAAACACAGGAGGTAATCGCGCGGCGTATGAAAATTAACGAGCAGGGATATTGTTACATTGATCGGTACACGTATATCGTAGTCAACGACCAATTGCAGGATGCAGTAAGCCAAATGCAGTCGATTTTGATTGCCGAGCAGAGCAAGCCGGGCAGAATGCCTAAGTTTTTCGCAGAAAACAGGAAAGTCAAGGAGGGAGGATAAATATGTTAGAACCGTCTATTAGCGATCTTATGCAAAACATCCCCAGCCGGTATCTTTTAGTTAATGTAGTTTCACGCCGCGCCAGAGAGATTGCCGAGGATGCCGAGTGCAGAGCCTATATACTTGACGAGAAACCAGTTAAGCTTGCCGTAAACGAAATCTACGACGGCGAGCTGATTGGCCAGGTTAAAAAAGAATTTAACTATCGCTTGGAGGGATGACCGGAGAACGGTGAGTAATGTGGAACAGTTTGCTCGTGTGGTTATAAAAGATATCCCCTACACGGTTGATCGGCCGTATGATTACCGCATACCCGAGGCTTTGGCTCAGCAGGCAATTCCCGGCATGCGTGTGATGGTTCCCTTTGGGATGGGCAACCGAAAAACCGAGGGCTGTATCATAAGTGTTAGCCGGGAAAGTGAATATCCCCAAGCCAAATGTATTTTATCGTGCTTAGACCCCTCGGGCGTGTTAGAGCCGGGTCAGATTAAGTTGGCACTTTGGATGCGCCAGCGCTTTTTCTGTGCCGTTTTTGATGCGCTGAAGGCTATGCTTCCGGCAGGGCTATGGTACGACTGGAATGAAACTGTTTCTCTTGTGCAGGGTGTTACAGCCGAAATCGCTTTTGAAGCAGCGAGCGGTGACAGTGTGAAAATCTTGGAGTTGCTGTTTTCCTCTAAGTCACGGAAAGCCGGAATAAAAGAATGCAGGGAAGCGATCGGCAAAGACCCGGCAAAGGCTGTTAAAGGCCTTTGCGAAAAGGGCCTTTGCCTGTGTGAATCGGTACCAAGGCGCAAAATTGGGGATAAATCCGAAATGTGTGCTGAATTGACCGTCTCTTGCGGTGAGCTTGATTCCTTGACCAGGATTTCTCCATTACAGAGGGATGTTTTGCGTTTACTCGGAGATTCAGGCAGCACACTTATCAGGGACATTAGCTATCTGACAGGAGCCGGAATGAACACAATCCGCGGCCTGGAAAAAAGAGAGCTTATCGCTACATTTTCCGTTCCGGCGTACCGAAAACTATCTTTTTCCACAGCAGAATCAGCGCAGCCGATTGTATTTAACCAAGAACAGCAGGCATCATTTGATCGTTGTGCCGAAGCATTGGACAGCTCGGCCCCTGCCTGCGGGCTTTTATATGGAGTAACAGGCAGCGGCAAAACCTCTGTTTACATACGTCTAGTTGAAAAGGTATTAAACTCCGGCGGAAGCGCGATAGTTTTAGTCCCTGAGATTGCCCTTACACCTCAGCTTATGTGCCGGTTTTCCGCTCATTTCGGATCTAGGGCGGCTCTCTTGCACAGCGGCTTGTCCATAGGGGAGCGCATGGACGAATGGAAGCGGATACGTCAGGGTTCGTGTCAGGTTGCGCTGGGAACCCGGAGTGCGATATTTGCCCCAGTAAAATCCCTGAGGCTTATCATAATAGATGAAGAGCATGAGGCTAGCTACAAATCTGAAAATACTCCGCGCTACCACGCTGTTGAGGTTGCAAAATATCTTTGCACGCAAAACAGTGCCCTGTTACTTTTGGGGAGTGCTACCCCTTCTGTTGAAAGTTATCAAAACGCAATGGACAAAACATATTTTTTGTGCAGGATGGATGCAAGATATAATCAAAGGGAGCTCCCCCAAGCACGTGTTGTTTCAATGAGGGAGGAGTTAAGGCAGGGCAACGGCCGCACCATCAGCTCAGTCTTATATTCTGAGCTCTGCCTCAACCTTGAAAAGGGCGAGCAGTCCATACTTCTGCTCAACAGGAGGGGACACAACCGACTCATGCTCTGCCCCGCTTGCGGGCATAAGCCGGAATGCTTCAAATGCAGTGTTACACTTTCTTATCATTCCGCCAATAGGCGGATGATGTGCCACTATTGCGGATATTCTATTAAATACAACGGCATCTGCTCCGAATGCGGCAGTGAGCTGTTGCCTGTTGGAGCAGGCACTCAGCGTGTGGCACAGGAATTAGAGGAGTTATTTCCCGGCAGGGATTTTTTGCGGCTTGACTCCGATACCGCCGCCGGAAAAGGCAGCCATGAAAGGATTTTAGATGCCTTCCGTAAAAAAAAGATTCCTTTTTTAATCGGAACCCAAATGGTAGCTAAGGGATTGGATTTTGAAAATGTGACCCTTGTCGGCGTTTTGAATGCCGATGCTTCATTGTGCATGGACGATTTCCGCGCTTATGAGAGAACCTTTAGCTTGATAACACAGGTTTTGGGGAGATCCGGCCGGGGAGAGCTGCCCGGCAGGGCCATAATTCAAACATATATGCCTGACCATCCGGTAATTCTGTCGGCAGCGAGACAGGATTACGACGCCTTTTTCAAGGAGGAATCGGCTTTGCGCCGATTGCAGGGTTATCCGCCGTTTCAAAGCCTTTGCCGCCTGACAGTATTCGGAACCGATCAAGATGATGTTCTGAGGGCGGGTGTGCGGGTAAGGGAATGGATTGAAAGGGCTGCATTACCCGATGTGAGCCGTGTTATGGGACCTGCACCAAGCGGAGTGCTGCGTGTCAATATGCGATACCGCTATCATATACTCTTACTAGGGGAAAGCACAAGTGCATTTCGCTGTATGATATCAGGGATATTGTCGGCTTTCCCCAAAGAGAGAAAACACAGAGGCGTTTATATTTCAGCCGATGGCAATCCAATGTAAAGCAAAATGGGGGGTATTAAGCGATGGGATTAAGGAAAATCTTAGACAACAGAGACGAAACATTGCGTAAAAAATGCCGTGATATAACTAAATTCGACCGCAGGTTACAATTTTTACTCAATGACTTGGCGGATACCATGAAAAAATTCGATGGCGTGGGCTTGGCAGCCCCCCAGGTAGGCGTGATGCGCCGGGCATGCGTTGTCAACCTCGGGGATGAGGAAAATGAAAGAATTGTTTATTTAGTGAACCCGGAAATCACATTTTGCCAAGGCGAGCAGATAGGTCCTGAAGGCTGTTTGTCTGTCCCTAACCGCACCGGACTTGTCAAGCGGCCAAAAAAAATCACGGTTAATGCGCAGGATGAGCAAGGAAAGCCCTTTGAGCTCACAGAAGAAGAATTCAACGCCAGGGCATTGTGCCACGAAATAGACCATTTAGACGGTAAGCTGTATACCGACATTGTAATACGATACATGACAAAAGAGGAAGCAGAGGAATGGGAGGACGACAGTTGAAGGTCGTATTTATGGGAACCCCAGATTTCGCCAGGGCCTCCTTGCAAAAGCTTTTGGATGAGGGCCACAATATATCAGGTGTTTTTACACAGCCCGACAGGGCCAAAAACCGGGGAATGAAGATAACCCACAGCCCGGTTAAGGAGCTATCCATGCGCTATGGGCTGAGGTTTTTCCAGCCCGAAAAAATGCGTGACGGAACCGCTTTGGAGATGTTACGTTCCTGTAAACCGGATTTGATTGCGGTTGTGGCTTACGGAAGGATTTTGCCTGCCGAGCTTTTAGATTTGCCTCCTTTAGGCTGCGTTAATCTGCACGCGTCTCTCCTTCCGGAGCTACGCGGTGCAGCACCAATTCAATGGGCTATAGCTCGTGGATACACAGAAACTGGGGTAACTACAATGCTTATGGCACCGGAGCTTGACTCGGGGGATATTCTGTTGTATAATAAGACGCTCATTTCGGAGCAAGATAATGCTGCAACCCTTCATGATCGGTTACGAGATATGGGTTCGGTAACCCTGAATGATACATTGAAGAAGCTGCAAAAAGGAACAATTAGCCCAATCCCGCAGGAGCATTCCAAGGCAACCTATGCACCGATAATACGCAGGAGCGATGGCAAAATTGATTTTACCAGGCCCATGCAGGAGATTAACCGGTTTATTTTGGGAATGTGTCCATGGCCAGGTGCATTCACCGAAAACCTCAAGATCCACAGGGCCGAGCCGACCGGGGGGGTTTCTGAACAGCCACCGGGAACAGTAATCCAAAACACCTGCGTTGTATGCGGAGACGGCCGAGTTCTTAGGTTGCTGGAGGTACAGGGACCGGGCGGCAAGCGTATGCCGGCAGAGGACTATGCCAGAGGAAAATCAATTCAGATAATAGATGAAAGATAACAAGGAGGATGAGCTTTAATGCAAATTTATGGTTTAGATATTTATCTTTTGCTTCTAGTTGCACCAACCGCCATTTTTGCTATGATTTGCCAATTCAGGGTGTCAGGCACATTCAAAAAATATTCCCAAATACCTTCACGGAGAAGGCTTACGGGGGCTGATGCTGCGCGCCGGGTTTGCCAGCTAAATGAGGCTTCCCATGTAACAGTTGAGCAGACGGGGGGAAATCTAACGGATCATTACGATCCGCGAAGGAATGTCATCCGGTTGTCACAATCGGTTTATGCCCAAGCCTCTGTAGCGGCGATAGGCGTGGCAGCCCACGAAGCGGGACATGCCGCTCAGTATGCCCAAGGATACGGTCCAGCACGCTTGCGCATGAGCATTGTACCGATAACTCAGCTTGCCTCTAATCTGGCTATGCCGCTTATACTGATGGGGTTATTTATCAGCAGCTTTGAGTTCTTGTTCCGAATTGGAGTTTTGTGTTTTGCTGTGGCGTTTTTGTTCCAGGTTGTCACACTGCCAGTAGAGTTTAATGCCTCCAGGCGGGCATTAGCCACGTTAGAATCGGGCGGAATGCTAGACTCAGATGAGCTGTACGCCGCCAAAAAGGTTTTAAACGCAGCCGCTATGACTTATGTTGCGGCAATGGCAGTATCACTGGCACAGCTTTTGAGATTGATTCTTTTAAGCAATCGCCGCCGCTGATGGATGCGCGCAGTGCCGCCCTAAGTGCCTTGGGCAAATGCCGCCGCAGCGGGGCGGGATTGGACAAGTCACTAGAGGCTCTTGGAAAAAAACTCTCCGGATGTGACCGCTCTCTGGCATTGCAGCTCTGTTATGGAACGGTGCAAAACAGCAGCCTGATTGATTTAGCTCTTAAAGAGCAAGTTAATTTCCGCAAAACCCAGCCGCAGATACTGGATATTTTACGGCTTGGTGTTTACCAGATATGGTTTACCGACCGTATTCCGCTCTACGCTATTGTAAACGAATCGGTAAAATCAGCGCGAAAAACCGCCCCTCACGCGGCAAGGCTAGTCAATGCCGTTTTGCGGAAAATCCCTGGTACTCCGCCTGTTACGGATGATATATGCACCCGGTACAGTATGCCCATATGGCTCCATCAGAGGCTTTTAGGGTTTATGCCCGAAAATGAGGTTGACAAGTTTTTCGCCGCCTCAAATACAGTGCCGCCGCTGTATTTTCAAAAAAATCCTTTGCGCCGCGACCCATTACCCCAGAGGATGAACCCCCACCCCAAACTTGAAGGGTGCTATTTGGGCAACACCCCTGAAAATTTGCCACAGCTGATTGGCCGTGGCCAGGGAATTGTAGCTGACCCGGCGGCTCGTTTGGCTGTTTTAGCACTTGACCCTAAGCCGGGAATGCGTATTTGGGACTGTTGTGCCGCTCCTGGCGGCAAAAGCCTGATGGCGGGAATGGCTATGGAGAACAAAGGAGTTGTATATGCTACCGATATTGCCGCCGATAAGCTGTGCAAAATCCGGAATGGTGCCTCGGCACTGGGTCTGTCAAATATCAGGGTTGCACAAGCCGATGCCCGCACCGAGCAGCCACAGGACAAATTTGATGCGGTTATATGCGATGTACCATGTTCAGGGTTTGGGGTGCTTAGAAAAAAACCGGATATACGCTTCAAAACCCCGGAAAAAATCGCCCCTTTACCGGAATTACAGCTGTCAATCCTCAAAAATGCCAGCAAGGTGCTCAGACCCGGTGGGTTGCTTTTATACTCAACCTGTACAATTTTCCCTGATGAAAACAGCGGTGTTGTCTATGCCTTTTTAGAGCAGAACACAGATTTTTCCCCCCGGCAATTTTCTATTCCCATAGCCGGGAAATGCCTGGATGGGTATGTTTCCCTTTTCCCACATAAACATGATACGGACGGTTTTTTTATATGTCTGATGCAAAAAGGTTCTTAGACCCGCTCTCGCTTTTCCCCGGAGAGCTTTCCGAATTTATGGAAAGTTTGAACCAGCCGGCCTGGCGCGGCAAGCAGATATTTTCCTGGTTGCACCGGGGGGCAAAGTCATTTGATGAAATGACTGATTTGCCAAAAAATCTAAGGGAGAGGTTGAATATTGATTTCTCGGTTGAAGCACCTTTTGAGGTTGAGCGGCTGCAATCCCGGGACGGCACACAGAAGATTTTATGGGAGCTTGCCGATGGTGAAAGAGTTGAGTCGGCACTCATGCAATATGAAACGGGTACCTCCCTCTGTGTTTCTACCCAAGCCGGATGCCGCCAGGGCTGCAGCTTCTGTGCCTCGTGTGCCTCGGGGCTGGCTCGAAATCTTACCGCCGGTGAAATATTAGGTCAGGTTCTGCGATGCAGGACCCAAATCAATCGGCTGGTTATAATGGGAATGGGTGAGCCATTAGACAATTTTGAAAATACAACACGCTTTTTGCGTTTAGTATCTCACCCGGAAGGAAAAAAACTCAGTTTGAGGAATATTTCAATTTCCACCTGCGGATTGGTCCCTGAAATAGACCGTCTTTCACTTTTAGGTATGCCAGTAACCCTTTCGGTTTCTCTTCACGCACCGGACGATGAAACAAGGCGTAAAATCATGCCAATTGCCAAAAAATATCCGATAGATGCATTAATAGCAAGCTGTAAGCACTATTTCCAGAATACTCGGCGCAGAATATCTTATGAGTATGTCATGCTGAAGGGCATCAACGATACAGACATCCATGCACGGAAGCTGAACCGTTTACTGGCAGGGCAAACCGGACATATTAACCTGATTCCATATAACCCTGTTTACCCAAGGCCCTATCAGCCGTCAGACCCTGATCGTATACGAATCTTTGCCCGGCAGCTCTCCTGCTGTGATGTAACTGTGAGAAGAACATTAGGCTCTGATATCAATGCCGCTTGCGGCCAGCTGGCCGCAAAAAGGAATTTGTAATAGGAAAGGAGGTAAATCCGTGACTGCTTGGGGAATAACCGATTGCGGATTAGCAAGAGAGCAAAACCAAGATGCCTTTCATCTTGAGGTTCTGCACGAAAGCTCGCAGGGGATACTGGCTGTTTGCGATGGAATGGGCGGAGCGAAATCGGGCAATGTGGCTAGCTTTGTGGCTGTAGATGCCTTTGTGGGTACTTTGCGCTTGGTCTTAGGCTCCGATATGGATGTTGCCGCTGTGCAGAACGCCGTGCGGGACGCTGTTGATGAGGCTAATCGGCGAGTTTATGAAAAAGCCCGCTCGGATACCTCATACTACGGAATGGGTACTACCTTGGTTGGGGCTGTTGTTACCTCCGGATTAGCTGTTATCGCCAACGTGGGAGACAGCCGGGCCTATATCATCGACAGAGAGGAGGGCATAGAACGAATTACCCGAGACCATTCTGTGGTAGAAGACCTGCTTTACCGGGGTGAGTTATCGCCCGATCAGGTAAAAAATCATCCAAGCAAAAATATAATCACGCGCGCCTTAGGCACGGAAAATGACGTCTCACCCGATGTTTTTTCGGTTGATCTCACAAGCGGGGATTTCCTTCTACTCTGTTCTGACGGTCTGACCAATGCCGTTGATGACATGGAAATTTTATATGAAGTACTGCATGGCGGGGACACCTCTCTGTGCTGTGAAAGATTAGTTGCTATGGCAAATGAACGCGGCGGGCCGGATAATATAACAATTATCCTGCTGTCGATATGATATTACCCTTAATGTATATGGGTAACAAAACCAGAGGGGCTGGGTTATGGATAAGTATATAGGTAAAATGCTGGATGGCAGATATGAGCTGCTGGAGGTTATGGGCGTGGGCGGAATGGCGTACGTCTACAAAGCGCGCTGTCACGCACTTAACCGTTTGGTTGCAGTTAAGATCCTGAAGGAGGAGTTTGCCGATGATGATGAATTCCGGCGGCGTTTCCACGATGAGAGCAAGGCAGTTGCAATGCTTAATCACCCTAATATTGTGGCAGTACATGACGTTTCTCGCTCGAGTGAGATGCAATATATTGTTATGGAATTAGTTGACGGCATCACCTTAAAGCAATATATGTCCAAAAAGGGTATTCTTTCGTGGCGCGAGGCTCTGCACTTTGCCTCCCAGATTGTAAAGGCACTTTCCCACGCACACAGCAAGGATATTGTTCATAGAGATATTAAGCCTCACAACATAATGGTACTGCGCGACGGCAGTGTAAGGGTAGCCGATTTCGGCATAGCCCGAATAGCCTCCAAGCAACACACTCTAAAGCAGGAAGCACTGGGGTCTGTGCATTATATCTCACCTGAGCAAGCAAAGGGCAGCACTATTGACCAGCGCAGTGATTTATATTCGGTGGGAGTGGTTATGTACGAAATGCTCACTGGCAGACTTCCCTTTGAAGGGGATTCTCCTGTTTCGGTGGCAATACAGCACATCAATTCCATGCCACTAACACCGCGGGAAATCAACGAGGATATACCTGAGGCACTTGAAATCATCACCATTAAAGCCATGGCGCCAGCCCTGGCAAAAAGATATGCACGCGCCGAGGATATGTTGCACGACTTAGAGGAATTTAGAAAAAACCCGGCGATTATGTTTGATTACGCCATTGACGATTTACGTCCGCATCATAACCGTGCCGATGCCCCGGCAATTGATTTGGCTTCACCTATTGCTCAGCCTAAAACCGTGTCCGTGTCCATCAATCCTAACAGCAAAAAACGATCAAGCTTCAATCAAGATGCCAGGGATGACGAAAACTGGAAAACCAAGAAATCCAGTGACACAATAGCCGTTCTTTTAGCTGTGTTTTTTGTAATGCTTGTTCTGTCTATTTTGGGTTGGTGGGTTTACGCCATGGCGGCAGATCTGTTTGCCCCGGAAATAACAAAAAAACTTCCCATACCGGATTTGTCAGGCAAATACTATTCAGAGGCACTGATTCGTGAATACGAGGATGAGTTTGTCATTGCCGAGCATAACGACTGTGAATGGGAATACAGCGATATTTATGAAGTCAACACTATTATATCGCAAAAACCTAAGCCAGGGAAACAGACCTCCAGGGGTACTAAAATATCTCTTGTTATAAGCTTAGGCAAGGAAGGCTTTATTTTACAGGATCAAAACGGCAAACGGCAGGCACAGGCAACTCTCGCATTGCAAAATGACGGTCTTGTAGCTAAAATAGAGAAAATTGTAGATCCAGATGTTTTAGAGGGAAGCGTTATCAGAACCGAGCCGGCTTCGGGCGAGACCGTGTTCAAGGGTGATGAGATTACCGTTTTTGTCAGTCTAGGACCAATCGCCGGGGAGGTGACAATGCCGCGTCTGGTCGGGCGGAGCCTCCAAGATGCCCGCGCTGTTTTAATCACTGAGAGATTAGAACGGGGCAGGGAGGATATGGTTCCGAGCGACAAGCCTGCCGGGCAAGTAGTAGGTCAGAGCGTGCGTGTTGGTGATAAGGTTGCTGAATATACAACCGTAGATCTGCAAATCAGCCAAGGGTCAACTGAGGGTGCCTCCCAGGGGCCAGGGGGTGAGGATGACTGATATTATGGCTGAGTTCCATGTTGGGCAAATTACAAAGGGCATAGGCGGATTTTATACAGTTAGCACCACTTGTGGGGATGTTGTATGCAAAGCGCGGGGTCTTTTCCGCAAGCAACAAATCAAACCCCTTCCGGGGGATATGGTTGAAATACGCTTGTTGCCCGGTGGCGGCGGCTATATGGAAAAGCTGTTGCCTCGCAGAAATTCGTTTTTACGCCCGCCCATTTGCAATGTAGACTTGCTTGTGATTTTAGCCAGTGCCGCCAAGCCGAAAACCGAACCTTATATTCTGGATAAAATGCTAATAATGGGGGCATCTAAGGGCGTTGACGCTGTCATTGCTGTTAACAAATGCGATCTTGAGTCGGGCCAGGATTTAATATCTATTTATCGTCCATCGGGTATTCCTATTTTTCAGGTCAGTGCATTAACGAGAGATGGCCTTGGCGAATTTTCGGACATATTAAATGGAAAATTCGCTGTGTTTGCCGGAAGCTCCGGAGTTGGAAAATCTTCCTTGTTAAACGCACTGGACCCCGCACCGTCTCGCGCTGTCGGTGAAATCAGCAGAAAATTAGGCCGCGGCAGACACACAACCCGGCAGGTGGAGCTTTTTTCACTGCCTGGCGGCATCTTGGCCGCCGACACCCCCGGCTTTGCCTCGTTGGATGGCATCGAAAAAATTCCGGCCAGAGACCTGGCACAGTGCTTCCCTGAATTTTCACCCTATGCCGGACAGTGCCGTTTTTCAGGTTGCCTGCACGGCAAGGATTTGGGCTGTGCCGTGAGCGAGGCCGCCGGGCGGGGTGATATTCACCCTGTGAGATACGGCAATTATTTAAGGATGCTCTCGGAGGCTGAATGAAACAACTGGCATTGAAAAGGATATGGGGCGTTTTGACTATCTCATTTTTATCAGACGCTTTATATGCCGCAACGGTGCGGTGAGGAACAGTCCAATACGGCAAGCTTTTGAGGACCGGAGCCTTCGCAGCTTGCTTCTTTCCGCCTTCAGCTTTTTTTCCTGTTGCGCAATAACTGATTCATGGCGGGAAACAATGGCGTTCAACCGTGAAATTTCTTGTTTTTGCTGATTTATAGCTTGCCAGCTCTCAGTTACACGTTTCCCCATGCGGTCAACCGCAAATTGCAGATCGCCAGGATCGACCGCTATTCCATTTTTTAGCGTGCAGGACAATAAATCTACATTGTACCTTAATAAAAAATTACGAATAATCTGAAATTCCCGCCAATCCTCATCTGTATACGGAGTAATTCCCGCCACAGCAAGCTTCCCCAAATATGACTTGCGGAATTTTTCGGGAATTTCATTCAAAAAAGCAGGATTAAGCTTTTCGTACCAGTCCAGTGATAATGACTCAACGAGCGATACCGCCTCTTGGGGAATACCGTCAACTATTTTTGAAACGGTCTCCATCCCCTTGTGCTTCAAAATATACAGGAATATGACATCCACTGTAAATAAATCGCCGAACTTGGGCTTATTTTGAACAAAAACATCATTTAAATCACCATCGCATTGGATGTTTCTGCCAAAGCGTTCGCACGTAATGTCTATGAGCAGCTTTTTTCTGTACAGCTTTTCTGATTTTTTACCGGCTAACGAGTTGAGGGAGTCTATGACCTTTTCAGGCATATAATGGCTGACGATCATAGCGGTACCAACCTCTGTTATTCCCCGGATGAAAGCGGTATAATTGTCCATCCCTGCATAGCTGAATGGAGGTATTGGGGCTGATGAGCCAGAAGGTTTCCCCCCCCCCCCCCACAATTTTTGGAAACAGTGGCGAAGCGCCACTTGTCACTTTCAAATATTGTGCCGAACGCATGATGCCCAATGCCGAGGTAATCGCTGTACAATATGGCTGCAACGCCCATAAATGTCCACGATGCTTTATCGTACTTGAGTACGCGGAAATTTGTAGACACAATATTGGTGTCGAACTTTTCAAAAAAATCGGTTTCCCTTTTAAACCAATGTCCGAAATCCAAAGATATCAGCTTTGTTTCGTCTGGCATGACACATAAGGCGGCAAGACTGTCAAAGCCCCCGGAAAAGCTGAGGGCTATGTTCTCCCCCCCTGTTTTTTTGGGGGGCTGTGTATCTGTGCCGGCACAAGTTATTTCCGCTGAGGTAAACTCGCCGAGTTGCATAATGGTCTCGGCAGATAATACCAAATCAATGTGAATGCGGTCATAGGCCTGACCGCACAGGGTTGAGAGTGCTATTGCGATTAAGTCGTTTCGCGGTACAAAAGCAGAGCTGAACCGAAAATATAAATCATCCATCTGCCCGGGCACCCTGCACGCCTTAAATTCTATTATTCCTTGCTCAATCATAAAATCCGTAAATTCAATTTGCATAAAACACCCACCTGTTTTCAAGTTTCTTTGAGCCAGCGCAGCAACGCACCCATAGGCTGCCTTTAATAAGAATATCTAAGGGGCTGTTTGCGGAGCAATAATATCCTGCATGGAGTACATTCCCGGAGGCTGCCCCTTAGCTAAAAACAACGCCGCGTATACTGCCCCGGAGGCAAAAACCTCCCGGGAGGATGCCGAATGCGACAAAGTAACTACCTCGTCACGCCCGGCAAAAATAATCTCATGCTCACCCACAATAGTCCCGCCGCGTACAGTGTGCAGCCCGATCTCATTCCCTTTTCTTTCCTGTCGCAATTGATGGCGGTCATAAATCGGTTCGGGGTCATAAGCCAAATTTTCACTCAGCGCATCATACAGCATAATGGCTGTGCCGCTGGGCGCATCCAGTTTTTTGTTGTGATGTTTTTCTATTATTTCAATATCGAACCCCCCCAAAACACCTGATGCTCTCTTTGCTAAATCCATAAGCAAGTATATACCGAGTGACATATTGCCAGACCGGAAAATCGGTATTTCACCACAGGCATTGTTAATAGCACAATTCTGTTCTTGGGAATAGCCGGTGGTGCAAAGCACCAAAGGGCATTTCTTTTCTAAGCAGAACGACAAAAGCCCAGAGAGCTGCCCGGGTGAGGAAAAATCAACAGCAACCTCCGCCTTGCCGGTAAATTCAGCAGGATCAGCGTAAACAGGGTATCCGAAATGCTGCCGCGTTACAATATCTAACCCGGCAATAACGGCAATGTCGCTGCGTTCGGCGCAAATCCTGGAAACAACAGACCCCATGCGCCCATTGCATCCGCTGAGGAGCATATTTAGCATATTGTTATCTCCTTTGTGTTCTTAAAACATATTTTTACAATAGTCCTGCATTTCCCAGCTCTTTTTTAAGCCGCTCGGTATGCTCATGGGTCATATCGCATAGAGGCATGCGAAAATGCCCCACATTCATTCCCATCAGGTTCATTGCAGTTTTAACAGGCACCGGATTGACTTCAATAAACAGAGCATTGATTAAATCAAGATACTTTTCCTGTATTTCCTCCGATTTTTTGAAATCGCCCTCCAAGCAGAGCCGACACATTTTTGCCATTTCCCCTGGGATGATATTTGCGGCCACAGATATAACTCCTATACCGCCCATGCTTATCAAGCGTACAACAGTATCGTCATTGCCGGACCAAATATAGAAATCATCAGGACACACGGCCTTTGCCTCAGCCAGCAGATTAAAATCGCCCGAGGCCTCCTTGACCCCGATGATATTGGGGTGATTCGCCAATTCGGCGTACGCTGAAGCAGTGAAGCTCATGCCGGTACGCGATGGGACGTTATATAGGATAATGGGAATACCCACGCGGTCTGCGATATATTTGTAATGAGCCAGCAGTCCATGTGGTGAGGTCTTGTTGTAATAGGGGGTGACAATCAATAAGCCATCGGCCCCTGATTCCTCGGCATACTTGCTCATTTCCACAGCGTGAGAGGTGTTGTTTGAGCCGGTTCCGGCTATAACCGGGACTCTTTTTCCTGTTCTCTTCACAGCAAATTCAATTGCACACAAATGCTCGGGAGTGGTAAGGGTGGATGCCTCTCCGGTCGTGCCGCAAATAATAATAGCGGATGTCCCATTGTCTATTTGATAGTCAATAAGCTCACCAAGCTTATCATAATCAACCAAATCATCATTTCGGAATGGGGTTACAATTGCCACTGCTGAACCGGTAAAAAGAGGTTCCTTCATACATATTCAGTCCTTTCCCTTTACAATAAATTGAGATTATCAGAGGCCTCCTTAGAGCCTGTTTTTTCATAAGCTGAACCGTTTTAGATTTCGGGTGGATTATTTCGTCAAGCAAAGTGAAATTTCGCAGACAGACTTGCGCCCGACAAGAAATTTCAACGAAGCATGGCGGGAGTCACTCCAAAAAAATGGTCAACTGGAGCCTATGGGAGCAAGCCCTTAAATCAGGTTATATACCCCTGGGCGCAAAGGAGTTCAGCAAGCAACACCGCACCGCCTGCCGCACCGCGCAGTGTATTGTGGGACAGGGCGACAAATTTATAATCATACTGACTGTCCTCACGAAGTCTGCCTAATGAAACTGCCATGCCATTTTCCAAGCTACGGTCAAGCTTGGCCTGAGGCCGGTCGTCTTGCTTGAAATAATGCAAAAATTTACGCGGAGCCGAGGGTAGGTTCAATTTTTGGGGTTCCCCGGAAAAAGAATCCCACAGGCCTAATATATCGCTAATGCCGGGTTTGCCGGAAAATGACATATATACTGCCGCCATATGACCGTCTGTCACCGGGACACGGATGCACTGGGAGGTTATGCTGGGCCTTTGAACAGGCTCAATAACACCGTCTGACAGCTTGCCCCAAATTTTAAGGGGTTCTTTTTCCGACTTATCCTCCTCGCCTCCGATGTATGGAATTATGTTATCAACCATTTCAGGCCAAGAATCAAAATTTTTACCCGCTCCCGAAATAGCCTGATATGTGCAAACCAGCACCTTTTCTAATCCAAGCGGCATAAGCGGATGCAGGGCAGGGACATAGCTTTGCAGCGAACAGTTTGACTTCACCGCAATCAATCCGCGCCGTATGCCCAGCCGCTTTTGGAGGCTAGGGATTATCTGAGTGTGTTCAGGGTTGACCTCCGGAATAATCATAGGAACATCAGGGGTATTCCGGTGAGCCGAATTGTTAGATACTACTGGACACTCTAATCTGGCATAATCCTCTTCAACCCGTTTGATGTCATCCTTCCTCATGGATACCGCGGAAAAAACAAAATCAACATTTTCAGTGATTGCCCGGCGGCCTTCTTCAACGTCTTTTATAATAAGGCCCTTCACTGTCTCCGGCACCGGGGATTCCCCCATCCAGCGTCCCTCGACCGCCTCGGCGTAGGTTTTTCCTGCTGAGGCCGCACTTGCAGCAATCTCTGTTATGGTGAACCAAGGGTGTTTTTCCAGCAGCGAAACGAATTTCTGTCCAACTGTTCCGGTCGCACCTAAAACTCCAACCCTGTACTGCTTCATATCACATGCTCCTCCCGGGACTACGCCCTAAAAAATATTGCGGGTTTTACCACCGGCTCAGGATATCACAAATCATCACGGCTGTCAATCTCATTTCAAACCCCAATTTCAAAAACACACAGTATTGCACTGTATAATGGAATATGGTATACTGAGCGAGTGCTTTTGGGCACAGCCCAAATTTTAATGAAACGAGGAAAGGTAAGATGAGTGAAAGCAGAGATTCTGTAATTCATTTAGAAAACTATGGTTCTATCCATATCTCGGAGGATGTTGTCGCAACGATTGCCGCTTTAGCCGTTTGTGAGACCGATGGAGCTTCAGCAATGACGGTTTCGGGAGCCGGAATTGATTTGCTTGGAAAAAGGAATCCCACCAAGGGCATCAAGGTAACTATGGACGATAAAACCGTGCATATTGATGTATATATCGCCGTGACATACGGAAAGGCGATACCCAAGGCCGCAAAGCAGGTCCAGGAGAGGGTACGAGAATCAATTGAGAGCATGACCGGATTGACAGTCGGCGGAATAAATGTCCATGTAAACGGAGTGTCCTTCAGCAAGGAAAAAAAGTAAAGGATGGTACCTATGAAATACAACCCCTGGGCAACAGAGAAAAAATGGCAAAAAGCGTGGCAGGACTCCGGGTGCTTAGCTGTTGATAAAAACAGCGGAAAGCCCCCATTTTACGCATTGATAGAGTTTCCATACCCATCCGGGTCAGGTCTTCACATCGGACACGCCCGCCCATATACCGGCATGGATGTCCTGGCGCGGGCCAAACGGATGCAGGGCTTTGAGGTCATGTTCCCCATAGGGTGGGATGCTTTTGGGCTTCCGGCTGAAAACTACGCCATCGCAAACAGCATACATCCGCGCGACGTAGTAGCCGGAAACGTCAGACGTTTTCGCGACCAGATTATAAGCTTGGGCTATTCGTTTGACCTCTCACGCGAGGTAAACACAACCGACCCGGACTATTATAAATGGACACAGTGGATATTTCTCAAGCTTTTTGAAAATGGCTTAGCGTACAAGTCCAATATGCCGGTCAACTGGTGTCCGGGCTGCCGATGCGTTTTGGCAAACGAGGAGGTAATCAACGGCGAATGCGAGCGTTGCTCCAGCGTTGCCGGGCGGAGGGAAAAGAGCCAGTGGATGTTGAAAATCACAGCTTATGCCCAACGGCTTTTGGACGATCTGGATACGGTTGATTTCCCTGCACGCGTAGCGGCACAGCAGAAATATTGGATAGGCAGGAGCGAGGGTGCAGAGGTAGAATTTGCGGTTGAAAATACAGATGATGCCCTCAGAGTGTATACCACCCGCCCCGACACCCTGTTCGGTGCGACATATATGGTCATATCACCCGAGCATGCGTATATTGAAAAATGGAAGACTCTTTTGGGCAACTACGAGGAAATAGCAGCCTACCGCAGGGAGGCGGCGCGCAAAAGCGATTTTGAACGCACCGAAATCCAGAAGGAAAAAACCGGGGTATGCCTGAAGGGCGTTATGGCGGTTAACCCGGTTAACGGTGAAAGCATTCCGATTTTTGTATCTGACTATGTTTTGATGAGCTATGGCACCGGGGCAATTATGGCTGTGCCGGGACATGATACCCGCGACTGGGCGTTTGCCCGGCAGTTTGGCCTGCCTATTGTTGAGGTAGTCGCGGGCGGCGACGTGCAAAAGGAAGCGTTTGTTGATGTAGAAACAGGAACCCTTGTCAACTCCAGTTTTTTGAATGGGCTGGAGGTTGCCGAGGCAAAAAAAACCATAACTGAATGGCTGGCCGAAAGAGGCTTAGGCAGGGTCAAGGTCAACTTCAAATTGCGCGACTGGGTTTTTGCCCGCCAGAGATATTGGGGAGAGCCAATACCTATTGTGCATTGCCCGGCCTGCGGGATGGTGCCCTTGCCCGAGGCAGAGCTGCCATTGCGGCTGCCTGAGGTTGACAGCTACAAGCCATCTGATACCGGGGAAAGCCCCTTGGCAGCGTTGCAAGAGTGGGTTAATGCGCCGTGTCCTAAATGCGGTGGTGCGGCAAAGAGGGAGACAGACACCATGCCTCAATGGGCAGGATCAAGCTGGTATTTCTTACGCTACATTGATCCCGAAAACCCAAATGAGATCGCCTCAAGGGAGGCAATTGACAAATGGATGCCGGTAAGCTGGTACAACGGCGGTATGGAACATACCACCCTGCATCTGCTTTACAGTCGGTTTTGGCACAAATTTTTGTATGACATAGGCGTTGCCACAACACCTGAGCCGTATAAAAAAAGAACAAGCCACGGCTTTATACTGGGCAGTGACGGAACGAAAATCTCAAAATCCAGGAAAAACGGCGTGAGTCCCGATGAGGTTATAGAAAAATACGGTGCCGATACAATGCGTTTGGCAATATTGTTTCTGGGTGACTTTGAAAAAGGATGCCGCTGGTCTGACAATGCTATAACCGGTGCCCACCGCTTTCTTGAACGTGTGTGGGCGTTGGCAAACAAATGCCCGGAGGGCAGCGGTGCAACCGGCTCATTAGAAATTGCCGTACATCGTACCGTAAAAAAAGTCGGCCAGGATATTGAAGGCTTGAAATTCAATACGGCAATCGCCGCCCTCATGGCTCTGCTTACCGAGCTGGAGAAGGACTGCACTAGGGAGGATATGAATATTTTCACTCGCCTGCTGTCGCCATTTGCGCCGCACATATGCGAGGACATATGGGAGCTTTATGGCTGTAATGGGTTGGCGGCACAGGCTGAATGGCCGGAGTATGACATTGAAAAAACGGTTGAACATACAGTCGAATTAGCTGTTCAGGTGATGGGAAAATTGCGGGCAACAATTCAAATGCCCCGGGATGCCTCCGATGATGAGGTCACCGCTCAGGCGTTGGGAAACCCAAAAATCATTGAGCTTGCCGCCGGCAGGGTGCCCGCAAGGAGCATTGTGGTCAAAAACAGGCTGGTGAATTTGATTTTTAAGTAGAGCTTAGGGTGCCTTGAGGGCCCTAAGAAAATCCAAAAATATGACAAAAATTAAGGAGGATTTTACCATGAAAACCACTGAAAGCCCCAAAAAACTGACCGCGCTTATTGTTGCGGCAGCTATGCTGCTTGCCCTGCTGCCCGGCATTTCGGGTATGCCCCTGTACGCCGCTGGCGGCGAGGCTAACTGGGACGGCCAGTCGGGCATTGCCCAGGTTTCTGCCGGCGGCGTACACACCCTTGCACTCAAGGAGGACGGCACCCTGTGGGGCTGGGGATTTAATGACTACGGCCAGCTGGGTGACGGCACAACGGACACCAGAACCGCTCCGGTACAGGTAGGCGGTGACACAGACTGGAAGAGCGTTTCTGCTACCTTTTACGGCACTGCGGCACTGAAAAGAGACGGTACCCTTTGGGCATGGGGCTGGGGGCAAGAAGATGCTCCTGTGCAGGTAGGCGATGACACAGACTGGGCTAGTGTTACTGCTGGTATCTTCTTCTTTATAGTGCAGAAGGAGAACGGCACTCTCTGGAACTTGAATAGTGAATTCACTACTGAGCTGCTGGACGGGGACACAGACTGGGCGAGTATTGCACCTGGTTTTGAATACGCTATGGCACTGAAGAAGGACGGCACCCTGTGGGTGTTTGGGGATAGTCCTAAAACACAGCTGGGCGATGACACAGACTGGGCGAGCGTTTCGACTGGCGGCATGCACACTATGGCACTCAAAAAAGACGGCACGCTGTGGGCGTGGGGTTATAATGAGTACGGTCAGCTGGGCATCGGCACAACGGATAATAATATGTCCACCTCCCTGGTACAGGTGGGTGCTAGTGATGACTGGGTGAGCGTTGCAGCCGGCAACGCACACACCCTGGCACTGAAAAAAGACGGCACGCTGTGGGCCTGGGGAGATAATGAATACGGTCAGCTGGGCGATGATAACATACTTGATGAAATAATAACCTCCCCTGTGCAGGTAGGCAATGGTGACACAGACTGGCTGAGCGTTTCTGCCGGCTTCCTGCACTCTCTGGCACAGAAGGAGGACGGCACCCTGTGGTCTTGGGGAGATAATGGGTTCGGTCAGCTGGGCGACGGCACAGTGCCAGTGACCGATGGAAATTCCCCGATACAAATTGGCCAGGCCGAGGACTGGGCAAGCGTTACGAATGGCAGCGACCATACCCTGGCACTGAAAAAAGACGGTACCCTGTGGGGCTGGGGATTTAATGACTACGGCCAGCTGGGCGATGGCTCAACGGACGACCAGATCGCTCCGGCACAGGTGGGCGGTGACGATAACTGGGCAAGCGTTTCAGCCGGCGATGCACACACCCTTGCACTGAAAAAAGACGGTACCCTTTGGGCGTGGGGATTTAATGATTGCGGACAGCTGGGCGATGGCACATCGAAAGACAAAGCCGCTCCGGTACAGCTTGACGATGATGACTGGGCAGCTGTTGCGGCTGGTGCCAAACACACTATGGCACTCAAGGATAACGGCACCCTGTGGGCATGGGGCTGGAATAACAGTGCTCAGCTGGGCGATGGCACAATGGACACCAGAATAGCTCGTGTGCAGGTAGGCAAGGACACAAACTGGGTGAGCGTTTCGGCTGGCGGCGAGCATACAGTGGCACTGAAGGATGACGGCACACTGTGGGGCTGGGGAAATAATTCCATCACCACCCCTACACAGGTAGGAGAGTCTACTGACTGGGCAAGCGTTTCGACTGGCTACTACCACACCATGGCACTTAAAAAAGACGGCACGCTGTGGGCATGGGGAAATAATGAATACGGTCAGCTGGGCGACGGCTCAACGGACTTCCAGTCCTTCCCTGCGAAGATAGGCAGTGGTAATGACTGGGATCGCGTTTCAGCCGGCGGTTTCCAGTCCTTTGCACTGAAGGAGGACGGTACCCTGTGGGCATGGGGAAGGAATAGGCACGGTCAGCTTGGCATCGGCTCAACAGACGACCAAACCACCCCTGTACAGGTAGGCACTAGTGAGGACTGGACCAGCGTTTCGACCGAGAACCACAACACTGTGGCAGTGAAAAAAGACGGCACACTGTGGACATGGGGGAATAATGACAGTGGTAAGCTGGGCATCGGCTTATTTGAGTTTGAGACTTACAAAACCACCCCGGTGAAGATTTTTACCCCAGGGGAGAAGCTGGGTCCATCGCCGGATTCATCCACTGCACCTAGTACCGCACCGACCAGCGCGCCAACATCCGCACCCACACCCGCGCCAACCAAGAAGCCAGCCGCGGCGGCAAAGGCGGCTAAGCCCAAGGTCACCAGCCCTAAAAAGAGAAAAATCAGCGTAAAAAGAAAGAAAAAGCT
>WRLU01000023.1 GCA_009777475.1 Oscillospiraceae bacterium | reverse complement strand
GCCATCAACCTACCTCTCCAGAACGGTGCAATGCGGGTTTGCAGGATGCCGAGGACGGCATCCTCTACATTGAGAACTGCAAAAATTACAAAACTAAATTGCCGTGCCCTTGAGTTACTATTCTAAACAATTTGCTATGCTTCGTTTATTTCAAGAATCTCTTGGATTTCCGCCTTGCCGTATAATATTGTGAGTACCTGGCACAACATTTTTGCAGACAAATTAGAGGGTAAATCCAATTTTTTTTGCAGCATTTTACGTTTTTTCGCACTGTTTACCCCCCCTGATAAGCCCCAGCCGTACAAATCCGCCTTGCTGATACTCTCACGAACGGTATTTTCACCGGATTCTATTGCCCCTGAACTGCGCAGGGCATTTAAGAGTATCTCAGGATGCATTCCTTCAACACCTATCAGCCCTGCTCGTGACGAGCTTTTTTTTCTGGCTTCCCTGCCTTGCAGCTCTGGTATATAGGCATGGCGGACAGTTTCCCTGGGCAAGGCCCCGGTGAGATAGTTGCGGATTACCATCCCCGCATCATCAGAGTCAGTTAAAATAATAACTCCTCTCTCATGTGCCAGCCTATGCAAAAGATTGCGCAGGCCTTTGTTTTTGAAAACAGCAAAACCGTCTGTGGTCACAACAGTAGCATTCACCACCTGCGAAAGGGCAGCCTTATCATATTTCCCCTCGACTATAATGATTTCCTCTATACAAGGCTTGCCAATACCCATTCAATAACCCCTTCCCTGTCCCGGCTGCCGCCCTTTAGCCTGGCATCTGCCATACGGCAGACCCGCAGAGCGTTGCGGCACCATTTCAGGCTTTTCCCGCCTGCTGCCTTCATCAGCTTTTCCGCCGGATAAATATTGCGATAGCCGCAAGCCTCCATAACATCCCTCGCCGACTTTCCGTACCTGCGCGCAAGACAGGCCGCATATACACCCCTCATAGTTTTTGAAAGCGCACCTAGAATCATCTCTGGCGGATTTTTCATCCATTGAAGCTTTTGCAAGATCTCCGCGGCTTCTCTGATTCTTCCCGCCGCCGCCGCATCGGTCATATCAAATGCCACTGCCTCCAAAATCGGAACGACCACCGCGTTTATATCATTTTTTGTAACGCAAGAAGCCTTGGCATAGGCGGATATTTTCTTAATTTCATTTTCAAGTGACGACATCAAGGCTCCGCAGCGGAAAATCAAATATTCGCTTACCGTCCGATCAATCAGCTTGTCATGCTTAGCAAAATTCCGTATAACCCAGTCGCAGAGCCGGGCCGTATCCTGCAAGGCAAACTCTACCGTATGCAGATGCTTTTGAATTGTTTGTGTCCACTTCGTGCGCTTGTCCGGCTTATAAGGCAGGGTGTTGTAAATAAAGACCAAATAACAGCCAGGTGGGATGTCTGACAGCAATCCTTCCCAGTCGCTTTTTTCATCGTCCTTCAGTTTATAAAGGTCAAAATCCGATATCAAAATAAGCTTGGCATCACTCATGAAGGGTGCATCCATAACAGTTTCCTTCAAGGCGGCGTATCCTACGCACCTGCCATCGAATTTGTGCAAATTAAACGCCTCCGTGCCGTCCGGCACTAATGCTTTTTGGAGCAAGCCCAGGTAATGATTCAGCAAAAAGCTCTCCTGCCCATGAAAAACATACACCTGGCTGAAAGAACCCTCCTTGAGCTGTTTTCTCAGCTTTTGATAACCCTCCTGCTTTTCGGGCATGAGCTATCCCCCTCCTGCCGTTCTAGTCTCAGTTATAGTACAATGCTTACGCTGAACTGTCAAGTTTTTTATTTGGATTATCGGGACATGGATCTGCCGGGACAAATACGGCAGGGCGGCTTTGCGTTCATGGGCAGAATACACAAGGCAATGTGGGGTCTGTACGGCTTTGGAATATCACAAACCTATCAGCTGATTTATCTATTTTTCTTCCTAAACACAAACAGCTTAGATAAAACATAATTCAAGACAATATATGTAACCTGTATGGCTAATTTGGCAATCCACGCGCTTAAATCCTGCTCTAGGCCTATAAGGGACTGGCACACCCGGTTAACTGCCCAGAACACAATCATATTGAACAGCACTGCAAATACTCTGGCGGAAAAAAACGAAAACATTTCGCGGAAAAATCTGCCCCACGTTTCGCATTTGGAACGAAAAACATAAACCTTATTCGTCACATACGCAAAGAGTGTGGCGCATATGTCAGAAAGTATATTTGAGAGATTTTCCTCCAACCCTATCACCGAGAAAAAGAGCCAAAATGAACCCAGTGCAACCACAGTAGCTAATCCGCCTGCAACAAGATAGGAGATAATCTCCCGATACCTCCGGTACAGCCCAAGGATTCGTTTCATAAGCGCATAACTCCTATTTCCGTATCAATTGCTCTAGTGCGGCTTCAAACCATTCGGGACGGTCAACTGTAAAGTTCATAGCTTGACCAGTCTTGGGATGATCGAATGACAATTCAGTTGCACACAAGCACTGTGAGTAAAGTCCAAGCTCGCCTTTTTTCCCGCCGTATAAGTCGTCCCCCGCCAATGGGTGTCCTATGTGGCACATATGCACTCGTATCTGGTGGGTACGCCCTGTTTCCAGCCGGAAGCCAGCCAATGTGTAGCCTGGGTATCTTGCGGCAACCCGGACATGGGTAACAGACTCCCTGCCTTCTGGGCACACAGTATGTTTTTTGCGACTTTGACTATGCCTTGCTATTGGGGCGTTTACGGTAAAGCAATCCTCTTTTAGCTTACCACGGCATAAGCCCTCATACTTCCTGCTTATATGACGGTTTTTCAAAGCATCCGACAACACTATGTGTGCCATATCATTTTTAGCTACCATCATCAGCCCGGCAGTATTTTTGTCTAACCTATGTACAATCCCGGGACGCTTTACACCGCCAATGCCCGAAAGCGACTCCCCGCAATAAAACAGTAATGCCGAACAAAGAGTTCCAGTTTGGTTACCGGGTGCCGGATGTACGCAAAGCCCCCGGGGCTTGTTGATAACTAAAATATCCTCGTCCTCGTACACTATATCCAACGGCAGGTTTTCAGGCAACAGTTTGTCCGGCACAGGATCAGGCTCATCTACTTTTATAAGCTCGCAACCCGACACTTTTTGATTTTTCCGTGCAAGCCGCCCATTTACCGTCACCCTGCCTGACATAATCAGACGTTCTATGGCACTGCGCGACAGAATACTGTTTTTTGCTAAAAACACGTCAATCCGCTCTCCTGATGATTCTACCGGAACTGAATGCGTCCATTCAGGCATGGTGGTCACCATCATGGGACACGGCAGGCTTGACCTCTTTGTGAAGAATCTGTGAAATCACCAGGAGCCCTCCACCTGCCACAAGAAACACGTCCGCTACATTGAATACGGCAAAGCTTATGAACAAAAACTCAAACATATCTACAACATATCCGTAGCACAGTCTATCCCACAAATTGCCAATAGCTCCTCCGGCAAGAAGGATTACTGCCAGCTTGCCTAACTTACCTAATGAGTGTGCGAATTTTTCCTTTACGCTAACATACGCCAGCAAGATTACAGCTACCGCTGAAATAACGGTCAGCACCCAGGTGAATTCCGAAAAAAGCCCGAAGGATGCCCCCGTATTCCGGGTATGGAACAGCCCTAAGAATCCCGGTATGAGCTCACGGCGTTCATACAACTCCAGGTTACCGGATACCCAGCCTTTTGCATTTCTGTCTAGACACACTATAACGGCTACCGGCAAATTCCTAAGGAATAATTTCAGCCATTTGTTTTTCATTGCACAGCCCTCGTGCAGCGTACACATAGTGACGGATGCTCAGGATTCGTTCCCAAATCACTAAAATAGCCCCAGCAACGCTCGCACTTGCCGCCTGCGGCCCGGGTAACGGTAGCATCAAACGATTCACCCTTGAGTAATTCTACCGAAGAAACGATAAACAGCCCGGCAAGCTCTTGGACATGAGGATTCAAAGCATCAAAAACCGAAGGCTCTGCCGTCAATGTTACCGAAGCCTCCAGGCTTTTGCCGATTTTTTTGGAATTCCGGGCCTCCTCCAACGCCCTATTGACCTCAGGGCGAATGGCATATACAGTATCAATGTAGTTTGCTTTTCTGCTGTAATTCAGCCGTTGAGGCATTCCTGCCAGCAGAGGGCTTTCTTTTGGCACACCGTCATGGTGGGGCATATGCATCCATATTTCCTCGCCGGTAAATGCAAAAACCGGTGTTATTATACGCACAAGGACATCGAGCACCCGGTAAAGCACTGTTTGAACCGCCCGGCGTGAAACATCATCTGATTTGGAGCAATAGAGGGTGTCTTTTACAATATCCAGATAGAAATTGCTCATATCTAAGACACAGAAATTATGAATGGCGTGAAAAATAGTATGGTATTCATATTTTTCAAAGCCACCTATAACCTCAGCGATGAGGCTGTCGAGGCGCTCTAACGCCCACAAATCTAATGGCGAAAGCTTTTCCGGCATCAGGCAGGCATTAGGGTCAAAATTATAGAGATTTCCCATTAAAAAACGGCAAGTGTTACGTATTTTCAGATAAATATCCGACAGTTGCTTGATAATTTCCGGTGAAACCCTCATATCGCTGTGATAATCCGAGGACGAGACCCACAGTCTAAGAATATCGGCTCCATTTCTGCCGCACACATCGTTAGGATCAACGCCGTTTCCCTTGGATTTGGACATCTTGCGCCCCTCCCCATCTACCACCCAGCCATGCACAATTACCGTGTTGTAAGGCGCGTGTCCCTTTCCCGTGGCAACAGCGGTAAGCAGGCTGGATTGGAACCACCCGCGGAACTGATCGCCGCCCTCAAGGTAAACATCGGCCGGATGCCGCAGTTCACTGCGTGACCGCAAAACCGCATCATGCGATGATCCGGAGTCAAACCAGCCGTCTAACGTGTCTGTTTCCTTGTCAAAGTCATTTCCCTGGCAATGAGGACAGACAAATCCGGGAGGTAAAAGCTTCTTTGCATCATGAATAAACCATGCGTTGGAGCCTTCATCTGCAAACCTTTTTGCCACAGACTCAATTGTTTCACCGGTGCATACGGGCTTGTTGCAGTCTTTGCAGTAGAATACCGGGATAGGCAACCCCCAGTTACGCTGACGCGAGATGCACCAGTCGGCGCGTTCCCTAACCATTCCGAGCATACGCTCCTTCCCCCAGCCGGGAAGCCACTCTGCCTGCTCCACTTGGGCGCAGGCTTGACCCTTTATGTTGTCTACACTGGCAAACCACTGAGGGGTAGCTCTGAATACAATCGGGGAGCTGCATCGCCAGCAGTGTGGATATGAGTGGGCAATCTCCTGGCTTGCCAGCAACAAGCCTGCCTGGCTAAGGTGTTCTATGATAGCATTGTTAGCTTTATCATAACGCAGCCCGGCGCAAACCTCCCCTGCTTGCTCGGTCATAAACCCTGAATCATCGACCGGAACCGGCATATCAAGATTGTACTGGAGTCCGGCGGCATAGTCCTCGGAACCATGACCGGGTGCTGTGTGTACGCAGCCAGTACCGCTTTCGGCAGTAACGTGCATACCGCAAATCACTAAACTGTCACGGTCAAGAAATGGGTGGCTTGCAGTCATGTATTCAAGCTCATGCCCTTTAATTTCCCCGAGTATTTCCGTGTTTTCCAAGCCAGGCACGTCTTCGGCTAAATCCCGCGCTATAATATAGACTTCATCCGCATTTTTAACAATGGAGTAGCAAAGGGCAGGGTTGACGGCAATTGCCGTGTTGCCAGGCAATGTCCATGGGGTCGTTGTCCATATGACGAAGTACATTTTTGACCCTGGCCCAAATGCGGCGAGCTTGCCTTTATCGTCTCTGACCGGAAATTTAACATAAATAGAGCGGCATGAGTCCTCTTTGTATTCAATTTCTGCCTCTGCCAATGCCGTTTTGTCGTGAGTACACCAGTAAACCGGCTTAAGGCCTTTATAAATCAAGCCTTTTTGGAACATTTCACCAAAAATTCTAACCTCAGCCGCCTCAAAGGACGAGTCCATGGTCAAATATGGGTTGTCCCAATCACCGACAATCCCAAGCCTTATAAACTGCTCCCGCTGTACATCCACATACTTAGATGCAAAATCCTTACATGCATCACGGAATTGAGGGATGCTCATCTTTTTTCTGTCAAGCTTTTCCTTTTTTATAATGGCACTTTCGATAGGCATGCCGTGATTGTCCCAGCCGGGTACAAACGGTGCATAGAACCCAGACATATTCTTATAGCGTATTATAAAATCCTTGAGGATTTTATTCATAGCAGTACCCATGTGGACATTGGCATTTGAAAATGGCGGGCCGTCATGCAGAATAAAGTCCGGCTTGCCCTTGTTTTGCTTCATCATCCTCCAATAGACATCCCTAATATGAGGAAGCATCTCCGGCTCCCTTTTTGCTAATGATGCTCTCATAGGAAAATCCGTTTGGGGCAGGTTCAATGTTGTGTTGTAATCCAAATTTTATCTCCCCTATTCTCATGCTGACCCTAAAAGTAAAATCCAGCGGACATTTTCCGGCAAGTCGGAAAATGAGGTTTTTGACACTTGCCAAAATGATTGTATACTGGTATAATGCATCTTGTCAAGGAGTTTTCAGCCGGAGGATTTATTTATGCCATACGCCTGCATCCGAGCCATCATATACCTTGTATACCTCATACTCTACCGTTTTCGTGTTTTAGGGCGGGAAAACGTGCCTCCGGGGGGCGCGGTTGTATGCGCCAACCACACCTCCCTTGCAGACCCCGTTTTAGCCGCGCTGGCATTCAAGGCCAATGACCGCCCCTTTTTTATGGCTAAGTCGGAGCTGTTCAAAAACCCTCTGTTTGGGTTGCTCATAAAATTGCTCGGGGCATTCCCGGTAGAGAGAGGTGCTTCTGACCTGGGGGCGTTAAAGCATTCGCTGGAGCTTCTGAGGGAAGGAAAAAAACTACTTATGTTCCCTCAAGGCACTCGCTTTTCGGATGCAGAGACTTTGGAGCTTAAATCCGGCGTTGCCATGCTTGCCCTGCGTACCGGGCTACCTATACTGCCGGTTTACATCACCCAAGGGCGCAAATTATTCATAAACCGCATTGAAGTTTCAATTGGTGTTCCGTTTACTCCCGAAAGGAAACCCGGGCAGGATAAAAATGAGGCATACCACCAAATCACTTCTCGTTTGGCAGCTGATATACAAGCCTTGCGTCCCTGCAAACAAAAAGAGTGCTTATGAAGAAATTGTTCGTAGCCAAATCTGCCGGATTCTGCTTCGGGGTTGACAGGGCGGTAAGAATTGCCCTCCAGCAGGCCCCCTGCTACACATTAGGCCCATTGATTCACAACCGCTTTGCAATTCACACTTTGCAAAGCTCGGGCATAGAGGTAATCGAGAGCCTTGATAATCTCCCCGCCGGGGCTAGAGTGGTTATCAGAAGTCACGGCGCGGGGGAATCCGTGTACCGTGAATTGAACGCCCGGGGCATACACTACATAGATGCCACCTGCCCTTATGTGAAAAAAATCCATTCCTTCATCCTGAAGGAATCGGAGGCGGGCAGGCAGGCAATGCTTTTGGGGGATAAAAATCACCCCGAGGTGATCGCGGCTACTGACTGGTGCGTCAGCTGCTTGGTTTTTTCATCTGAAGAGGACTTGGAAACCCTGTTTAGTACAGGCGTTATTTGGGAGAGTACGCCCCTTGCCATCGCGGCTCAAACAACCTCAAACCAGCTTGTTTGGGGCAATATCATAAATTTTTTAAAAAAAGTGTGTACAAACGTTAAAAAACTTGATACAATATGCAAGGCGACCAGTATACGACAGCGTGACGCAAGCCTGCTGTCACGGAAGGTGGAGGCGATGGTTGTCGTAGGCGACCCGCACAGTGCCAATACCAAGAGCTTGACAGAATGCTGCAGCTGTCCTGTGTTTTTGGTAGAATGCGCTAAGAATTTGGATTTGGGCAAGCTGTCCGGATTCCAGCAGATAGGGCTTACTGCGGGAGCCTCCGCGCCGTCCACAATAATCGAGGAGGTCATATATACCATGACAGAGAACATGAACCTGGAACGAACCGACTTTACCCCTGACACCGACAAAACCTTTGAAGAGATGCTGGATCAGTCCTGTAAAACTCTGTATACCGGTGAGATTGTAACCGGTATGGTTTCGTCTGTCTCCCCAACAGAGGTTGGAGTGGATTTGGGAATTAAGCAAGCCGCTTATATCCCCCTTTCCGAGTTGACTGATGACCCGGGTGCCAAGCCGGAAGACTTTGTTAAGATCGGGGATGAAATTGAGACATATGTTGTCCGCGTAAATGATGCAGACGGCATGGTCACTCTTTCAAAGCGCCGCCTTGACACGGTAAAAAGCTGGGAACGAGTGGAAACCGCTCGTGAAACCGGTGCTGTTTTGGAAGGCAAGGTTGCCGATGAAAACAAGGGGGGCATTATTGTTTCCATACATGGCGTGCGTGTTTTTGTCCCCTCATCTCAGTCGGGGGTCCCCAGGGAAACGCCGCTGTCTTCAATTATTGGCCAGACAGTACGCCTGAAGATTACCGAATTTGACCGGCGGCGGCGGCGGGTAGTCGGTTCTATCCGCTCGGTGCTTACCGAGGAACGCCGTGCCGACTCCCAAAAGGCTTGGGACACCGTTGAAGCCGGACAGAAAATAACCGGAACAGTCAAATCCATAGCTCCCTATGGTGTCTTTGTTGACATAGGCGGGGTAGACGGTCTTGTACATATAACAGAAATGTCCTGGGACCGTAGCAAGGCTGTTACCGAATTAGCAGCAGTAGGGGGTAGCTTAGAGGTCTACGTAATCGGGGTGGACAAGGAAAATCACCGTATTTCACTGAGCCATCGGCGCACCCTAAGAAACCCTTGGGATGAGTTTATTGCCAAGTACAGTGCCGGGGACGAGGCTGAGGTGCGTATAGTAAAGCTCATGCCCTTTGGTGCATTCGCTCAGTTGCTCCCGGGTGTTGATGGGCTTATCCATATTTCCCAAATATCTGATCGCCGGATTGACAAGCCCTCGGATGAATTAAAAGAGGGTCAGACCGTTACGGTAAAAATTACTGAGATAAACACGGTGCGTAAAAAAATCTCCCTTTCCATACGAGCGTTGCTTGAGTCTGAAATAAAAGAACAGCCAGACGCGGAGCAGGACGAAATAGTAGCCACCGCAGGCCCCCCTGAGGCAGTGGAAATACCGGTCGAGCCGAAAGAAACTGAGGCGAAATCTGCGCCTGAGCCGACTCCGGAAACTGAAGCTACAGCGGACTCTATGCCGGAATCGGAGGCCAAGGCCGAGCCGGTACCTGAGCATGAAGCAGAAAAAGAAGCTCCGCCCGAAACACCTGCGGAACTCGCCCCTGAAAAAAAGCCTGCCGCTAGACGCACTCGTGCTAAAAAAGCTCCGGCAGAGTCTGTTGAGGAAACGGTCGCCCAAGCAGATACGCCTCCAAAACCTAAACGTACACGAGTAAAAAAAGCCGAGCCGGTACCCGGTGCAGCTGTTGAGGCAGAGGAAAAGCCCAAGCGCGGCAGGCCTAAGAAAACAGCACCTAAGCCGGATCAGGACAGCTGAAAAATGTAATAAATTAGTCTTGACATCTCATTGAAAGCTTGGTACAATTAACTTAATCTCTAATCTATCCCGCCGGATCCTTTCGGTTGGAAAAAGCAGGGGGGGTGAGGACAATGAAGATGGCTGACGAGCGGCTTGATGCATTCTTGGAGGCAATCCTAAAAAGACCCTGGACGCAATAGATTTGTTAGAAAATAAAAAGAAAAGGAGTTATGTAAACATGAAAAGAAGTAGGTTAACTAAAATCCTGTCGCTGGCCCTTTCGGCTGTTTTTGCCCTCTCGTTGCTCCCGGCTTTGACTCCGCAGGCAGATGCTTCAGGTGGCGGCTATCATCTCTTTGACGATTACACGCGAAACCACACAACTAAGCTTGTTATGCAGAATTACACCAGCAACACAAGCAAGGTCAATGCCGATGGACATCAGATCATTTGGATCAGCTTTGGCACTGGCGGCGGAGGCATGGCTGCCGGAACTATCGTGGATGACAATAATGCTCTTCCCGGATTTCAAGGAAGGAAAAGGGCACTGAAGCTCGACCTCAAGGCCACATCCGCGGGTGCGGGTGCCTATGGCCAGGGTGTGTGGGTGCCGGTAAGCACCAACTATAAGTATTTTGTCATCAGGATGCGCGGCAAACCCGGCGATGAGAAGAAAATCAGCTTTAACCCCGATGCTAATTTCGGACCGGAAAAAGGCCCTCTTTTGAGCAATCTGATTACCCACACCGGAAAAAAAGACATAAAGCTCACCCCCCAGTACCAGGAGTTTTATATTGATATGGAAAAAAACAATATTCGTTGCGCGGAAAACTACTACAATGATGATAAGGACTGGAAGCGCGGCAAATTCTATATGTTCCGGGAATTTTGGTTTAACTCGACCAGAGGAACCGGCACTACCACAGTTCATATTGACAGGATGTACTTTATCAACCAGGTTCCGGGGGCAATTAACAAGGATGTTGAGTACTCGCTTTCACTTTCCCGCAGAAATAACAATGGCTCCGTTCCGTCCGTGACCAACCGGACAGCCGAAAATTCCCCCTCAGCAGGAAAATTCTATGGAAACGCTCAGGTCACCGTAAGGAGTAATCCTAAGGCAGGTTATACTGTGCAATGGTGGAATACACAAACAAACCAGCGCGTTGGCACCGGTCCCGTCTACGTTTTCAACATCAATGCAAACACCTCCTTGCAGGCAAGGTTTGTTGCCAGAAAGGATATTAAGATCACATATGATGCCAACAAAGGCCTGGTTCAGAAAAGACCAAGGATCTCGTCAAGCAGAACCTTCAATAGCAAGCTGAATATCCCCAAAAAGAAACCCTCTCGCAAGGGCTTCAAGTTCAAGGGTTGGTACACGAAAAAGAAGAAGGGCAAAAAAGTCACAAAAAAGAACAAGGTTCCTTCAAAGAATACCACTTATTTTGCCCAGTGGACGAAGGTCAAGAAAAAAAAGAAATAACCCTCCGAACCGCCCCTTGCTCCGGCAGGGGGCGGCTGATTAGTTTTTAATGAGAGGCCTGTTGAAATGAACCTTAACATCCCAGCACAAGCCGTATACATCCTAAAAACACTCCAGGAAAACTCACACCGTGCCTATATGGCGGGTGGCTGTGTGCGTGATGCCCTGATGAACAGGCTGCCGCAGGACTGGGATATTTGCACCTCCGCACTCCCTGGGGAGATTAAGTCGTGTTTTCCAGGGGAACGCATTATCGAAACCGGGCTGAAGCATGGGACTGTAACATTGGTAATAGGCAGCACCCATTTTGAAATTACAGCTTGGCGGATAGACGGTGTATACGGCGACAGCCGCCGCCCGGACAGTGTTGAATTTACCGATAATTTGCACCAGGATTTATCCCGCAGGGATTTTACCGTCAACGCCATGGCTTGGAACCCGGATCATGGCTTAGTTGATTTTTTCGGGGGCAAACAAGATTTAGAAAATAAAATTATACGCTGTGTGGGTTCCCCCTGCAAAAGATTTAGAGAGGACTCACTCAGGATTATGCGTGCCCTGAGGTTTTCGTCAACGCTGGGGTTTGAGATTGAGGAAAATACTGCAAAAGCCCTTATTCAAGACAGTGCCCTATTGAAAAAAATATCCTCTGAGCGGATTGCTGCCGAACTAAACAAGCTAATTTGCGGAAAAAATACCGGGGACGTTTTGCTGCGCTACACCTCTGTGTTCTGTGAGATCATTCCCGAAATATACCCGATGGTTGGCTTTGAGCAAAATAACCCATATCATCATCTGGATGTCTGGGGACACACCGTAAAAAGCCTGACCCACTCTCCTGCCCTGCCGATTTTGCGCCTTACCATGCTGCTGCACGATGTTGCCAAGCCTCTATGCTATGCGGAGGAAAACGGAATAGGCAGATTTTTTGCTCACCCTAAAATGGGTGCGGCTATGGCGCGTGAAATACTTGCCCGGCTAAGGTATGACCGGGTAACTCTTGATATTGTAAGTGAGCTTATTTCCCTGCACAGAGATGAAATACCGCCCTATGAAAAAAGCATTAAGAGTCTGCTGCGCCAAATCGGCAGCGAGCAGTTGACCCGGCTTTTGCAGATCAAACGTGCCGACTCTTTAGGTAAAAACCCGGAAAAGCACCATGAGATGCTGAAAAAATTAGACAGCGCATCAGATATATTTGAAAAGATTATATCCAGCGGGGAGTGTTTCTCCCTCAAAAGCCTAGCAATAGACGGCAACGAGCTTCTCTCCCTCGGCATCCCAAAGGGGGAACAAATAGGGCTTACGCTAAATAAGCTGTTGGATATGGTAATTGGTGGGGAATTAGAAAACGAAAAAGGGGTTCTGGTTAAGGAAGCGCGGTTTTTTGCAGAAAATCAAATGATCCTAATGCAAAACCCCGGGCATCTGCCGGCGCAGTAAGCACACAGCAGACATTTTTCATGTATGCAGACCGCAGTGCCATCAATCACCTTCAGTGCCCCTGATGAACAATTCCTCACACATGCACCGCAGCCGGAACACCATTCGGCAATCCAGAGCTGTCTTGTGCCGCGTGATGTGGTTGCCCGGGAGACTGGAAAGCTGTTGTTTGTAAAAAAATATACATCGTCTGCCAGTTCATTTTCATCTCGTATTCCTACGGCTACGCTGTCACTCCTGCCTAAGGCATATGACAGGCATTCCCCCGCTTGCCTGAAAAGGTTCCCACCACCCAATGCCTTCATTGCAAAAACACCCACCCCCGCCCTACGAGCGAGGGCAACGGCGCGTTCCATGTCAAGTGCGGTTCCATCGGCAACACCAAGGCCTGCCGGGTTTAAGATCGGATGCACAACGTCCAACCCGGCTTTCCTTGCCGCGTTGACCCCCGCTACGTGGTGAGTTGAAATACCTACTGCCCTGATAATCCCACCGGCTTTGCAGTCATACAGGTATTCCAATGCCGGAGCGTGTCCCCTTAGGGTATGCTCCCCTTCTTGCTCATGCAGCATGAAAACATCTATAACATCCCGGTCAAGAAAACGCCGGGCCTCCTCGACTGCTTTCACAGCCAATTCTTTAGTGTGGGCATATGTTTTTGACGAAATCACAATATCTTTTTTTGCCCCATGCAATCCAGCCCTGACATGCTGGTAATTCCGGTAATACTGGGCTGTATCAACAAAATTTACTCCCAACTCAAAGGCCATTGCCAGCAGCTCCCCGGCTTTTTCAGGAGAACACTCACATTGCAGAGGTGAAAACGTCAAAGTACCAAAGCAAAGCCTTGAAATATTAATACCGGTACGGCCCAGCTCGGCTGTTTGCATACAAGCATTCATCCCATCAATCAACTAATTCAGGGGAAAAGCTTTCTTTCCATGGCAATCCCCACTGATTCAAGGCGTTCATAAACGGCTCGGGCTCAAACTCCTCGACATTGTAAACACCAGGCTTCCTCCAAGTGCCATTCATAACAAGCATAGCCCCGATCATTGCCGGAACGCCAGTTGTGTATGAAACCGCCTGTGCCCCTGTCTCCCTGAAGCATTGCTGATGGTCGCAAATATTGTACACATAATATTTCACAGGCTTTCCGTCCTTCACTCCCTGAACAACGCAGCCTATATTTGTTTTGCCAACCGTTCTCGGTCCTAAGCCCGCAGGATCGGGCAAAACAGCCTTGAGAAATTGCAGGGGGACAATTTCCCGGCCGCCAAATTCAATGGGTTCAATAGAGGTCATCCCGACATTTTGAAGGCATTTCAAATGCGTAAGGTAACTTTGGCCGAATGTCATAAAAAAACGAATTCTCTTAACATTAGGGATATTTTTCGCAAGCGATTCGAGTTCCTCGTGATAGAGTAGGTACATATCCCTTTTTCCCACTCCGTCAAAGCTATACTCACGTTTAATCTCCATCGGCTCGGTCTCAATCCAATTGCCGTTTTCCCAATACCGCCCCTTTGCCGTTACCTCTCGTATATTGATCTCAGGATTAAAATTAGTCGCAAAAGGGTATCCGTGATCGCCGCCGTTACAGTCTAAAATATCAATATAGTGGATTTCATCAAAATAGCGTTTTTGTGCCCAAGCCGAAAAAACGCCCGTAACACCTGGATCAAATCCGCTGCCTAAAAGGGCTGTAATACCTGCCTGCCGGAATCGCTCGTGATACGCCCACTGCCACGAATATTCAAATTTCGCGTTATCCTTAGGCTCATAATTGGCAGTGTCTACATAATGGGTTTTTGTAGACACGCAGGCATCCATTATTGTCAAATCCTGATATGGCAGTGCTAAATTTATTACAATATCAGGGCCGAAGCTGTTAATAAGCGCGATTAGCTCTTTGGCATTGTCGGCATCTATTTGTGCCGTTGTAATTTTTGTGTTTCCGCCACCAAGCTTCATTTTGATCTCGTTGCACTTGTTCACAGTACGGCTTGCAATGCAGATTTCACTGAAAACGCTACTGTTCTGGCAGCATTTGTGTATTGTAACTCTGGCAACTCCGCCGCAGCCTATAATCAAAGCTTTTCCCATATTATGACCTCCAATTTCGACAATACGTTCATACGCTTCACTATACACCATCATCCGCCGGCAAGCAAGCACTTATCGCAAAATTCCGGTGAATTACTCCAGAGGACTCACCCTGCCAGTGCAACCCATAACGGCATGGTAACAACCGACAGCAATGTTGAAAAGGCAACCAGCTTCCCGGACAACTCGGTATCCTTGCCGAATTTAGCTGCAAACAGCGAGGTAATTGCCGCAGTCGGCGCGCTTGCGGAAATCATGCAGGCTACATACAGCTCAGAAGGCAGATTAAATGGGTACAATATCAAAAAAAGAATTCCGGGAATAACAAGCAGCCGCAAAAGCGCAGCTATTGGAATTTCCTTTTTGAAAAAGGTTTTATCCCAACAAACACCCGCTAAAAACGCGCCTATGACAATCATCGCCAGCGGAGTGTTCAGCCCCGCCAGCATGGAGACCACACTGTGGATGGGCATGGGCAATTTTATTGAGAAAAAGAAAACTATAACGGCAACAACCGTACCCAGTATTCCCGGATTAAGCAAGAGGCGTTTGACTGGCATCCTGCCTCCCGACATCATGTACACTCCTAATGTCCAAACAAACACAGTAAATACAACCAAATATGCCGCACCATAAAACACCCCACGAATCCCCACAACAGCCTGAATCAAAGGAAGTGCCATAAAGCCGGAATTTGAGTAAATCACAGCAAAGCGGTATATCCTCTGTTTATCGGTCGGTTCCTTTCTAAAAAAGCATATTCCTAAAATTATACCTATGATGTGGGTGAAAATAGCTCCGGCAGCTGCTACGCCAAGCCATTTCAGCATAGAAGGGTCAAATGGAACCTCAAAGGCATGTATGATAAGCATGGGAGTAACTAAAAAAAGCAACACATCGGTCATTTGCTTGGTGCCTGTTTTGTTAATCACGCCTGATTTTACAAGTGCGGCCCCGGCGGCCATCAGGATAAACAGAACCATAACCTGCCGACTGACAACGGTAAAATTCTCAAACACAGCCTCACCCCAACCCCCGCGTTAGCCTTGGACTACTCCATTGTCATCTGTGCGGGGCTGTCCTCTGGCAGAGGATAGCCCAAATGGCGGTAGACCTTTTCTGTAATACACCGCCCGCGCGGCGTACGCGTTAAGAAGCCGAGCTGCATTAAAAACGGCTCGTATACATCCTCAATAGTAATCGCCTCTTCACCGATGTTTGCCGCTAAAGTATCCAAGCCAACGGGCCCCCCCCCGAAATTGAGGAGGATCGCCTTGAGCATTCTGCGGTCGGTGGCATCCAGCCCAAGGCGGTCAACCTCTAAACGCCCTAAAGCATCATCCGCCACATCCTTGGTAATAACACCAGCGGCACACACCTGTGCATAATCACGTACCCTTTTCAAGATACGATTGGCAATACGCGGTGTACCTCGTGAGCGTGAGGCGATTTCCAGCGCACCCTCCGGCTCAATGGCAATGTCAAGGATTCCGGCACTGCGGCTCACTATTTGGGCTAATTCCGCAGATTCATACATCTCCAGGCGCATGACCATGCCAAAACGATCACGCAAAGGCGCGGTAATCTGCCCTGCACGTGTAGTGGCACCGATAAGAGTAAATTTTTTCAGATCAAGGCGTATTGAACGCGCAGAGGGGCCCTTTCCCAAGATAATATCCAGCGCGTAATCCTCCATGGCAGGGTATAAAACTTCCTCTACGGAGCGATTTAGCCTGTGAATCTCATCCACAAATAAAATGTCAAAATCGTCAAGATTAGTCAGCAGTGCCGCTAGATCACCAGCCCGCTCAATTGCCGGGCCTGAGGTAATGCGGATATTCACGCCCATCTCATTGGCAATAACACTTGCCAGCGTGGTCTTTCCCAGCCCCGGGGGGCCGTACAGCAACACATGATCCAGCGGCTCAGAACGCTGTTTCGCCGCCTGGATGAAAATTTTGAGGTTATCCTTGATTTTCTCTTGGCCTATATACTCAGTTAAGGCTTTAGGGCGCAACGAATTATCTTCATTGTCCCCCATATTCAGCGAAGTTGCAATAAGCCTCTCCGGGACCTCCTCTTGGGATACGTCAAAATCTGTATCATCAAAATCTATCGGCATAACTCCACCATGGCAATGCACCCTCCCTATAGCAAGATGAGTGAATCATAACATACAAAAGTAAGAATATCAAGAGCTTTTTCTTAATTAAGCAAAAGGCCTTCCATTCCGGTCCGCTGCCTTACTGTCCCATAGCCGTCACCGTCCCGGCGGTTCTGCTCCCCCCCGGTGCAGGCATCGGCTGCTGTTTGCAGCTGAGCTATTTCCTTCCCATATTTAATCTGCCTTTTGATTTATGGCCGGGATCCTATTGCGACGAGTACCCGGCTTGGTATCTTACTTTGATTTTTTCCATCTGGCAAACAGCTGCACTCTGCCGGTACGCTTTTTAGAAATACGCCTGATTTTTTTGCCTTTTTTCTTTCGCAGATACCAGCCCTTAAAGCTGTAGCCCTTGCGGGCCGGTTTTCTGAGCTTTAGGCCCTTGCCAAATGTGTATCTCTTTGGCCTTGCCTTTGAGCTGAGCCTGCCCTTGCCCAGTCTCCAGGTGATTTTGTAGCTAAGAGGCATCCATCTGGCATTTACCATGATATCGCCCTGTACATTGGTAAATGACCTGCTCCAGCCGGCAAATTTGTGGCCTGTTCTCTTGAGGCCGGCAATGGTAGGGGCAGATGCACCTTGACCTCTTGCTACTATTTGCCTTTTGAGAGTTGTGCCGCCGTTTTTGAAGGTAACGACAAAGCTTTTTGGCGCGGGCGCTGGGGAAGCAGGCACCTTAGTGGGCGGTTGCCCTGTGGATGCAGGCGTTGACGGCAGTGTTGGTGTTGGTTTTGGCCCAGTTATTACTTGCAGAGAGGATTTGTTGGCTCCAACGAGAGGGTAATACTCGCCTTTACCGCCAATAGTACAGTACTCGCCGTTCCAGTTCCAGTAAAACCCTTCAACACCTACAACCGTACGGTCAAGATAATCTCTAATTGCTTCTGCATCAAATTTAAAATATCCATTTTCATCACAAGCGTAGAGTGAATTGCCAAAAGGTTGAATACCGTTAGGAAAAAACTGAAGCGATCCGCCCTCGTCAAATCCGCTCAGTGCGAATATATCGGAGCCGTCCCCCTCCCCCAGAACATTCAGCTTTTGGTCAACTGGGAATTCTTCGTCATTCAAAAAGTCTTCCACATCCGTCCATAAAAAGCCATGCTTGCGTGCCAAATTAAGGGCGGGGCTGAATATGCGTCCGCTTATTATGCCTTTTGCCGAGTCGTTTACGTTAAGCCTCGCCTCAATATCCATCCGAACCTCAAATCCACCTGTGCCGTCAGTAAAAACAACGCCCAAGCCCGGAGCAAAGAATACAGAATCTTCAACTCTGAGGGCGAGATAATATGCACCATTGGCAACTGTCTGAAGCGTCCACCCAGAGCCATCCCACTTATATGCCGTATCCCCAATAAAGTCCCTGAACGGGTAAAGAGCGGGAGACACACCGGTTATATCAATAGGCTGATATTGATATTCAATCGCCATTGCTTCAGCATTGTATAAATACATATGCAACAGCTGGCGTTTTTCACTGTCATAAGGGGCCTCCGGCCATTCACCCTCCCAGTAGATCCACGCCGTGGTGCTGTTTGAGTTAAGCGGATTTTGACCCCCGGCTGAACGTACAGCCGGATCTGCCGTGGTGGATATGACCGGGCGCTGGCTGAACAGCACCCACTCAAACGGTGTTCTTTCAGGAGGCGTGCCGATGCGAACCGCCCAAGGCAGACTATATGTTCTGCCTCCTGAAATATCCACCGACAAATAACCTTCATAGCGGTGGTCATCGACACCTGGCGAAATCTCGAGCCAGACCGTAAGCTCATTGCCGCTTATTTTATGCACCAATTTAATGCCCTCCGCCGCGTTACCTGAAAAATTGGTGTTATTGTTGTATATAGCCTTGACACCGCTATCCCCAAGCCCGCCTATGCCATGAGCGGTTACAGTGAGCATGCGGGAGGATGTATCCGCTTCAGCATCCCCAAAGCTTAAGGAGGACAAAGCTTGGCCGAAAATCCAGCTGTCTTTATCTGTCCCAGGAATATCATCGGCAACTGTGAAATATACATTTTCCTCTTTTTCCTCAATAATAGCGCGATAGGGGGCAACAAATCCCGCACCGACCTCAAATACAGAGCATTCTTTGCCGTTGTACGCCTTGAGCAGCCTAGTGTCAGCAGTGTTCATCAGGCGGGCTTTAAGCTCCTGCGGGGTTGCATCGGGGTATGCCTGCACCATCAGTGCCAAAATACCGGCGATATGGGGGGATGCCATGGAGGTGCCGCTCATAGCTCTGTAAGCCTTTGTATAATCCCCGGCGTTATAATCATCGTTCATAGAAAATGCCGGCATTGTTGAATATATAGCCCTGCCTGGAGCGATAATGTCTGGCTTTATTGCGGCAGTTTCCTTAACCGGACCTATAGAGCTGAAATATGCCGGGGTCTTGTCACTGTTCAATCCCTGACCACCGTATTGCGATGCGGCAACAGCAACAGGCAAATATGCCGGAGCCGGCACACCTATGGTACCCGCCCTTCGGTCAGCCGGGCTGGCACCCTGTGCAACTGCATCATTGCCGGCGGCAACTGCAACATTCACGCCGGCTATAACCGCATTGTTAACAGCAACGTTTACAGGCTCATAGGCGGTATTGACCTCCGATCCCAGCGAGAGGTTGATTACATCCATCTTGGGGAGTCTGCCGCCATCAGCCGTACAATCGTCCACGGCGGCAATAACATCGCTGAAGCTGCCTCTGCCGTACGGACCGAGTACGCGTGCCGAATACAGGCCAGCCTCCGGAGCCATTCCCAGTGCCCGGCTACTACCGTTGTTATGGCTTGCTGTTGCGGATATTGTCCCTGCCACATGAGTACCATGGGAGGTGTAAAATTCTCCTGGATCGCCCCCCGCCTCTGATGCCAGCCATTGCTCATAGGTTGTTTCCATCCCGCTATAGGGGCTATCTATGGAATCGCGCCCTGGATCATCAACGGTTACAAAGTTGTATCCGTCCCGGTAAACCCCCTCAAAATCCGGGTGGTTGTAATCTATGCCTGTATCAAGCACCGCAATCTTCACGTTTTTGCCGGTAATCCCGGATTGGTGGATTTCACCTATTCGGAATATTTCGCGGCTTTCCTTCATCCCATCAAAGCCATAGAGATAGTCTGGTGTAAAGGCGTGTACGGCCTGGCTTAGTGCCTGAACCCTGCCGTCCGGCACAACGGCAAATACACCGGGCATGGATGCAAGGGATGCAGCTTCCCTTGCATCTACGGTCATGCTGAATCCGGCAAACACCTCGCTGTACTCATGGCGTATTTGTTTTTTCCTGGATGAGCGTATCCTCTTGCGTGCCCCGGCTCCGCGATCTTCATAGCGTTTTTGTGCCGCGCTGGGTTTTCTGTTCCGTTTGCGCCGAAGTGTCCGGGGAAGCTCTTGCAGCCAGACGATAACATCAACCAAACCGTTCCCAGGCAGATCACCGTCAAGCTGCAAGCCGGCAGGCTGTGCCAGCATATCGGCAAAGCTCTCTATGTACGCCGCTGTGCTGTCGGGATATTGCCCTGTTTTCTGGGATGATTTCATTGAGAGTTTAAGCGGGCTTATGTCAATATCCCGCTCCTCAGCTTTCAGCCGGGAGGGATCACCTGATAACAGCGGCTCACCTATAACTCCGCCGCTCAGGTCTATTGCTTGGCGTTGGTGTTGCCTATATTGTGTTTTGTCAAAACTTTTGAATTCAGCCAGCTCAATTTGACCCGACAATTCACCCTTGGGCAAATCATCTGTATGCGTAACTGCAATTGGCAGAAAAGCAATCAACATGATGGCGGCGGTAAAAAGGGCTAGCAGCCTCTTCTTCATCATAAACAACCCCCATTTCAAATAATAAATTAACTCCGGACACCTGTCACATTGTATCTGCTTGCAACAAATGCACCCACTACCTCCATTATGCCGCTCCCCACATCCCCTGTCAAGCCTTTTTGGCGTTTGCCCTGCAGAAAATCGCTCGGTATGCGGGGGCTTTAGCTAGTATTTTGTATGGGCGGAATTGGACATGTATTAGGACAAAGTTTCTTTTCCTACTGAATGCCACTTTTACGGTCGAGGGCACAAATGCGGATTTGCGGCACTATATACCGATTTTAGCGCGAAGAAGCAGGTGTTTCGCACGAAAAATAGAGACGCTGCGGGCTGTGCTGGAAGTGTTTGTGGATACTTATAATCGTTTTGGCGTTGTTAAAATGAAATATCGGCACGGACGTGATCCAAAATCGCACGAGCTACCCTTTTCTGTGTTGGACTTCCTGTAATCAGTGCTATTGTCCACTCCTAGGTAAAAATAATGCTTGACACACTATTTATTTTTTGATATTATCCCAGCGTTGGGGTTACTCTGTAATGTCAACCTCTATTCGGAGAAGTACTCAAGTGGCCGAAGAGGCGCCCCTGCTAAGGGCGTAGACGTGTTAAAGCGTGCGAGGGTTCAAATCCCTCCTTCTCCGCCAAATCAAAGGACAAACTTTGATAAAATGAAAATCGCTCCATGTGGGCGGTTTTTGTTTTGCCCGAAACCCGCAAAAGCCCTTGTGTCATAGGGTATAGCGGGATTTCTATGTGTCATGTTGGAATTGGAACGGGTGGAAAATCACCTCGAAAATCACTCAAAAATGGGCAGGTAAAGTAAAACCGTCCGAAACGCTCAAAAATTCCGAGCCCCCCTCCCAAAACAGGCCAAGCTCCCCCAAAATCGAAAAAGACTTATAAAACAATTCCGAGCCCCCCTTTATTTTTTTGCAATATTGCGATATAATGATGCTAAGAATTTAATAAACCGGGTGTTCAATATGGAAATCGTACACGTTGATATGGATATGTTTTTCGCGGCAGTAGAAATCCGCGATAACCCCGACCTTGCAGGTAAGCCCCTCATTATCGGCTCGTTGCCGCATGAGCGAGGGGTTGTTTCCACTTGCAGTTACGAAGCGCGAAAGTACGGTGTCCGATCCGCCATGAGCATTAAAGAAGCGTACCGCCGCTGCCCTCACGGAATCTATATGCACCCTAACGGCCATAAGTATGAGAAAGCTTCCCGGCAGATACACAAAATTTGGGATGATTACACCGACTTGGTAGAGTATATTTCGCTTGACGAGGGTTTCCTCGATGTCACCGGCTCCGTTGGGTTGTTTGGCGGAGCGGAAAATATCGGGCGTGAAATCAAACGCCGGGTTAAAGACGAAACCGGGCTGCCCTGCTCGGTTGGTATCGGGTACTCTATGATGTCGGCGAAACTGGCAAGCGAAGAAAAAAAGCCTGACGGGTTTTTTCAAATACTAACACCCGACGCCCTGCGTGAACTTATTATTGACCGCAATGTCCGAATCATATATGGCGTGGGGCCGAAAACCGAAGCGGAGCTGAATAAAATCGGCATCCATACCGTGCGGGACATATACAACAACCGGGAAGCGGTGGCACGGCAGCAAGGGCAGCATATCATTGACCTCGCAGACGGTATCGACAATCGGAAAGTGTTGACCCCTTCAAAATCGCAGTCATTCGGAAAAGAGCATACATTTCAAGAGGATATAACCGACCGCGAATATCTCAAAGATGTCCTGCGGCTCATTGCACGAGAACTCGGTTTTCAAATAAGGCTTGATGAAAAATACATTAAAACGATAACGCTGAAAGTCACGTTTAAGGACATGAAAAAGATTACTCGGTCAAAGAGCGGCGATGCCACAAATAAAACCGATGTGATTTATAACACCGTCGCCGAATTACTGGATAAGGTGGAGCGGCGTCCTATTCGGCTGGTTGGCATCACTCTCAGTAACTTCACAAACGAAGCGGACACGCAATTAACCTTGTTTGATGATATTGGCAAGACGAATAATACCGACCGGCTGGATGATGTTGCAATGAAAATCCAACGGAAATATGGGTTAAAAAGTGTGAAATCCGGGAGCGAGTTGGTTTCAGAAAAGCGGCTTCATATAGACAAAAGTGATACGGAAAAAACAGGAGGTACAGCATGAACGATTTTATAGAACAAGCAAAATACTTTGAAACGGGCGAAGCGCACAACAAGGCTGAAAAGGTGCGTCAAGAATTTGTTGCCCGGTTCAACCGGGAAAAACTGAAAACGATAACCATTGAGGAATACGCGCTCGGCAGGGGTGACAACGATAGTTTTTGTTATTGGTTAGAAACAAAGCTGATTGATTTAGGAAATTTCAAAGGTTCCACTTCTCATAAATTCGGCGTATACTATGATTCAAAGACGCATGAGCCACAATGGAGGGCATGGACGGAGCATGATTTTTCAAACATTAGAAACGCCCTTTTAGACCTATACGACAATGGTAAAAGCGAAAATATAGCAGGTATCAAGGCAAGCCCTATCAGTAATATGTTTCGGGGCAAAATTTTGTCAATGTATTTTCCCGAAAGGTATCTTAACATTTTTTCCGACATTCACCTAAAATACTTTTTAGATAACCTCGGCATAAGCTACACGGGAATAACAGACCCCATTGACCTCCGGGAAATGTTGATTGATTATAAAAATTCATATCCTGTGTTTTCTTCATGGTCGGCTCTCAAATTCGGTCACTATCTATACAGTCGCTTCGGTAGACCGTCAAAAGAAGAAATCGACGACGAAGTAAAAACCGCCGAAGCATGGTATGACGGTGAACAAAATGTTGAAGTTGACCGAATAATTATCACGGACAAAGTGAAGAAGCAATACGGGGACGGGGCGATTAAAAAGCCCGAAATGATAGATACACCGCTCGGCAAAACCTATGAGCGCAACCCGCATAAATCAGTCCATGCGTTAAGGGTGGCGGATTATAAATGTGAAATCGACGCGGAACATATCACCTTTAAACGGAAAAACAAAAAATTCGATTATACAGAAGCCCATCACTTAATACCTATGAAGTTTCAAGACGATTTTGAATACTCGTTAGACAACCCGGCCAACATTGTTTCTCTTTGTAGCAACTGCCATAATTGGGCGCACTACGGCATGGCCTTTGAGGATAGTTTGCGGAAGCTATACGACGCAAGAATAGGCCGCTTGAAGCAAGCAAGGTTAGACATAACATTCAAGCAGCTATTGAAATACTACGAATAAAACAACTCAGAAGCAAGAAAGCGCCGGGCGTGGTTATGATCCACATCCGGCACTTTCTTGTTTGCAGCGGTTATTCCCGCTCAAATGGTACGTCGCAATCCCCGCATACTACATTGACCTCCCGCGTGGCGCGAATGCTCGTGTCGCATATCGGGCAGACATATTTGATACTGCGGTTCTTTGATTTCTTGCCTTTCTTCCCGGAACCGCTCCCTTCCGGCAGGCGGGACGCGCGGATCGCGTCGTCGCCCAAAGCCTCCGCCAGCCATACGCTGGCCTCCGGGGTTAGGGTGGTTATCGTCCAACCGTATTTGTCGTGTTTCTCAATAATAAGGCCGTGCGCTTCCGCCGTATCTTTGAACCGCTTATTGTGATAATAGCCGTTATTGCTTACGTCCTCGATACCGTGGTGGATATTATAAAGGTGCGCCATTTCGTGGAGCATGGTGCCGCATACTTCCGGCATGGGGCGGTCGAGGTATTCGGCGCAGAGGTTAATTTCGCGGTGGGTGGTTTCGCCGTTCTTCCATATCTCGTCTACGCTGCACCAGCCATATGCGCCACGGCCTCTGTCCGGCGATACGGTGATGGCCGGGCGGGCATTTTTGTGTTTTCATGTGTCCGAATCGGACACGTTTATACACCCCCCTACCCCAACAACCGTTTCCACGTCTTCTCCCCGACCACACCGTCCACAACCAGACCCTGTTTCTTCTGATATGCCCTCACGGCGGCATCCGTCTTTGGTCCAAAATCGCCGTCTACCTTCAAGACCGCTCCACGTTTATTCAGCTCTCTTTGCAGCAGTTTGACGTTTTCGCCTTTACTTCCCCGCTTGATGGTGACAGGGATTTTCGCTGGTGCATTCAATGGTGAAGCGTGGGTTTTGGTCGTGCTGGGCGGTGCGGCGGGTACGGTTGCGGCAGTTCCCGGCCATGTCTTTTTGAGGGCATCAAGGGTACCGTATCTGGTTTTGAGGGATGAAATATCCCCCAATGCCCGAAACTCAAAGTGCGGCGTATCCACAATGCTTTTGAAGTCCCCGCCCCAGACAAGACCCAGCTTTTTGCCGATTGCGCCGCCCTTTTTCATAAAATCAGCCGGATACATATTGCCCGGCACATTTTGACAAAAGTCAAACGCCAGCCCCCACATATGGTAGCTGGACATCCCCGCACCTGTGGCATTGGTGACGATTTTACCCGGTTTGGTACGGCCCTGGGCGTAGAGTGCGTCTTGGTAGGCTTGGGAGCGGAGTGTTTCATAAATGAGAACGCTCATGCCCTGTTTTTTGCACTCGTCCAAAAACTTGAGAGCTAAATCTCTCATTTTGGGGTGCAGTGTGTTCAAATCTCTGATTTGGTTTGCCATTTTACATCTTCCTTTCTGATTTTGCTGACATAACAAAACCGCCCCCGGTTGGAGACGGTTTTTTTGCAGACGCTTTTGCTTGTTGCGGTTTGTCGAATGCTGTGATATACTGGTTTGGCAAGAGGGTGTTGGTTCCGGTTACGCCGCCTTTCTTCCCTGCGGATTTGACGTGTGGGAAGGGGGTGATAGTGTATGGCAAAGCTGATTCGTTATGTTATTTGTGCCGTATTGGTGCTTTTGATATTGATGGGTTTAGCCCCAAAAGCTATGTAGCCGCCCCCCTGCCAAGAGTAGGCGACTACATAGCATAACAATACAATTGGCGGCGTGTCGGTTTCCGACACGTCTCTTGCATTTTTAGTATACCACACCACACCAAGAAGTCAAGACAAATTTTCAGCCCTCTCCACGATGGGTAAGTTGAAACTTTAATTGTCCCTGTTTCCTGATGCACTGTTTTAGGGATATGCCTGTACTTTTGCAAAGCCGCCGTAAAAACACAATATCGGACACCTGCACTTGCTCACGGCGTTTGTACAGCGGGTCGGTTGCCGATTCAAACATACACTTCAGCCCGCTTTTTTTGGCTATCTCTTTCGCAATGGCGGAAAGTTTAACATTTTCCCATGCCCTCGTTTTTTTCTGCGTCCGCATTGTGGATGAATGAGGAAGGGACGTGCCTTTTATGCTCACATTTGCGGGCGGTCCCGAAGTGTCCAAGCTGTCGATTTCAAAAACGCCGCAATCAAGCACCCGGTCTTTGCCGTCACTATTCCAGTTTTTTTGTACAATGACGGCGGATATAGAGCCGTTTACCGTGGTTTCAACCGCCTTTGCCCCGCTCTCGTTGCCCTCGCCTTCCAATTTCGCCCACATCACCGAATCACAAACGCCGTTGACCGTAAGCCCTGCCGCTTTTTGGAAGCCCCGGACGGCGGCTTCGGTTTCGCTTCCGAAAATCCCATCAACGCCGTATATGGGTAATTTTTGCCTATTTTTTATCAACAGGCTTTGCATATATTTAGCGTCCCCACCCCGCGCCCCTTTACGCAAGGTCGGGCGGTTGGTCTTTTTCGGCGGCGGTGCGGGTTTTGGTTGCTTTTTCTGTTTCATCCAGTCTTTTATCCAAACCCCTTCCCGGTCATCAATAGATATTTGCAAATCGTCCGTTTTGTCCTCTTCGTTGTCGGTATAGGTGAGTTGGGAAAGATATTTGTTCATATCCTTGCTGACTTTTACGCCGTTGATTTTGATTGCAATTTCTGTCCGACGGGCTAAGTTTTTGTTGCTCATAAGAAAGTCACCTCTAAAATATTTTTTTAATTTTTTGTGAAAAAGGGGTTGACGCGTTGTGTATTATTGTGTATAATGGTAGCAAGAAGGGAGTGAGCCAATGAAACGGCGGGACATTATAAAGAAACTCGAAAAAAACGGATTTGTCCTTGACAGGCATGGGGGAAACCACGATATTTACCACAATGAAAAGACAAACAAACGAGTTCCCGTCGGGCGGCACAAAGAAATAGACGAGAATTTGGCAAAAGAGATTTTCAAGGAAGCGGGGCTGTGAAAGCCCCCTCTGTCCCATAAATCACATGAGGAAGGGAGGTGTTTTTATGTATTATGTTTATCCGGCAGTATTCAAACCCAATCCAAACGGCGGATATATTGTGTCCGTACCGGACGCTTCCGGCTGTGTGACGGGCGGCAAAACACTAGAAGAATCGCTGCGAATGGTCAAAGATGCGTTGTCGGTGTATTTGTGTAGTCTTGAGGACCATAACGAACCGATACCCGTTCAAAGCAACCCGCAAGGCATAACACTAGAACACGGGCAGTTTGTGACGCTCGTGGAGGTTGATACAACAAGCTATCGTTCCCAAACAGATAATAAATCTATCCGAAAAAATGTATCTCTGCCTGCATGGCTTAATTCAAGAGCAGAACAGGCGAATATAAACTGTTCACAACTCCTGCAAGAAGCATTGCGCAAACGCTTAAATCTATGAACCCATGCCGCCCCGTTTAGTCGTGGCGGTTTTGCTTCCATGGCGGCAGAGTGTCGGACGGTTCTTCGGTTATATCGGGTATGGTAAGCACTAGGCCAGCCGGGAAAATGTATATATACCTATGTTTTGCGTTGCTTTTCATAAGTATATCTTTGTGGTTTTCGTCCCCAAGGGTTTTTAATGCTATCAAATCCCACATATCGCCCGAAGTAGTGGTGTAGGTCTTAGGCATATTCCATCCGCCCCCTGTCCTCACGTTCACGCCGCCAAAGCTCTTTGACCATTTCAAGCAAGGTTTCGTTGTTTTGCCGTAACTTGTCCTCTAAGTCCTCCGGCTTGTCCCCATCAACATAGATTGTCGGGTTGTAGGTGATATTAAAATGCGGTTCGCTGCCGGACGGCATTGACGGTAACGACAATTGCGGCATTTCGGCGGCTTTGCTTTCCGCTGACAGTTTGATTGCCCCGAAAAGCTTACCCGCCCGCTCCATGATGGGCGGGGCTTGCTGTACGGTCTGGGTGGTTGCGTTGATTTCCTTTGCCCGCTTGATGCTTTGGAAAATATTTGTTGTTTCCGCCGCGGTAAAGACTTTGCGCCCCCGCGCCCCGGTGATAAGCTCCCCGCCTTTGCCGCCAACGTCGCCCGCTATGAAAGTATCGGGGGTGTAGTTAGATCCTTTTTCAAGCTTGGGGATAAGCGGGATGTTAAACCCATTTCCGCCAATCCCCGGCACCCAATCGGGTATTTTCAATTTGTTAAGCCCGCCTATAAGGAGATTGATACCCGCGATGATGCAGTTAATCGGAAGCTTGAAAACACCCGCAAGCCCGTCAACAATGCCCTTGAAGATTTTTTTTACACCTTCCCAGGCCTTGCCCCAATCACCTGAAAATACTCCGGTTATGAAATCAATTAAGCCCTCAAATACAACCATAAGGGCATCGATTATCGGTTTGATGCCCTCTATTGCTTCGCCAAGAACCTCACTAAATAGCCCTGCAAGAAGCTGTATAATGGGCATTAAACCTTCAAATAACTCCATGAGTATTGGCAGTACTGCCTCAATCAGCTGTATTATGGGCGGCAAAAGCTTTTCTATGACTTCAACAAAAATGGGCAGCACCGTCTCTACCAGTTGCATTATTATTGGTAAAATAGCTTCAAATAACTCCATGAGTACAGGCAATATTGCTGTTATTATATCTGTAAGCAGTGGCGCAAGGGTCGTTATTATGTCTATTATTGGGGGCAAAAGTTTTTTTATAAGCTCTGTAATCAACGGAACAATGTCTTCAATCAGCTGCAAAACAACAGGCAAAACAGCCGTTATTATCTGCCCCAAAATCGGGGCAAGTTGTTTAGCTGTTTCGGTCGGTTCAAAAAGACGAATACCATAAATGTGCCTGTGTCCCGCATCTTGTTTGCTAATCTTCTCGACTGTTCCAAACTGAGCCGTTTCTTCAGCGAATGGTTACAAAACTAAATCGCCGTGTGCTATTTGTTGCTGACACACCATCCATGAAAGAGGTGTTAATACTTTGTACGCTAAAGGGTTAAGGGGTCTCTTGCTTATTCCGCCTGCCATTACTGCCATTCTATACGCAGGCGGCTACATCGGTCAATTCATCGGCAATCACGCCGCATGGCAGGAGGGCGGCGGTCCGGCGGGGGACGGCATTCCCTTCCGGGAACATGATAGAATGCCTGAGTGCGGCTTTTCACTTCCCATATGGATTGTATGGGATTTTTATTTGCCTGACTTTAATTGGTCTCCTTGTCCTCTTGGTAATGAAGCTTGGTTTTGGGGAAAAAGGCGAATATGACAAGGAACGAAACCTGACCTATTCCCCCAAAGGCACCTACGGAACCGCCGGTTTTATGACAGACAAAGAAATGAGCGGCGTGCTTGATGCTGTATCCGATGTCCGAAGCCACGATGGAACCATACTGGGTAAATTAGACGGCAAAGCCATCTGTCAGCCTGCGGAATCACGCTTCAACCGGAATATCGCAGTATACGGCGCATCCGGTTCCATGAAATCCCGTGCTTTTGCGTGCAATATGGTACTTCAGTGTGTAAAGCGCGGCGAAAGTATTTTCCTTACAGATCCAAAAAGTGAGCTGTATGAAGATATGAGCCAGTATCTCAGAGAGAACGGGTATACCGTCCGGGTTTTCAATTTGGTCAACCCGAAACACTCCGACAGTTGGAACTGCCTCGCCGAAATAGAAGGCAGCAGACAGCCCAAAAGCCGCCAGGCAGCCGCTTTCTCCGGTAGCACCACCTTCTAAAGAAGCGGCTCCGGCTTTCGGACAGGCAGTGCCGGTGGACAAAGAACCCATATTACCCCAGGCAATTCTCGAGTGAAAAATATGCTATTGCATCTGTATCAATATTTTGATACAATAAAGCAGAAAGGGGCGATGCACGATGCGAAACACGCACATAAGAGCTGCACGGGAGCTGCGCAATAATTTCCCGGAAATCTCTCGTCTGCTGGAGCAGCACGATCAGGTTGTCATTACAAAAAACGGCAATGGGGCAGCCGTGATGATTAACTTTGACGAATATGCCGCCTACGAAGAGTACTTGCATAAAAAGTATGTGATGGAAGAACTCAAAAAAGCACAGACCGAAGCCAATGACCCCAATACACAATGGCTGAACGATGAAGAGTTTTGGGCTGGTATATGATGGATTATAAGTTGAAATATCTTCCTAGCGCAAAACAAGACCTGAAGGATATTAAAAAGTACCTTTCGGTATTTTACCCAGGGACACCTGCTAGATTTGCCGCTGACCTGCGTTCGCATATTCATGGCTTGAGGACACATCCGCAAATGTATCCGGTATATGACGATTTCCCTTTGTATCGCTATATACCGATAGGTGATTATATTGTGTTTTACGCAGTGGACAGCGCAGGGGGATATATTGAAATCCACCGCATTTTGCACGGCAAACGAGATATCCGGCAAATATTCTAAAACTGAATAAGAGATAATTGTGGGAAAAAGCGTTCGTTTCATACGGACGCTTTTCTATATTTACCAAAAAGAAAGGAGACATATCATGCCAAGAGCGAAAAAATAGGAGTGGGACAAACAGCACTTAGCATGATATAATGTAAGAATGAATAACGAAATAAAAAAGCAATGTCCGCGTTGCAAGGCAGAAGACGGGCAAATGAAAAATGGATGCAATAGGTCAGGGACCCAACAAATACTCTGTCGCCACTGCAAAAAAAACGGCTCAAATCCTCGAATCTAATCACCAATATTTAGAGCTTTATTGGTTCGTGGATGCATATAACAGATTTGGCCGAGGGGCAAAACGAAAATATCGGCAACAAAAATGCCACTTTTACGGTCGAGGAAATCAACGCAGATTTGCGGCACTATATCCCAATTCTTGCACGTCGTAGCCGATGTTTTGCAAGAAAAATTGAGGCACTCAAAGCGGTGATGGAAGTTTTTGTAGATGCTTATAATGCTTTCGGCGCAGCAAAAATGAAATTCCGTCAAAATCGTGACCCTAATTCCCGCGAGCTGCCCTTCTCCGTATTAGACTTCCTGCAATCAGTGCTATTGTCCACTCCTTGATGAAAATAGTGCTTGACAAGAGTAGTTAAGATGTGTTATAAGGGGATGCGTAGGTATTTTCGCATTAAGCCCACCTAAAATATTCCGTTGGTCTGTTAGAGGATTTATGGGGAGAGTTAGCGAAGTGGTCATAACGCGGTGCGCTTGAAACGCATTTGGGAGCAATCCCACGGGGGTTCGAATCCCTCACTCTCCACCACGAATAAGTCAAGCCCGCGACACATAATTTCTTAAAGAAATTTTTGTGGCCGTGGGCTTGGCTTATGTTTCAGCCTTTCACAACCGCATCAAGCCCCGAAATCTTCCAGTCCGCCGTCACCTTGCCGTCAGGATAAATATGTACCCTGTCGATGAGCAAGTCAACAAGCGGCTGGGTCAACTTTTGAGACTTGCTGGACGTTTCGAGCAGTTCCCGTAATTGTCCCGCAGTCTTTTGAGCCGCTGCTGTTTTCTTCGTTTCTTCCTTGAGGGCGGCTTGATTTCGGGTCAGGCGGTCAATTTCGGCATCGTGGGTCGCTTTGCCCGCTTTGTATTCATCTGCCGTGATTTCTTCCCGGACAAAACTTTCATATAACTTCAATTTCACCTTTTTCTGTTCGGTAATTTGGCAGGAAAGTGCCGATTCTGATGGGAGGGGCAAGTCTGCAAAGTTTGATTTTTTGACCTGTTTGCGGATTGCTTTCAGTATCAGCGCGGAGAGTTCGTCATGCAGAAACCGCAAACGGTAACAGGGCTCGTCAGGTGCACAATGGCTGTGCTGGCAATGGAAAGCGGCGTTGCGTGTATTGCTGAGACGCATTATATGCCCGCAGCAACCGCAAGATACTTTACCCCTGAGCGGCCTTTCGATTTGCCCATACCGCTCTGATGTCCCGATTTTTCTGTTGCGAAGCGGCGCACCCTTCCGGTCGATTTTTTCACGAGCGGCATCAAATATTGTCTTGTCAACAATGACCGGGTGGTGATTGGGAATTTTAATCCATTCCGATTCGTCAACTTTAACTTGTTTGCGGCTTCCGATTTCATGTTTCTTGGTTTTCCCGGCGACATATGTGCCGATGTACTGCTCGTCACGGAGAATGCCGGCAATCACAGACCGGCCCCAAATGCAAGCCGGTTCGCCCTTAGGGGTTCTGTGTTCAGACGGTGTGGGGCGTTTTTCCTCGTACAGCCGGGCGGCGATTTTTGTCAAGCTCTGTCCCTGCGCCGCTAAATCGAATATCAAACGTACTGTTTCGGCAGCAGATTGGTCGATTTCTAAGTGATTGCCGGCTTTTTTGAACCCGAACGCACAATTTTTTGATATATACTCGCCTCTCAATGCTTTGGCCTGCTTGGAAGCCTTGATTTTCTTAGACAAATCACGACTGTAACGCTCATTGAGCAGCAGCTTGAACGCGATATCTAACCCGCCCGTGTCGCCCTCGTGATCGGCGGAATCGTAGCCGTTTGACACGGCGATGAACCGGACGCGAAAGAGCGGGAACACACGCTGGAGGAAGTACCCCGCTTCTATCATATTGCGTCCGAAACGAGAAAAATCCTTGACTGCGATGCAGTTCACCGTGCCGGCGCGTACCAGTTCCAACAGTTCCTGCACGGCGGGGCGTTCAAAGTTTGTTCCGGTGAAACCGTTGTCCACAAACTCCAAAACCTCAATGTCAGGCTCGTTCATCCCGGCGATGTGGCTGTCGAGGATTAGGTTTTGGTGTTCAATGCTCATGCTCTCGGTTTTAGCATCCTCGATGGAAAGCCGGATGTATTTGGCAACGACATAACCCATCTCAGCCAACCTCCTTTGTCTCATAACTACTCAACCCCCTGCCCTTATTCCCCGCCTTTGGCGGGGAATAAACGAGGGGTGCTGAGGGTTCCTTTGTCTCATCGTTAAAGCGGTAGAAGACTTCAAACGTCTTGTCTTTGTGTACAACGATTTTCTGAATCACCGCATCGGCAATCTCCGGGGTTAGGGCAAAATCGCAGACGGCGGCGGACACCGCATCGGCGTACTTATAATGGTTGTCCCGGTCGGTTTTAGCCTTGCGGTGCTGGCGGCGTATCTCGTCTGCCCGGTCGGACAGGGCCTCGATTTTCGCCTCATAATCGCCTTTCATTTGCGTGTATTCATCCGGCGTGATGATGTCCGACACCATGTTTTCATACAGGCTTTTGAGGAAACGTCCGGCATTGTTCAACGCCCGGTTGATCTCCCGCAATTCAGAATCAGCAGCATCGTCCGGTACTGTCACCGTTTTTTCAAGCGTGACATATTTTCCAAGAACTTGGGCGGTCTGCCGCCGTAAATACTCCATCACTGCCGAAGTTATCTCCGCTTCTTTGACCGAAACCACCGTGCAAGCGTTTTTTCCGTGTTTGTCCTGCGAATCACAGCGATACCAGTAAGTCCCGTCTTTGTTCTGCCGTTTGCGGCGCATGGGACGGTTGCAGTGGGTGCACAAAACTTTGCCCAAAAATAGATTGGGTGTGTATTGCGTTTTTTTGATTTCGGATGCCCTTGTGCGGATTTCATCTGCCATGCGACCGACACGTTCAAAAATGTCCCGACTGACAATGGCTTTATGCGTATTGGGGACGCAAATCCACTCGTCCGGGGCGAGGTTGCGTTGCTTGCCGTTCACCGTTTTGCTTTTCCCTTGCACCATGTCGCCGATGTAAACTCTGTCTAACAGGATGCTCCTGACGGTGTTGGGCTGCCAGTATAAATTTTGGGTGACTTGCTTGTTGTAGCCCTTGGCGTGGTTGTGCT
>WRLU01000022.1 GCA_009777475.1 Oscillospiraceae bacterium | reverse complement strand
GAGGTTCCTTTGTCGTTACATCGCCAAATTGCCGGCGCAGCATTTCTATCTCTTTCATACGCTCATTATATTGACCGCAGAATATTATGTCAACCAACAGTGGTTACAAAACTAAATCGCCGTGGCATAGTCGGTGATGGTCTTTACAATCCCTCCTGTATGTTGTATAATGCCGTACATCAAGCATAAAAAAGTAGGTGTAAACATTGAGCAGGGAAATGCGATATGATAACGATGCTATATCCTCGCTGCGCGGCGAGGATCGTGTGCGCAAGCGTCCCGGTGTTATTTTCGGCAGTGACGGATTAGAGGGTTGCCAGCACGCCGTATTTGAAATTTTATCAAACTCCATCGATGAGGCACGTAAGGGTCACGGCAAAAAAATTCTGCTTAAAATTTTCCCCGACTGCTCTATGGAGATAGAGGATTTTGGACGCGGCTGCCCGGTTGACTGGAACGAACGAGAGGGCCGCTTTAACTGGGAGCTTGTTTTTTGCGAACTGTACGCTGGAGGCAAATACCACAACGAAACCAACGGAAACTATGAGTTTTCCTTGGGGTTGAACGGATTAGGTGCCTGTGCCACCCAATACGCCTCCCAATGGATGGACGTTGTAATTTGCCGGGATGGCTTTGAGTACAAACTTCACTTTGAAAAAGGAAAAAACATTGGCGGACTGTCAAAAACCCCCCTATCCGTAAAAAAAACAGGAACGAAAATTTTATGGAAGCCCGATTTGGAGGTTTTTACAGATATAGCTATTCCCAAAGAGTATTTTTCTAACCTGCTGAGACGACAGGCTGTGGTCAACTCGGGCGTTGTATTTGCCCTGGACTATATGGGTGAAAAGTCAAATTTCATCTATCAAAATGGGATCTTAGATTATGTCACCGAGCATATAGGTGATACCCCTCCGGCTTACGAGGGCAGTGCAGGGGATAAGCCGGGATTGGTTAAGGATGCGTTATCACACCCTGTGCTTTGGGAGGCAGAGCGCCGTGGGCGTGACCGGGCAGACAAAGCTGAATATAAGGTCAAGCTGTCAGCCGCTCTCTGTTTTTCCCGGAGAGTCGCCCTTGTTGAGCATTATCATAATTCCTCATGGCTGGAATACGGCGGCTCCCCAGACAAAGCCTCTCGATCAGCATTTTTGTCGGCGATAGATGCTTGGTGTAAAAACTCAGGGAAATACAATAAAAACGAAAGCAGGATCACCTGGAACGACATTGCTGACTGCCTTGTTTTGGTGACCAGTAATTTCTCCACTCAAACAAGCTACGAAAATCAAACAAAAAAAGCTATTAACAATAAATTTGTCCAGGACTGTATGAGCGAATGGCTGCGCGACCGCTTAGAGGTATATTTTATCGAAAATAAAACAGAGGCAGAGGCTATTGCCGCTCAGATTTTGGTCAATAAACGCAGTCGTGAAATGGCAGAGAAAACACGCCAAGGACTGAAAAAAAAGCTGTCAGGTGCCATGGACATTACCTCAAGGGTGCAAAAATTCCACGACTGCCGCACACGAGATGTGTCAAGGCGTGAAATTTACATCGTTGAAGGAGACAGTGCGCTTGGTGCCTGCAAAATGGCGCGGGATAGTGACTTTCAGGCCATTATTCCGGTCAGAGGAAAAATCCTTAATTGCCTTAAGGCTGAATATGGTAAAATTTTTAAAAATGAAATCATTACCGATTTAATAAAAGTACTTGGCTGCGGAGTTGAGGTTTCAGGAGGCAAAGCCCAAAAGGATCTGTCGTCCTTTAATATTGAAGGCTTGCGCTGGAATAAGGTTATCATATGTACTGATGCCGATGTAGACGGTTTTCAAATCCGTACCCTGATTTTAGCCATGCTTTACAGGCTTGTGCCGACCTTAATCAGCGATGGTTATGTATACATCGCAGAAAGCCCGCTATATGAGCTGTTGCATAAGGATAAAACCGCGTTTGCCTGGTCGGATGCCGAAAAAGACAGGATTTTAGAAGGCTGGGGCAGACCCAAGGGCGTGACTGTCAACCGCTCTAAGGGTCTAGGTGAGAACGAACCGGATATGATGTGGCTGACTACAATGAATCCCGAGACCCGACGTCTCGTGCAGGTGCTTCCCGAGGATGCGGCTGAAACTGCGGCAGTCTTCGATATGCTCCTAGGCGATGATTTGCCCGGTCGCAAGGAATTCATTACAGTCTTCGGTCACGAGTATTTGGATTTAGCAGATATATCTTAAAGAAGCAGCCTCCTATCTGCCTCCGAATGAACAATTACGAAGAAATCTCTCGTCCTTTAATTCCAGGTAAATTAATAAAAGCGTCCTCTCAAGGCTCCTTGCACCCCGCCCAAAAATGGGCGGGGCTTTTTATCTTCAGATACCTGCAAGCCTTACCTATTATCTCCGAAAACTTTTACAGAAGCTTTACTCTCCCCTGAACGCGTTTTTTACAATGCACAGATATACTGAGTACCGTGAGTTCACTTAAAAGGGAGGTGCGGGAATTATGGCAAATCAGACTTATACCTCAAACAGCTCCCCGGCACAAAAAAACAGGGTCATGCTGATCGCTGTTTCCCTTGTTTTCGCATCCACCGTTATCGTGGTTTTTATAATAAACCACAATAACCCCATCAACTATTCGCTTCATAACAACAGCGGCATTACATATGAAAAGGCCTCTGTAACTGCAGTGCTTGAGGAAAACCTGACTGCCGACCCTGATTTACCCGGCCAGGTGCTGGGAATGCAGAAAATCAGGATAAAGTTCAAAAACGGCCAGGAAAAAGGGCGGGAGACCGAATTAGAGCACAGCCTCTTCACAACCCACAGCGTTTTAGCACGCAAGGGGCAGTCTCTTGTCATCAGAGCCGAACGCCTGGAGGACATTGACCCTTACTACTCAGTATACAGCTATGACCGTACCCCCGGATGGATTCTTGCAATAATTATTTTTACCCTTTTCATGCTTGCGGTCGGACGCATAAAGGGGCTGCGGAGCGTTTTGGGGCTTGCCGCATCGCTGTTTTTTATAGTAGCCCTTCTATTGCCGTCTGTCTATCATGGGCATTCTCCGGTGCTGATGTCCATGCTTACCGGAATTATCATCGCTACATTCTCCCTCATCCTGCTCAACGGCTTGAGCCGCAGGACATTTACCGCACTGGCAGCCACTGGGGCAGGCATACTGCTGTCGGGGCTGTTTTTCGGCATTGTTTCATCTGCAATGAGCCTGACAGGCTACGATATCACCGAGGCAGAGGAGCTGATTATGGTTTCAAGGCAAACCGGGCTGGGTATCGGTCAGGTTCTCTTTGCCGGAATTATCATCGCCTCATTAGGTGCGGTTATGGATACTACTGTTTCCCTTACCGCCGCTGTATATGAAATCAGGGAGAAAAAACCGGAAATAGCGGCGGGCGAGCTTTTTATTTCGGGTATGAATATAGGCAAGGACATAATCGGGGCCAACTGCATGACACTGATTTTAGCCTTTGCAGGCAGCTCCTTTGCAACCCTGCTTTCCCTGACGGCCTACGGCACACAGTTTGATCAGCTTATGAGTTCCAATTACATAGCCGTTGAGATTGCCTATGGGGTTACCGGAAGCCTTGCTGTTGTGGCCTCCGTGCCGGTAACCGCCGGGCTGTGTATTTTGAAGTCCGTGAATAAGCCGGGGCGAGCTTGAGAAAACACTGCGGGGCAAAACGCTTCGCTTTATATATATATAAGCAGTCAAAAAACAAAAAATTTAAGGAGTGACCTAAAAATGAGAAAAACAATTAGCGCAAAAGCAAAGAAAGCCCTTGCATTGTCCTTGTGTGTCCTCATTCTGCTTAGCATGATACAGCTAGTGCCTGCTCAAGAGAGCATTATTCCCACTGCCCTGGCGAACACAGTCGATGAAGACATAACCGGGCTTACCATCCAGCCTGGGTCCGATGAAAGCGGGCGGAGCTTTTCCTGGATGGCACGCACAACTGTTGACCCAGCGAGCAACGGTGTGCTGACGGTATGGAAATCCACAGACACTAAAGGCGCTGCAGGCACAAAAACTGCCAACGCAACATCAGGAGCTGCCACAAAAAGCGGGTACAGATTCCATAAGGCGGCTGTGGATGGTCTGGAGCCCGGTGTTACCTACAAATATACCGTAAAAAACAACACGGTGGAATCCCCGGAATACAGCTTTAAGACCGATGCTTCGACTGAAGCATATAACTTTTTATTTATGGGAGACCCGCAGATTGGGGCAAATTCTACAGCTGTTGCAGCCGACCAGAGCAGATGGAACAATTTGACTTCAAAGGTCCTTGCCGCTTTTCCCGGAACAAGCTTCATTGTAAGCGGAGGCGACCAAATTGAAACCAGCACTAACGAGACTTATTACGCCTCCTTCAAAAGCAACCCGGCACTCACCTCAAATGTATGGGCACCAACTGCCGGCAACCACGACAATGCAGGCAACTACATCCAGCATTTCAACCAGCCCAACCATGACACAACCTCTAACATTACAACAAACAACAACGGCGACTACTGGTATACCTGGGGCGAGGTGCTGTTCATGCACCTTCACGCAAATGTCACCGCCATAACCGGCCACAAAGCCTTTATGGAAAAAGCCATCGCCACCTATAAAAGCACCTACAGCAAAGACCCAGCCTGGAAAATAGTTGTGTTCCACCAGGCCCCCTTCTCTTCAGCCAACCACTCCGGTCAAAGCGGATCTGCTGCCACATACCGGAGAAATTGGACACCGGTTCTGTCAGAGCTTGATATTGATGCCGTAATGGCCGGGCATGACCACTCCTACACACGTTCTTACATGATGAACGGAGTCATGTACGGAAGCAGCTCATGGCAGGGAACATCTCCTATCACAACAGGCTATACCGCCTCGGGGGGCAATGCTACTGCCGCCTACACCAAAGAGACCAAGGGTGAAACGGTGTATATTACAGCAAACTCATCCTCCGGCAGCAAATACTACAGCGTTGTGACGCCGACCTATCCATACACAGCCACAAGCAACCAGAACAGCCGGCCGCAGGTCACTAATGTTGAGGTGACAAATTCAACATTAAAATTTACCACCTATTCCATGGACGGCACAGGAGCAACCGCAGGCCTTTCCACATCCAGCCCTATTGATACATTCACGCTCAATAAGGCATCCGTTCTGGCTACACCGGCTCCGGTCCCCACACCGTCACCGTCTCCGACTCCGTCACCCACTCCTGAGGGAACCAAGACCGCCACCGTTTCCGGCTTCGGCGATGAGTATTACTACTACAGCAGGAGCAATGATGCGTTCCTTGACGATGCGTTTGACATGAGCAAAACCTCCGGCTGGGGACAAGGCAATACCGCTATTGGTTTCGGTCAGGCCGGTCCTGTCCAGGCTCCTGTAGAGGCTGAGAGCCTAACGCTTAGCACCACCCTTAACAGCACCGATACTCCCACCGGAGGCGGCACAGGCAGCGCCAGACACAAAACGCTCTACTTAAAAAAGAGCTTTACCCTTCCCGGAGATATCAGCGAAGCCGATATAATCGGGGCATACGGCACACACCGGATCGATGATGTTCTTATCATGTATATCAACGGAACCGAGGTATACCGATACAACACGGCGGCTAGCTCGAGCATAAGTATAGGGGCAGCGGTAAACTGGAATGCCTATGTGGGTTACAATTCGGATGCCATGAGCCGGAAATTTGACATCAACAGCGACTACAACAGCCGCCACACAGGATATAAAGGCAACGGCAGCACCGAGGTGTATGATGCGGCAAGCCTGACCAACCTCAAGAAGGCACTGAAGCCGGGTGAAAACGTTCTGACCTGTGTAGTTATGCAAAACTCATCTAACAGCTCTGACTGGTGGTACGACCTTCAAATGAACGTAGCATATGTGCCAACATTGCCCGATAGTGCTAAGGCAGCAGTCGCCTCCAGCTTCGGTGACAGCTACTACCGCTACGGTCAAACAGATGCCAACTTTAAAAGTGATGCTCACGATATGACATCGCTGACAGGCTGGACACTGTCGCCGAATGCCGTTTACCTCGGAACGGGAAACGGTGTTAAGCTGGATGGAGAGCCGGACTCACTTACAGGTACGACCCAGCTTACTACCACAGATGGTCCCGCAAATGCCGGTTCGTCACGCCATGCCTGGACATACTTCAAGAAAAGCTTTACCATGCCCGGGGACTTTAATGGCTACGGCATTACCGGCCTGGCCGGAACACACCGGATTGACGATACGCTTGTCATGTACATCAATGGGATTGAGGTGTACCGTTATAATACTTCTACCTCCGGAGTTACAATAGGGGCAGCAATAGACTGGAGTGCCTATGGCGGGCGTAACACAGATGCCACAAGCCGGGGATTCACCGTCACCAGCAATTACGCTAACAGGGACACCGGATTTAAAAGCAGCAACTCGGGCACCCCCAGCTTGCATGATGCCGGAAGCTTCGACAACCTAAAGGCGGCTCTAAAGCCGGGAGCAAATGTACTAACCTGCGTGGTCGGGCAAAATACTGCCTCAAGCTCCGACTTATGGTTTGACCTTCAGATGAGCATAGGCTACGAGCCAAATGCCGTTATACCGGTAACGCCAACGCCAACACCCACTCCCACGCCAACTCCTACACCGACACCTACACCCACTCCCACGCCTACACCAACGCCAACTCCTACCGCTGAGCCCACGAAGGCACCGCCTACCACTGAGCCCAGCACTGAACCCACCGAGAACCCTTCGCCTGATCCCAGCACTGAACCCAGCGATGATCCTTCGCCCAGCACTGAGCCCTCGAAGGCACCGCCGAGGTTCGAGCCTGAACCAACTAAAGCACCCATCGTACAAAGTTTCACTGTCACATTCAAGGATGGCAGCAAGGTGCTTAAAACACAAGCGGTCGCAAAGGGCAAAAACGCACAGGCTCCAGCCAACCCAAAGAGAACGGGTTATAAATTCGCCGGATGGAGCCGAGCCTTCAGCAATGTCCAGGGTCCCATAACGGTAGCTGCCAAATGGACACCAGAGAAATATAAAATCACCTGGAAGCTGTACAAAGGCAAGCTGAAAGCTAAATCAATGCCAAAGAGCTATATCTTTGGCAAGGGCTTAAAGCTCAAAAAACCAAAGCGTGCCGGCTATAAGTTCAAAGGCTGGTACACGAGCAAGAAAATGCTCAAAAAACTCAAGAGCATTTCAAAAAAGCGTACCGGCAGAATAAAGCTGTTTGCCAGATGGTCTAAAATCAGATAAAATGCTTCAAGCCGGGCATCCGCCATAATGGGGATGCCCGGCCTTCCTTATAAATCAAAGCCTTTCCGGGGCAAGAGCAGCTTTTTTAACAGCCAGTCCAATACATTGACAGCCTCACCCTCATTGTGATACTCTCTCCAAAATGGGCGGGGGGTCAGGCTATGAGAATTACGGCGGTACGGGGTGCGGCACGGCGGGCAGGAGTGCGTGCCGGCGACCAATTGCTGACGATTAATGGTCATATTATATCAGATATGCTAGATTACCGTTTTTACAGCGCAGATACACGGCTAACATTGCGTTTGCGTGATCCTAATGGGGTTGTACGCTTGTGCCGCGTTGCGGGAGAGCTCGTTGGGGAATTGGGGCTTGAATTCGACCGCGGCTGGATTGACAGTCTGAGGGTTTGCTGCAACAAGTGCATATTTTGCTTTATAGACCAAAACCCTCCCGAATGCCGGAAGAGTATGTGTGTAAAGGATGACGATGCCAGGATGAGCTTCCTGCTGGGCAATTATATCTCAATGACTAATTTAAGCGAGGATGAAGTACGGCGGCTGTGTGAAATGAAGTTTTCCCCTCTTGGCATATCAATCCACACAACCGACCCGGAGCTGCGTGTGAAAATGCTAGGCAATCCTCAGGCCGGAGCATCCCTGGGGCTTTTGCATCGGTTTGCCGATGCCGGTATTACAATGAATGGACAGATTGTTCTATGTCCCGGCATCAACGATGGTGAGGCTTTGGAAAAAACCTTGCGAGATTTAGCTGAATTGGGCGAGGCTATGCACAGTGTGTCAATCGTTCCGGTTGGAATTACAAAGCACAGGCAGGGGCTGTATCCGCTCTCCCCTGTGTCTCCTCAGTTAGCCAGAAGGATCATTGAAACAGCTGATAAATTCCCGGGAGTCTATCCCTCTGATGAAATTTATTTGAAGGCGGGTCTGCCTATACCTCCCGCCGAATATTATCACGATTTCCCCCAACTCGAAAATGGGGTGGGAATGCTGGCTATGTTTGAGCAGGAGTGGAGTACCCTGCCCATCTTGCCCCCTCTCCCTAAGCAAACGATAGCGACCGGTACAGCCGCAGCCGGCTTTTTAAAACGGCTTTTGGGCGATTCTGGGGTATTAGTCCGGGAAATTGTCAATAACTTTTTCGGGGAAAGCGTTGACATAGCAGGCCTGCTAACCGGCTCGGATTTAATACGTGGCTTGGAGGGCAAGGATTTAGGCGGCAGAGTTCTTATTCCCCAGGTAATGCTGAAGGCACAGGAAAATGTGTTTTTAGATGATATGACCTTGCCGGAGTTGGAGAAGGCCTTAGGCGTCCCGGTAATCGCCGTCCCGGCAAACGCAAATAGCTTGCATAAGGAGCTATGGAATCATTAGCAAATAACTCCGGCCTTGAATGGGGGGCGTTCCGCCCACATAAAAATACCGTAAAGGCCTGTGTTTACAAGGGGTTATAAATCTTCGGAAGAAAATTAAAGAGTTTTTTTCAAAAAAGACTTGACGAGGGCAAAAATACCGTGTATTATAACGTTGTTACTTTTTTGTAACTAGTCTGAACCGGTCATTAATTCCTGTATATCTCATTCGGAAGGAAGTTGCAAGTCACATGGCACAGCATATATTAAAGCCCGGCGTTCTCGGGTACTACCCTCCTGGAAAACCCAAAAGAGAACCGCGCCGTATTGCCTCCGGGGTTACTGTTAAGAGGTATCGTTTGGCCTGTACGCGGGCCGAGCGTCAAGCCCGGTTGCTTCGCTTAGAACATAAAGCCTCTCTGCTTTCGTTCCTGTTAACCCAGACATTTTGGTCGCTATATCAAAAAATATCCGGCGTTGCCTATGCCATTGCCGGTGCGGGAATGTGGATGCGCGGGTTCCTCACACGCGAGGGGATATACACCGCCGCATGGGATGGGGATGCCATTCCCGGAAAAATAGTGAAAAATCAGCGGCGCATAGTCACCGCTTTGTTGTTCTGCGTCACCGGCTCCTTGTTTTTTAGCCTCTCTGTTTTTAGGGTAAGCCTTGAAGTTACCATGGATGGTGAAAATATAGGGTATGTTGCGAACCAGCAGGTGGTAAGGCAGTCTCTGGATGCCGTATCTGCGGCGGCATCGGATATTTTGAATAAGCAGTACTCCGTACCAACAGATATTCGGTACCGTTTTTCCATCGTAAATAAAAAGCACATCTTTGACCAGAAGAAGGTTGAAAACCGTCTTCTGGCAGAGATCCCCGAAATAGAAAGGCTGCATGTCGTATATGCGGACGATGAGGCCATAGGAGCAACCCGCACCAAATGGGAGCTAGATTTTGCCTTAGACTCTATCTTGGAGAAATATGCCGGGAGGAAGAATGAAAATCTTCGTTTTTCAAAGGAATATGAGACCGTTGAGCAATTAGCCTCCGTTTCCCTCATACACAGCAAGGAGGAAATACATCAAGCTCTTACGGAGGTGCTGAGCAAGGAGATTAGTCATACCGTTAAGAGCGGTCAAAGCGCGGAAAGTATTGCCGACTCTTATGGTCTGACGAAAAAGGATATTTCATTTATGAACCCGGGGGTCAAGCTGAATAAGCTATCCAAGGGCGACACTTTGCTTGTAAAAAAGGAAACCCCGGTGCTATCTGTGAGCTATGACCGCAGAGAGGTTCATAACGAGCCTGTTCCGTTTGAAACAAAATATGTTGAGGACGACAAAATGTGGCTAGGCTTGACTGCTGTCGTCAAAGAGGGCAAGGAAGGCAAGGAGAAGGTCTATACTGAGCAAACATTTACCGATGGCTATGCCGAACCAGTTCGTGAGCTGCGGCGCAAGGTCATTGACAAGCCGGTAACGCGTGTTATTGCCAGCGGAACACGTGTACGGGTAACTACCGGTTCGTTCATCCGTCCCCACACGGGAAGATCAACGAGCGGCTTTGGGTACCGCACCCTGAACGGACGGCGCGGATTCCACTATGGCATAGACTATTCGGGTCATGTTGGTCAGCCCATCATGGCATCTGACGGCGGTACTGTAGTCGAAGCCGGGTGGCGCAACGGATACGGAAATATAATCGTAGTCAAGCATGACAATGAATTTTCAACCGCCTATGCCCATTGCTCTAAGTTCGTTGCCCGGGTTGGCCAGAAGGTAGGTCAGGGTGAAACGATCGCACTGACCGGCAACACCGGGCGTTCCACCGGACCGCATCTGCATTTTGAAATACGAATCAACGGAAAAGCGGTAAACCCGGCGTTGTATTTAAAATAGCAACGACACACCTGAGTAATCAATAGACGCAACGATGACCCTAAAACCCGCGAATTGCCCTTACCGGTGTTGTAATTTTTGTATTCCGCGTCATTGTCAACACCCCAACAAATTTGGGTGTTGACAATGATTATTTTTAGTGATATACTCTGGGTAAGTAAATCGGCGGGGACATTGTGAGTCCTGTGCCGGTAATAAAGAAAAGGAGAGATACGCATGAAAAGAACACTTGCTATCGCGCTTGTCCTTACGTTCGCATTATCCTTTACATCCGTTTTCGCAGCGGATAAGCTCTGGTTTGACGACTTCAAGACCAAGGGGCGTCCCCAGGGTAACCGGATCGATGATGTGTCTAACCCTGATGGAGTCAGGGGGTACTGGCAAAATGTCAGCAAACGCGTCAACGGTGCGGAGGCAACATTCGCAAACGACCAGGTCAACATCAAATACCACTGGGGCGGACCGGACGATGACGAGGGCGAAGATGGCTGGGCAAAGAAAAACTGGGGTAGCCGCTGGCTGTACGGATACTGGGGCGAGGCCTTTAGGAACCCCTGCGCCGGCATCAAGAGCCAGGATGAAGACACTGTATACTACAAATACCTCAACATCAAAATGAAGGGTGCCAAGGGCGGCGAGGAAAAGTATCTTATTCTCGAAAAGGCTCCAAAGGACGAGGTTTACTGGCACAAATACTTCGAGGATTTGACCCTCAAGGGTGGCGGCAAGCCCAAAATCACCACAGGCTTTACAACCCTCACCATCGACCTCAAGGCCTCAGGCTTCCCTCAAATGACAGACCGCCTTCAAATCCTGAGTGCATTGAAGGATGTTGAAATTACTATTGACGAAATTTATTACACAGAGATTGACCCTTCCGGCGTTGCCCCAACCAAAAAAGGCACATACTATGCCGACTTGGAAATCAAGAACCTAAACAAAGACGGCACCCCGAAGGACGGCTCTTCTTCTGCTTCTGGCAATGAATCCGCCAGTGAGTCCGGCAGTGTGGAGGGTACAAAATCAAGCCCCAGCACCTTTGATGGCAGCTTCCTTCTCTATGCACTAGCTTTCCTTCTTATTTCAGTTGGTGCTATGACATTTGTTAGGCTTCGCAAAAGTAATTCCTAAGTATTATACTTAAACCTAACTTAGGGCCGCTCTAAATGAGCGGCCCTAAGCTTTTGCCTCTGGCAAGACGGAGAATAACGCAGACAAGGGCAAAAATCTCTCTCAAAGGAGTCAAGACTTTAACGTGGATTTAGTATGGGGTACCGTTTTCGCCGTTTGAGCAACCACTTATGCTAAAGCTGTTGACAACTTTGTATGTGTACCGTAAGCTTAGACCAAGCAGGGAATGGTGGGCTATACCTGGGGAAGCCCAAAAAAATAAAAAAGGAGAGATTTACATGAAAAGAACACTTGCTCTCGCGGTCGTCATCGTGTTCGCATTGTCCTTCACATCCGTTTTCGCAGCGGATAAATTTTGGTTCGATGATTTCAAAACAAAGGGTCGTCCCAGCAGTCACCGTATTGACGATGTGTTAAACCCCTCTGGGGTCAGGGGTTACTGGCAGAATGTCAGCAAGCGCGCCAATGGTGCGGAGGCAACATTCGCAAACGACCAGGTCAACATCAAGTACCACTGGGGCGGACCGGACGATGACGAGGGTGAGGATGGCTGGGCAAAGAAAAACTGGGGTAGCCGCTGGCTGTATGGTTACTGGGGCGAAGCCTTTAGGAACCCCTGCTCCGGCATCAAAACTAAGGTTGAAGACGCCGTTTACTACAAATATCTTAACATCAAAATAAAGGGTGCCAAAGGCGGCGAGGAAAAGTATCTTCTTCTTGAAAAGGCTCCAAAGGATGAAGCTTACTGGCACAAATACTTTGAGGATTTGACCCTCAAGGGCGGCGGCAAGCCCAAAATCACCACAAACTTTACCACACTAACCATCGACCTTAAAGCTTCCGGCTTCCCGCAGATGACAGACCGCCTTCAAATCCTGAGTAATCTGAGCGGTGTTGAAATCACCATTGACGAAATTTACTACACAGAAATCGACCCTTCCGGCGTTGCCCCAACCAAAAAAGGCACATACTACGCCGAGCTGGAAATCAAGCACGTAAACAAAGACGGCACCCCGAAGGATGGCTCTTCTTCTGCTTTCGGCAATGAATCCGCCAGTGTGGAGGGTACAAAATCAAGTCCCAGCACCTTTGACGGTAGCTTCCTTCTCTATGCACTGGCTTTCCTTCTTATTTCAGTTGGTGCTATGACATTTGTCAGGCTTCGCAAAAGTAATTCCTAAGTATATACTTAAACCTAACTTAGAGCCGCTCTAAATGAGCGGCCCTAAGTTTTTGCCTGTGCCCAGCTGTACCCGGTATGCGCCTCGGCTTTTAACGGCGGATCCATGGGAAAGGCATGCTCCATCTCATAGCTTAAAATTTCTTTAACTCTTTCGGCTTCATTTTCGGGGCATTCGGCAATCAACTCATCGTGTATCTGCAAAATCAAATGGGCATGCAGTTTCTCTTTACGCAAGCGCCTGTCAACCGCAACCATAGCCGCCTTAATAATATCAGCGGAGGTACCCTGTATGGGGGTGTTGAGAGCCACCCTTTCCCCAAATTTGCGGATATTATGATTTCTGCTTGATAATTCGGGAATGGTGCGGCGGCGGCCAAACAAGGTTGTGACATACCCCTGTTCACGCGCTTGCTGAACTATCCTCTCCATATAAGCACGTACCCCCGCGTATTTTGACAAATAACTCTCAATATACGCCTTGGCCTCGGCACGGGATACCCCTATGTCCCCTGCCAGGGAAAAATCTGAAATACCGTAAACAATACCGAAATTAACAGCCTTGGCATGATGGCGCATCAGCGGAGTTATATCCTGCGACCGGGCATTAAAGACCTGGCAAGCAGTTGCCGTATGAATATCCTGTCCATCTTTGAATGCTTGGCGCATGACAGCATCGCCGGAAATATGCGCTAATACCCGCAGTTCAATTTGGGAATAATCAGCATCGCACAATACCCATCCCGGCTGATGGGCAATGAACATTTCACGTAATTTCGCGCCAAGCGGCTGGCGTACCGGGATATTTTGTAAGTTAGGTTCTGTGGAGGACAGCCTTCCGGTAGCACTTGCGGTCATCTGAAAGGTTGAGTGTACCCGGTTGTTCCCGTCCATTGCCCTAAGCAGACCATCGGCATATGTAGATTTGAGTTTTGAGATGGTTCTGTATTCTAAAATAAGCTGTACAGCCGGATGCTCCTGCCGCAAACCTTCTAAGGTATCGGCATCGGTAGACCAGCCTGTTTTGTTCTTTTTTCCGTGAGAAAGCTCTAGTTTTTCAAAAAGAACCGAACCTAACTGTTTGGGCGACAATATATTAAATTCACACCCGCAAACACCATAAATCCTCTCCTGCAAGCCTTCTATTTCAGCACAGAGCATATCACGGTAAGCCGTAAGCTTGTCCTTGTCAACGGTAACACCACAGTACTCCATCCCCGCTAATACCCGGCAGAGCGGCACCTCTACTTTTTCATAAAGCTCCCAGAGTCCATCCTTGTGCATTTGCTCTTGCATATCCTCCCATTGTCTTTCAGGGGTGCCTAGCATCCATGCGGCTAAGGCAATATCATGCTCATAATGGGTAAGGGGTTTTCCGGTTTCAAGCTCTTGTCTCCAGTGCTCCTTGATATTGCGACCCACCTCTTGAGGAAGCTCAAGCTCGGGAGCAAACAAAGATAAGTTCACACCTTCAGTTAGCGTGTTTTCGCTGGGGAGCCACGTTTCCAGCATTTTTTGACTAAACTCAAGCCTTAAAAAAACATCCCTTAATTCCGTTTTATCAGGCTTGTGCCGTACTGTTTGCCCGGGGTCGAAATATATCGGCACATTTTGATTGATTTCTCCCAATTTACGCGATAAGTATGCCAGCTCTTTCCCTGGTTCTAATTTTTTGCGAAACTTTTCCGGTATGTTTCCCAGCGATTGATATATTGCATCAAGACTGCCGTATTCCTGCATAAGGGCTATTGCCGACTTTTCACCTATGCCTGGCACTCCCGGAATTTGATCTGAGGCATCTCCCTGCAAAGCTTTGAGGTCGATTAACTGGATTGGGTCAAGCCCATATATTTCCCTGATAGTTTCCGGCGTGTGGGTTTTCCACTCCTTGCCTCCTGCATGAATCACACCGACATACTGATTAATAAGCTGATAACTGTCTCTGTCTCCGGTAAGTATATGGCAAAGCCATCCTTTTTCAGCGGAGATACGACCAATCGTACCTAAAACATCATCTGCCTCATAACCCTGTGCCTCATAAACCGGAATTCTCAGGGCGGCAAGCACCTGGCGGGTCAGAACCATCTGATCCGCCAAATCGTCCGGCATAGGCTTACGAGCGGCTTTATAGCCGTCATACATTTCGTGACGGAAGGTTTTTCCCGGCAAATCAAACGATACGCATACCCCCCCCGGCGACAGCTCATTCAGAAGCTTTTGAAGAATATTCAAAAACCCATAAACAGCATGAGTTGTCTTGCCGTCTTTAGTTGTTAACGGACGGATTCCGTAATATACACGGTTGAGAATGCTGTTTCCGTCTATTGCCGCAAGACTATTCCTGCTTTCTATATTCGCTTCCATGTAACCCCATCCTTTGTAAATTATTTATCTGCCAAAACTGCTTTGTAAGCATCTATCTCCCTGTTTTTCCATTCAACAAGGTCTTTTATAGCGAGCTTTTGCTGTATACGGATAAAATCTGTCATATAGCTGTAATCCGGGTTACCGCTGCTGTCAATAGGAAGATGTATGCTAACCGACTCCAAAACCTTGACACTAAAAGAGGTTTTCCCCCAGCCGGAATTAGAGAACGCTTTTCTCATACAAGCAATTAGAAAATTGGAAATCCCCCTATTTAACGGATGTTTCTTTAAGGTAAAAACTTTGATTTTATCGCCTGTAAAATACGGTTTATCCTGAAAGAAAATAGTTGCTGTATCTTGCCCGAAGCTAATTGTATTAGCCGGGTTAAGGTATTCTGTGGACTCAGTTATATACCCCCTGACTCCGTTGTTTCTTTCCCCTCGGGCAACATACCGATATTTACCGCCAAATTTCACGGTATTTGCGTTAAATCTCCTCTTTGGCGTTTCTATATCAAACAAACCATCATCTCCCCCCAAGCGGAAGATTTTATACATCACTTCACCATTGCGCCAATTGGCAAGAAGCCGCTCCTCGTCTGAGGTCAGACGATACTGTTCCAAGCCTTTGGCTTTCAAATATGTTTCGAGCTTGTGGAGACGTTTGAGTTCAAGTTCACGGATATAATTTCCCATATAGCCGTAATCCGGGTTGCCATCATTGTCAATGGGCAAGCTAATTGCTAGAGCATCAGCATCTTTTGCATAGAAATTATTTGAATAATCCCACAGGCTATTATGCGACACTTTGTGAATTGCGGCAGTTACATATATTACAGCGTGTTTTTCTATACTTTCAGTATGAACCACAGCGATATGGTCGTCTGCACCATAACTATAATTTCTATATTTTGCTGAACCAAACATATCTATGGTGATTGTGTTTGCTTGAAACACCTCCACATTGTTTCCAATAAAGGCAGAAATACCAGTATCCCGCTCTCCTGCCGTAACAAACGGAAGATTGCCGTCAATCCTGTCAAGGCTTTTGAGCCTTTTGCCACGCGTAGCATTTCCAAACAAATCGCCTAACCTAAACGTCTTATACTCAGGCATCGTGCTCACCCCTCAAAACCTGCCCGACCTCCCATGCAAGATAATCGCTGATAACCTTTACAAAGTCCTCTTCGGTTGGCACAGTATCAATTTTTTTGTGTTGTGTAAACGTCCAGTCATCACCGTTGAGGGTTATGCAGTCCTCAATATACTCCTCCTCTGTAAAATAGTGCAGATAAGACTTGTTGAATTTCACAAGGTCAACAACCTCTTGATAACGCCCCGCCGCATTGTTTGTATCACGCAGATTTACGTCAGGTCCGGATTTTCTGCGGTCTAATCGTGTATAGCCATCGTTGGACATATCAATAAATTTAACAGGATATTTCTCTTCGTGAGGTTTGCCTACTTCAAACACATACACAGCAGTTTGCACCCCAGCCTTGCCCCTGAAAATATCCGCCATATGTATACTTGCCAGAAGGGTATTGTTCTCCAAAAGTTCCCTTGTGTACGGCAACCCATTTCCCGACCCGGCGTTTTCTTGAATCAAAACAACTGCCCGGCCGGTTGTCATTCTGGCCAATGCTTTTTTGACAAACACAAGCCCTTTGCCGGAAGCCGAATACGGCGGATTGAGCAAAAACACATTAGCGGGGAAAGGCTTGTCCTTGATCTCTTGACCGCCTTGCTCATAATTTCCTCCGTATTCAGTGAGGGAATCCATGTGCAGAATATTTGAAGAGCCGTCTTTCATCAAAATCATGTTTAAAACGGCGAGCAAATATATGTCGTGGCGTTTTTCGATGCCCAATAGCTGACGGGTTTTTATGTTAAGAATTTTTTCCTGCCGCTCTTTAGGGCTTTTGATGCGTTCCGCATCCTCAAGCATTATCTTCATGGCTGAAATCAAAAAGCCTGCCGAACCCACTGCATAGTCCCACACAAACGAATTGCGGTCAACCTTTGCGAGCTTTGCCATCATTTCTGTAACATAGCGCGGTGTTAGAACAACGTCATTTCTTTCAGAATCGGGGATTGCGACCCATGAGTTCAAAACATTAAACAGCTTCCCTGCAAAATCAAGGTGATGCTTCGACTTAAAAAGCGACAGAATTTCATCCTTAACATCCTTGTATACTGTTTTTAACTTACTCTCTTTGTTTTTTGGTCTCCAGAGTTCAGCGTGTATGAATACATCGGATAAATTATTTACAATCATAGCCTTTTTTTCTTGAGGCAAATCCTTTCCTGTTAAAAAACTCGAAATTTTTCTAATGATAATTGCACCATCGTGTTCCTCTTCTGTTTCTTGCCCTTTGAGATCATATGCTTCTAACGGAGCAACCTTGCCCTCAACGCCAAGACCTGCCATAATCATCCCGGCAACGAGCGGCACACGAAGACCTACAGCAATATTCAAATCGTCCTGCATAGCCTGATTCAGGGTTATCAAGCTATGTTCAATACGTTCCTCGGTTTTTCGGCTCTGTGCCTCCAGCTCTTGGGGAGTTAGCTTCAGCTGCTCAACTTTTTTCACAAAGCCCTCGAAATGCTCAGGGGCAAGAAAAGATAAATCAGAGTATTTGCCGACTTTTTTAGGCAAGGATAGGTTGTCAGATGAAACATAGTATACACCCAGCTCAATTTGCAGCTCTCCAGCTTCTATGTAACCGTTGATACCAACGGCAATAACTTCCCTGTAGGTTTTCGTGTACTGAAGTACAGCCTTTGAGTAATGCACTGCTCCATTCACCGCATAGCCGTTTATTGCAGAATACTTAGGATCACCTTTTGCCGGCATATCGTCAATCTGACCATCGGTCAGCTTTTCAAGCCTTCCCTTAACGCCCTTACACTCTATCATAACAGGAAAGACTTTTTTACTTTTGGATTCCATCAATAAACGAATATCAGGATAATTGCCGCCGCTCCCCCCGCTCTTAGAGGGAGCTTTTTGCATTGCTTCATCTATCTCTGAATTAATGCTCTCGTTTTTAGCAAAATACCTGAGCTTATAAGCATTGAGTTGTTGTTTTATACAATCCTCAACCCGCTCCTCAGCTGATTTTTTATCCGGCATAACAGTACCTCCTGATTGAGATATATTGAATTATATCCGTTTCCATGTAACCCCATCCTTTGTGTCGGTTAATTCAATTCCCCGGTTCCTCAATTCACCCCTTATTTTATCTGCCTCGGCAAAATTTTTGTTTTTCCGGGCGGCTTGGCGCTGTTCAATCAGTTGGGCAATCTCTGCATCCGGAGTTTCAGGCTCCGGCAGGGCTGGTTCACTGTCAAGGCGCAGACCTAAAACGGAGTCTATTTCCATAACCGTATCATATATTTCTCTGGATTTACATGGGGATTTGCAAAGTGTCCACAGTGTTCCTATGGCCTTGGGAATGTTGAGGTCGTCAGCTATGGCATCCCTCATTTCGGCACGCAGCTTCTTCAGCACCTCGGCATCGGGGCAATCAGTGCCGTTTTTATGTGAATGAATAAGTGTTAAAAGACGCTCATAAGAAGTTTTTGCGGCCTCCATGGACTCAAAAGTAAAGTTCAGCTTATTCCTGTAATGCCCCCCGGCACAGAAATACCGGAAGTGCATCGGAGAAAAGCCGCGCATTTCCAAATCCGATATAGTATAGGTATTGCCAAGGCTTTTAGACATTTTACCGTTATTAACTAACATGAATTCGCCATGCAGCCATATATCAGCGGGTTCATGCCCTAACAGCCCCTCTGACTGAGCTATTTCGTTTTCATGGTGTACAGGAATATGGTCAACTCCTCCGGTATGAATGTCAAAGCGAGGACCTAAATATTTTCTTGCCATGGCTGAGCATTCGATATGCCAGCCCGGATAGCCCTGACCCCAGGGCGATGGCCACTGCATAATGTGTTCGGGGGGTGCCTTTTTCCAGAGTGCAAAATCCTCAGGGCTGCGTTTTTCATCATTTATCTCAACCCGCGCACCTGCCCTCTGACCTTCTAAATCTATTCGTGAAAGTTTGCCGTATCCCGGAAAAGCCCCAATATCAAAGTAAATTCCGTCTGAGGTCTCATAGCCGTATCCCTTTTCGCAAAGAGCCTGCACAAACTCTATCATCTCACCAATATGATCTGTGGCTTTACATATTATCTCAGGGTGTTCAATATTTAGAGCATCTAGATCTGACATAAATGCCTGTGTAAACTTTTCGGCAATTTGCCAAGGGGTCAGCTTTTGCTCACGAGCCCCTTTTTCCATTTTGTCCTCACCATCATCACCATCCGACACAAGATGCCCCACATCTGTTATATTCATCACATGGTTGATGCCAAAGCCCTCAAAGCGCAAAACCCGGCGCAGCCAGTCCATAAAAATGTATGTACGCATATTGCCTATATGGGCATAGTTATACACAGTAGGACCGCATGAATAAATTCCTGCAACATTGTTTTGACGTGGGATAAAATCCTGCTTTTGACGGCTTAATGTATTATACAGCTTCATAGTATCCTCCTAATAAATAATTTTGCGTATAAGCTGAACAGAGTGCGGCGGTATATCCTCTATAACAATGCTGTTGCTCAAGAGCTCCAAGGCCAGGTCACATTGCTCTACTGATGACGTATGCAGCTCGGCTATAACAGAGTTCTCGGAAACTTTATCCCCTGTTTTCGCTAAAAATACTATTCCTGCAAGTGGGTCAACCGGTGCGTTTTTGACTGCTCTTCCAGCACCCAGGCACATTGAAGCCTGGCCAATTTGCATGGTATCCATTGAGGAGATATACCCGCCCCGGCCGGCTCTCATAGTTCCAAAAGGGGAATGCTTAGTCTTTTCAAATAAATGTCCGGGGCTGCCGCCTTGTGCTTCTATCATTTTGCAAAAAAACTTCAGTGCAGTGCCGTCATTCAGCTTTTCACGGGCAAGTAAAAGGCGGGCTTCCGTAGAGCCGGGGAATTTCCTCGGAGAGCGGCAGGCGGCTAATCTAAGCAATTCCGCGGTCATCCTTAGGCAAAGCTCCGTCAAATCCTCGCTGCCCTGACCACTTAGAACCTCAACAGCCTCTCGCAATTCAAGTGCATTGCCAACGGATTTTCCTAAAGGCTGGTTCATATCGGTAATCAATGCGGCACATTCCCTGCCTGCCAGCTTGCCTATATTGACCATAATGTCTGCCAGTGCTTCTGCCTGCTCAGGAGTTTTCATAAAAGCCCCGGAGCCAAATTTGACATCCAACAAAATACAGTCCGCCCCGGTGGCTAGCTTTTTGCTCATTACCGATGCCGCTATAAGGGGAATACTGTCTGTCGTATCGGTAAAATCGCGCAGGGCATACAGCTTCTTGTCTGCAGGGGTTAATCTGGTGCTTTGTGCCGCAATGCAAAGACCAGCTGTTCTGACAATACTAAGAAATTCATTGCCGTCAAAGCTTGTTCTCATGCCTGGAACAGACTCTAGCTTATCAATAGTTCCTCCGGTATGCCCTAATCCTCTTCCTGCCATTTTTGCAATAAAAAGACCGCAAGCCGCCGCCAAAGGTGCAACAATTAATGTGGTTTTATCTCCTACTCCTCCTGTTGAATGCTTATCGCCCGATACCCCGGGCAAAGACGATAAATCCATTTGCTCCCCGCTCTTTGCCATGCCCAAAGCCATCCAAAGGGTTTCATCATGGCTGAGACCTTTGAACATAACCGCCATCAAAAATGCCGCAAGCTGCTCTTCCGGTATTGATTCATATGCCGCACCGTTTACAATCCATTCTATCTCTGCATGAGAAAGAGAATCCCCACACCGTTTTTTACGGATTAGTGTACGCATATCCATTATACTAACCCTCCTGCAATGACTCATTTCCAAAGCTGTATGGGAGAAGCTCCTCTAAGGTATATTGCGTGTATCGTTCAGGATCGCCAGAGGCTAAGGCAACCACAAAAAAACTCACAGGGTCACAAAACTCCCTAAAGGTCTGACGGCATACCCCGCATGGCATACATTGACCGTTTCCCCCGGAAGCAACTGCTATAGATAAAAACTTTCGTTCCCCGGCGGATATGGCTGATGCAAACGCAACTCGTTCGGCACATATGCCTGGGCTATAGGCTGCGTTTTCAATATTACAGCCAATAAAAACCTTCCCGCTATCACACAGCAGTGCCGCTCCTACCTTAAACCCCGAGTAAGGTGCGTAAGAGTTTTCCCTCGCCTTCAGGGCAAGCTGATACAGCTCTGGATTTGTCATAAATCCTCATCCTTCCGGTTTCGCTTCTATTTGAGCCGGGTGTGCTTTAAAAAAATCAACTTTTGGCTCCAGAAATTTCAAAATATGGCTGTCTGTGCAATCAATAAAATGCTCAAGCGGCTCAAAAATATCATCCCAGCAGAAAAAACGATCATTCATATTAAAATATTCGCATATCATCTGGGCACCCCCGGGGGCAATCGGGTGCAGCAATACGGCAGCTACTCTAACCATATGAAAACAATCGCGTAATACCATCAGACGTTTTTCGCTGTTATCTTCAGCATCTGCCTCCCTCATGTGTTTTGACCAGTATTTGTTTATCATACGGATATAGGTATCCAAAACATTCATCGCCTGGTGGAACCGGCAGCGTGCCATCATGTCCTCATAATCAAGCACAGCTGATGCGGCAGCCTCAATCGCATATGCCGAAGTTGTTGCAGCCGGTATTTTGCATTCAGTATATTTTTGCGCAGTGTAGAAGCAAGAACGTGTAGCACGATTCATTACCCCTGTTAGCAGATTACCTTCTTTGAGTACAGGGTCGGCATCTGTATCTTTTGCATTGGGGTTAAATGGTTTGGGTTGGAAGCTGACACTGCGGATTCCCAAGCCTAGGCCTAAAAAATGTGCCCTGAGCTGTTCGGGGGTATAATGATCTAAAAGCTCATTTGCGCCAGGGGGCTTAATTTGACTGCTTGAGCTTGCCTTTTTATCTAGAAACAGAACATGGTTGTTAGCAATAAGATTGGGAAAACAGAGACCGTTTTTCAGTGCCATAAACAGTGCCGATTCAACAGGTCCGTAAAAATAAATATTGTCTTGCCCGATAAATTGATAGACCTTGCAGTCGTCGGATGCCCACCAATCCCGCCAGTCTCCTCTTTGGGCGTTCTCTTCAAGGTAAGTTTTTACAAAAGATATAGGTGCCCAGAGGGATTCAGGCCAAACCCATATGGTCTGTCCATCCAAGCCTTCTAATGGCGGCGCATCAACACCCCACTCTACCTGACCCGTCATGCGGAATGGGGTAAGGGTTTTTCCGGGACGAAAATGAATGCCGTTTTGCGTTAGCACGCTACAAGCATCTTCCCTGGCTTTCAAAAGAGAAAATTTTAGAATAACACTGGGCTTATTAAATTGGTCAATCATTTCAAAATGCGGCATACTATCTTTCAGAGTCTCCAGTGCTTCCAAATATTCACGTTTCAAGTAAATAACAGGTGGTTCTAAAAATTCCTGAACAGCCTTTACCACAAATTCACGGCTTTCAGGACGCATTGAGAATTCATTAAGCCACAGTGAAAGTTCTTGCCCATATTCATCAAGTTTGAAATAAAAGCTTACAGCCTCCCGCATTTCTGGTGTTTCGCCGGTCAAAACACTTTTTGGGGCAATCAAATCCTTAGGATCATAAGAATGCCCTAGCGAACACTCATCGGCGTAGGCTTTCTCCGATTTGCAGCCGGCAATCGGGCAACGCCCAACAACCTGCCTACCATTGAGGAAAATCCCCCGGGCAGGATCCCAAAACTGTAAAACAGAACGTTTTTCAAGTTTTCCGTTTTGATAAAGTGTTTTGATAATTTCATCGGAATATTCGGCGTGTATTTCAGCCGCCCTGCCTATCGCTGAGGCAGCGTAAAGGTTGAGGGATATTTGATAGAGTTCCAAAACCTCCTTTTGCTTGTTATGGTTGCTCTCAACAAACTCCTCAATTGTTCCTTCAAAATCACCCTTTTCACATAGCTCGCGGTAATTTTCAGTAATAGGAGAGCCGTAACAATCTGTACCCGAAACAAAAATCACATTGTCATTTCCTATACGGTCACGCAAAAAACGGGCAAAGACATCGGCATGAACAAACACCCCGCCTATATGCCCTAAGTGCAGATTCTTGTTGCCGTAAGGCATGCCTCCGGTAATCACCGCCCGCTTGGGGAACCGGGGGCGAGAGGATATTTTCGCGTTGATTTCAGCCGTCATAGGTGCTTTATCTCCTTCCGGTACTCTGCTTGTTTGTGACGTAAAATATCTTGTGGACAATCACATTATAACCCCTCCCCACTATTTAAGCAAGAAAACTTTTTAACATGTCCGATATCAGTAACGATTGCATAGCCTATTGACGCTACTCTTTTCCGGATACACCTCAGACACTCAGCCGCTTCCTCTCCTGTACATATTTTATTGTCGTACAACTCATATTGGTTTCTGAATTTAATGGGTGATAGGTTCGGCATTACCACATTTGCCCCTGCCTTCAGACCTAATTCACGACCTTTTTTATCAACCGTGCCTAGTGCTGTTGTCGCTGGAATCAACGCGCAGGGAAACATTAGGCGCAAAATAGCAATTAGACGCAGGCACAAGCGCATATCCCCGCTCTCACAATTAGAGAATGGGGTGCTTTGGTGCGGAATATATGGCCCTATACCAATCATATCGGGTTGTAACTCCTGCAAAAAGCGTAAATCCTTGATGATGTGTTCAGTTGTTTGTTTGGGTGTTCCCACCATAAAGCCCGACCCAACCTGATACCCGATTTTTTTCAAATCCCACAAACAGCTTATCCTGTTTTCAAGGCTCATGCCGTCAGGATGCAGGATGCGGTAATAATCTGAATCCACAGTTTCATGTCGTAGCAGAAAACGGTCGGCTCCCGCATCAAAATACGCCTGATAGCTGTCATGCTCTCTTTCTCCTATTGACAATGTAACTGCACAATCGCGATATAGGGATTTAATCTCGGCGATAAGGCCGCAGATCCACTCATCAGTGAAAAAGTAATCTTCCCCGCCCTGCAGAACAAAGGTGCGGAAACCGAGTGCATGACCCTCCCTGCAGCAGCAAAGTATTTCCTCTTTAGTGAGCCGATAACGCTGTACGGTCCGATTGCTGTTGCGTATTCCGCAGTAATAACAGTTGTTTTTACAATAATTTGTAAATTCAATCAGGCCCCGGATATACACATCCGTACTGTAATGCGCTCTCCGGACGCTGTCCGCTGCTTCAAAAAGTGCCTGATCATCGCTACTGCTTTCTATCATGGCTTTTAATTCTTCATCGGACAAATTACCGTTTTTTCTTAGTCTTTCAATCAATCCCTCTGTTCACCTCCAGAACAAGCTTCACACCGAATGTTTTTTTGACATTTTTTCCTTCATTCCGTTTAAACGATTCAAAGCCTCAAGCAGGGTTTCATTTCTTTTTGCAAAATGAAAGCGTATCAGATGATTTACATTTTCCCTGAAGAAACTTGAGCCGGGAACTGCGCCAACGCCAACCCTTTCCGCCAGCCTCTCACAAAAGTCAAGATCACTCTCATACCCATATTCAGATATATCCAGCATTACGTAATAAGCACCTTCCGGCGTAGTGTGCCGTATTCCTAAATCATCCAGCCCTTTCAAAAACAGCCCTCTTTTTTCGGTATACTCTCGTAAAAGGGCATCATAATAAGCCTCTGGGAATCGCAGTCCTGCGACTGCCGCTTCCTGCAATGGTGCAGCCGCTCCCACGGTCAGAAAATCATGCACCTTTTTGGCAACTTGCGCAATTTCGGCGGGAGCAATGATATATCCTAGCCGCCAACCGGTAATAGAATAGGTTTTGGAAAGCGAGCTGCATGAAATAGTACGCTCGAACATATCCGGCAGGGAAGCAATGTAGATGTGCTTGTGCGGTGCATAAACGATATGCTCGTACACCTCGTCCGTTATGACGTAAGAGTCATACTTTTTAGCTAAATCCGCGATTACACTCAACTCATCATGGGTAAATACCTTGCCGCTGGGATTAGACGGATTGCAAAGAATCAGTGCCTTTGGCCCTTGCTTGAACGCATATTCCAGTTCAGCGGCATCAAAATGGAATCCGGGAGGATAAAGCGGCACATAAATAGGCTCAGCACCAGATAAAATCGTATCTGCTCCATAGTTTTCATAAAACGGAGAGAAGACAATCACCTTGTCGCCGGGATTTGCAACCGTCATCATCGCCGCCATCATTGCCTCAGTGCTGCCGCAGGTTACAACAATTTCGCTATTAGCATCAATAGGCCGCCCCATCAGCCTTGATTGTTTTTCTGCCAGAGCCTCACGAAAATTCTGCGCTCCACATGTGATAGAATATTGGTGAGGCCCCGTAAGCGCGACTTCAGAAAGACGCTCCAGCAACTCCCGGGGCGGGTCAAAATCAGGGAAGCCCTGCGAGAGATTCACTGCACCGTATTTCATTGAAATACGAGTCATGCGCCGTATGACTGAATCGGTAAAATGGGAGGTTCTTTCAGATAATTTTTGCATATCGTTCTCTCCTACAGGCTTAGTTGCGCTCATCGGTGAGGCGTTTGGCTTTATGAGTAGCTCTCGGCAGTTCACCGTCTTTGCGTATCGTTACAGAGGCAGGCTTTACGCCAACACGAGCTTTAAGAGCAGCCGAGATGCGTCCGGCAAGCGTTTCATCCGGCTCGTCACTTCCGGAGTTTTTTTCAATCTCAACAGCGTATTGGGAGGTGTAGTTCTTTTCAAAGACCCGAATCTGATATTCTCCCGTAATTCCGTCAAGTCCACGAATTACGTATTCCACATCACTGGGAAATATATTGACACCGGACACAATAAACATATCATCCAAACGACCGGTTATATAAATCCGGGAATGAGTACGCCCGCATAAGCAAGCTTCGCGGTTCACACAGCCAATATCTCCAGTACGGAAACGAATCATCGGACGAGCACGTTTACTCAGGGCAGTCAGCACAAGCTCGCCCTGCTCTCCATCCGGCAAAGCCTTTCCCGTCCGAATATCCACCGTCTCGACAAGTATGTGATCCTCGGCAATATGCAGGCCGTCTTTTATCTCGCACATTCCGGCGCAAGCCCCGAAAATATCTGAAATACCAAAAAAATCATATAAATCCGCATCCCATAATTTTTCAATGCACTGACGAGTCGCGGCAATTGAGCCGCCCGGCTCCCCTGCAACTATGATTTTCCTGATAGCTAAATCCTTTGCCGGGTCAATGCCGTTTTTCCTTGCCGTTTCGCCCAGGTGCCATGCATAGGAGGGTGTTGTCCAGATAATGGTGGGCCGAAATTCCTTTAATATAAACAGAAGACGCTCGGATGGGACTGTCCCTGCCCAGATACACAACGCGCCCAAATTCTGAGCACCGATTACATCAGGGCCTCCCACAAACAATGTGAAGTTCAGCGCATGGACGTAACGATCAGTATTACGCATACCTGCCATATAAAAGAGCCGGCTCTCTACCTCCTGCCATTCATCAAAATCAGTCTTGGTAAAAGGGCTAAGGGTAGGTACCCCCGTAGAACCGGACGAAGCCGAAACAAAGACCACGTCCTTTTCATCAACGGCGCACATTTCACCTAAAAAGCTGCCAACGCCTTGAGTATCGCGCTCGGTCTTTTTATCCACAAAGGGGATTTTTTCAAGATCGGCAAGACCTTGAATATCCCCCGGCTTAATACCAGCGGCATCAAATGAGCGTTTGTAATAAACAGAATTTTCATATGAAAAGCTGATGATTTCCTTCAGCCGTTCCAATTGTAAATTCTCTATTCCCGACCGGGGAAGCGTTTCAAGTTTTTCATTCCAATATTTTTGATTATTCATAAGACTTATTCCTTTACTGTTTTTTATCTAAACTCTTGGCAATCAAATCTCCGGTTAGCTGAATACCCTGTACAAACAGGATAAGTATTGCAACGCATATGAGCATAACCTCAGGCTGATAACGCTGATAGCCGTACCGGATGGCAAGGTCGCCAATCCCGCCGCCGCCCACTGTACCTGCCATAGCCGAAAAACCAACGAGCGATACCGCTGTAACTGTAACATTCCGCACAAGGGAGGGCAGTGCTTCAGGCAGCAGAATCCGGGCAATAACAGACCATTTACTTGCACCTGTAGAGATATATGCTTCTATAACGCCCTGATTCACATCGGAAAATGATGCATCGGCAAGCCTGGCAAAAAAAGCAATTGCGGCAATCGAAAGCGGAATAACTACAGCCGCCGGGCCGATGGTGGTATTCACCACTGCCTTTGACAGCGGTATCAGTAGCACCAGCAATATCAAAAATGGGATTGAACGCACCACATTTATAATAACGCCAGCTGTTTGATTTATAATTCTATTCCGGACAAACAAGCGGCTGCTTGTGGCGTATAACAAAAGGCCAAGCACTCCGCCTATGACTACGGCTGACAGCAATGAAGCACCGGACATAAGCGCAGTTTCTTCAAACGCCTCCAGCAGAGCCTGCCTTAGATCAAACCCCATTATCAATTACCTCCACTTCCCTAACCACTTCTTTTAAATAATCCAATGCGTGACGGACGGATTCAGGATTTCCCAAAGGATTTACATACAAAATGCCCAGCGGCTTACCCCCGATGTATTCAACACGCCCAGCTAAAATATTGAAATTAACCCCAAAACGCACCGTGGCATCAGATATGACTGGGGTGTTGGCCTGCCAGCCCCGGAAGGTCAGCCGGACCAGCAGCCCATCCATGCTCCTGAGTGCCTTTAAAGGCAATTCATGCTTGTGTACGTGGCCTATAAGCTGCCTCGTGTAATCATGCTGTGGCTTGGTAAATAAATCATAAACATCCCCTAACTCTATCAGATTCCCTCCGTCCATAACGGCACAGCGGCTGCAAATGCTTTTAATAACCTCTAGTTCATGGGTGATAATGACAACAGTGATACCCAGCTGCTTGCTCAGGCTCTTTATCAGGTTCAGGATGGATATTGTAGTTTCGGCATCCAGCGCGGAGGTCGGCTCATCGCAAAGTAATATATTCGCGCCGCCCGCTAATGCCCGAGCAATTGCTACACGCTGTTTTTGTCCGCCAGACAGCTTGCTTGGATAAGCACCAGCCTTTTCCGAAAGCCCCACCAAAGAAAGATATTCACAAACAGCTTTTTCTGTTTCCGCTGGAGTTTTTCCAGCTGTTCGCAGTACAAAAGCAATATTCTGATATACCGTCAGGTTATCAGCAAGGTTGAAATGCTGAAAAATCATACCTACGCTTCTGCGATGATCCCTCAGGGGCTTACCCCGGTATTTGGTAATGTTTTTGCCGCCGACTAACAGATGGCCGGATGTGGGGCTTTGCAGCAAATTGATGGTTCGCATAAGTGTACTCTTTCCCGCTCCGCTAGAGCCAGCTATGCCGAATATCTCACCCTTTTCAATTTTGAAAGAAACCTCCCGCACGGCCGTTAGTTTTCCTGTTTTCTGCTTGAAATCCACAGACACATTTTGAAATTCAATCATAACCTTCACCTGTTTGAAAGGATGCGGATGGTGTGCTGGCACCACCCGCGCCCAATAATTTTTTACTGCTCGTAATCCTTAGGCCGGAAGAATGAAACATACTGCTTTGAGTCATCCTCAATGACACTTCTGAAAGCATCAGAATGGACAGTCGAAACAATATCCTTTGCGAACTCAGCGTTCTCGTCCTCTGCTCTGACCGCGATGACATTTACATAGCCCTCTTGCAATTTTTCATTAAATAAAGCATCGGACAGGTTCAGTCCCGCGTCAAGGGCGAAATTACCGTTAATCACCGCTAAATCCACACTTTCGAGGCTTCTTGGGAGCTGTGGTGCCTCAATCTCCACAAATTTAAGATTCTTCGGATTTTCGGAAAGCGTATATTGTGTCGCCTCCGCGGGATCCACATCCGGGTCAAGCCTTACAAGACCGGCCTGTTCCAATACACGAATGGCACGAGCCAGATTGGTAACATCATTGGGGATAGCTACCTCCGCACCATCCTGTACTTTATCAATGGAGGCGGTGCCGTCCGAGAAAATGCCCATGCCCGCTGTTGGTATTTCGGTGATGTGAACCAGGTCAAGGCCGTGTTCCTCAGAAAAATTTTTTAAGTAAACCGAATGCTGGAAAATGTTCACGTTAATCTCGCCCGCGTCCAGAGCCCTGTTCGGCTGCACATAGTCTGAAAACTGTACGTATTCTAGTGTGTAGCCCTTTTCCTTCAGCGATGGCTCGATGGCCTCACGGAACATATCCTCGTATGGGCCTGCGCATACCCCGACTTTTATCTCAACAGCGGACGTATCGCCTTCATCAGGTATCTGCCTAGAGGTATCGCCATTATTGGAGCAACCTGCCAGCAGGGCAAAAGAGAGCGTAAGGCTAATAGCGAGGGATAGGATTTTTACCAGTTTATTTGTTTTCATAATAAATCACCTTTCAAATTTTAATTTTTTGGCCTGGAAACAATTAACATCGCATCCTGCACATTCGCCCGTTACGAAAGTTTTTCCTCATCATCCTTAAGATAATCGAATACATATTGCCGCCTCCTCAATTTTATTGTTCATATAATACATATGAACATACTCGGCATTATAGCATGAGTTCTCGCCATTGTCTAATTTTTAATATCTATTGCTTGTTATAACTTAACCCTATAGCTCCGTCTTTCGTAAATACCTCCTGATTTCCCCTAAATAAATTTCCCCTATCTCGCTCAATACACCATACTTCTTTTTAATATAGCCTATTTCCATGGTACCGCTCTGGTTTTCTTCATCCAGCTCAAAGGCAACAGCCACGTAATCATCGCCGTTCAGTTCATTGCAGATGATACCGGAGCAAAGGGTATATCCGTTCAGCCCAACCATAAGATTCAGCATTGTCGCCCTGTCGCAGGCCTTGATAATACGCCCATAGTGGTTTTCGCTCAGTATTTCCTCCGCAAAATAGAATGAACCCCTCTCTCCCTGCTCAAAAGACAAGCATGGATATTCACGCAGTTGCTTAAACCGTATGGATTTTTCGCCTGCCAGAGGATGACCATTCCACAAATATACATGAGCTTGGCAATTTACAAGATGATGAAAGGAGAGCTCGTTTTCACAGAGCATCTTTTCGATGATTTTGCGGTTAAAGCTACTAAGATATAAAATGCCTATTTCACTTCTTAGTGTGCCGACATCCTGTATTACATCATAGGTTTTGGTCTCCCTTATGGCAAACTCATAATTTCTTGTGTCAAAGTGCTTAACCATTTCTACAAATGCCTTAACCGCAAAAGAATAATGCTGTGCAGACACTCCGAATTTTCGCTTTATATCACCTGTTTCACCGTATTTTTTCAACAAAAGCTCGTACTGTTGGTATACTTGGCGGGCGTAGGTTAAAAACTCTGCACCTTCACCTGTGACCGTCATTCCCTTGCTAGTGCGCAGAAATATCTTTATGCCAGCGTATCGTTCTAATACTTTTATGGCACCGCTCAATGACGGCTGCGAAACAATCAGCTTTTCGGCTGCCTTATTCATTGAACCCGTTTCGGCGACAGTGAGTGCGTAATAAATTTGCTGCAATGTCATGCGTATCACTCCTTTTGCAGTCAAGCCTAAAAATGGTTTTTTAGATGTTGACTTTAGATTTACTAGGTGACGCGGGCTGGCTTACGGCTGGATCCATAGCTTCGTTCATACTGCCCATGCGATAACCCAGCAAGTCTGAGGCGACATATGTGAACCCGATTTTCTTGAACTCATCATATATTATCCCGCGCAGTGACGGCTCCTCAAGCAGGCGAAACCCATCTTGGTCGGTTTCGATACGTGCAAGCTCCCCATGATAACGTACCCTGATCTGCTTAAAGCCTGTGTCTATCAGAAACTGTTCCGCCTTGTCAATCATGGAAAGCCTTTCGGCTGTAATGCTTTCCCCATAAGGGAATCGGGACGACAGACAGGCAAATGACTGCTTGTCCCAAGTTGACAGACCGATTTTTTTAGAGAGAATGCGAATTTCGTTTTTTGTCAGTCCGGCGTAGCGCAGGGGGCTTTTTACGCCCTGCTCCTCAACGGCGACATGCCCCGGACGGTAATCTGCGTTATCATCTATGTTCGATCCCTCCGCCACGTGAGCGATTCCCTGAGCCTGTGCAACCGACCGTATTTTTGTAAACAGCTCATTCTTGCACAAGTAGCACCGGTTGACAGGGTTCTGAGAAAACCCTTCAATATCCAATTCCTCCGAATCACATATGAGGTGACGGATTCCTTCCTTCCTGCAAAAACGAACCGCTTCCTTCAGCTCGCGTTCAGGAAATGAACAGGAACGCGCGGTTACTGCGATAGCCCATTCACCTAAGACATCCTTTGCCGACCTTAGCAAAAACGTAGAATCGACACCACCCGAAAACGCGACAGCAACGCTGCCGAGCTCTCGCAAATATTGCTTTAGCCTTTCATCCTTCTGAAGCAACTCTTTTTCCACAGCAGTAAAACCCCCATCTTAAATATTTGCTTGTAACAGACATGACCGAAAACTAAAACGTGAACTGATAACGGAGTTTTTTGCCGATTTAGATACTGCAAGATTAGCCTTTGAACGTATCCATTACATACGAATACTATAAGTTATCCAGGCGTTTGTCAAGAGAAGCGTGCGAAAGCACGCGGCTTGATTGCCGATACCGTAAACCCTGCGGAAAGGAAGCGTGAATTTGACAATGACGGCGACAAGCTGCCAATAAAGGCAATTTCATTGCCGATGAAGGAGTGAGAGGCTTAGTCTGCGATATGCAGATGTGCTTACTGTTCCATTATTTATTTCGCTCGTTAATATTCGATGGGCAGGTTATCGTGCCTGCCTTATGGTGATTAACCTTATGTCAGTAATACAGGCTGGGCCTGCACTCCTTGAAGCACAGGCCTGACCAGTGCCGGGATTTGCTCGAATTCTGCTACAAGGCTGTTTGGTTTATTTAAGGAATCGTCCTGCCGGTATGGGACAAAAAAGATGTTCTTGCGGTTCATCAAAATGCCGATATTCGCGTGGGAAGCTGACAAACCATCGTTTGTGGATACACCCAAAAGTATAGGTCTTCGATTACGCAAGTGGCTTTTGCATGCCATAGTCACGGCTGTATCGGTAATGCCATTGGCAAGCTTGGCAATGGTATTGCCTGTTGCAGGAGACGCAATGATAATATCAAATCTCTTCTCCGGTCCGATAGGCTCTGCCCCGGCAATGGTGCAAATAACCGGCTTTCCTGTTGCCGCCTCCGCTCTGGCAACCCAGTCGGCGGCTTTTCCAAAACGAGTATCTGTGCCGTATGCCATTTCTGAAAAAACAGCGGTTACGTCAGCTCCATCTTTACAGAGTGATTCTAAAATCGGCATAATTCGCGGAAATGTGCAAAATGAAGCACATATGGCAAATCCTATTTTAATCTCATTCACACCCCTGCTCCCCTTTCCTCTAAAATACGGTATAGTGTGTCGCGCATATACTCAGCCGCGCTTTCGGGGGAGCATTTGCCCGGCAGCCCACGCTCCCAGTAACAGCTCAGCCCAAGCTGCTCTGCTGCCTTGAAATCAACACCGCCCGGTGCCGATGCCAAATCAATTATAAGGCAATCGGGCGGCAGCTCACGCAAACGTGCGTGCATTAAAACAGGGTGCGGCACCGTATTGATTACAAGGTCAAACTGCCCTAGCTGTCCATCGAGATGGTGTGTGTGAAGCTGCCGTATCCGGTGTGCCTCCATTAAAGCAAAATGCTCTGCCCGCCGTGCCGCGCCAGTTACGTTTGCGCCCAACGCCTGAAGGCTGCGGCATAACAACTTTCCAATTCTGCCGTAGCCAATGCAGATGGTGCTGGCTCCGTGCAAAGTACGCGGCATTTGGTGCATGGCAAATTCTAATGCCCCTTCAGTGGTAGCTACTGCATTCAAAATAGCAAAATCCTCCCGGTCGAGAAAATCCTCGCCGGTAACAAGAATTTGATTGCCTGTTAAAAGTCCGTTCAGGATTTGGCTTGACACTCCCTTTACTGGGAGGACAATGATATGTCCCCAGTCCGCCGCCTCCCTAATCTGCTCAATGGCGAACAAACGAGCGTCCCTGCCGTCTGAACATAAAAGCCCGCACAGCCGCGCATTGCGGGCATCCCCCTGTATAACAGAAATTTTTTGGTGCATATCTCTTTTTCCCTCCTGCCTGTGTCTTTAATATTATGGTATGCGGCAGGGGTAGGATGTGTACCGTGTATTGCCATCCCGATTAAAGCTTGTCTCTTCTTGCTTGTCTCTTCTTACTATGCCACGGCGATTTAGTTTTGTAACCACTGTTGGTTGACATAATATTCTGCGGTCAATATAATGAGCGTATGAAAGAGATAGAAATGCTGCGCCGGCAATTTGGCGATGTAACGACAAAGGAACCTC
>WRLU01000021.1 GCA_009777475.1 Oscillospiraceae bacterium | reverse complement strand
TAACGTCTTCAAAAAGACGAATACCATAAATGTGCCTGTGTCCCGCATCTTGTTTGCTAATCTTCTCGACTGTTCCAAACTGGGCCGTTTCTTCAGCGAATGGTTACAAAACTAAATCGCCGTGCACCTATGCAAGCTGCAGTTCCCTAGCGTTTCTTTTTGTGGTATAATTTAAAAAAGGTGTTGACATTGTTATAACAATATAATATAATCACTATAACAGGATGTGAGGCAATGAATCATCGAACTGTCCTTGAGCTCCCAAAGGACAAAAAAGAAATCCGGCTTACCGTCAAGCTCAATCAAGCAGATTTAGCGGCATTAAGGCTGGGTATGGACAGGGTTGGCGAAACTAACCAGAGCAGCTTCATTCGCAGACTAATCCACGAAAACAAAAGGAGGTAAAAATCATGGGAATGACTGACAGGCAATTTGACGCTTTTATCGACCAGCTGCTATCAAATTTGAAAGAAGCTTTGAGAGAAAGCCCAGACAACAAAAGGCTAAAGGAAACAATAAGCAAGCTTGAAGCAAGCTTAAAAAGACCTTAATCTCCCGAATCCTCATGCCAATGAATCGCAATCAAGCCGGAGGTGTTTTGTCCGACTTGATTGTTACACCACAAACCAAAATGTCTGCCGAGGAAATCACAGGCTTTTATCTTTGTGGTATAATGCTGTTCGACAAATATTATTTTGAGACGAGGTGAGAAAATGGGAATGACCAATGAGCAATTTGCCAGTTTTAGGAGAGCAGAAAAGCAGGAGTTTGAAGACCTTCTTGAAAAGGCAGAAAAGCAGGAGTTTGAAGAAATCATCAAGAAGCTCCGACAAATGATCGACCGGGCAGCAAAAGACACAGAAAAATAACTAACAATGAGCGGCTAAGAGTTGCAGTTCCCTAGCGTTTCTTTTCGTGGCATGATGTTGTCTGGCAAATGTTATTTTGAGACGAGGTGAAAAAATGGGAATGACTGATGGGCAATTTGCCAGTTTTAGAAGGTCAGAAATGGAAGAATATGAGGACTTATACAAGATGATTGAAAAAAAGCAAGAAAAAGAAGCATTGGAAAAACTTCAAAAAATGATTAACCGGGCAAAAAAGGATACGGAAAAATAACTAACAAGGAGCGGCTAAGAGTTGCAGTTCCCTGGCATTTCTTTTCGTGGTATAAAAAGGAGGTGGAAAAATGAGAGAAACCGATGCAATTTTACAGTCTATACTTTTCTCCGCAGAAACGTCAAAAGACCTTGAGGAGTGCATAGAAAAAATTAAAGTCATGTGCACCAAGGAAAATCTTGATGCAGTCAATGCTCTTTTGGCAGAAAGAGAAAGAAGAACAAAAAAAAATAACTAATCCAGGGGCGGCTGTACAGCCGCTCCTCTGCCTTATTTTCGCTTTTCCCCCTTCGCTTATCCTGCGGTTCACTTGACTTCCTGGGGATTTGAATGGTACGATGTCAACAAGCATTTGCAAGCCACGGCTGTGCCGTAGTTGACAAATACTCATTTTGAGAAACGGAGGTGAAAAAAATGACAAAAAAAGAATTCAGAATGCTTTGATAAGACTGCTGTTGCGAATGTTAAAAAACGGATAAGTTCAGGGAGCAATAGAAGAAATCGAAAGCACCCTAAACGAAGAATGAGTGTTGCAGTTCCCTAGCGTTTCTTTTTGTGGTATAATCTTCGGCGGCATCTTCAGCACTACGCGCCAGTTGCAGTTCCCTAGCGTTTCTTTTTGTGGTATAATTTGTGAAAACAGCTCACAACACACACCAGGGTTGCAGTTCCCTAGCGTTTCTTTTTGTGGTATAATCCCGCCCGGTTCGCGCCGGGGCCCCTTAGCGTTGCAGTTCCCTAGCGTTTCTTTTTGTGGTATAATCTTCCCGCTGTTGGCTTTCGCAAGCCATTGGTTGCAGTTCCCTAGCGTTTCTTTTTGTGGTATAATCTTCCCGCTGTTGGCTTTCGCAAGCCATTGGTTGCAGTTCCCTAGCGTTTCTTTTTGTGGTATAATCAGCGAAACTTTTTTGTGTTCAGTGTCTATGTTGCAGTTCCCTAGCGTTTCTTTTTGTGGTATAATACGGTTGGGACAACATAGACATCGCGGCTCGTTGCAGTTCCCTAGCGTTTCTTTTTGTGGTATAATAGCTTGTCGCCGCTACAAACGCCGATGTGGGTTGCAGTTCCCTAGCGTTTCTTTTTGTGGTATAATAGAGTGGAAAAAATCTATTGAGCCGTAAGGGTTTAATAGATTTTTTCGCTTAAAAAAACGACATGATATAGTCTTCCTGGGGAGCTACAAGGCCATTTTTTATAAAATGCTCAGTTGTTCCCCAGTAATAGGTTCTTCCCTGAGGGCTTTTGGTCCGATGAGAATTTCCATCGACTGATACTGTTTTTCGGTAAGCACCAACAGACGAACCGACCCATCAGGCGGAACGTGGGCGTGTAGACGTTGCCTGTGCTTTTCTACACCATCGTAGCCTTTGCAAACCCGGGCATAGATGGAATACTGCACCATGTGGTAGCCGTCTTTTTCTAAAAACTTTCTAAATCCCGTTGCAAATCTCCGTTCTGGAGCTGTTTTAACAGGCAAATCGAAAAAAACCATCATTCTCATAAATCTAATCATATGTATGGGTTACAAGTCCAATCAACTCGGGCAGAACCAGCTGTTTTTCAGTGCCCTCGAAGCAACGTCCTAAGCTCTGTACCATCCGATCCGCGGCATATGAAACGATATGCTTTTCTCCATCTGATTCCATTTCCATGTTCAACAGCCCAAACAGACCATGCTTTATATCTGAGGTCAAGTTACCTTCGCCCTCAGATATATTTTTTGCTACATATAAATCCACCAGCGGACGCAAAGGCTCAATTAAATCATCAGCCAAATTAAAGGCGTTCAACTCGCTACGGTGATGAAGTCCTAGTGCCGGAACATATCCATATACCGCCAATGTTCTTGCAATAACTCCACGTACAATGGCGTATCCGTAATTCAAGGCCGCATTTTGCAAGCACTCTTGATCCCTGGTGAACGTTTTGCCAAACAGACGCTTGAAGTAATACCCGGCGGCCACCCCTTCGGCGTTGCCGGTATCTCCCGACAACACCTCCCGGGCAATGGCCTTCAGCTTAGCCTCTCCCTCAATGTCACACAACGTCAGACATCGGCCCTGGTTGAGTATTTTGGCTTTGACAATCTGCTGCCACAGTCGCTTTTGCTTGGGTTTGTCTTGTGAAATTTGCAGCCCGATCCATTTGCGTTCTCTGGAATGCTGTGCCATAGAGTGAAGAACACCGCAAGGCAGATGCTTTTCATCACACACGAACAGGGCGACCCCATACTGCGCCAGCTTTGCCATCGCCGCCGTTGTGATGGTGATTTGCTGGCTCTCTAACAATACAGCATTAATGTCCTCAATGGGAAAGCTGTGCTCCTGGTCTGTTTTGACGAGTAACTGCTCGTGTTTGGTACACACATAGGCGTTGTTTACAACAAAGAGATTGCGAAAGGCCATGAGCTAACCCTCCTTTTTGCCAAAGCCTTGGCGTGTTTCCTTGGGTGCAGGGGAGATGCTGCCCAACACGTCTACGGTGTATTTCTCCAGCAACAGCAGGGTTTTGATGCCGGGTTCTGATACATACGCCCCATCATGCGTCTTAACTTTAATAGCCCCTACTCCGATGTGTGCTGAAATGAAGTACACAAGTTCTTCCTGTGTCATGTACTCTTTCGATAAAGAGCTGTTTTTGCTTGTTTTGGGGAGATGGAATTTTGTGGTTTTTTTGAAACTTATTTTAAGCAGTTCACTGGGGTACACCGAGAAGATAAAATCCTCCTCCCGCATTTCTTTCCAGTCTTCTTGCTTTTTGTGTGCTACAACCGCATGGGTGGGCAGTTGGGGTTTCTTGGTGTCGGCGACATAGACAGGGATAAAGTAGTAGCCTTTGTCTTTACCCTCAGGGATGTGAAATACATCAATGCGTATCATACTCTCGTTTTTGGCAACGCCTTTGCCATCGTGAACCGAAACGTTTAGGGTGCTGTGCTCCTGTATCTTGACTTTTTTCAACGGCGGGTGACCATCTCTGCCCATAAGTATAAAACCGTCCTTGAAAGCCTCGGCAGCTCCACCGATGCCGTCAAATGCCCGTAGCCGGTCAAGAAGCGCGTTGTAGAGCTTGGGATCGCTCTGGCGGGCTTTTTCGTAATAATCTTTGATTTCGCCGTCCTTGTCCAGCGTCAGTGACGTTAGCGGTACTGATTTGAGGATATAACCTTCGTCAATCATCTTGGAACTGTGTATGGTCGCCTCGTGTGCCGCTCCGGTGGACTTACGGCGGGGCATACGGGATACGAAGATGGGCGTTGCCTCAACAGCAGGGTTTGTGTATGCCGGCAGCTTCAACTGCTCGATGAGTTGGACAGATTGACTGGATGCCCGGGCTTTCAGTTCTTTTCGGAAGTGGGGGTAGGGCTGCGGAAAATGCTTCTCATCCTCCAGCACTTCACCCGTGTTGGTGTCCACGATAAATTCTCCTTGCTCTGTTTGGGTGTACTGCAGTTCCCTGCGTTGGGCGTAACGGCTGATTTTCCGAATCATGCCATCAGTCACACAAGCAACTACAGTTGCATCAATGGCGTGGTGCTTGTCACCATCGGCACGGATTTTGGAAATCCCCCAGCGTTTGCGGATATATGCGGTAATGCCGCCATTCACAGCGATGATTTGTTTTTTCACACCCGGAGGAGGCGGGGCCAGCTCCAGATAATTTTGCAAAATATTGAGCATAAGACGGCAAACGTAGCGAGTATCATTCAGTGCCCGGTCCTTGTATCCCTCGTCCTCCTCCGTAAGACCTTCCTTGAGTAGCCGCAAGCATTTTACCTTATCCCGGATGTGGTTTTTGACCCAAATTTCAAAGTCATCACGGACTCCCCCTGTCAGATATTGCATGGGAAGTCGGTTCCCCTTGGTTCTATTGCAGACGGCACAAACGACCACCTTGTTTTTATAGCTGTCGTCAAAGCTGATGCTATAGGGGACAATATGGTCCACCTCCGGGCAACCAGCCCCCGAGAAAAGCTCCTCGATTTTGAGGGGTTTGAGACAATATGGGCATATGCAGTCCTGCTCTTTCCAGAGCTTCATTTTGACAATATCATATCCTTTGGGGGCGGATACGCCGTACTCTTGGAGCTGCTCTTTTATTAGATCATTTGTGGCTTGATTGTCCTTCATGGACTTGTCTGCTCTGTCCCGCTCTTGTTTTGTTTTCGATAACTCCCGGGCAAGCTCTATGCCGATAAAGTCAGGGGATGACCCCATTTTATTTATAATGGAATTGATGACCTTAATCGCTTGCAAAACAGCACGGCGGACTACTGGGTTGGTCAAGCCATCCAGCTCGGGGATTTGATGGTGGTGCAGAAATTTGGATTTTTTGCCGCGGTTGTAACCCTGAAAGTCCAATCCAACGGCCTCACAGGCCTGATTGTAAGTCAGCCCCTTGTCAAGATGAGGGTTAATCATGCGACAAGCCTTGAGAGAGATGTGACCAAATTTTGAAAAGCTTTTTTCGCTGTTGGCCGCAACCAGCGCATCGGCATCCAGCATCTCCAGACCAAGCTCCGTGAGCTTCTCTCCAAGCTTGCCATCGTCCTTCGTTATGGTCATGGCATAGGCAATGTCGTCCAGCCGGTCTGCAAAATGGACAATACGCCCCTTTTTGATTTTACTCAGAGCCGATTTGATTTTGTGATAGCAAGGGAGAAAGTTGAACTTAGTTTTTTTCTCAACATCCTCCGCTTTGTCGGAGCCATACCGTATGTTGAACATGTCCGCCGGGTCCAGCCCCAGGAGTTTTCGGATATCACCATAATTGAATGTGGCTTTTTCGTGGGCATAGTCAATGAGCCTGTGCCGTTCGGCATCTGTTAAAGGGCGTTCCCTGCCGCTTTGATGGATGCGGATATGATTGACCTTTTGCAGAAGGTTAAACCGTTCGAAGCTGTAACAGGATTTCGGGGCACGTTTTTCCCCTTCGATCAAAGAGCAATTCCCGGCCAACGCTCCAAAGTCCACCTTGTAGGGACTGTCCCCGCCAGGGCCTTGGTCGAACGAGCGTTGCGACAGCAAAATCTCCAGATACAGCCTCTCGGTTTCTTCATCGGCCTGGGCCTGACCCAGATACCGTTGTGCCTTGAAAATCTCCCGGACTTCGTGGGCAACATCATCCCGGGCAACCACATTCTTGTAGTCGCCTTGGTTGCGTTTCCGCTCACCAGCGGGCCTGCTATTCAGCATTTCGCCCACCGTGCGGTATTTCTTACCCTCACCAATGAGCTTTTGATTCTCTTCCACAGCCTTCAAAAGCTTTCCGGCATCACCCTCTTTGCTGTCTGCCCTTCGGTTGGATTTGAAGCCCCTGCGTTGCGCCAGATGAATCAGCACCCGGGCAAACTCGCCGGGTGCGAGCAGCTGGTCAAGCCCCTTTGTGCGCAGCTTGTAGATGTCCTGCAGGTCTCCGTCAAAGAGCTTTGCCAACGCCTCATGCGTGAGAATATTCCGGCTGACAATCAGCCGCCGGATCCGTTCGTTTCGATGAACATGACGGCGAAGCCTACGCCGTATGCCCCGGGCTTCTCGTCTTGGCTTAGCAAGAGAAGAGCCATCCTTGGGGTTTTCGGCCGCCTCAAAAACACGGCTGCCCATATGCAGGATTTGCATCGGTTCGCCTTGCTCATCAAGCGCCAGGACACTCCACCCGATGGAAGCCATGCCAATATCAAGTCCAATTTTATAGTGCATGTGTAAGACACACCCCTTTCTGATTATGAATATATATGAGGTATTCTACCATGTTCGCTAAAATATTGCAACAAAAGAAAGCCGCCCCACCAAATGATGGGGCGACATCCTCGCGAGATTACTACCAACAAGATAGTGAACTCTTATTGCAGTGACCTAGCACTTCTCTTTGTGGTAAAGAGCAACTTCAGTATAGCACGGCACCAACGCCTTGTCAATAACTTTTTCAGAGGAATTTTTTTCAATCTGGGAGATTAATCTTCAATTCAACGCCAGGTATTTTTGCTTGACAATGACTTTCCCCATATAGTATCATTGTGCTGTTAGTCGGCAAATTCACCTATTCCGCACGCGGTCCTATGTATTGCCCGAGCAGTTGGAGGGCTTTCTTCTCAATGCGTGACACATACGACCTTGAAATGCCGAGGCGAGCGGCGGTTTCGCGCTGTGTAAGGGGGGATTGGCCATTTAAGCCGTAACGTAAGCGGATGATTTCCCTCATGCGGGGTTCGCCCATGTTGTCCACTGCTTTCCGTACATGACGGCAATGCTCCTCAAGCTCTAGCCGTTCCTGCGTATTGTCCTCTGTTTGAAGCACATCCATAACAGATAAAGGAGAGCCTTCTGCATCGTTTTCTAACGGCTCAAACAACGACATTTCCCCTTGGCGTTTTTTCTGTCCGCGAAAATGCATAAAAATTTCGTTTTGTATGCAAATGCACGCATAAGTAGGTAGCTTGGCTTTTTTGTCCGGTGAATAGCTGTCAATAGCCTTGACCAGGCCTACAGTGCCGATTGAAATGAGATCGTCTTGATCTGCGGCGTTAGTGTAATATTTTTTTATAACGTGAGGCACAAGCCGCAGATTGTGCAAAATCAATTTTTCCCGCGCCCGGGCATCGCCCTGCGCAAGCAATGCCAAGGCTTCTTCTTCCTCCTCAACCGGAAGCGGACGAGGAAACGAACCTCCCCGCCCTGTCAGCCGAAGACAAAAATATAACCCTTGCAGTAAAATAGAACTAACCGTTTCAAATACCACAATCAGCCCCTCCTGACTTAGAACTCGGTCCCTCCTCTATCGTATGCGTCTTATGGGCTGTCCTGTGCAAGAAAAATATATAGGGGGCAATTACATTTATGAAGGTGGAAATTATTATGGGCAGTGACTCAGATTTGCCGGTTATGAAAGAAGCGGCGGATTTTCTTGACTGTATGGGGATACCCTATGAGATAAGCATTGTTTCTGCTCACAGAACGCCCAAAATGTTGTACCAATGCGCAGAAACGGCAAAAGCCCGCGGTATATGGGTGATCATAGCGGGTGCCGGGGGATCTGCTCATTTGCCGGGCATGGTTGCTTCAATAACCACTCTTCCGGTGATTGGGGTACCGATAAAAACAAAGGCCTTGAATGGGGTTGACTCATTGTATTCAATTGTGCAAATGCCGGACGGAATCCCTGTAGCAACCGTATCTATAAATGGGGCAAAAAACGCTGGGATATTGGCAGCATCCATTCTATCGGTTTTTAATGATGAAATAGCAGAAAAGCTGCGGTTGCATAAGGATGGCATGGGCCTGGCAGTTTGCGAAAAGTCCGAAAAATTGAAAAAACAAGGTGCCAAGGCTTATCTTGAGCAATTAAATGGAGGGTCATAAATGAGTGCTATACGAAAGAAAATTGGCATCATAGGCGGCGGTCAGCTCGGTAAAATGATGATTTTAGAAGCCAAGAGGCTGGGCTTCTATATTGTGATTTTAGACCCCGACAAAGCTTGCCCTGCTCACAGCATAAGTGATGAGCATATCGTTGCCGGCTTTGACAGCACAAAGGGTTATCATAAACTGGCAGGCAAGGTCGATGTAATTACCTATGAATTTGAGCATATCAATGCCGATGCATTAGAGTGCTTGGAGGAAAAGGGGCATTTAATTTATCCATCGCCGATCAGCTTAAAATATATTCAAAATAAATTTTTTCAAAAAAAAGTCCTTCAGGGCAGAGGAATACCTCTCCCGCGTTTTTGCGTGGCTTCATCTGTGCGAGAAATTTTAGAGGCGGGCGAAGAATTTGGCTATCCTCTAATGCTCAAAACAATGCTGGGCGGATACGATGGCAAAGGCAATGCCCTCATCAAGAATGCTGAGGGTGCTTCAAAAGCATTTTGCAAGTTGGGAGAGGTCAAAAATGAGATTATGGTCGAGGAGTATATTCACATCAACAGGGAAATCTCGGTGATTGCCTGCCGCGGTATTGATAAAACTACGGTAACATACCCGATAGCTGAAAATATACACAGAGACAATATCTTAGATACCACAGTTGTCCCGGCGGCGGTCAGCCATGAGGTGCTGGACAAGGCGCATTTGATCGCCGGACAGGTCATGGAGGTTTTTGAAGGTGTCGGTACGTTTTGCATAGAGCTCTTTGTAACCGAGAAAGACGAAATATACGTCAATGAAGTGGCTCCCCGCCCGCACAATTCGGGACATTACACCATAGAAGGCTGCCAGACCAATCAGTTTGAGAATCACATACGGGCAATCACAGGACTCCCCCTGGGAAGCACGGATTTAACCGGAGCTGCTGTTATGGTAAATCTTTTGGGTCAAGAGGATGAAGGCGAGGCGGAGCTTTTGGGATTGGAAGAGGCTTATGCCGAACCGTGTACTCATGTTCACCTTTACGGAAAGAAGAAGTCTAAGCCCGGGAGGAAAATGGGGCATTTCACAGCAACCGGCAAAACTGTGGAAGAGGCACTAAAAAGAGCTGATAAGGCAAGGAGTATTTTACGAGTAATCGGCAGATAAGGTTCTGATATTCAAAATTTACGGCATGACCGTGTGCAGGAGGGTTCAGATGAGCAAGGTTTATAGAGAAGCGGGTGTTGACGTAGCCGCAGGCTACAGGGCTGTTGACTTAATCAGAGAGGCGGTACGCTCTACCGATACAGCCGGAGTTTTAGGTGAGTTTGGAGGCTTTGGGGGACTTTTTGCCCCTGACCTGACCGGAATGAAACGTCCAGTGTTAGTTTCTGGAACCGATGGAGTGGGAACAAAGCTAAAGCTCGCATTTTCCATAGACAAGCATGATACCATAGGTATTGACTGTGTCGCTATGTGCGTTAATGATGTTTTATGCTCGGGGGCACTGCCGCTGTTTTTCTTGGATTATATCGCATGCGGCAAGCTTATACCTGAGAAAATTGCATCTATTGTGTCTGGTGTGGCAGATGGCTGCCGTCAGTCAGGGGTAGCTTTAATTGGCGGTGAAACGGCGGAAATGCCCGGGATATACAATGGAAATGAGTACGATATAGCTGGATTTTGCGTTGGCGTTGTTGACCTGGACAATCGCATTGATGGCAAGGCCATACATCCGGGAGATTTAATAGTAGGCTTGCCTTCCTCTGGGCTGCACTCCAATGGATTTTCGCTCTACCGTAAAATATACCCACACCCTTCACCCGAATGGGCAGCAGAGCTTCTCTGTCCCACTAAAATTTACGTCAAGGATATTAGAAAACTCCGGGAAAGGGTCACACTGAAGGGATTAGCTCATATAACCGGGGGCGGCTGGATTGAGAATATACCTCGTATGCTGCCAAATGGGCTGCAGGCAGTTGTTGACACAACCGCAATGCCTGTCCCCGAGATTTTTTCTAAAATTTCAAGAGACGGCCGCATTCCGCTCAGGGAAATGTACAATGTAGGTAATATGGGGCTGGGGCTTGCCATATGTCTTTCTCCCCAGGATGCTGAAAAATCGGGATGCCCGGTAATAGGGACGGTGGAAGAGGGCAAGCATGGAATTGTACTTTTATAAAGCAGGTTTTTAAGATTGCATTAAAGAATATCCAAGGGAGGATTCAGTATGGTCAAAATATGCGTTTTAGTTTCAGGCGGCGGCACCAATTTACAGGCATTAATTGATGCATCGCCATATGAAAACGGAGACTTATCGTTAGTCATCTCCTCCAGTGCTAAGGCCTATGCCCTGAAAAGAGCCGGGCTTGCAGGAATACCTGCCGTTATACTTTGCCCCGAGGAATTTGAAACACGCCAAGGATTTACCGAGGGGATAATGGATATTCTGCAAAAACACGATATAGATTTGGTGGTTCTGGCGGGCTTTATGTTTATTCTTACCCCTTGCTTCAGCGAAAAATATTGTGCGATAAATGTCCATCCCTCACTCATACCTGCTTTTTGTGGAAAAGACTTTTACGGTCTGCGTGTACATGAGGCTGTGCTTGCCCGGGGAGTTAAGCTAACCGGGGCGACTGTGCACTATGTTACGGAGGTAGCTGACGGCGGGCCTATTATCGCACAAAAGGCTATCGCCGTAAGGGAGGATGATACTCCGGAAGTACTGCAAAAAAGAGTTATGAGCGAGTGCGAGTGGCCACTGCTTGTGCAGGCAGTACGCGACCATTGCCTGAAAATTATACTGCCAATGGGCGGAGGTAAGTTATGTTCGATCTAGGAAAGCTGAGAGAAATAAAGCATTTTGCCTTTGATTTACAGCTCGCGATAAAAAACTTCGGAGGGTATCAGTCCTATTTAAGCGCGCTTGACCGCTTCACCCGAAACGCGGTGCATTATTTGCGTGCCTATACCCCGGTTGTTGTTATACACAGTGCCGATATTCATAAGCAGTTTTTGAATGATGTAGGCATTGTGAGGCGCGACCTAGTTCAATTAGGGATGATGGCATTTGCATCTGAGCTTGGGTATCTGGAAAAATACGCGACAAATGATCATCCCAAATTATTAGAAGATGCCCTGCGTAAATTTCACGCAGACATGGAAATCGTGGCAGCTCATATCAACAATGCACGCCTGCCATTGATTGATTGACAGCAAAAGCCGTTACTCCCTGCCCGATGGGGTCAGCTGGAAATATGGCTGAACCCTTTTTGCCTCGGCCCCATATAATGAGCCGAGGTGATTTTTATGGCATTTTCGCAAAAAAAAAGACCCGGGGAACCTGTTTGTGCCGAATTGGAGGATTTTAATGAAAGGCAGGCCTGGGAGCATGATGACAAAATTATATTGGAAACAAGCATTACTCTTCCCAAAATTTCAGGTATCCCCAGCAAAGCTGCCGAACGAATCAATCGGCATTATATTTTTCTGAGCAAATTTCTGTTGCGCTGGGCAAAGACAAGCCTGCTGCAAAAGGCGCGTGAAAATAATGCCGGAAATTTGGCTGAGCCCTATAAGCTTGCAGCTTCATACACGGTTACTTATAATGACAAGGGCATTCTGTCTCTCTATTATGAGATTTCCCAGCACAGTCCCGCTCAGCCCCTGGCGGAGGTGCGATGCGGCGACAGCTGGTCATTGGAGGATGGCCTTCCCTACCCCCTTCCCTTGCCCAGGCGCAGCAAGGGAATCAAGGCTTGCCTAAACGCCATGCCGCCGGGTACCGATCCCCTGGCCTGGAAAAAGGCTGTGTATAGGCATTACCAAGAACGCAACAGCTATCTTACGCCTAAGGGCATTGTGCTGTATTTCCCTGCCTGCACACTACCCAGCAGCAAATATGAATTTTTAGAGTTTCACCTGACCGGGACACCTCAGCCAAACAACGCCACGAGTATCCATGCAGCACCAACGCTCGCCCCTCCAGTTAAAAAGTAAGCAAGCCCTGGCAGACTCCGCCCCTTTCTCAATGCACGCGGCGAGTGATTTTGGGCAATCCGGCAGGCCTCATTGATGACGTCATCGGCAGAAACACCTTGCTTTGCTGCCGCATCGTCTCGTACCACAAACATCGCCTGCTCAAATACGCCAAGCTCCGGGAATTTTACTAAAACAACCTTACGCGATAGACCCTTAACCATCAATTCATCACACTCCAAGCTTTACCTGTGGCTGTATCCTCCCCTTTATTTTAGATAAATATACCAAACCACCCCGATTACGGCAGTAGCAGGACAAAAAATATTGACAATATACAAATTTATGATAAGATGACGGAGTAGGATGTGGGTAGAAATTATGGTTAATATATCGGTTATCTTCTCATAAACCTCTGCATTTTGGCCAAGCTGCAAAAAAATTTATACTGGAAGGAATGTTCCAAATGAAAAAAATGACCAGAAAATTCAATTCTCTCTTATTGTCCGTAATGATTATCATCAGCCTAATGCCAATCCGGGGAATGGCATCATCAAGCCAAACCGTGTACAACGGAGAAGGCTTCATGGTTGAATACAGCATACATGACGGCGGCAGCCCCGCAAAGCATCGTATAGAATGCAGAATAGAAAATACTGGTACGGAAATAATCAGAAATTGGGCATTAGGCTTTGAGTTGCCCGATGGTCAAATAATAAGTGAATTAAACAGCCAGCTAATATCCCATCGTTTTGATGATTATCTTATTATTGAAAATTCCGGCAGACCCGGAAATCTAAATATTATCCCCGATCAGTCTGTTCATTTTACATTTTTTATCACAGCTGATGATCCAATACTCCCTCAAGCCTTTGAACTCTGCAAGCCGTACTTAACGGATGTAACTGACAGTACGAGTGTGTTTTTTGACAATGGCTTCATTTCCATTGCTAACATTGGGGATGAACCCATAGACAATTGGTATATTAGTTTTGATTTTGTTGGAAATATACCGAACGACATCAATCAAGGTTCACTGGTGGAGCAATATAACGACTATTGCCTGCTTCGTAGCTTGTATAATAATTCTATTGTGCAGATAAATGGTACAGAACAAATTAACCTTCATAGTGGGAATGTCTATGCAATAAGCAATATAACGGTATATACGGCTCAATTTGCCCCCATTGACCCCGATACTTACCCAACACGTTTTGAGGATGCCGAAATTGAGCTACTGGAAACAGAATCGTCATTGGATTTTCTTGGGTATATTGACGCTGAAATTAAAGAAAATTGGTTTGCGTTTACACCTGAAATTGATACCTTAGCTGACATTACATTTGAATGTGACAACCCTGATATTACAATTGAACGCTATGATCCTGAGCGTAATAGCCTTTCGGATGACTTGCTACTTCAGACAATTTTGCTCAACGAGGTTCAGTACATAAAAGTTGGCGGGAATATTTCTGATTCAGCCGTTTATTCGCTGACAATTGAAGAGGTTGGGGCATATGACTATGATGACGATGAACTGACTAATTATGAAGAAATTGCAATATATGGCACCGATCCCGAAAACGAAGATACAGACGGTGATGAACTCACAGATGGTGAAGAAATCGCGCTGAACTTAAATCTGAGCCTTAATCCCAAATTAAACCCTTCAGAGCCCATGTCAGATGGGAGTACATTGGATTCTGAACGGGAATTTGATCAAGACTTGGGTGATGATTCATACGATGATGATTTCTTTGAGGGCAATACCGCGATACCCAGCATAAATGTTCGCTCATGCGGCTTGGCAAGGAACGAGGTATTTATTGCCGGTTCAAAGGATTTGGCTGTTACGCGTAATCCCGCTATTATAGGTAAAGCTGTAGATATTGACCTTTCTGACAGAGTTAAAGGCGGAAGAATTACATTTACGTTAGAAGAACCCCGCCCATTAAATGAAATTATGATTTTCCGATGTACACCAGATGATAAGGATCTTATTCCTATAGATACTAAAAGCGGAGGGGAAAACGAAATATACGCCGGGCTAGAGGGAAGTGGGATTTATTTTGCCGCAGATATTGTTGACTATATGCAATATCTTGATATTGATATGGAAGACGACGACTACTGGTTTGAGGTCGATGAAAATGGTGACATGGTGGATGTGGAAGATGAAATCATAGAGGAAGACCCATCGCCCTTGCCCCCAGATACATCGCCTGAGCCTTCACCGGGTAACAAAACCGTGTACAACGGAGAAGGCTTCATGGTTGAATACAGCATACATGACGGCGGCAGCCCTGCAAAGCACCGTATCGAATGCAGAATAGAAAATACCGGTACGGAAACAATCAGAAACTGGTCATTGGGCTTTGAGCTTCAGGACTGTCAAATATCAGAGCTTGTAAGCGGCATTGTTTCCTATCACTCAGAGGATTATGCCATCATATCCAATCCCGGCACCCCTGGTAATCTGAATATATCTCCCGGTCAGTCGGCAAGCTTTGGCTTCTTCCTCTTAGGAGATAACCCATTGCTGCCTGAATCGTTTGAGCTTTGTGATCCGGTTTTGTTGCCTGTGTCTGACGTAAGCACCGGGTTCAATAACGGTCATATTTCTGTTTCCAACAATGGGGATACGGATATTGAAAATTGGTATGTCCGCTTTAATTTCACCGGGAATATCAGCCCGGATAACATCCATCAGGGTTCCCTGGTGACACTAAACGGAGACTCATGCCTGATAAGGGGTCTGAGCTTTGACTCGCCCATAGCCCCCGGGGCATCCAAAAGCATTAACATTGGCCAATCTGTATCCGGCATAAGCAATGCCGAGGTATATACATCTCAATTTATTCCGGGTACGCATGACCCTAATTCCCAAATTTCCGCACATGGAGGGTCATGGAGGAACCCCGGGGGCGCGGCGGTGCGGCGGCTGTCGTCAGCTGTCAGCGCGGATGTTATGATTGCGGTAACAACCAAGAATTCGAAGAATGTACAAACGGAAACACATATAAGACTGCTGATTGACAAAATGGCTGAAGATAACCCCGGCCTTAGGTTTTCCTTGGCGGAAATAAGCTCCTCCGGCGTTTGGCGTCCCGGCGGGTGGACCTCCTCCGCGGCACAGGCTAAAAATAACCTTAAATCATTTTTATGGTCTGCCAGGGCAACAAGCACCCTTAACAGCGACCTGAACAGCTTGTTGAATAACTTTGGCAGTTCCTCGCCAAACAGACACCTAATACTTTTTTCTGGATTAGATTACAGAGATGACCTTTCATACAGAACAACAGATGCAATAGACAACGCCCACAGAAAAGGGATCGCACTGTCTGTCATGTCAGGCAAGCACAAGCAATACTCCCATTTTTACAACGTAGGTAGAACCGGGGGCATTACTTCAAACGGTCACTACTGCATCTACCAGAGCCATGAGGCCGCACAAAAGGCCGAACGCCTTTCCCAGCTTGTTTCCAGGCCGGTTACGCCTGTTAACGGCAGAACGTCAATTATCCTTAGGGGCGGGGGTGTGGTAACTCTTGATAAATACCCGGATTTTACGTACAGGGACACAGATACCGACGGCGATACCCTGATGGATGCCGATGAGCTTATCAGGGGAAGCAAGGCTGTTATGAATCTTACAAAGGCCGCTGCGCATTATCTGGGAAGGTCCTTCCCGGCAAATTCCAGGCTGTATGTTCCTGTGTTTGATTACTACTCAGACCCAACCCTTAAGGATACTGACGGTGATGGGCTTCAGGATAATGTTGATTTAGCCCCCCGCATTCCGTACAGGGAACCCGTGATATTTGTGGCTGAGAAAAAAATGAAGGATGTTGGAATAACGAATAACAAATTCTCCGGCGGCAGCAGGTTTGCCTCGTCAAAGCCTCTTCAGCGGCACGGATATGCCGTTGGCTACAGTGTATTCGGCTATGACGGCACAACGGCCGGGTTTAGCAGCTTTGTAAATTCTGTGCTGAATAACGAGAAGGCATACAGAACCAATGCCGACTTCCAGAACAGAAATACTAAATTAACATTTGTGGCGGATACCAGCGTTTCCGGCAAGATTATTTATGACTATATTGAATCAGCCGGCACAACAGGGGCAAGCCGGGTTAGAAAAGTGCTTATCCATGACAAAAAGAAAACCCGCGATGAGATCAAGTCAGCGATTAACCCAAATTTCCGTTACCGCAGCATGACCACCTTCAACGCAATCGCCAAGCCCTCAAGCAAAAGGGTTCACGAGAGTGTGGACTACTATCTTTACTCCAAGCAGGACCTGACTTCAAGATTGTTTGAGTATGAGGCCTATCAGTCAAGCAGCGGCAGCTACAAGGCACGCAAGGTCCCAGACAGCATCACCCGGTGCATTGTCAAGCCCATGCCGGAATCCACGGCGGACTTCTACGCCATGCACAACGGCAAATATATGTTAAAGAGCCTGCCCATGTTCTCGCGGCCATCCACCGAAATGCCGGTTGCTTACACCCAGGCACTTGCCGAGCTGTCAATGGAGGCAAGCACGCTTGCCTACGACGACCATCTGCGTATAGACCGGGTTGGGCAGAACGGCTCGCCGCCGCTGCTGCGCAGGATGCTCCAGGAGCTGGGTTTCACCAACATAAACCACTACAACTACAACGACAACAACGAGGACAATGTTAGCTTTACAACAGCGCGGAAGGGAGATGTTACCGCGGTTATCATCCGCGGGACAGACAGTGTTGAATGGAAGGGGAATTTTAAATTGTGGCAGGATAGAAATACTCCCGGGGAGGACCATTACAGCTTTAGAGCCGCCGCCGATGGGGTCAAGGCTGTGATTGGCACAGGCTTCAGCAAGCTGTGGATCACCGGGCACAGCAGAGGTGCGGCGGTGGCCAATCTTGTGGCGGCGGACCTGACCAACAACGCCACCCGCAGCAGAATCTACGCCTACACCTTCGCCACGCCGAACGTGACCACAAAGCCAAAAAATCAAGCACAGTATATGAACATCCGCAACTATGTCAACACCCAGGACTTCGTAACCGGCGTACCCCTCACCGCCTGGGGGTACGACAAATACGGCGTAACTGAGGTGTTTGAGTCCACCGACTACAGGAGAAATAATGATGCCTTCGCAAGGGCGTACCTGTCGCTTGGTAAAGTGGGGATGAATGTGAATAATACTGGGAAGAGTGCGGTGAGAGATTTTTACAAAAAGGCAAAAACAGTGAATGAGTATTACAGCGCAGTTGCCCCATTGTTTAACTTGTGCTACGACCACATTGCTGTAAAAGCAATAGGTGGAGAAATCAATAACACGGAAGTAGCTCTCACATTTGGCATAAACAAGTTCTGGATATTAAGATTCTTCAAAAATCAAGCAGATACAACTATCTTCTATGCTCATACTCCTGAAACATACTACGCATACATTGCGCAGAGGTGGTGAATATGAAGCTACTTTGGAGGCGATGGTGGATAATAGCAGGGGTTTCTGTTCCTGTGGGGATAATTTCAGTCTTTTTGGTCTTTTTTCTTGTGCAGTTCGTAGAAACTAGCTCTGGAACCCTTGGGTCTGGACTTGAGCAAGTTATGTTTATCATAATTGCACCCCCTATTGTCTATTACATTCTTATATTTGCCTTAAGTATTTGGATATGTAAGGCAAATATAGTGCAGGCAATTATCGTGGCGGCGACATCCCCGCTTTCTGTTGTTGCCCATGGTTATTGGCTTTGGCTTTTGCTTTTCGGATAAATTAACAGAGGTGGTGAATGAGGTGAAAAAAGATTTTTGGAATCGTTGGTGGATTGTTTTTGCTTTTTCTGCACCAATTTATATTGTATCTAAGGTTCTGGCACTTCTTTCTATGGCTTTAGGTTCAGGGTTAAGTTCGTTAGGTTATTTTTTCTTTGGACTACCTATTATTTGCTACATCCTTACATTCGTGGTGAGCTTTTTTGTCTGTAAGAGAAATATAAAGCAAGCAATTGTAGTTGCAAGTACTTCGCCCACTTCAATCTATGCATATGGCTGGCTTATTTTCTTAGCGGGAGCGGAGTTGGGGATATGGTGGTGAAGGTACAACAAATACAACCATATTTTATTCGCATACGCCGGAGACATATTATGCTTATATTGCGCAGAGGTGGTGAGGGTGATGAAGTTGTTTTGGAAGAGATGGTTAATAATGTCAGGTATATCTGTCCTTACATCTGGATTATCATTCCTATTGGCATACATACTTGCACTAATTTTTCCTGGGGACGGTTTCTTACCTGGATTACTGACCTTCTTAATCTGCTACCCGACAATTCACTACATTTTATTGTTTGCTACAAGCGTTTGGGTTTGCAAGAAAAACATAAAACAAGCATTTCTCATTTTATTTACTTCTCCGATTTCACTCGTTATACAGTATTATTTCTTTCAGTTTTTAATCACGGATATTATATAGTTCAGGAGGATAGTGTATTGGAAAATTACGTCAACACCCAGGACTTCGTAACCGGCGTACCCCTCACCGCCTGGGGGTACGACAAATACGGCATGACCGAGGTGTTTGAGTCCACCGACTACAGGAGGGATAATGATGCATTTGCAAGAGCGTATTTGTCGCTTGGTAAGGTGGGGATGAACATCAGCGGCTCCGCGGCAAGGGGGGCAGTGAAGAATTTCGGGAAGGCTGCGAGGAATGTGGATGAGTATTATAATAAGACACCTAAGAATAATCCTCGATCATTATTTGATCTGTGTTATTACTATATTGCCCCAGCGGCAATGGGGCAAATAGAGTATGGATTTATTGAGGGTATAGATTTATTCACTAAAAACCCCGGGTATAGGCTTATTTTAGTCTTCTTCAGAAATAATTCCAATACAACTATCTTCTATGCTCATACACCTGAAACGTACTACGCTTATATTTCGCAAAGGTGGTGAGTGAGGTGAAGTTGTTTTGGAAGAGATGGTGGATTGTTTTTGGATTATCTGTTATAGCTTGCGCAGTATCTTTCTTTTTGATGTGGGGATTAGCAGAACGTTTCCCTAAAAGCGGTTTTTTAGCTAATTTAGATTATTTTTTCATAGGTTTACCTGCTACATACTATTGCATTGTATTTGTACTGAGTTTTTTTGTCTGTAAGAGAAATATAAAGCAATCCGTCATTGTTGCGGTTACCTCTCCAATGTCTGTTGCTGTGCATTTTGTATTTTTTTACTGGATTTATATGTCGTGGATTTATTGGTTACTGTAAAGGTGGTGAGAGTGATGAAAAAAGATTTTTGGAATCGTTGGCTGAAGGTATTTGCTCTCTCTGTGCCAACAAGTGCAGTGTCTGTGATTTTAGCATTCTTGCTGAAATTCCCTGAAGAAGGATTCTTAGGGCTTACACCGCTCATCATAGGATCCCCCATCATCAACTATGGCTTTATATTTGCCTTGAGCATTTGGATATGTAAGGCAAATATAGTACAGGCAGTTATCGTGGCGGCTACATCTCCACTTTCCATTGTTGCCCATGGCTGGTTTATTTTCTTAGCGGGAATGGATTGGGGAATATGGTGAAGACACAACAAATACAACCATATTTTATTCGCATACTCCGGAAACGTATTATGCATATATTGCGCAGAGGTGGTGAGGGTGATGAAAAAAGATTTTTGGAAAAGATGGTTGCGTGTCCTTGGGTTTTCACCTCTTGTAAGTGGCATTTCTTTTGTTTTAATGGTTGCCTGTTCGCTACTTTTCCCTTTGAGTGGAGGGTTTGGGCTTGCTTCCTTAAGCTATTTTTTTACCGGACTCCCCATCACCTATTACATTCTCATATTTGCCTTGAGTATTTGGATCTGTAAGGCAAATATGCTACAGGCAGTTATCGTGGCGGCTACATCCCCACTTTCCATTGTTGCCCATGGCTGGCTTATTTGGTTAGCGGGGGTGAATTGGGGAATATGGTGAAGACACAACTTTCATAAGCGTTGTCTTGCCAGCTCCATTATTCCCGATAATTGATGTTATGGACGAAGAAGGGAGTGAAAAAGATACGTTTTTCAAAGAAAATCCATCATATCTCTTTTCGATATTCTTTAGCGTCAAGTTCATAACACCATCTCCTCAATTTTTAAGGTTGGTTGCATTGAATGTTATTTTTTGTGTTAGAAAATTGAAATCCTCATCCTTCACATTGGAAATCGTCACATTCAAATTTTCTTCCGCAATAATTGTATCGAAAAAATTCAATAGATTTTTTCGATACTTCCCTATTTTTTCAAATTCGGAAACAGAAATCTGCTTAAACTCAATACGGATGCTACAACTTGGTTGAGCAGAATACTCAGTTAGTCTAGTTATAATATTTTCTGTTTCCTCGGCTATCTCTTGTGACAATTCTTTTTCTGTAACAATGATGCCTTTTATGAAGTTTTCTCTACAAAGCACAGACTTATCATCTATATCTTTCAAGTGCGGAAAATCTTCCGCTGTGCTTTTTCGATGCAAATCCAAAATCATAAAATAACACTTGGTTTGAGACCAATCATCACTCACAATTCTGAATATCTCTACATCCGATGAGTTGAGCTCTCTGATGATTTTCATATCATTAACCATGTATGAATCCACCTTTCCCTACAGCAAAATTTTTGTGTCACGACTTGCCACTTATCACATGCCTTTTTTATTCTACCATAAGCAAACGGTTCGGCAAGGTTCTGATTGGCTACCCCCTTCTCCACATTTAGCGGAGAAGGGGGGTAAGCGTTGTGTAAAGCCCCAATCACAATCACGCTTATATTATCATTTCCTCCATTCTCCAAAGCCGTTTGCATCAGAACATCAGAAATCTTTTTTGGGTCGATATTTCCATTGAGGATAGAAGCGATTTCATCTTTTTTGAGCATATCTGTAAGACCATCGGAACAAATCAAAAACACATCGCCAGCCTGTATTTCAGCGGATGCAATATGGGCTTCCAAAATAAACTCATCTTCAAAAACCCCGAAATGCTGCGTCAGTTTATTTCGATCAGAATCATACAGTGCTTCGCTCTCTTTGATGATGCCCAAATTCACCTTTTGCTGTGTTGCCGTATGGTCTAAAGATAATTGGACGAGCCGATTTTCACGAAAGAGATATATCCTGCTGTCGCCAATGTTGTAGGCGTTGGCCATATCATCTTTTAGACACAGCATAGCGAGAGTCGAGCCAATTCTTACCCCATTTTTTTTACTTTCAGAACATAATGCAGCGTTGACATCCTGAATATACTCATCAACGGCGTTCAATTGTGCTTCGTTATCAATGCACAATATCCGATCGCTATATCGGCCAAGAGTGGAAACCGCACAATGGGATGCAAAATCCCCACGAGATTCACCGCCCATTCCATCACAAACAGCAAAAATGCCCCTGTCATGAGTTGTTACCGAAAAATCAAAACTATCGTCAGGCGATTGTAAATACTGACCATTTACATATAAATTGTCCTCATTGCTGAGGCGTTTCAACCCCTTTTCCGTTTTTGCGGCAATGCTGAAAATCATTTACACCCTCCCCTTGACGAGTCATGTTGCGGTGTCGTTATTTAACCATAATTTTGATAGTCGCGGTTTCACCTGATTTTTTTGCAGTTATGGTGATAACCCCAGCTTTTATGGTGGTAATTTTTCCGCTCTTCTTGTTGATTTTTACAATGCTGGAATCACTGCTTTTCCATGTTGCTTTGCCTGCTCCTGAACCCCCTGTGGTTTTCAATGTGCGTTTTATACCTTTATCCAGCATGAGATTACTGCCATTTCCAATTTTGAGAGATTTCTTGGCAGGAGGTTTGGCAGCGGAAACCGGTTTGATAGATTTTGAGGGTATGCTGCCTGAATATCCTGTGGCTTTGACTGTAACCGTTATTTTTTTGCCGATGTCGGTTTTTTTGATTTTGTATTTAGCTTTTGTAGCCTTTTTTATGGTTTTACCGTCACGCTTCCATTGATATTTTAACCTTTTGGCGTTGAACTTGCTTGTATTGGCTTTTAGCGTTTTACCAAGCCTCGCTTTGCCTTTAATTGACACACCCCCCACCAATTTAGGAGCCCATTTCGCATATAATGTAATGGATTTTGAAACAGTGTCCTTGTTGAAATTCCACCTTTTCTTCAATGCCGGGTCTTTATACCAACCAACAAGACCATAACCCTTTAAGATTGGATTTTTCGGTTTGATAATCTTACTGCCTGCTGTAACGAATACCGGCGCAACGGTACTGCCCCCATTTGTTACAAAAGTGACTTTAGGGGCTGCTTTCCACCGTGCGGTCAATGTAATATCGGTAGTTACGGTGAAGCTCCCTAAATTTATCTTTGTGTTGCCTGAATACCAACCGTCAAAGGAAAAACCGGTCCTAGCCGGGTTGTTAACACCGGTAATTTTTCTGCCGTAGTCCACGGCAAGCTTAGCTGGGACACCACTGCCGCCGTTTGCGTTAAAGTTAACGGTATAAGCAACGCGGAAACTGCCAATCGGTAAAATCCTGACAGCAGCAGTCTTAGGTATTATAGTTGCATCCCCAAGCTGACCGCTTCCGTTAGCACCCCACGCAATAAGGGAACCATCTATTTTAACTGCTGTGGTGTACGATGCTCCTGCCGATACTGTATATATGTTATCCATAATCTTTTTAGGTTTTTCTCTATCAATCATTGTGCTGTCACCGAGCTGCCCGGATGTATTACTACCCCATGCCCAAAGGGTTTTATCTTTTTTGACAACCATTGTATGCGTATTGCCTGATGATACGGTTTTAACTCCATCCATGATTTTTACAGGAACAGTTCTTCTATCCTTGGTACCATCACCGAGTTGGCAGGACGAGTTATTACCCCACGCCCAAAGGCTCCCATCGGTTTTGATTGCCATGCTGTAATCGCCGCCTGCAGAAATGGACTCAACGCCGCTCATAATTTGCAGCGGATTTGTTTTACTTATAGTTGTACCATCGCCAAGCTGACCGCTTCCGTTATTACCCCACGCCCAAAGGCTCCCATTGGTCCTAAGTGCCAAGGTATGGTTGCCGCCTGAGGAAACATATGCAACACCGCTCATAATTCGCATTGGGACTATTGCCGTTATGACGTCGCCGAGTTGACCGGACGAGTTATTGCCCCATGCCCAAAGTGAGCCATCGGTCTTTACTGCCATGGTGTGGGTATTACCTGTTGAAACAGACGCAACACCATCCATTATTTTTACGGGTTTGTTCTGTTGGATTGTGTTTCCGTTTCCAAGCTGACCGCTCCCATTGAAGCCCCATGCCCAAAGTGTTCTATCAGTCTTCACAGCCATGGTGTGGCTATTGCCTGCCGAAACAGACGCAACACCGTCCATTATTTTTATGGGTTTGTTCTGTTGGATTGTGTTTCCGTTTCCAAGCCGACCGTTCGAGTTATTGCCCCACATCCAAAGTGAGCCATTTTTTTGAACGGCGGCAGAATGACTTGCGCCGGCAGAAATGGTTGCGATTGGCGTATCACCGATTGCCCTCACAGGCGGCGTGATTACAGGCAGCCATCCAAAACACAGGACAACCGCCAAGAAAATGGTAACTATCTTTTTCATGCTGATTCCTCCATAAAAATAGATTCCAGTTTTGAATTCTGAGTTCTTTATGATAACTCTCGGTATCGGTACACGATTCGGCTTCGGCTGGTGTCGTTGTCCAGCGGTTTACCCTTTTGGGGTGTATCTTCCCACGAAGACCAGTTGCCATATCTCCCATATGTGTATGTATTTATTCGGCTCCGATCCCGGTAACGGTATTCTGTTTGTGTTTTTGATGGAACAGTCCATTTTTCGCCATTTTCGTCTTCAAACGTCCCTTCGGGAATGGTCTTCTTGCGGCTGTCTATTTCCCTTCCGTCTTTTTGTGAGGGGTTTGATGTACTCCAACCGCTCCAGCTTCCCCAATTGCCCCATTCTGATGTTGTATCAATAAGTTTCCAGCCAGAATCGGGGGGTGTCGCACTGTTTGTTCTCTTCTTCTCGTATATTCGATAGGAATACTGCTCTTTTGATTCGATTTCGCGTGTTTCGGACTTTTTTGGCTTTTCTTCTTTCCATTTACTCCACAAACCCCACGAAGGCTCTGGTGTAGGTTCTGGTGTTGGCTCCAACGTGGGTTCGGGCGTAGGTTCCGGTGTCAGCTTCGGCGTAGGGGTTGACGTTGGCACAGAAGTTGGAGGTGGTTTATTCGGACTGTTAGTCAAAAAGAAAGCAGAAGCTCCTATGCCGATTATTAATGCTATTACACCTAATACGATGAACAAACCCTTCCGAGATGGCCCTGCTGGCTGGGACGGTTTTGGGGGGATCGGCGGCTTGGGTTGCTCAGACGGTTTAAGTGGCTCAAGCGGTTTAGGTGGCTCAGATGGCTTGGGTTGCTCAGACGGTTTAGGTAGAACGAGCGGCTCAGAGTCTTTGCCGCATTTCGGGCAACTATATCTGGGGGCATCGCCCCAAACACTAGATGTGTTTTCCGTTAATTCAGTATCGCAATCAGGGCAAATGGGATCCCCCCCCTTAAGAGAGAGGAGACCATTTTTGTCTCCGTAGGCAAGCAAATCATTTTTCGCTTCGGAAGGATTTTTATATCGGTCAGCTCTGTTATAAGCACACATTTTCAAGATTATGTTTGACAGTTTCGTATCGACATGGGAAGGCGGAGGTATTTTTTCTCCCTGTATACGCCTTTGTAAAGCCGTTTCTTGGTCATTGAAAGTCGGAGTAGTAGGCGGGAGCGGCAAAAAAGGCAAACGGTTATCATTGAGCAGACGGTACAAAACAATACCCAACGAGTATATATCCACACTTGCCCCATAGTCTTCACCCTTGAAAACCTCTGGTGCCATGTAAGAATTTGTCCCTTTTTTAGACAGGCCGCTTGAAGTTTTTTCAAGTTGCCGCGCGATTCCAAAATCGCCGAGCTTATAATGATTATCATCGCTGATGAAGATGTTTTGTGGTTTGATGTCGCGATGAATCAAATCTTTTGAGTTGCAAAGTTCCAACGCAGAACACATATCAATACCAAGCCGGACGGCATCGCCCACCGAAAAGGATTCTTTTGCTTTTTTTAATAGGTCGGTCAGCAATTCCATTTTGATGAAAATATCGTGACCAACTCCGTTTTCCTTTGGAATAACGAGATGTTCCTCATAGGAAACAATGTTTTTATTATTTCCCTTCAATGAATACATAACAGATATTTCATCCGTTATATTTTTGACAATCTGATGGAAATATTCGCTGGCCACGCTTCGGTCGTCAGACATACTTTCATCCATAAATTGGCGGATTTCTTCATTGCTTTTGGGGATGGAAATGTGTTTTATGGCACAATAATACTCCTTGCCGAATTCCTCCCGGACAGCTTTATAGACTTTCCCGAAACTTCCTTCGCCAAGAACGCTCTCAATTTTCCACACGCCCCATAAGGGTTCAAATTTTTGAATGTCCGACATTTTTTATCCTTTTACTCCCTTAAAAAATTCTAACCGTTTTCGTATCTACCAGACAAGATATTTTGGAAGCCAACTCGCTGCGGTATATGTCTTGCTTTGGGCAGACTCATACTCTTTAGCGCAAGCATCAAGAGCTTCCCCAAATGCTTTCAGGGATTCACGAAATTTTACCGATGTGGAATCGCCACTGTCAACATCATCCCATTTTTGTCCAAACCCCACCGCATCCGGGCCTTTCCAGCCGGAAGCAAGCATATCTTTTATATCCGATTTCACAGAATTCATTTCCTTTTTTTGGGCGGAACAGTATTTGGTGATTGCCGATGCGACCTCACGCAAATCACTGTGGTTCACCTCAATCAGAGCCATTGCTTACACCTCACTTAAATTGATCTGCCAATTTTATATTGACAGTTTCTGTGTCCTTGTATCCGGGGCTGACTTGTTGCTCAAGCAAGTTAATATAGTTCTGAAGCACGGTCGAACGCGCTTCGTTGCTTTCGAATAACTGGTGCAACGCCGTTTGGGCCTTTGTACCCGCCCCGCCTTTCCAGCCGCTGAGTTTATTTGCCTTGCCCTTCAATGTGTCAAATGCACTGTTGATGTTTCCATTCACGGCCCGGAGCTTGTTTATTGAAGAATTGATTCTAACAGTATCAACGATTTGTTTTGCCATTTTCAACCCTCCCCTGTTGCCGCTTCAATTAACGAGGCAATAAGATTTTTATCTACCTTGTTAAGTTCACGGGAAACGTACTCATATTTGCTGGCAATCTTGTCAATGCAGTTGCCGCATAAATCTTGACCGATATTGGTGAAATCACGCCGGACGCCAAATTCAATGTCACGCAGTTCAGTGACAATGCTACGCATCTCCCGCTTACACTCATCCAGATTCATTCGATTACCCTCCCATGTTTTCGTTGGCTTTGCTTTCTGCGGTGGCAAAGCGGTCGGCGGCATCACTTAGGTATGTTTGAACCTTGCCAAGTGTTGAACTCCCGCTGGTCAGGAAATTGATCCACACAAATTTTCTCATGTCAAGAGGGCTGACCTCACGAAAGGCAAGCCTCAGTGCCCCATCCAACCTTCGCAAGCGGGTGTTTAGGCTGCCTATGCGTGTTGCGTATTCGCTGAGTTTTGTGGTATCGGCCTTGAAGTATGGGTTGTTGGCGGCGTATTTATTCCCTTTGGAAATCTTCAAAAGCCACTCGACAATTTTAGTGACAGCGTTTTTGATTGCTTTGAAGCAACCCACAAAGAAATCCTTAATATTTTTGGCTATTTCTTTACACTTTTCTATGAAGTGAATGCCGGCTTCAATAAGTTCAATAAGGCGAATGACAGCATCAGGGTCATTAAGAAAATCCAAGATAAACGGCAGGCATAGCACGAGGGCTGATGCAATAAAGGGATGTTCCCCCACAAAATCTGTAATCATTTTATCAACACCAAGTTCACGCATAACATCGAATAGGGTGTCTGGGTTGTCCTTAATTGTGTCCAACAGGGTAGGGTACAACTCTTTAATCACAGCCAAAATGTCAAGAAGCGAAGAACTACCTTCTCCGTTGCCAATTTTCATTTCAATAATATCCATGACAACTTTGGCAATTTCATGTCTCTGTTCGGGGGGATAATTCTCAAGAAGATTATTGATTAGTTCGCTCATAAGTGAACTGGTGGGGCCTTCTTTTATGCCGTCTTCAGGGCCATTATTTAGTTTTCCATTTGAAATATGCGAAAATATATCGTGCATATCGGCAAAATTGCCGTTATCGTTGGTTTCTACAAAAAAGTGTGCGAACTCAGGATGCACCTCACCCTGTTGGTGTACATAATCATTTTCCCCATACACCCCCAATATCTTTTGCCGTTGCGATTCGTAATAGGCATCACCCCACAACCGCTTGGCCGCATCAATGGTCGCTTGGTTAAATCCGGGGCCATCAATGGATATACAGCTTATTATTCTGCCGCCGTATATGGAGAATAATGCGGCATACATTGCGTTGTTGCCACCTTGCGAATGTCCGGTTACATATAACTTATTCCCCTCCCGGTGGTGTGCTCCAACCGTTTTCTCAAAATACTTCAATGCCCATTCCTGCATATCGCTTGAACCGTTTCCATATGCAGAATCTGCATTATATCCCCAGTTTCCATCGCCTGTCCCGCGATATGCAACGTAAATAGTCCCATCTGGATACTGAAATGTTGCGGCATACATTGTTCCATAGCCTTTATCCGGGAAGCTGGTACCGGCAATTTTGACATTGCCAAAACCGTTAGCCTCAATGATTATTCTCAGCTCACTTACTCGATCCTTTCCGCTAATCGGATCAATAAATTTGAAGCTTTTATCGTTTAAAATGGCACTTAAAGTACGCCCTCCAAGACGCATACCACCATTTCCCGACAGAGCATACATCAACGCTGAAAAGGCTGCGCTTGCATCATATGAGACACTCATGCTTGCTTCACCTCTTCCGATTCGATCTCTACAATGCGGTCATAAATTTGTATGACCGAAAAATAGCGAAACATACCCTGCCCAATTACATCATCAATTTGCGTATCGGATAAAGAATAATATACATCCTCCTCCAGCGCAACAAAACTTATCGTTATACCAATGTCTTTCTCACAGAATATTTTGATGAAATTGCCCAGCAACGGCTTATCAAAGCGGGAAAAGGGTACGGCAATTGCCACAGAGACTGCGGTATCATCGTCTGTAGAATACTGCTCAAAGCTCGTATCGGTGGGCAGAGATAATGTATGCGTTGGCACACGGTAAAAAACCTTGGTATCGTCAAATGCATCATCAGCAGATGATTTGATTGTTTCCGTCATTTGCTGCTTATATTTCACGGCAAGGTAATTGTCTTTGAAAGCATATCCATTTTCGGATTTAATGCTGTCCACCAGTATATCATCTGGGAAGACTTCAGATTTAACAAGGTGTTGCTGCATTCCTCTGTTTGCATAACTCACACCCCACGACCCAACATACTCAAACTTCTCGCCGTACTTTTGCTCCATATATGCCAAAGCGGCATCGTTCACATTCTGCTGTTTTTCCATACAGCCTACACCTCCCAATGATAATGCGGTAAACAAGATTGCCAAAAACAAAATTCGCTTCATCGTTCCGCCTCCCCCGCCGCCCCCTTGCTGCAAATCGCAAGGGAGCGGTCTGCTAAAGTTTCCTACTTAAACGCATCGGCGAGCTGCGTATTTACCGTTTCGGTTTGTTCATACTGTGCCGACACGTTGGTACGCAGAAATTTGACATACTGTTCGAGGACATCGTAGTATGTTTGAAAATACTGGTTTGCGAACGACTCATACGATGCGCGTGTTTCGTCAGACGCTTTGCCTGTCCAAACAGAGGACAAATTGTTAACAGTCGCCTTGCTGTCGTTTAGAAGTTGCTGAAGCTGCTGATTGTCGTTCTCGACTTGTGTAGCGATCGCCAATACCTGTTCGCTATCAATGGTAATTTGCGTCATTGTTCATTCCCCCTTTTTAATTTGCCAGCGTTTTTACACCGGTGACATTGCCGTCGCGAGTATCTTCGTAATTCTTTTTTTGTTGCGCCAAAGCCTGTGCCGCTTGCTCCAAATGGTCTGTCATTGCTTTTAACTTATCGCAGAATCCCGTGATTTGGTCTACGAACGCAAGGTTGTCTGCGGCTTTCCACGCTTCACCCATTGTTCTGGCGGTGTTCATCAGACGATTGTATACGTCTGAATAATCGCCTGATAGCTGGGTGAATTTGTCAGACGCTTTCTGGAGTTCGGGTGGGTCTACAACGAGTTTCATGGGGTATCCTCCTTTAGTTTTTTTTATTCTATAATGCCGAAGCACTATATTCAAATGAGAATGAGTTTGGTCGAATTGCGGATGCCCGCATCGTATACCGTTAGGTTTCGATCCAACGGTTCGCCGTTATTTGCGTAAAGCAATACCGAGTTTGCTCCGCCCTTATATCCGCTTCCCGGCTGTGACTCGACAATTTTAACAAGCAACTGTGTGGCCTCCCCGATTTGCTTGCCTGTGGGAAGATATACATCATAATGCCTCCCATCTGCGGGAAGATATACGTCAACGAGATATTTTTTCATATTCATCCCCCTTCCGTCATTGCAAAAGTTTTATAAGAGATGCTGCTGCGTTATTCACAACGAACCCGAAATCCGTCTCCAGCTCCGCCATATAGTCCTGCGGCTTTTTGTGTATGGTCAAGCGGTATTGCGTGTTTATTCCGCTTCCAACCCATATTCCGCAGTTGCCGTTTATATGCGTTTTATACCAATCTTCTACCGTGAACGGTGTGAGTGAGTTCAGGCTTTCGGCAACGATAAAATGTACATTATATGCCTTGTCACATTTTGCCATGGCAAGCTGAAGCCTGTTCAACAGCGTGTCATCGTCCGCTTCTTTTTCTTCGCTCTCCGCTGGTTTATATCGTTCAAGCATCGTTTTCAACAGAGAAACAGATTGAATAACCACAAACACTGGTTCAAACTGTGGCAGTGGATTGCCGGCTTCAAGACAGTCTTTGTATGTGTTGTTACGGGTGAGGACGATATTGAAAATTTCCCGAACCCCTTCGACGCAGGCATCTGCATCGTTGAAAATTTGCAATGTATCCAGCTTTGTTTGAATCTGTGTTTTGCCCATTGGTGCAAGAATCATCGTTTTCGCCATATAGCGATTGGCAATCAAAAAACCAAGTGCCTCGGAGAAGTCCTGCCATTCTTGATTTACAGACAGAATCAAATCAACGGCACTTGCCGTGAAGTCATAATAAGCAATCTCCAGCGTTGCTCTTTCAACCCCTATCGGGATCCTGCTTAAATCACCTGATTGTATACTGCTTGACAGGAACTGCTCCGTTACCTTTTCCGGTAGGACAGGAACGCTTGATGCCCCTGCGCCAGAATATTTATGTACGATTCTACCGCATAACGCTCGAATAAATTTGTACGGTGAATCATCTTCTGTTACGCTTGCAACTTGAAATTCGAGCAAGCTGTCCTTATCAAAACGAATTAGACCTCTTCCCTTATATTTCTCCGGTAGCATCCCCTCTGTTTTCCCAATGACAGTGGAGTAATCATCAGGATTATTCAATTGTAAGCAGTATAATGATTTGAAATTTTGAAGTAAGCTGAATTTCACATTGTTCACGCTCGTACACGTCAAGACAAAGTAGATTCCATATTTTGTTCCTTCACGGGTTAAATAGCTTATTTCTCCGGCCTTGTCCTCGAAAAGCTCTGTAAATGCCGCATAATTATTGATGACCACCACTATACCCGGTTCGGATTTTTCGGCTTGCTTATTATATCTCGCCATATCTCCGCCAAATTGCGAAAGCAGTTTTTTACGAACATCCAACTTGCCAAGCATTAGCTTAAATAAGTTATTTACCTTTTCTGTTTCATAAGAAAGAATAACCTCACCAACGTGCGGGGCATTGGCGAAAGCCGTTAATGTCTCCGCACCAAAATCCATTATGTATATATTGACTTCACGCGGTGTGTGTTCACTCATCAATGAACAACACATCGCTTCAATGAACATAGCTTTACCGCTACCAGACGATCCATAAACGATGGTATTTCCGTCCTGCGTAATCGGCACACGCAGAAGTCCTTGCGATTGATGTGCGGGATTATCAAATTCTCCGACAATTGGATTCAAGACGAATGGGTTCGTCTCAGATTCAATATATTTTTCCGCAAGTTTGTCAATATAAATCAGATTTGGAATCGGATCAAGCCACATCTTCCAGTGTTTGATTTGCTCTTCGTCACTCACCTTGCTGATATATCCCGTGATGACATCAAGCTGTTTGGGCGGGTCTTTTACCATTGAAAATCTGTCTATGTTCTCCTCGGCGATAACCCTTCCGTTTGTGTTGATGACCGATATGGCATCATCCCGGTCTTTGATGACCTTTTCGGAAGGATAATATGGCGCGCCTGCCCACGCGGATTGCCCAATCTCAAATATTTCATTGTATCCAACTTGCAGATAAAACCGTCCCGTATCCACAAGCGATGCCGCCTCGCTGCGTCCAAGCATTTCCATACTGTCGCCATTGTCCTGTACTTTGAGGCAAACCCGGAAACGGCTGTTACTTCGTATTTGGTCGTCCACAACGCCGCCGGGTTTTTGTGTGGCCAGAATCAGATGAACGCCTAAACTGCGACCGACACGCGCCGTACTGGTTAACTCGGTCATAAAGTCCGGCTGTTCTTTCTTCAACTCCGCAAATTCATCGGATATGATAAATAAATGCGGCAGCGGTTCATTGACTTTGCCTTCACGATAGAGCCTCTGATATTTATAGATGTCTATATTGCTGACATTGTGATGCTGCGAGATATCTCGGAATATCCGCTCACGGCGATGCAACTCACTCCGCATAGAAGACAAAGAGCGCTTGATGCCGTTACCATCAAGATTGGTAATGACACCAGCGGTGTGCGGAATATTCTCAAATGACTTTGCCATACCGCCGCCTTTGTAGTCGATTAGGATGAAGGCTGCTTCATACGGGTGGAAATTTACCGCCATGGAAAGGATATAGGAAATAATAAATTCACTTTTTCCCGAACCGGTCATTCCGGCAACAAGCCCATGGGGGCCATGCGCTCGTTCATGTAAATCTAGCTTAAACGATTCGCCATATTTGTCAACGCCAACAGTGGCAGCAAGTGATTTCGTTGGGTCATTTGCAGACCAGTTGTCGATAAGGTTTAAATGCTCTATCATGCCAATGCCGAGCAGTTCAAAGAATGTGTACTTTTTCGGAAGCGCGAAATTAGACCCGCTAATATCAACTTCCGTATTTGCAAGAACTCTAACAATGCGTTGTACATCAATTTGCTGCGGAGCATCCGTTGTAAACGGAACCGATGGTTCGCTTATGTTGCCTATTAGTGTCAAACTGCCGTTTTGTGCTTTGCTCAGCTCCAAAACAGCAGTACATTCTTTCGGGAGGTCTTTCAATCTCTCGAACATAGATATTACCGAAATATTCAAATTTGTTTTATGTTCCTGTATACGGCGGACACACTCAGTTTTTGATGAGAGGTTCTTGTCTAAACATAGCACTACAAAATAGGGAGATTCGTCTTCAAGTTTGCTTTCGCTCAATTCTTTACGATACTCAATGATTGTGTCAATTGAAGATGAAAGCTCTTTTGTTTCATCTGAATTTGTTGCGATATAACGAATTGTGCGCTCGTTGTTCATGGTATGAGGAAGCCACCGCACAAACTCAAATTCAGCGGCATCGCTTTCGTCATAAACCAACACAAGCTTAACTTCGTCATAGCTGTGCAGCGCGACAAGTTGCAAAATGAAGTTTTTTGCATATGCAAAAAGGATTTGCTTGTCGGCATATACACCACTTACAAACCGCTCTGCAAGTGGCAAACACACAGGAACATCGCGCAGCCAGCGTTTTTTCTCACCAAATTGATACATCGCCTCAGTCAGATTATCCTGTTCAACAGTAAATCTGCGCTCCGAGTATTGTACATTGGCCTTTAAGGGCAAATTTCCGTAACCAATTCGCAGAGAAAGGAAGTCTGTGTGCTTTGGTGTGCGTTCCCAAATCTGCGGAGCAGGTGCAAGCATCCGCTCAATATATGCTTCAATCCCCACGTCATTAGTGCGCAATACTTGCTCTTGGCGAACAGTCTCTTCCTCAACAAGCTGCTCCATTTGAGCCAAATACTTCGTATATGCTTCCTGTCGTTTTGCTTCTTTCCTTCTACGCAATCTGCGTTGGGACGTTCTCGTAATCAAGGGCCACATCAGTGTACCTAACAACATACTGAGGCTCATAACAATGGATGGGATTGCCGATTTAATATCTCCGCGTTCGATTGCGTTTGTGACAGCAAACAGACCACTTGCCACAGATGCCATCCCCATCGTCATGGATGGCCCAATTAGCATAATCATCGGCACTTCATCGTTATTTTGATTTGACGGCGGAGCATCCAGTTTCAAATCAAACACATCAACATCGTGCTTAAAGCGAGGCGCACGATAATAATAGTCATCAGAAATACCTTGATAATCCTCGTCATCGTCAAAATCTGAGGGTATTGTTTTTGGAGGCGGAGCGTGGTATTCACGCAGTTCTTCGCTTTGAATCTTGACATTTCCATCAGGATTATTGACAAAGATAAAACGGTTGGTCACCACAATCTGCAAGCCCATTATGTAGATAATATCGCCGATGTTCAATGTGGTTTGTTTTACGGCTCGCCCATTCACATAGGTGTTGTTTGTGCTTTCTAAATCCTGAACAGATATGGTGTCCTGTGAAATAGTCAGATTTGCATGACCGTTTCCGCCGGAGACGAATTTATTTTCATAATATATGTTGGCATTTGAATTGCTCCCGATTGTCAAAGATGCCTGCCTGTTTACAAGTTCGTAAGCACAGTAATGCTTACGATCATCGCTGACAGGCTCTATATACAATACATATCTTAAATTTCCATCCGTGCTTTGAATCTTGTACAGTTCAAGTGGATTTAAAACTGTCTCATGCAAATCGTTACCATTTTCATTGGAAACCTTAAATTGGCGGACAACTTTAAACTGGCGATTCGATTTGAGTTTCCATTGCAAAGCATCGCCGATTGCTGTTGGACGCAATGCTTCAACAGCAATAATATCTGCCTTTTTCCCAGCAGTGTTTCTGCCGCGCACCCAATAATGTCCTGCGTGTTTTTCTGGCAAGACAATGCTTATGTATTCCTGTTGTGAGAGAAGTGTTATTTTCACATTTTTGCCATCTTTCATTTTCAAAGTGCCGTATGTGTTCACGGCTACGCGGAGTAACGGCAACTCTTACGGCACTTTTTGGAGTATGAGCCTCTTTGCTTACGAATATCGGGTTAGCCTCGCAACTTACAACCCAATTTCACCGCATACAACTATAACATAAACTCAGAGAATTTACAAGAACGCTGTCAAAAATATTTTTTAGGGAGTTTACATCCTTGCAATATCTTATTGCTATTCCAATTTTCAACCCCAACCTAACCCATTGCAACCACGAGGAAATCCGCACCAATCCTTCGTGAGAGATAGCCGGGGTTACTACGGCTCCGCCGCCTTTCGGCGGCAGAGCCATAACAACCTAACCTCATCAGGCGGCCTTGCTTTTCAACACGAACCCAACCACAACATTCCCTTTTACACGGTCAGGCTTCACCTCATAGCGCCGCCTCAGCTCGGCCACGAACTCTTGACGGCTCATAGGCCGTCCCCCTTTAGCCTTCACCCAGATCAAGCGACAAATATGATAAAATCAGGTCAAAAGAACACACTCGTGTATGCTCCTGCGGCTTAAAAGTGACAGAAAAGCACAAGCTTGACAAATTCGGCACCTATCCCTCCAGCAACGCAAAAAGAAGCACATTCCACACGGTAAAATGCAGCTGCGGACAGACAGGCAACCACCCCCCCTTGACAACCCAGGCGGGAAGTGTTAAAATACCAATTGAGGGCCGATTTTGAGTAAACAAAACACCGGCCACGGCGTCCGTGTGGTGAAGCAAACACCCCGCGGAACGAACGCAGG
>WRLU01000020.1 GCA_009777475.1 Oscillospiraceae bacterium | reverse complement strand
GGCAGTGAAGTCGCCTTGATGACAACCACAGAGGGCGGCCCTTCCACGGTCACGGCATCCAGCTCAAATTTTCCGCATTTCAGCTTTTGGTCTTTGCCGTTGCCCGTCCAGTTCTTGCGTTTGATGGATGCCTGAATGGTAAACCCGGAATCCGAGGCAGCCGCTTCAACCGCTTTCTGCAGCCACTTTTCCAGCCATAGACCCTCACGGTCGTGCAGGCGTATTTGCAAATCGTCCGTTTCGCCGTCCTCATTGTCAGTGTAGGTTATGGAAATCAGATATTTTTTTATGGATTTGGTGATATCCACGCCCTTGAAGCGTACCGATATATCCGTCCGTCTGGCAAGATTTTTATTACTCATCATCCACCTGCTTCCAAGGCGGGGCTTCATCGGTGATATCGTCAGGGACTTCGGGCAGGGTAAGGACAATCCCTGCCGGGAATGTGTAATAGCCTAAATACTGCTGATTTGCGTTCATCAGTTTGTCTGTGTGGGCGGTATCGCCAAGCTTGGTGTGGGCAATCAAATCCCACATATCGCCTTGGGTGGTGGTGTATGTTCTGGCCATCGGTATGTCCTCCTTTGCCGTTTTTTGGCATAGCAAAAACCGCCCCCGGTTGGAGACGGTTTTTGCTTGTTGCGGTTTGTCGGAAACCGTGTTATACTGCACTTGCTGGCTTGCCAGCAACGCAAGGGAGAACCAACGGACGTTGGGCGGTTAGTCCCCCGAAAGGGGGTGTGCCTATGAGGAAATTCGTTCGATATGCTATTGCCATTTCACTGGTGATTTACATATTCGTTCGCTTAACCCCGGTAGCACAATAGCCGTCCCCCCGGTCAAGTTGTGACGGCTATATGCTTAACCACTGAACATCGGGGCTAACCGTCTGGCGGCCAACTCCCTTGCACTTATTATACCCCTATCGCCCGGGGATGTCAATACTCTGTGCGGGCTTTTTCCAAAAGGTAGTTTTCCATCATATCCCTGAACCGTTCCTGCATATCCTCCCCGGCTTGCTGTAACACGTCCATCAAAGCCTCATTGTTTGCGGCAACCTCGGCGGGGATGTTAATTTGCAGACTAAAGGTGGGCGACCCACCGCCTGAATTGCCGCTGGGAGCCGGACTTGGTCCCGAAATCGCATCTAAAGTGCTTGGGTTTGCACGCATAGCCGACACAGCGGCCATAAATTGCGGGGCAATGGCTACAATCTGTGTTTCTTTGTAGCGTTCAATGTCCTTCATGCCCTGTGCTTCTTGCGCAGTCAGAACACGTTCGCCTTTGTGCAGCTCGGCTATATAACCATCAAAGGGGACGTAATCAAGCCCTCCGGCGTGGGAACCGGCTGGCTTCACTGGACTATACACACCCACCCCGGGAGACTTACCCCCCATAGCATCAGTGGCAGCGTTGGCAAGCTGCCCATATGCTGTTGATACTCTTGCTAAGGTGTTGGGGTCGTTGGCGGCCTCAATGAATCCGTCAATGGTGCTTTTTCCGGCTTCAGCGGCCAAATCGCCCATGTCCATGTTTTCTACGGCGGCTTCAAGTTCTTTTTGGATGTCACCCAATTTTTTCCCAAACTCGGATTCCATTTGAGCCAAACTGTCAGCAACCGTTTTTTCTTCCTCTTGCACTTTTTGGGACAGTTTAACCGTTTCCTCTATGGCGACCGAATTGCCCTCTTTTACAGCAGCCGCTAAACCGGCGGCAAGGTTCACACTGTTGGCACTGCCATCCAAGCCGTCAAGCAATTCGTCCAGACCTTTGATTTCACTGGATGCTTCTCTCAGGGCTTCAAGGTTTTTGTCGTAATCCCCCCAGTATTTGAGCTGGCTTTCAAGAGCCTTGTTGATTTCACCGATGCTCTTAGGAACAACCTCGGCGGCTTCATCCCAAAGGCTGTATTGACCTTGTACGCTGGTGAGGGCGGCTTCATACGCTTCTTTATAGGCGGTGGCAAGAGCTTGTATTTCAGCCTTTGCCGTACCCATGACAGCAGTCATATTCTCAAACCCGGCGTATGTTTTATCAATTTCCGCCATTTCACTGCTCAACCGCTCTATGGCATCGGCATTGTCCTTGGCAGCGGCAGCAGCCTCTTTGTGAATTTCCTCTGCCGCTTCAAATTCTATCAGAGCCTTGGTGTAGTCCCTATAATAAGTCCCGCCAAGCATACCACCAGCGTCTTCCCAGATTTGTTCCTCACGCTGTTTGATAAGCCCCATTTTTGCAAGGGCATCTTCTGCCTGTTTGTCCAACCCGCTTTGTTCATCAACGTAACTCTTGTGTTCACCTTTTATTGCGTCTCTCTTTATACGGGCGGCTTCCGCTTCTGTCAAGGCATTGACAGCTTTCGTTTTTTATTGAATTTATCGGCATCCTCGTCATAGACAAGGCCAAGCTCAGGCATTTTTTCATTGAGCAGTTCAACAATGGCAAGAAGCTCCTCTTTTGACCCCACCGCTTTCCCTTCGGCATCAACCAATTTGTCAAGCCTGTTGGTAAGGCTTAAAATGCTTTGTCCTTCTGCTTCTGCCCCGGCTACCAACTCCCGCTGGGCTTCTTTGAACGCCTCATAGGCTTCCATGCTCTCACGGTGAGCCTCGGCAGCCTCCTCGGCGGTCTGTTTGTTGTTTTCGTAGGCTTCAGTGGCATTATCCAGCTCCTTTTTCAAAAGCTGGGCTTCTGCCGTGGTTTCAGCCATAGGCCCTTGAATGGAATTATACCGCTCCTCCAAGGCTTTCATTTGATGGTATTGTTCTTGGGATGCCGCCGAGAGCTGTTTCATTTCCATGTACTCGGCTACATTCTCTTTGCCTACTCTGCGTTCAAACGCCCTGCGTTCCTCGGCTTCCCGTAGTGCTTCAATTCCGACAACCAGCCCTGTAACCGCAGCAGTGGCACCGAGAATAATATTAACGCCCGGAATTGCGGCTTTCATAGCTGTACTCGCTATCGTGGCAACCTTTGCTGCCGCTGTGTACCCGACCAGTAGAGCCGTTGTTCCTCCAAGAACAATCCCGAATGTGCTAAAAGCCTTGACCAATTCCGGGTTTTCCTCTACAAATGCCGTCATGTTGTTCAATACATCCGTACCGGCACTATACAAATCCTTCAAGGCGGGGGTGTAATTGTCCCCTATGGCAACCTTCAAATCTTGGTACGAGTTTTTCAGAAGCTGTAACTGACTTTCGGTGGTACTGTACCGTAACTCAGCTTCTTTGGTCAGGGCGGTGTTTTCAGCCCATGCGGCGTTGCCCAGCTCAATAGAATTGCGGAACAAATCTCCCGATCCGGCAGCCCTACGCATGGCATCCGATAGGCGTATCTCTGTCATTCCAAGCTCTTCCAACAACACAACCGTACTCTTGCCGTGCCGCTCTGCATCTGCCAACCCTTGGGTAAACGACACCATAGCCCCGGCGGCATCCCTCCCCCACGCCGTGGCAAATTCTTGGGCAGACATTCCGGCAATCCGGGAAAAGTCGGCTAGATTATCGTTCCCGGTTTCCACTGCAATGGTGATTTGGTTTATTGCCTTGCTGAACGCTGTGCCGCCAGCCTGAGCTTCGAGGCCGACAGAAGAAAGGCTCCCGGCCAGTCCCAGAATATCCGCCTCAGACATACCCGCCTGTTTTCCGGCAGCGGCAAGCCGCAACCCCATGGCCGCAATATCTTTTTCGGTTGTGGCTAAATTGTTGCCCAAATCGACCACAGTAGAGCCGAGCCTGTCAAAATCTCCTTGTGACATTTGGGTGATGTTGGCGAATTTAGCAAACGTCTGTGCGGCATCTTCTCCGGTCAAATTGGTTGCAACACCCAAATCCGCCATCGTCCGGGTAAACCCGACCAAGTTTTCTTTGGCAATCCCAAGCTGTCCGGCGTTTTCCGTAATCCCCGCTAACTCTGTAGCGGCCATAGGGATTTCTTTCGACAAAGCTCTGATTGCCGCTGACATAGCACCCAGTTCGGCACTGGTCAAATCGGTGGTCTTTTCAACACCGGTTAAAGCGGATTCATACTCCATGGCAGCATTTGCACATTCCATAAAGCTGTCTTTGATTTTCTTCAGGGCAAGAGCAATCCCCGCCGCCGTAAGTGCTTGGCCCGCCGACAAAAACGCCTGATTTGCCGTTACACCGTATTCCTCGGTACTCTCAGCGGCTTCCCTTTGGGCTTGATGCACCGCTTTGATTTGGTCTGCCTTGATGCCCTCTATTTTTTCACCGAGCTTTGCACTGGATTCGGCAAGCCTATCCGTATCAACTCCAGCCTCGGTCAAGACCGATCCCATCTGATTGAGCTTTTGTTTATGGGTGGTCAGGGCATCGCTGGTTTTGTCGATTTGCTGTTGCTTTGTCAAAAGCTGATTTTCCAACCTTGAAGAAAAAACCTCGGTTTCAGCCATCTCTTTTTTGATGTTGTCATACTGCTGTTTCAGGACTTCAAGTTTTTTCCCTGTGTTCTCAACTACACCCTGCTGTTTTTCGTATGAGGATATGTCGGCTTGGACTTTAGAGAGGGCTTGAATTTCACTCTGCATACTGGCAAGGTGCTATTGTGCCTTGGTGAAAGTCGCCGTATAACTGCTCCCAAGCTGTGCTTGCAGAGAAAACAGCATATCGTACTCTTTTCTGGTTTGCATGATGCCCTCCTTTGAAAGTTATTAAAAAAAACCTCTTGACAAGTGCGTATAATATGCGTATAATTAGTTTCAAGAGGTGGGGGTTATGAAACGGAGAGATTTGGTCAAAAAGCTAACGGACAATGGGTGGTGGAAATTGAGGGACGTGGGTCCTCACACAATTTACACCAACGGGAAAGAAACTGAGCCAATCCCAAGACATAGGGAAATTAGCGAAAACCTCTCAAAATCAATCATCAAGAGGCATGGGTTGAAATAGCCCTTGCCCTTTGGTTGCCGAAAGGAGAAATCACTATGAAAAAGGCGTATCCTATAGTTTTAATGCCGGATGATTTTGGCTATTTTGTCACAATCCCCGACATTGAACGCAATACACAGGGGCAAGATATGGCAGAAGCAATCTATATGGCACGTGAAGCCTTGGGGGCATGGGGAATTTGCGAACAAGAAGCGGGGCGTGTCGTTCCCGAACCCTCGAAAGAAGCCCCGCCTCACAAAGAGGGGGAATTGGTGTCATGGGTTGACATTGATTTTGACGAATACAGACGTATGACGGATATGACCGCCGAACGCACAAACGTTACCTTGCCACGCTATCTCAAACGCCGTGCGGAGGCGGAAGGGTTTAATTTTTCGCAAGAATTGCAGGAGCGATTGAAAGAACGCCTTAATGTGCAATAACCAACAGGCAAGCCAAAACCGCCCCCGCTTCGTGCTGAGGGCGGTTCATTTTTTCAACGCCCGCTGTTCCTGAATCGCATTGCTGTCCCCAATCCATCCCCGCAACTGCGAAAGGGGCAGAGACAGCCAATAGTTGGCAGGGGTCTTGTTCACTTGTGACAGAATAAGGCATTGCCGCCGGAGCCACGACCCGCCATCGCCTAGTTTCACTCCGATGCCAGTAAAAAAGATTTCGCCCTGCTTTTGATCCTCTTGTAATCCTTTTGCCGCATGAGTTCAAATGCGTCTGGGCCAATCTCCTGTGTACAGCACTTGGCGGCCATGCGGATTAGATATTCGCTGCTGAACTCTTCGGCAATCACCACAACCCCGGTGATTTTCTCGACTTCCCGTTCAATCGCAAGGGCATCGGCTCCACTCAGACCGTCCCAGTCAAACCGAAGCTCAGTATACTCTTGACCGTCATAGATAAAGGGCTTTTTGAATTTGTGGGTGTATGTATCCTTGCTGTCAGCTGCATCCCTTTGGACGGCTTCAAATTCCTCAGGGTTGATGTGTGTGCCGGGTTCCTCTGTGTTATTCTCGGTATCTCTCATGGGGAATTCTCCTCTCTTTGTTACGCCGTGTCAGGCGTTATAATCCGAGTGCCTTTCTGACAGCCTTGCCGTGGTCAACTCCGTTGATGATGAAGATGTGATTCATCGGGTCAATCTCATGGACGGTTTTTCCGTCCACCGTATACTTCCAGTAGCGGACAGATGCGGTCAAGGTGGATTCCCTTTGAGTTGCCGGGGCTATGTTTGCCCCCGACAAACCTTTGGGTACGATGACCATGGTGTGCTTTTCCGGGACAGTGACAATTTCACCTTTTGTTTTGTCTCCCCGCTGCACGGCTGGCATGAGCGTTATGGTGTGTCTTCCCGGAGAACGCAGCCGGGCAACTTCAGCGGAAAACTCGTTGAACTTTATGGATACCTCCATGGCTTCCAGCTGGCCGCTGATAGGAACTTCTACATCACCGGCAATACCCGCCCCTGACAGATTGACGGTTTTTTGGTTGATGTTGGGGAGCTGTACAGACGCAGCACCGGCAAACCGGTTTTTTCCCTCGTACACCATGAAATTGATGGTTACAACCTCGTAACTAACCATATTTTTGACCTCCCTTCTTTAAGCTGCCAGAGCCGATGTCAGTTTGTTCATGGTCACCGCATTTACTTTCTCGGAACGCATAAATGCGTTTCCTACAGCCTGTTTTCCCTGAGACACGTTAATCTGGGCGATATTATAGTGATGATTTCCGCTGTAGGGAACGGATTAGGTCATTCCATCGTAAAAACCCAACTATTCAGGCACGAAAATATTTTGCAAAAAAGTAAATGCTGTAGCCGTGTATTGTAAAACCAGACGATTTGTGATATGCTCGAATCGCTAGAATCTAAATAGTCAGATTAATGAAACGGGAGGTTTTGCCCATGAATTATGGCAACACACCGGGAAATATAAAATGCACTATGCACCTTTTGCTGACATTGCTTATCCTGGCCGCCTGTAACCCGGACGAAAAAGACATTCAGCCTATTCCTTCCAATAACCCGGCTTCCGGGATACAAGAAGACATAGGCATCTCGCAACCGACTGTCACACAACACCCCTTTTCCGAGACTGAAAATGCAGTGGAAATTGTTGTCGGACATATCCGCGGGGGAAAAGTGACAGAAAAAAATGTAGAGGTCGCGCTTGAAACTGCGGGCTTAACCAAAGACGGAAAAACCCCTTTCACCGTAACCTTTGTCCCCGGTGCAACCTCAATTGACGAACACGCATTTTTTGAATGCACATCGCTAACTGGTGTCGTCATTCGAGAGGGTATAAACATGATTGGCGGTTTTGCGTTCCTTAATTGTACATCACTAACCAGTGTGGAACTCCCGGCCAGCGTGGATTATATTGACCCCTATGCGTTCTGGGTATGCCCTTCCCTGACCGATATATCCGTAGATTCTGATAACCCTCATTTCATGAGCGAAAGTCATGTGCTGTTCAACAAGGGTAAAACAACACTTGTTCGTTACCCCGGAGGAAGATCAGGGACATATAGCATTCCTGATGGCACAGTCTCCATCCGTTCCGGCGCATTCCAAGGGAGTGCTTTGACCGGTGTGGCCATCCCGGACAGTGTAACAACGATTGAACGGCGGGCATTCCAAGACTGTATCTTGCTCACCGATGTAATGATACCGAAAAGCGTAACCTTGATCCCCCAATATGCGTTTGCGTATTGCACATCACTGAGAGATCTAGATATCCCGGACAATGTAAAGGCTATCGACACATTGGCCTTTTGGTTATGTACATCGCTAACCCGCATTGTTATCCCGGCCAGCGTGACCGATATCGACAAGGAAGCGTTCGAGGGATGCGAACCGTTGGTCATCTATGGCGATACAGATTCAGCGGCGCATACTTACGCCAAAGAAAATGGGATGCCGTTTAAATTTATTTGATAGGTTGCTAATATTGCTCCACCAACTAAATCCAGATAGCTCTTTTCTCCAATCTGCATCCAATATGTTCGGGGCTGAATTGTGTAAAACTTCGCAATCTCTGCTATAATCTTCTCCACAAAAGGTTGCCTCCTTCGTGATTTTTTGTCTCTCGACACTATTAAATCACTTCTTAGTTGCCTCTTGTTCTCTTGCCGAGAAAACTCCTGCATTTATTTTACACCGAGTGGAGCTTGGGCACAGAACAATTAAAGTTTTTTGTATAATTGATCTTTTCCCCCTTTTCAAATAAAAGTTTCTGTATTATAATGATGTGGGTCTGGGAATTTATTTTTGGGAGTGAGTTTATGGAATCGGCAAAATCGCCGCAATATAAGCGTGTACTCATAAAAATTAGCGGTGAAGCATTGGCGGGTCAGGGCGAGAGGGTTTTAGATTTTGAACGCATTGATAGAATTTGCGATATACTTAAGCGTTGCTTGGATATAGGCGTGCAAATCGCATTAGTTGTCGGCGGGGGCAACATCTGGCGGGGGGCTAAGGACGGTCACGGAAAGATGGAGCGCACCCGCGCCGACCATATGGGTATGCTAGCCACCACCATTAACTGTCTTGCTATTGCCGATGTTTTAGAATCTAAAGGAATTACGGTAAGGGTCCAGACTGCCATTGAAATGCGCCCTATTGCCGAACCATTTGTCCGTTTGCGCACTATCGCCCATATGGAGCAAGGGCGAATAGTGATTATCGGCTGCGGTACAGGCAACCCATTTTTCTCTACAGATACAGCCGCCGTCCTCCGGGGGGCGGAAATCTGTGCCGATATTGTAATGCTCGCCAAAAATGTAGACGGCGTGTATGACGATGACCCCAAGAAGAATCCAAACGCGCATAAATATGACCGGTTGACCCCAAACGATTTTTTACAGCAAAATTTATCCGCCATGGATTCGACTGCCGCAAGCCTGTCTCTGGATAACGATATTCCGGTGCTCCTGTTTGCCCTCAAGGACCCTGGAAATATTTATAAGGCTATCATGGGCGAAAATATCGGAACAATAGTACGCAGAAAATAAGAATAGATTATAAGGAAAGGTGAAGAACAGATGAGCAATTATTCAAGCTTTGACTCTAAAATTGAAAAAATCACCGAAAAGCTAAGCTACAGCTTTTCCACTATTAGGGCTGGACGTGCCAGCCCCTCGGTGCTTGACCGGATAGCAGTTGATTATTACGGCACACCTACCCCGATAGGGCAGATTGCGTCCATATCCACGCCTGAACCGCGTATTTTAGCGATCGGACCCTGGGATGCTTCAGCTCTGCGTAGCATAGAAAAAGCCATACAGGCATCGGATATAGGCATAAACCCTACCAACGACGGAAAGGTTATCCGGCTTGTATTCCCGCAATTAACAGAGGAACGCCGCAAGGAGCTGACAAAGCAAACCCATAAATACGCAGAAGAAGCTAAGGTAGCCGTGCGTCATGTCCGGCGTGAGCTCATAGAGGAATACAAGGGGCAGAAAAAACGTAGCGAGATCACCGAGGACGACTTGAAGGATATTGAAAAGGAGCTGCAAGAGCTTACAGACAAGGCAATTAGGGAAATCGATTTAATAGCAGAGAAAAAAAATAAAGAGTTAATGGAAGTATGACCAATGGTAGTGTCCCATGCCATATCGCCGTTATCATGGACGGAAACGGTCGTTGGGCGAAAAAACGTTTTTTGCCGCGTAAGGCCGGCCATTCCGCCGGGAGCGAGGTTTTCCGGCGTATAGCCTGCTATTGCCGGGATATAGGCGTACAGTATCTCACTGTATACGCCTTTTCTACGGAAAACTGGAAACGCCCCCAGGATGAGATTGATGAGATTTTCAGTTTGCTAGACAAATATCTTGATGAGGTTCAAGCTACAATGCTCAATGACAATGTTGCCGTTCGATTTCTAGGTAATTTATCGCATTTCCCATCTGGAATGCAGAGAAAGATTGATAATGTCCACAAGCTGTCAGATGGTTATCCATCAGGCGTATGTCAGGTCAACATCTGTGTCAATTACGGAGGACGGGACGAAATTGTGCGGGCGGCTGAGTCTATACTGAAGAATCCCCCGGAGATCCTTGATGAGAACAGCTTTGCCCAAAGGCTAGACACCAAGGGCATTCCATGCCCTGATTTGCTCATTCGACCTGGGGGAGACTTTAGAATTTCCAATTTCCTTCTATGGCAGATTGCATATACTGAATTTTATTTTACAAAAATCTTGTGGCCAGATTTTTCCGAAAAAGAGCTTGCCAAAGCTATTGCGGAATACAATAAACGGAAAAGGCGATTTGGAGGGGTTTAATTGCGTATTCGTATTATCGCGGGATTTGCGTTATTACTGTTGCTCCCCATACTGCTTTTTTTTGCTGCTTCCTGGATGCTGCCTATCGCTATAGGTATTATTTCAGCGGCAGCGGTACAAGAACTGCTCGGCGCGACCCATTTTGCCATTAAAAAGCGCATTGTTTTTTACGCCTTGGTTTTTTCTTGCAGCATTCCAGTCTGGTATTTTTTTGAGATTTCAGATTGGCTTCCTGCAGAACGGGCGCAAATAGCCGTTGCCGGACTATTCTGTTTTACAATTCTCTTATTTATCGAAGGGATCATTGACCATAAAAACATCACCTTTGGCATTATCAGCACAGTTCTGTTCACCTCATTGATTGTCCCTGTTTTTTTCTCCTCGCTAGTACGTATCTCTGAAACAACCTACGGTCACCGGCATTATATTTTACTCCCATTTGCAGCGGCAATCGCGGCAGACACCTGCGCATACTTCACCGGTATTTTTTTTGGCAAGCGCAAGCTTAAGCCCGATATTAGCCCTAAAAAAACAGTTGAAGGTGCCATAGGCGGCTTGGCCGGCGGGGTTGTCGTTATGATTTTATACGGTTTGATCCAGCAATTCGTATTTCATAACCAGGTCAACTATCCATTCATGGCTTTGTATGGGGTATTAGGTTCCGCGGCGGCACAGATTGGCGATTTGTCAATGAGCCTAATCAAGCGTGAATTCGGCGTAAAGGATTTCGGCACACTCATTCCAGGTCACGGCGGTATTTTAGACAGATTCGACAGCCTGCTCTTTACCGCTCCCCTGTTTGAAGGCTTGCTTATTTTCCTCCCGGCCCTCACCATAAGCAGTTAGGGGTGCAGCATGGATAAGCTTTCGATTTTAGGCTCAACTGGCTCAATCGGCAGACAGGCACTGGAGATCATTCGGTTTCACAAGTTGCGTCCGACTATTTTAACCGCCCGGAAAAATATAGCTCTCTTGGAGGCTCAGGCTCGTGAATTTCTGCCTGACCGGTGCTATGTTTCAGAACCGGGCGAAGGCAGGCAGCTACGCCTCGCCTTAGCCGATACCCCCATAAAGGTCTCCTATGGGCAGGAAAGTATTTGTGAGGCGGCAGCACATCATTCCTGCCAAACGGTACTCAACGCCCTTGTAGGAATTTCGGGGCTGCACCCCACATTAGCCGCATTGGACTCAGGCAAACGGTTACTCCTGGCAAACAAAGAGAGCTTGGTATACGGCGGCGAATTGGTAACCCGGAGGGCGCAAACCCCTATTATCCCGGTAGACTCGGAGCACAGTGCCATTTTCCAGTGTCTTCAGGGAGGGGGATATGGCCTGAAACGAATTATCCTTACCGCATCGGGCGGGCCTTTCAGGGGATACACAAATGAGCAGCTGCGCCGCGTTGCCCCGCAGGACGCACTGCGCCATCCTAATTGGAATATGGGTGCCAAGGTAACCGTAGATTCCGCAACTCTTTTGAATAAAGGGCTGGAGCTAATTGAAGCCATTCATCTTTTTTCATTGAAAGCGGATGAAATTTCTGTTATAATACACAAGCAAAGTATAATTCACTCAATGGTGGAATATAATGACGGCGCGGTTATAGCACAGCTCGGCACCCCGGATATGCGTCTGCCTATCCAATACGCTCTGTTTTATCCCCTGCGTAAGCCCTGTCCGGGAGAGCCGCTGAAGCTTGATGGCGAGCTTACCTTTGAGCCACCCGATTTAGAGACGTTTCCCTGTTTAACTTTGGCGATTCGTGCCGCAAAGCAGGGTGGCAATGCAGGAGCCATTCTCTCGGCTGCCGGGGAGGGTGCTGTGGAATCGTTTTTGAATGGAAATTGCTCGTTTACCGACATTCCAGAGCGTATACAAAAAGCACAGAGGACAGTCGCGCATATAAAAGACCCTAGCTTGCGTGAATTAGAAGAATCGGCACAAATTGCCTACCGCATGTCGCGGTAAATTTTATAATCAAAGGAGTTTTGCAAAATGTCTGTTGTACTTTCCGCCATCCTCTCCGGTATTATTGTAATTTTCATGTTAGGTGTACTCATCACGGTACATGAGTGGGGGCATTATGTTTCTGCCCGGCTGTGCAAAATGAATGTCCGGGAATTTGCCATAGGCATGGGGCCGGTATTGTTCAGCAGGCAGAAGCAAGACGATGCTGGAAATCCTGTGAACACAAAATTCACCCTCCGTGCCTTCCCTATAGGCGGGTTTTGTGATTTAGGAGAGGATGAAACCGGAGAAAAATCAAGCAGTCCCGACCATTTCCGCAACAAGAAGCTATGGCAGAAGGTTTTTGTATTGGCATCTGGCGCGATTATGAATATACTGATCGGATTTATTATACTGATTATTATAAACTGCACACTTATAGGCAGAGAAGCCCCATTTTCAATGGATGAATTTTTACCTCCAACAGTTGTATCGCTTGACCCTCAAAGTCCGGCTGAAGGCCATTTTCAAGAGGGTGATGAGTTTTATAAAATTAATGGCCATCGGATTGTCAACGCAATGGATTTTGCCGTTTTTTACAACAGGGATAAGGGCCAGCCGATGGATTTTGTAGTAGTCCGTAACGGTGAAAAGGTTAAGATCAGTGGGCTTTCTAAAGTCCCGAAAACAGATGAAAACGGAGAACCAATAGTTGATGAAAGCGGTAATATGGCAACAGTTTTAGGCTTTAATATAGATTATACCAGAGATGTCGTTACCATCGGGCGTGTTTTGCCCAGGGCCGGCTATATGACGGTAAATTATGTAAGGTTGATTTGGGTGAGCTTGGGCGATATGATTAGCGGGCAGGTTTCTAGGAAGGAGATAATGGGTCCTGTGGGCATTGGCGGCGTAATCCACGATGTTGTAACGGCACCTGTAGACGAGACGGAAAAAACGCCTATAATTAACCGCATGTTAATTATTTTAGGGTGGTTTTCTATTCTTGCCGTAAACTTAGCGGTAGTTAATATGCTCCCTATTCCTGCTATTGATGGAGGAAGGATTGTCTTCTTGTTTATCTCTGCTTTTTTGGTCTTAGTGAGAAAAAAACCGCTGAATGAAAATGTCGAGGGATATATTCACGGCATAACCATGATGCTTTTATTGGGCTTGATGGGGTTGATATTCTTTAACGACATTTTAAACAGGTGGTGGCAGGGATGACCCGGCAGATTATGGTTGGACAGGTTCCGGTCGGCGGCGGAGCCCCTGTATCAATCCAGTCAATGTGTACCACAGACACTCGGGATGTTGTGTCAACTCTTGCTCAAATTAACGCTCTTTCCCAAGCGGGATGTGAAATTGTACGTTTGGCAATACCTGATCATAACGCCGCAATGGCTTTCGGCGCGATTGCCGAGCAAAGCCCTCTGCCGCTGGTTGCCGACATTCATTTTGATTATAGGCTGGCTGTAACCGCCGCCGGGATAGGCGCGGCTAAAATCCGAATCAATCCGGGGAATATCGGAAGCCGGGAAAATGTAAAGGAGGTGGTGGCTGCTTGCCGAGAGTACAACATACCTATCCGCATAGGAGTAAACGGCGGTTCATGTGACAGAGTGCTGATTGAGCACCATGGATTGCCCCAGGCAATGGTTCAGTCGGCACTTGAACAGCTATGGACGCTGCAGCTTCTCAATTTCGATGACGTATGCCTTTCGCTCAAGGCTTCAAACGTAAAGGATACCATTGCAGCAAACCGAATTGCGGCAGAAAAGACGGCCTGCCCAATTCATTTAGGCGTAACCGAGGCAGGCAGCAGTTATGACGGCATTATTAAATCGGCTATGGGCATAGGCACGCTTTTGTGCGATGGCATCGGCGATACTATCAGGGTTTCCCTGACAGCCGATCCTGTAAAGGAAATCCGTGCCGCAAAGTCTATTTTACGTGCCGCGGGGATAAGGGCATTTGGAGTTGAGATTATATCCTGCCCTGCCTGCGGGAGATGCCGGATTGATCTGGAAAAGCTGGTAGCTGAAGCAGAAGCTAAGCTGAGCCACATTAAAAAACCCCTAAAGGTTGCTGTCATGGGCTGTTCTGTCAACGGTCCCGGAGAGGCGCGTGAAGCCGACTGCGGCATAGCCGGTGGTGATGGGTACGGCTTGCTCTTCCAAAAAGGTAAGCCGGCAGGCAAGGTCAGACAGGAAGAAATAATTGATGAGCTGGCTAAACTGGCCGCGGAAATTTAAAGCCCTGTTACTATGTTTCGGCAAATTTCCCGCCATACTTAGTTGAAATCCCTTGCCGGGTGCAGGCAAGGCGAGGCTTTGTCCTTCCAGACGAAAAAAACCACCCGAAATCTAAACAGCCCAGCCTACGGGAACAGACTCTAATATTTAGAAAGTGAGATGCCTTTATGACTGCGCGCAATTTTTCTGAAATATTCCCTCACTGTGTGCCGCCCGAATATGATTTTGATCCGCTGGTTCAGTCGGTTTATATGCATCAGGCGCAAAAAGAAATGACTATTGAGTTAGACCGCCCCCCTCCTTCCGGCTGGGCAGCTGAGGCCAAGAGGCTTATCTGTCGGTATTTTGTCCTGTCCGGCGTAAAAATAATACAGTCTCAAGCAGAAGGCATGTCCGGCCCGGGTATAAAGCAAGGTATAGGACAGATGCCAGTGCCTGCATCGGCAGCGGGTGCGGTTCTTGTGGGAAAATCGGTGCAAAGTGCCATTATGCCTATAGACAAGCTCCCAAATGCGTCTAAAAAGGTCTGTGTTTCAGGAAGGGTTTTTATGGTGGACAAGCTGTGGGAACCCAGAAATGGAACGCAAAGCGGCAAATACGCCCCCAAGAGCAGCCTGAAGTTTTACATAACAGACAATCACGGCGCAATTTGCGTAAAGTACGCCCGGCTGAAAAACGAATTTCCTAAAGGCTTGGAGTCCGAGCTTAAAAAGGTTTTTAAGGATAATGGCTGGGTAACCGTGCAGGGAAAACTGGAGCCTGAGTGCCGGAGGTTTGGGGATTCTGACGGACAGGAGCAAGAATGGATACTATTAGCCTCCTGTATTTTTAAATCCCCCCCGCCTCATACCCGGCAGGACAATGCACCGCAAAAGAGGGTCGAGCTGCATTTACATACTCGTATGAGTGAAAAAGATGCACTTACTCCAATTGATGAGGCAGTAGCCCAAGCCGCCAGGTGGGGTCATTCTGCACTTGCAATAACCGACCACGGCGTTGCATATGCCTTCCCCGATGCCATGAAGGCCGGTAAAAAGCACGGCATAAAGATTATTTACGGCTGTGAGGGTTATCTTCAGAACATAGAGGGTAAAGGTGCTTTCCCTCATATCATTTTGTTAGCGCGGAATGAAATCGGAATAAAAAACCTTTATAAGCTTATATCGCTGGCACATATTAAGTATTTTTTCAGAAGGCCGCTCATACCCCATGATATCTTAGCTAAACACCGTGAGGGCTTAATTGTGGGATCGGCCTGCGAAAGAGGCGAACTGTTCACTGCATTGCGTTCCGGCAAGTCTGAAGAGGAATTGAGGGAAATTGCACAGAGGTATGATTATTTAGAAATCCAGCCTTTATGCAACAATATGTTTTTGGTTCGAAATGGCATTGCCGAGGGAGAGGAGCAATTGCGTACATGGAACAGAGAAATTGTACGTCTTGCGAAGGAGCTTGGCAAGCCGGTATGCGCCACCGGCGATGTGCATTTTCTTGACCCGGAAAACTCTATCTACCGTCAGGTATTACACGCGGCATATGACGATAACTACCCTGTTCCCCTTTATTTCAAAACTACCGATGAAATGTTGAGTGAGTTTTCCTATTTAGGAAAGGAATCGGCATTTGATGTCGTAGTAGCAAATCCAAAAAAAATCGCCGATATGTGCGAGAATATATCTCCTGTAAAGTCGGGGGAATTTTTCCCTAAGCTCGAAGGCTCTGCCGATAATCTGCGTTCCTTGGCTTATCAAAACGCCCATGCGCTTTATGGCGAGGCCTTACCCGAAATTATTGAAAAAAGGCTTAAAACAGAATTAGATGCCATAATCGGCAAAGGGTATGATGTTATATATGTTATCGCTCAAAAGCTTGTGGAGCGTAGCCTGGCAGAGGGCTATCTCGTTGGCTCACGGGGTTCGGTCGGTTCCAGTATTGCCGCATATTTTGCCGGAATTACCGAGGTAAACGCTTTGCCTCCCCATTACCGTTGCCCTCAATGCCTTGCCTCCGAATTTACGGAGGATTTACAGGGTATTGGTTGCGGGGCGGATATGCCTGAAAAAAATTGCCCGGGTTGCAATGCAAAATATCAAAGAGACGGTTTTGATATTCCATTCTATACTTTTTTAGGCTTTGATGCTGATAAAACGCCCGATATAGACCTAAATTTTTCAGGTGATTATCAAGAGAGGGCTCACGCCCATACCGTTGAGCTGTTCGGCAAAAAAAACGTATACCGTGCAGGAACTATAAACACAATGAAAGAAAAAACCGCACTAGGTTATGCCAAAAAATACGCTGAAAAGGAGAATGTCTCCCTGTCGTATGCCCAAGAGCTATGCTTTGCCAAGGGTTGCGAAGGAATCAGAGTAACCACCGGCCAGCATCCGGGGGGACTAATTATCGTACCCCATGAAAACGAAATTTATGAGTTTTGCCCGGTGCAGTTCCCTGCCAACAAAAAAGACAGTATGCGATGTACGCACTTTGATTACCACGCTATTGACGAGAATCTGCTAAAGCTCGACCTTCTTGCACACACCGCCCCTACTATTCTGCGTTATTTGGAGGACATGACCAGAATAAAGGCGCAGGATGTGCCTCTTGATGATCGTGATACTATGGGTATATTTACCTCGACTCAACCTCTCGGATTTACCGGGAACCGTCTTTTAGGAAACATAGGCTCTCTTGCCGTGCCTGAATTCGGGACTAAGCCGACTATAAGCAAGCTGGAAAAAACAAAGCCTTCTACCTTTGATGAGCTTGTACGTATTTCGGGACTAAGCCACGGCGAAGGGGTATGGGAGGGAAACGCTGAGGATTTGGTCATGTCCAAAACAGCTTCCCTTGGCCAGGTAATCTGCGCCCGAGACGATATTACGTTATTTCTAATAAGTAAAGGACTGCCGGGAAAACTGAGCTTCAACATTAGCGAGAGCGTACGCAAGGGCAAGGGAGTTACACCCGAGTGGGAACAAGAGATGAAAAAATCCGGCATACCGGACTGGTATATCGAATCGTGCAAAAAAATCAAATATATGTTCCCCAAGGCTCACGCTGTAGCCTATGTCATATCTGGAGTGAAGATAGCCTGGTTTAAGGTACACCATCCGGCGGCTTTTTACGCCGCATGGTTTTCGGTGAATGCCGATGCTTTTGATTATACAATGTGCAATCAGGAGCCGGAGCATATCGCCAAGGCAATCCGGGCTATAGAGGCTGACAGAGCTGCCAGCGCAACCGAGCAGGACAAAGCACTTGTTATGAAGGTGGTTTATGAAATGCTTATAAGGGAGATACCTCTCCTGCCATTTGATATATACACAGCACACCCAACACGTTTTATTGCGGCAGGTCATGGTATTTCCGCCCCGCTAATTTCCGCCCCCGGTCTGGGTGAAACAGCGGCGCAAAGCATAGCCTCAGAGCGTGAAAAGGCTCCCTTTTTAGCAGTTAGCGACCTTTTAGCCCGCACCAAAGCAAATCAGGCAAACATAGATAGCCTTAAACGTTGCGGTGCCTTGGGCAATATGCCGGAAAGCACTCAAACCACTTTATTTTGACCTATAATCACAAGGAACACTCCGTGAATTGGGTTTGATACAGGGAGTAATACTCTCCCTTTTTCTCCATGAGAGCATCATGATTCCCCATCTCCGCGATCTGCCCATGGCGAATAACAAGTATTGTGTCTGCATTGCGGACAGTTGACAGCCTGTGGGCGATAATAAAGCAGGTTTTGTTTTTCATAAGATTTTGCATTGCCTGCTGTATCTGCATTTCCGTTTTTGTGTCAACATTTGATGTTGCCTCATCAAGAATTAATATTTTCGGATCTGCCAGGATTGTACGGGCAATGGATATAAGCTGCCGCTGACCATGGCTTAAATTCCCTCCGGCTTCAGATACCTCGGTGTCGTAGCCGTCTTTAAGCCGGGATATGAATCCATGAGCATTTGCGCTTATAGCTGCCTTATGAATTTCTTCATCAGAGACCTCTGAGGAGCCGTACCGGATGTTATCCCGTATAGTGCCTGAAAAGAGGATGGTGTCCTGTAAAACAATCCCTATCATCCGCCGCAAGGAGCTTTTCTTTATATTTTGTATATTAACCCCATCAATATAAATAGAGCCGCTATTTATCTCGTAAAAGCCCATTAATAAATTTGCAATGGTTGTTTTCCCCGCTCCAGTCGGTCCTGCCAAGGCGATTTTTTGCCCGGCTCTGCAGCTAATTGAAAAATTTTTTAGCACAAGGGTCTCAGGATTATATCCAAAGCTGATATCATTAAAGGCAATGTCACCCTTTGCCCCGGATATGCAAAGCTTGCCGCAATCGCTTTCAGTTGCCTGATCCATTACCTCAAACATCCGTTCCGCACCGGCAACGGCAGATTGAATAAGATTGAATTGGTTTGCCAGCTCGTTAACCGGTCGGGTAAATTGTTTTGACAGATTTATGAACAATTGTATTGTACCTATAGAAATGCTTCCGCATAAAACAGCAATCAAGGCGTTATCGGCAATCGAATCTTTGAGCATCATTAAAATTCCGCCTGAAATTGCAACGCAAACAAAGGATAAATTGCCAAGAGTGTTCATAAACGGAAAAATAATTCCCGAAAAAATTTGTGCCCATATGCTGTGCTTCCTCAGACGTTCGTTAATTCCGTTAAACTTTCGCATAGATAACGCTTGCCTGTTAAATGCGATAACTGTTTTCTGGCCTATTATCATCTCTTCAATATGACCGTTGAGATGACCGAGTTCTTTTTGCTGTTTCCTGAAATACATCCGGGTTTTTGCTGAGATTTTATTAGTTAGATAAATGCCTGCCGGAATAGTTGCCAAGCTGATAAGCGTCATAAGACGGTTGTAATATATCATCATTGAAAGTGAACCCAAAATACCTATAACCCCTGAAATAAACGCGGAAAAATTTTGAGACAGACAGGCAGATATATTATCCGCATCATTAGTCAGGCGGCTCATTAACTCGCCGTGAGTGTGAGTGTCAAAATATTTAACTGGAAGTGCCATCATTCTTTTCATCATATCGTCCCTCATCCTTTGCACTGCCCTCTGTGAAACGGATACCGAGAAAAACTCCTGAACAAGATATAGCCCGGAGGTCATAAAAAACACTATTCCCATGAGCATCAAGTAAAATTTAAGTCTTGCCCAGTCGGAGGCTGTACCGGAAACAATTGCATCAATCGCTTCCTTTTGCAGCAAAGGCACAGCAAGCAACAGAACACCATTAAATAAGACAAGAAGCATCAACAGCAACAAAACCCATCCTTGTCTTCCCATATAAGAAAATATACGAGTCAATGTCCTCCATGCATCTTTTGGTTTTTCGGTTTTAGTGCCTTGCTGCCGCAATACCGGCACACTGCCGATTCGGTTCATGTATCTCCCTCTTTCTCATTTGCCCGGTCCGCTTGGGAAGCATATATATCTCTGTAAAGCTCGCTCGATGCCATAAGCTCGCCATGGGTTCCGGCTCCGGCTATTTCCCCGCTGGCAAGCAGATAAATTTTATCCGCCCCGATAACCGAAGAAATACGCTGGGCAATGGTAATGCGGGTTATATCTGAAAAATCTTGACTCAAAACATCGTTTAGGTTCTTTTCCGTTCCGAAATCGAGGGCTGAGGTGCTGTCGTCCATAATCAGTATTTTAGGCTTTTTGATTAAGGCACGGGCAATGCAGGCTCGCTGTTTTTGTCCGCCTGATAAGGTCAGCCCTTTTTGCCCGATTATAGAGTCATATCCACTTGGCATTGCAGAAATATATTCATCTGCTTGTGCCGCCTCTGCCGCTTGTGCCACCTCATCAGAATTTGCGCCAGGGCTTCCCCAGCGTATATTTTCAGCGATTGTGCCGCTGAAAAGCTCCGGATTCTGCAAAACTAGCCCTATTTGTGATCGCAACGTGAAGAGGGTATAATCCTTAACATCTATGTCATCAAGCAAGACCCTCCCGCTCACCGGGTCATAAAATCGCATAATCAAATTTATCAGCGTACTCTTTCCCGAACCGGTATGCCCAAGAAGGCCGGTATGCTCACCCGGGTTGATTTTCAGTGAAATATTTTTGAGTGCCATAGAGCCGTTGTCATAAGAAAATGACACATTTTCAAACACAATTTTACCCTTCCCGGACGCATTTGAAATTTCACCGTCAGTAATTTTAGGTTCTGTGGCAAGCACCTGGCGTATTCTCTCGGCAGATACCCTTGCTCTTGGAATAGAAGTTGCTCTCATGCTTAAAATCATCAGGCTCATTAAAATTTGAGTCATATAGGCAATGACCGCCATAATATCCCCGATACGCATACGCTCCGCCTGCACCTCGAACCCCCCAATATATATAACCGCAACTACAACAGCGTTCATAACAAGCATCATAATGGGTCCCGCGACAGCCATGAGCTTCATGGCACTGACAGATGTGCGGGTTAAATCGTCATTGGCTTTGCTGAATTTCCCCATTTCGTGTTCCCCGCGAACAAAGGCCTTAACCACACGTATCCCTGATAAATTTTCTTGAAGGATTACATTCAGCCTGTCAAGCTTTTTTTGCAATTTAAGGAATAATGGCGTTGTTTTGATGAAAATAAATATGATTGGCAAGAGCATAGCAGGAACACAAACAGCAAGAACAACGCCATATCGCGGATTTATGGATATTACCATAATCATGCCGCCTATACACAAAAGCGGCGCGCGTACAAATATTCTAAGGGCGAATCCGACTATATTTTGTAGCTGTACCACATCGTTGGTCAAACGAGTTACAAGACTCCCCGTGGAAAATAAGTTAATTTCATAAAATGAAAAGCTCCCTATCTTGCCAAACAGCGCAGCCCTGAGGTCAGCCCCATAATTTTGTGATGCGAGTTCGGAAAAAACAGTACACCCAAAACCACCAAGTGTCCCTATAGCTGCCGCCGCAAGCATCTTAAGGCAGGTGCGGGTAATCAGGGGAACATCTGAATTTAATATGCCGTCATTTACAACTGTCGCCATGAGAGCCGGCTGCTGCAAATCCATGGTAACCTCCAATGCCATCATCAGAGGCGCAAGTATTACATACAGTGTGTATGGCTTGAGATATTTTGTTAATTTAATTTTCATATTTCCCTCATTCATCCGCTTGTGATTCGGTCTGCTGGACATTCGGCCCCGCAGACCGAATCAACGGTATTGTTTATTTCAACGTATTTGTATATTGGCTTATATCCTCAATTATTTTTTCCAGCGCAGTAAACCCGCCTGTCATCAAGTACCAGGCATCCCCATGAAGAATGTAAATATTGTCATTTTTCGAGGCTTCAGTTTTTGCGATAATTGGATCCTTCAGAAAGTTATTGGCTCCCGCGCCCGAACCGACTGCCGCGCTTCTGTCAAGAAGAAAAATAACGTCCGGATCGGCTTCCAGAATATATTCGGCACGTACATCAAAGCCGTGTGAGTCACTCCAAGGATCGGCACCTTCTACTGCGGGTGAGAATCCGAAGTCGCTGTATAGTATATCATAACGGCTCGCTGGGTTAAACACAGAAATCGTTGTCTGCTCAGGGGTCATGGCGAATAATGCCTTTTTGCCTGATACACTTGCCGCTTGATGTATGTCTGCGACTTGCCGGCGATAGCCGTCAAGTTTTACTTGAAGCTCGTATGCAATAGATGGGAATATTTGAGACAAGGCTTCCACGTTGCCTTCTAATTCCGAAAAGAAATTAGAATCGCTCGCACTTACCGTTATTTTAGCAAATGCTGTTTTGGCATAGCGGGCTTCAGTGTCATCTCTGAATTTTGCGGAATCATCTTGCTCTAAGCGATCCCCGGAAGAATTCATACCGAATGAGCGCCCTCCGAGAATGACTAATTCAGGCTGTATTAAGTCAAGCACATCCCAATCCACATAAAAAAGAGTGCCGCCTGCAACTACCTTGTCGCCGCCCTTCTCCTTATAGAAGGATAAATCATCGGGAAGTGTCTCTTTTGATGGAATTACAAGCCTTTCTATGCCTGTTTTCTCAAATCCGATATTGTTTAAAATATCAAGCACCCCATAGTCATAAATTGCGGCCGTTTTTGGATTTTGCTTTACCTTAACGGTTTTTCCGTCTGAATCAACAATGCTAACCTCTGGTGTATCGGGTGCTTCTGGAGTATCCGCCGGAGTATTCCTCATTGGCACAGGGGAAGGCGATACGCAAGAGACAAGCCCAAGCAAGAGCATTACGATTAATGCAATGGGTAAAATTGATTTTTTCATGGGTTCCTCCTTAATTGGTTAATTTTGAACCTGATCAAAATATAGGCAAACATTTTTGCCACCACATTCCGCGATATGAAAGTCATGATCAAAAACCGTATTCAGCACCTCCTTTTTGATTACATCCTTAACGCAACCCTCACGCACTATCTGACCGTTTTTCATGGCAACAATATGATTTGCGTAAGCGGCAGCGAAATTTATATCATGCAGAACAAGCACAATGGTCTTGTTCCGCTCAGTAACAAGATTTTGTATGATTTTCATCATTTCAACCGAATATTTTATGTCTAAATTATTCAGAGGTTCGTCTAAAAAGATATACGGTGTGTCTTGGGCTAAAATCATAGCGATGAATGCTCGTTGTCTCTGCCCTCCCGATAGCTCATCGAGATATCTGCTGCGTAAATCCGGAAGATTCATATATTCAAGAGATTCGTCAACCTTACGTTTATCCTCCTGACCCAATCGTCCCCGGCAATGTGGAAAACGTCCGAATTCTACTAGATCGCCGACTGTAATGCGAATGCTCATCTGCTGTGATTGCTTCAAAAAAGCAATTTTCTTGGCAACATCTTGGGTTTTTATCTTTCTCACATCTCTGCCTCCAAGAGTCACTGTCCCGGATAAAATCGGTGTGATATTGGACAGTACTCCCAAAAGGGTTGATTTTCCTGCCCCATTCGCGCCCACAAGTGCGGTGATTTTATTTTCACGGATAGTCAAATTTATATCTGACAAGGTTTTTTTAGCCTCCTTGCGCCCATAGGACTGGCTGACATTTTTAATTTCAATCATATTCGATTCTCCCTCAATATTAAATAAAACATATATGAACAACCCACAAGATTGATTATAGCAGTAACCGGAATCGCCCCCTGCAACAATTCAACAGCACTCTGCCCTAAAATAAGAGCCAATGCCGACAGCACCGCCGCACCGATAAATAGCGGAAAATGCCTGTGGGTTTTTAAAATCTCACGAGCGACATTGACCGCCAGGAGACCTAAGAATGTAAGGGAACCAATCAAGGCAGTAGCAAGGCTCATCCCGAGTGCTATGAATATAAGATTCAGATTCAGCTCTTTTGCGTAGAAAACACCCAAGCTTTGCGATTGCTCAGCACCAAGGCTCATCACGTTATAGGTTCTGTGCCGATACAGAATTAGCACAGAAATAATCAATAATGCCGGAAGTGCCAAAAATACAAGGGAGGTGTTCATATTGTTTACGGTGACATTAGTTGCCGCCTGCACCCGGTAATAATCGTTGTTGCTCATAAGGAGCTGTAAATAGCGAGAGCCGTTTTCCAGTACGCCCGACAGGACCAAGCCGAACATCAGCAGATATATAACATTGTTTCCGCTGCTTTGTAGAATAAATCTGTACATAACCATGGAACAGGCAAGCATGACACCGGCGGAAATAAAGTAGTTTATATATGGACTTTCAAATAACCCGCCTGTTGTGCTGAAGGCAAAAACCAAAACGGTTTGTGTCGCGATAAATAGCGAATCAAAGCCAATCATGGAGGGTGTTAGTATCCTGCTTTGTGTAATTGTTTGAAACGATAGGCTTACCAATGCGATCAAAATAGCTGCAGCACTCATGCCAAGCAGCCCGGGGACAGCTCTGCTCATTATGCTGCTAAACTCGGCGGGTGTTATTTCCAGGCCAAGCCGCAATGATTTTGCGTATGTACGCGAATATATATACAGCGCACAGGCAGCGGGAAAAAGCGGTAAGATAACCGCAAATACTGCAATCAGTCGCACATTACGCTGTTTTCCGACTTTTATTTCCATTTATCCCCCTCCACAAATAAATCATAAAAATAATGCCGCCAACCAAGCTGATGGTCAGACTTACACTGATTTCATACGGATGAATAATCAGTCGGCTAAAAATATCACAGACAAGTACAAAATCCGCCCCGAAAATCATAAGGTCAAATATTGACTTTTTGATATTATCCCCATAAAAACTCGTCGCCATATTAGGGATAATAAGTCCTATAAAAGGCAGATGCCCCACTGAAACATAGGTTGCCGCGCTGATAAGGGCAACTATGACAAGTCCTATGAATACCACCCTGTTGTAATGCAGCCCTAAGTTTTTTGCAAAATCCTCACCCATACCTATGATGCTGAATTTTGAGGCATATATCACGCTCAGGAAAAGAGGTGCTGCAACAATATACACAACTGTGAAATTGCCAAGCCGGGCAAAGCTGCCCATCCCGATTGCCGACATCATTTGCATGACCTCAAAACGATACGCCACCGCGATGGTAACGGCAGATATTAGCCCTCCGTACATCATGCCAAGCAACGGAACATAAACCGCTTCGCGTATTTTAAGCCTGTTGATTACAGATGTAAAGAGCAAGGTTGATCCAAGGGCAAAGACAAAAGCAAAAATAGTTTGTATAATGCCAGGCTGACTGCTTAGGAAAATAAATGAAAGCAATAGCCCGAATGCGGCGGCGTCCGTTGTTCCGCTTGTGGATGGCGACATAAATTTATTGCGGCTAATCGCCTGCATAATCAATCCGGCAACGCTAAGCCCTGCCGCTGACAGAATGATAGCAATCGTCCGGGGGATTCTGCTGTACAAAAGCACATCCCATGCGGTTTCATCTCTGGATATGAGTGCAGATGGGGTTACACCGCTCAGTGATCCAATCATAACGGACGTAATACATAGCCCAAAAAATAATACTATGATGATAATACGCTTCCAATTATCTTTAAAAAATTCTTTCACACTCAGGCTCCTTTCCATCCTCTGATTTATCGTATGCAGGACGGTGCGGATGAGTTACAGAAAATTCAGCAAAAAACAATGTTATTCTACAGCATCAGCATAATTGCCGCCATTGCAATTGCCATCTGAATTGAGTAATTGATTATGCCATATTTGAGGTACTCCCTAATTCCCCAGCAATAGCCCAACCGGGCATCATCCACCTTGCCGGACAGAATAAAGCCCGCCGTTGCACTCCATAAAAACATAGAGCTTCCGGCACAAATGGAGGCGGCATAGGCAATCGCCGCCCAATGCGCTTTCCCGGCAAGGGTTGTTTCGCAAAGATTCACAATAATCGGCATCATAGCCGCCGCAGCAGGACCTGCACTAAACAAGCCGGATGCTATTGATGTAATAACCATGATTGCCAGAAGGAGCAAGCGAGGGCTTTGTATGTGCAGCTGCAGGAGCTGCGCAATGCTTTCCAAAGCCCCCGATGAACGGACAGTACCAGCAAGAAAAAGAAAAACAGCTATAGTTAAAATCGGCTTAAAATCAATTGTGAGCTTGAGCGCATTGCCTCTCAGGGCGGAAAACACTGCACCTACCGTATATCCAATAAGGGCAACGGTTTCGGGGGGCATCCAATCACGTGGGATTAGCGACCATGCAAAAAACATACCCACAAATATAAGGCATAGTCCAAGCAATGTTTTTTTATCTACCTTAATATGCTTATATCGTGTTCCTAACAAATCGACTGCAAGTTTTTGGACATTACCATCTATACACTCCCTTACCCGGAACACCCAAAAAGACAAAAGTGCTATGCTTGTCAATAGAAAGAGCGGCATTGCTCTGAGAAGATAATCCGAAAATGTGGTTATTCCGCTTGTCATAATTACGATAGCGGGAAAATCTCCTATGGGGCTGGCGGCACCTCCCGTGTTTGATATGGACAAGAGGATAGAAAAAAATACACAAATATACGCCCTATCAAGTGTTATGGCTTTCAGCAATACCGTTATTACAGGCAAAATAATCAGCACGGCAGTGATGTTGTTGACAAGGGGGGAAATCAGAAACATCAATGCCCCGAAAAATATTAAAATCCTACGCCTGCTGCCATTTGACTTGATGGCAAGCCGTACGGCGATATACTGCATTATATTGGTTCCGGAAATTAAATTAGTAAACAGCTCCATTGTGATAAGAATAATCAGCACATCGTACTGAAAAATTTCCATAACATTTTTGATGGGGATCTTTACGGCAAGCGCACCCAGAACGGATATTCCCAATACGCCTGCTATAAGCAAAAATGATGCTGCATCCTTAGCTTTCTTATGTCCTTGCTTGGGAAATAAGGGGTTCCCATTCATACGTCACCTGCTAAATATCCATTGAAAAAATCATCCTCAGCATAAACCCAGCCTAGCTCAGGGGCTTTTGTGCCGGAGCCAAAGCATGAAAGGAATATCCGTCTGCCTTTGAAGGCCTTGTAAAGCGACATCATCCTGCAGCATTCAGGAAGCAGATATGGCCTGTAACCCTCCGGAAGAATGCCCATACACAGAACAATGCCGTTATCAGGGCGGAAATCTGAAGGGTAAGTACCCTCCTGTACAAATTCCGTACGTATATTATCAGGCATATTGGCGAATATGCGTTCCCGGCTTTTGGTGTCTAAATCAGACGGGAGTGCAATTATAACAGAACCCTTCCAGTCTGAAAAAGCGAGGGTTTCCATAAGGGCAAGCTCAGGTAGCATCAGAAAGAGCAGCTCCTTTTTTTCTTGCACGATCCACCCGGCAAAGCTTTGTATCCGTTCCTCTGTTTCCCGGCTGTTAACCTCCGGGAATTGTAGCGAAACAGAATCAAATGAGCCAGGATGCCGGGCGATTACCCTGCATGTTTCCAATAGTCCTATCTCCAAAATCGCTTCAGTAATATTCATGGGGTATCACACCTTATTCAGTCATTTTCTTGGCGGGAATTCTTCAGCCGGGCAATCTCAGCTGCAATTAAAACCTGCTCGGGCGGACAGGCATTATAGATGCTTATGGCAATACCGGCATTGGCATAGTCGAGCCGTGAAGTCAGCAACGCCATGTTTTGCACCGTCATAAAAGGCGAGGTAAACCTAACTTGCGGCATCATCCGGTCAGGGTATCCTTCCGTATTAATAGGTATATCGAAAAGAGATGCAACTGTAAGTTTAATTTCGGGAGGACAAGCCTCAAATGCCTCAATGACATAATTGATTGTATCTCCATATGACTCGTAAAGCTTTTCCCTAACCGTATCGTTGAAATCTAATTTTATCAAGGATGAGTGCTTATGCGGCTCACGAATAGAACTGGGTACGCTTTGAGATGATTTGCCTTTATCTTTTTTTGGCATTTAATATCCCTCCTGTTATTGTTGGCTATATTCTCCTTAGGGCTTTTACTAAAAGTTGAATATCTTTTAGCGTATTGTACTGCGAAAGTCCCACGCGTACCGTACCATGCTTGTCGGTTTCGGCGGTTTTGTGTGCCAGGGGGGCGCAGTGCATTCCGCCTCTTACGGCAATGCCCTGTTCACCCAGCAATCCGCTCACCATTTCCGATTCCATTCCCATGCGCACAAAAGATACTACTCCAGTTTGGCAAAACAGGCGCGGAGATGAAAACACACGTAATCCGGGTATTACCGAAAGCATATTGGCAGCTTGCTGAAGCAGGGGTAATCCCGGCCATGGATTTCCGTTTTGCTTGAGGACATGCCGTATTCCGGCAGATAACCCAGCAATTCCGGGTGCATTGTGTGTCCCGGCTTCAAGCCTATCCGGCAGAAAGGCCGGCATTTCGGTGCTTTGCGAATTCCCGCCTGTTCCTCCGTGCATGAAAGGCTCTAGGGGCATTCCGGGCGGCACTAAAAGCAATCCGGTTCCCTGAGGGCCGTAAAGCCCCTTATGCCCAGGCATACACCAGACCGGGTAACTATCGCCCCGAATAGGCAAAATCCCGGCTGACTGAGAGGCATCTACAATCATAGGGATACCCTTTGATCTGCATATTTCGGCGATTCTCTCTACCGGAAGAATGTAGCCAAACACATTGGAAACATGTATACAAACAGCAAGGCATACGTTATCCTTAGACAACGCCTCCTCAAACAAATGCAATGCCATTTCAGGCTCAAAAAGAGGCGTGGGGACCACAGTTGTCTGAACCCCGCCGGCGTGCAGTGCCATAAGGGGACGGTAGACGGCATTGTGCTCAAAGCCAGAGATTACGGTGCGGTAACCCGGTTTTGCCAAGGCGTGTATTGCTATATTTAGTGCATGCGTCGCGTTGCATGTCAGGATTACACGCTCGGGATTTTCCATATGAAATATATCCGCAGCATCCTGCCTGCATTGGTACAAAATATTTTCAGCGGCAACTGCTGCCTGATGTCCGCCTCGTCCTGCCCCCCCGCAGCTTTCCAATGCCTGTTGCATTGCCCTTGCTACCTCGGGCGGCTTTTTTAGTGTTGTGGCAGCATTATCCAGATAAATCATGGGCATGGCTCTAATTCCCCATCTGTTTTACGGCAAAGGGCAGTAACCTCGTCAAACCCGGCTTCCTTCAGTAAAGCCATGGCATCGTGAAGCTTACTTTGCTCTATTTGCACGGAATGACCGCAGCCCGAGCCGGGCGATGTGGCAGGCAAACGCTTAGGATGCGCGTTAAAACCGGCCTCCTTGAGTGCCTGGGCAACCCTATGGGTACGAGTTACCGAACGACAGGCGATAAATGCAACTGCCATAAAAACATTCCCCCTTTCTGACTCAGCATATGCAAAGTCGAAAAGAGGGGTGTGTACGCTAAACCAAAGTTCCGTCAAAATGTGGAGAAATTATATATAATATCTGCAAATAAAAAATCTAGGTTTTCGATGATTTCTTCTTTGCCGCGGATTTCTTAGCGGGTGTTTTTCCCGATGATGCCGACTTTTTAGCTTTATCTCCCTTGCTATCTTCCTTATCTTCTTTTCTCTTGTAGCCCCGCGCATCCTCCGGAACAAAAGCGGAACACAGCGGATTTTCACAGATCGGTACCTTGGCATAGCGTACCCTGAAAAGAGACTTGCCGCATTCGGAGCAATTAGTTTTTTGCGGAGTATCCCAAGTCATAAAGGTACAGCCAGTTTTTTCACATCCGTAATAACTGTAGCCTTTTTTAGACTTTTTCTTCAGCACCTGACTGTCACAAAGAGGGCAGAATCCATCGGTCGGCTCAGATAAATTCCGGGTGTTTTTACACTCCGGGTAGCCTGTGCAGGCTATATACCGCCCAAAACGCCCTGATTTAATTGCCATTGGCTTGTTGCACAAGTCGCAAATCTGATCGGTCGGCTCATCCGGGATTCTAATGCGCCCATTTTGAATGTCCGCTTCAGCCAATTCACGTATTTTTGAAAATTCATCATAAAAACCGCGTAACATTGCACGCCAGTCATTTTTACCTTGTTCAACTTCGTCCAAGCTTTCCTCCATGTGTGCGGTAAAGGTAATGTCCACAATTTTGGCAAACTGTTTTTTCATATATTCGGTTACAGTTTCCCCCAAAGGTGTAGGGCGAAGCTGCTTGTTTTCCCGGACGACATACTCCCTGTCCACGATAGTTGACAGGGTGGGGGCATATGTGCTAGGACGACCAATTCCCTGTTCCTCCATGGCACGAATAAGGGTTGCCTCGCTGTAACGTGCCGGGGGCTTAGTAAAATGTTGCTCATGAATGGTTTTAAGCCGCACCAAGCCTTCGCCTGGGGTTAATTTCGGCAGACTATCTCCGGCAGCCTCATCTTCTTCATCCTTGCCCTCTTCATATATGGCAGTAAACCCAGCAAAGACTAAGGTCGTATGATTTGCTCTGAAAATATGCCCGGCAGACAGAGTATCAATAGTTAAAATATTATACACGGCAACCGACATCTGGCAGGCAATAAATCTATCCCAAATCAGCTTATAAAGCCTGTATTGCTCATTGCTCAAGCTACCCTTTACCGCTTCTGGCGGCAATTCAATATAACTAGGGCGTATTGCCTCGTGAGCATCCTGCGCTGACTTTTTGCTTTTAAATTTCCGTGCCTGAGCCGGCAAATACTCCTTGCCATATCGTGAACGGATAAACTCCCGCGCATCTGTTACGGCATCATCGGATAGGCGCAGGGAGTCGGTACGCATATAGGTAATTAAGCCTGCCAGGCCATGTCCCTCAATCTGTACCCCCTCATACAGCTGCTGGGCAACTGCCATGGTACGCTTGGAGGTCATCCCTAATTTGCGGGAAGCCTCCTGCTGTAAGGTTGAGGTAATAAATGGGGGGGCAGGGTTGCGTTTTTTCTCGCTGTTTTTAACCGAATGCACTGTAAAAGGGGCTTGTTCGATAGACTTTATAATTTCTAAAGCCGTTTCCTCATTGGGGATAACAGTCTTTTTCTCTCCGCAAGGGGCAAAATACTGAGCCGTAAATGTACCGTAACCCTCTTTGCGCCCTAAAGAAACCTCAATCGTCCAATATTCTTGGGGTACAAACGCTCGTATCTCGTCTTCACGGTCAACTACTATGCGCACGGCTACCGACTGAACTCTTCCGGCGGACAGTCCTCTCTTAATTTTCCTCCATAATATGGGCGAAATTTCATAGCCCAAAATCCGGTCAAGGGCTCGTCGGGCCTGCTGGGAATCAACTAATGGATAGTCAATCCCTTTAGGATTTGCCATACTACGCAAAATTTCTTTTTTGGTGATTTCGTTGAATGTAACCCTTAAAAGTTTATCATCGGGCAGTCCTAAAAGCTCTTTGACATGCCAGGATATGGCTTCCCCTTCCCGATCAGGGTCGGTTGCCAGAATAACAACCTCACTTTTCCGGGCAACATCCTTAAGCTTTTTTATAACCTCCCCTTTTCCTGGTATCGGTTCGTAGACGAGGGAAAAATCATGCTCAACATCCACAGCTTTTTCTTTTTTTGGCAAATCGCGAATGTGACCCATAGTGGCAGCCACCTTATACTCCTTGCCTAAATACTGCTCAATGGTACGCGACTTGGCGGGTGACTCCACAATGACAAGCTTAGACATACAGCATCCTCCTAAATTTAGGTTAACAGTTAACAATGAATAGTGACCAGATGAAGCCTATTCATTCTCGAATGACAGAGCAAAACGGTTCCCAGGAAGGCATTTGACTATGCCTTCGATTTCAAGCAAGGTTAACTCGCTCAGAACCAAGGAGGCTGAAAGCCCGGTGGCTGCAATGATCTTATCGGCAATCAGAGGAGCCTTGGAAATGGCGTATAAAATACGCTGTTGTTCAGGTTCGTATTCGCTCAAACGCTCGGTTAGATCTATTACCTGTGTATCACTTTTTTCTTTATGCCCTTGCTCGTTGATCTTTTTGCCTTGCCCCACTTTTTTTGGCTTTTCCTGTTTGGGCATATTAGATGGTAAAGTCACAGGGTCAAGGTTTATTTTATGACTGAATTTATCCTGATATTCAGTCAACACATCGTGCGACCTGCCAACAAGAATTGCCCCTTCCCGGATTAAGGTATTGGCACCGACCGATTCAGGTGTATCAATATTGCCGGGTACGGCAAAAACATCGCGCCCCTGCTCCAATGCATGACGAGCGGTAATCAAAGAGCCACTTTTGGCAGGTGCCTCTATAATCATAACCCCTGCCGAAAGTCCGCTCATAAGCCTATTTCTTCGGGGGAAATTCGCTGGGGCAATAGGGGTTCCGGGCGGGTATTCGCTCAAAACGGCACCGGCTGACGCAATATCCTCGTATAATGAGCGGTGGATAGCCGGATATACCCTCTCAACCCCGCTGCCCAAAACGGCAACGGTCGGCTTTCCGGCACGCAGGGCACCTCTGTGTGCTGCGCCATCGATCCCCTGGGCAAGCCCTGAAACTATCAGCATTCCGGCTTTGCTCAGCTCATAAGCTAACCCCGAAGCTGCTTTTTCGCCGTACGCAGAAGGGTTGCGGGTGCCTACAATAGCAAGTGCCGCTTCTTCATCCATAGAGGGCAGTGTTCCTTTGTAATACAAAACACAGGGAGGATCATAAATGTTCCTCAGCCGCTCTGGGTATGACGCATCCTGCATGGTGAGCATTTGTATTCCGAGCTTGTCGCAGTTTTCCAAAATGCGTTCTGACCGTTCCATAGATTTATCGGACAAAGCAACAAGTGTTTCAGGAGGCAAGCCTTGAATTGATTTCAGAGAATCCTCCTGCGCGAAATAAATATTTTCCGGGTTGCCCATTTCAGAAGTAAGCATGACTAGGGAGTGACAAGGTATCCCGGGCAAATTAGAAAGCCAAAGCCAATATTTAAGTGCCGACACTTACATTACCTCCTGACGCATATGGTAGCCGATAACAGCAGCCGCAGCAGCTACCCCAAGCGACTCGGCCTGACCCGGCATGGGGATTTCCAATCCGGCATTGGCTAAGCTCAGAATCTCCGAAGACAGCCCACTGCCTTCGTTACCCAGGGCAACAACGCAATCGGCAAAGTCTATTTGACCGACCGGGCGGGAATCGGGGGAGATGTTTGCGGCGTAAACGGGCAAAGCAAGCTGAGCGAGGTCATCTGCCCGGCAAAAACCGACTGGAACCCTGAACAAAGCCCCCATTCCGGCTCTAGCTGTTTTTGGGGAAAAAGGATCGCAGCAGTCAATCAGATACACTCCCGAAAGAGCAAAGGCCTCGGCCGTACGCAGAATCGAACCTACATTGCCCGGATCCTGCAATCTGTCCAGCAGAAAGAAACGCCCTTTTGACGGGGGGAATCCCAAAGATTTGGGCATACGGATAAGAAAAAGAACCCCTTGGCTGTTTTGGCCGGGTGCAACGCTGTCCACCACATCAACCGGTGCCGTAACCACCTCCGCGCTTTGCGGCAATGGCGGCAACGAAAGCTCATGGTCGGCAAGAACCGATACAATATCCGCCCCTGAGCGTAATGCTTCCTCTAAAAGTTTAATTCCATAGCACAGATATAAGCCCTGGGATTTGCGCAATAAAGAGTCGGCACCAAGCCTCCTGTAACGAGTTACCACATCGTTTTTTCGAGAGGTAATGTGCTTCATTCTTCACCATCCTCTGTTAAAAAACGAGTGCATTCAAGCGACCAATCAAACCAACCGTGCCGCTCATTGCTTACAGTACCCTCCCTGCTAGGCTTTAAACGCTTGACAAGCACGTACACCGGCTCTGAAAAATTCTCCTGTACCGAAGGACTAACAGGAATCCAATGGATGTTTTCGCCGGGATTGAACCCGAGCTTGGTCAAATCTGCCCACATATCGTCTGTGGTGGAGTCTTGCAGGGTTTTCAGCGCACTCTCCCCGGCGAGATATAAGAAAACATTGTCATGCTTATAGAGTACCTGAAGCCGGGTAACATCTAATGCGCCATCCTCCAGGTTTATTAAATTGCACTGAGGCGGCAATTGATCTTCCTCTTGGTGTACAAGCTCCCCTAATGTACGGTCAAGCCATTCAGCTTGTTCGGCATACATTTTAGCTTCTTTTGCTACAAGGACATATAAAAAGCCTGGTTCCGGTGAGGTCAGGGAGGCATACAGAGCAGCCCCGGCAGACACAAGTACAGCAAAAGCTACAAGAATCCGGCCTTTGTAGTGATACCAGAGTACATTAACAACCCAGTGTCTAAGTGATGCCAGTGCATTCTTCATTGTGCATTCTCCGGCTTCATAGTTGGAAACAGCAAAACATCACGGATAGAGGAATTGTTTGTCAGGAGCATACACAGCCGGTCTATGCCCACTCCCACTCCCCCGGCAGGGGGCATGCCATGCTCTAAGGCAAGCAGGAAATCTTCGTCAATCATCTGTGCTTCCTGATCGCCTTTTTCGCGCAGCAGTGCCTGACGTTCAAAGCGCATCCTCTGATCAATAGGGTCATTCAGCTCTGAAAAGCCGTTGGCTAATTCTTTGCCGCCTACAAACAATTCAAAACGGTCAGTAAAACGCGGGTCATCAGCACAGCGTTTTGCCAGAGGGGATACTTCTACTGGGTGCCGCGTAACAAAGGTAGGTGATATCAGGGTATGCTCAACCTTCTGGTCGAAACAGGCAAATAAAATCTCACCCTGGCTAACACCGTCTTTTATATGGACATCTGCGGCTTTAGCCTGTTTCGCCGCTGTAACATCATTGTCTATTAAGGTGAAATCAATTCCGGTGACTTCCTTTACAGCATCGGCCATGGTTATTCTTTTCCAAGGCGCGGCCATGTCAATAACCGTATCCTGCCAAGATAGCTTAATTCCGTTGCAAACTTCACTGCACAAGAATAGGATCATAGACTCTGTCAAGTCCATCATGTCATTGCAGTCGGCATATGCCTGATAGTATTCTATAGTTGTAAACTCAGGGTTGTGGCTTTTATCCATTCCCTCGTTGCGAAAGAGCCTCCCGATTTCATATACCCGCTCCAAACCGCCGACAAGCAGACGCTTTAATGGCAACTCGGTGGCAATTCTGAGGTACATATCCAAGCCTAAAGTATTGTGGCGAGTAATAAAGGGCCGGGCATTCGCTCCGCCTGATACGGTATTCAATACAGGGGTGTCTACCTCAAGATAGTCCCGGCTGTCTAAAAATTCACGAATCTTTTTCAGCATTTTTGCCCGAGCCGCAAATACTTTTTGCACCTCCGGGTTAACTATTAAATCCAAATATCTCTGACGGTATCTGATTTCCTGGTCCTGAAGACCATGGAATTTTTCAGGGAGAGGACGCAAGCTTTTGCTTAACAAAACGACCTCCGAGACATGTACTGATATCTCGCCTCTGCGGGTTTTGAAAACAATGCCCTTCGCTCCGAGTATATCGCCTATATCTAAACGTTTGAAGTCCTTAAACGCCTGTTGACCCAGATCGTCCGACTTAACGTAAGCCTGTATTCGCCCTGTCTGATCTAATACATCGCAAAAGAAAGCCTTTCCCATATCTCGCTTGGACATCTGCCGGCCGCAAATAGAAACCTCCGCGCCGTCCAATGCCTCGAAATTTTCTTTAATCTCAGAAGCGGTGCAGGTACGTACCCAGCGAGTCTGCTGAAAAGGGTCGGCACCATCACTTTGCAGTTGGAGGAGCTTTTCCCTCCGCATTTGCAAAAGCTCCCTTATATCATGGCTTTGTTCGTGATTTTCCCGTGTCATATTCCCTTGCTCCCCTTCACGCCTTAATATCAATGATTTTATATTTAAGCTTTCCTGCCGGCACATTCAAGGTAAATTCCTGCCCAACCTCTTTATTAAGCATAGCCTGCCCGAATGGGGATTCGTCAGATATCCGCATCTCCATGGGGTTTGCCTCCTGGCTGCCCACCAATTCGTATGTGCTTTCCTCTCCGCTCTCCGCATCCTGGACAACAACGTGGCATCCTGTGTTTACTCTGTCAGTTGATATGTGGTCATGATCAATAATTTCGGCATGGGCTACCATATTTTCAACTTCTAAAATACGGTAATACACTCTTGCCTGTTCGTTTTTTGCCTCGTCATATTCACTGTTTTCCGAGAGATCGCCGAATTTGCGAGCTTCCTTAATTTGATCGGCCACCTCGTGTTCGCGAACTGTTTTTAGCCAATTCAGTTCCTGTTTCAACTCGTCTAAATGTTCTTTTGACATCTTATAAGTTTTTTGCATTGCAACCGATCCTTTCTTTGCGGAGCAGCACCGCCCGGTTTCCATCATATGATAAGCACTGCATAAAATATTTTAGGATAGTATAGCCCCTGCCAACACATTTGTCAAGCGGGAAAAGCATAAATATCACGACAAACGCATGAATGGGGTTTCAACCCAAGCCCTGATGGTTTTTCGTTTTTTTAGTGCATCAAAGGCTTAGGATGCTCTCCAAATGTTTTTCCGGGTTGGTTCCGATTGAAAAACGCTTCAGTTTGAGACTCATGGGCTTTTTCCCTATGTCAAATATCTTCAAGACTTTCAACGCCAGTTTTTTCAGTATGTTCAAGTTGAATGCCGCTTGTTTTTCCAAAAGACAAAAGCCGTTTTCGTCCACCGCACTGACGATATGGTTTGCTTTTTGGTTCTTATTCCCATTGCCGCGCTGGGTTTTGCCGTCTATCGCAAGGATTTTCTTGATTTTTTCTCCTTCATCGCTGTTTAACATCTCATCCCATAGCACT
>WRLU01000019.1 GCA_009777475.1 Oscillospiraceae bacterium | reverse complement strand
TTATGTAAAACTTTTTTCTCTTGCCGGTTGTCTTGCACCAAATCTAAATATGCCAGAATGTTTCCCATTATAATCACCCCTTCGGACTGATTATACCACAGGTTTACATAATTTGTTCATGTTTTATCCATTCGTGCGTTTGTCGTGGGGGGGGATTTTTCACACACACAACAACCCCCCGCGCCCAATACCAGGCGCGGGGGGTTGTACGATGAGACTAATCAAGGTGAAGCAGAGGGGAAGAACACCGTAAATTCCGAGCCTGCTCCAAATTCGCTTTCCACAGATATTTCACCGTTCATACGTTCGGTAATATGCGCTACGATGGAAAGTCCAAGCCCCGTACCGCCTGTTTCGCGGCTCCGGGCCTTATCCACTCTGTAAAAACGCTCAAAAATTGATGGCAAATCTTTCTGGGGGATGCCCGCGCCGCTGTCTTTTACCGTAATACATACCTTGTCGTCCTGCCCAGAGCAGCTGACTATAACCTGCCCCCCGGAATTGTTATATTTCACGGCGTTGTCAAGAAGATTAAAAACAATTTGATACAAATCATCTTCATTGCCCATGATACGGCAACCATCGTCCAGGACGCACCTCAGCTCAACCTCAGCTCCAGCCGCTAAGGGAAGCAGCATACGCACGGCACGGCGGATAACAACAGCGAGTTCTATAACGGTGTTTTGCCTGCCGAGGGCCTCTGCTTTGGAAAGCCGTAAGAGTGTTTCTGTCATGTGGGAGAGCCTGTCGGTTTCATCGCCTATGTCGCTTATAAACTCCCTGATAAGCTCTTGCGGCATGTCGGGGGTTTGCAAAATAGAGTCGGCAAGCAGCTTCATTGAAGCCAGCGGTGTTTTCAGCTCATGGGAAGCATCAGCCACAAATTGCTGGCGAGAGGACTCAGTTTGCTTCAAAATTTCGGCTAAATGATTGAGCTTACCTGCCATTTCTGCCATTTCACCCTTTCCCCTGACCGGCATGGAGTAATCATAATTGCCCGCTGAAAATATCCCGATGGTTTTTAGAAACTCGGTAAAACGCTGGGTCAGCATAACTGAAATCATAAGCCCCAGCATTAAAGCAATCAGAAAAATTACGAATGATGCCATTAGTAGGTTTGTATGTAAATCAAGCAATATCTTCCCTTGCTCTGAGTCATACTGGCTGATATGCAAAACCCCGGTAACTTTACCATAGACGATAATGGGTACGGTCATTTGTGAAACAAATACCTCGTTTTGGAAGGCAGACCGGAAAATATCCTGGCCGCTCAGTGCCGCCAAAACATCCTGGCTGACAAAATATCGGCCTGTCTGCCGGGAGATTGGCGCGCTGTCATAAACAACAAGACCATCGGCGGCGCAAACGGTTACTCTGTCGGCTTCCGGCACTTTTTCATATAAAATCTCCATAATCCACCCAACTCTTTCGGGGTTTATGCCGTCTAAGCTCAGTTCCCCGGCAAGAAAGCTTGCCTGCCCGGAAAGTGATGTGTGCTTCCCGGTAAATACCGAACGCTGAAGCAACCAGACCGGATAGGTGTTGAGGAGTACAAGCACAGCCAAAATAACCGCCGTATACGAGAGGGCAATCCTCAGCTGAAACCTGCCAAGCTTCAACCCGATGGGCCGGAAGCCGGAGGCCTGTAATTTAATTTTCTCAATAAAATTCTTAAGCCTTGAAATAGTAACCTACTCCCCATTTTGTGAGTATGAATTCGGGGTGTGCCGGATCTTCCTCCAGTTTTTCGCGCAATCGCCGTACATGTACGTCCACAGCACGCATTTCTCCGGGATATTCGTACCCCCAAACAAGATTAAGCAAATTTTCCCTGCTATATACACGGCCTGGGTTGCTCATAAAATGGACAACAAGGTCAAATTCCTTTGCTGTTAGGTCCACCGGACGGCCATCTACTCGAATATCCCTTTTAGCAGTGTTGATTGTAATGCGGCCTATGGATATTTCATCTTGTGAGCCAGCATTGCCAGAGGCTGTCCCGCTCCGTCGCAGAATGGCACGGATACGAGCTTTAAGCTCAATGATGTTAAACGGTTTTGTCATGTAGTCGTCCGCGCCGTAATCAAATCCTATGAGCTTATCAATGTCCTCCCCCCGTGCCGTTAACATGATAATGGGAACACCCGAAAATTCCCTGATTTGCCGGCAGGCTTCCAATCCGTCCATATTCGGCATCATCAGATCCATTATAATCAGGTCAAATGACGACTCCTTGATGAGGGCGAGTGCTTCGGCACCGTCCCCGGCGGCTTCAACCTCATAGCCTTCGTGTTCTAAATTGAACTTGATCCCTTTGACGATGCTTTTTTCATCGTCTACAACTAATATTTTCAAAATATTCCTCCTGCCACGCTGCTGTCAGTCACACTTTAGCGTATGGACGCAATTTTTCTAAAATCATTTCACCGATTCCGTGGACGCTAAGCAAATCATCTATGCTGCCGAATTTTCCGTTTTCCTCACGCCAAGAAATAATCCGCCCTGCCAACGCCGGCCCTATGCCGGGTAAGTCACCTAATTCCGCGAGCCCAGCGGTGTTGATATTGATTTTCCCCCTGTCTTCTAACGAGGCGGGAGGGTCTTTGATCTTAACCGGCTGTTCCTGTTCGGCTGATATCGCAAACTGCTCCTGAGGTATACTGCCATGAACCCAAAATGCCAGGACAAACCCCGCAAGCATGGCAAACAGCGAGATTGTACAGATTCCGGCAAGCTTTTTCAAAATACAGTCACTCCTACATGCCTAAACAGCGGTTTGTCCAGTGTGCGGAACATGTACGGCCAAGGCAGGTTACGTGAAATACAATCATACAAGTCCTCTGTCTGCCTAATATTATACAACTTGTCCGCTCCGGTGTCAATAGTCCCGCGTAGATTTCTGTTTATGAAAACTTAAAAAATAGGCGTTCAATTCTCACATGACAATCGCAATTGCCGTATTAAGAATTGAACGCTTTGTGATGTGGCAACATCACATATTTCCAAACACCCCACCAACGGCATGGTTAAGATTGAGGAAACCGCCCATATTTTTTCTCCATTGCCTGCTTTCGCAGGTCATTTTACAGACTTTTCTATTTGATTTTGATGCTATTGCTTTTGACTGCTTTTGAATTCCTGTATTCCCCCTTTCCCTTGGCGACAAGTGTAACGTAATATTTTTTACCCTTCTTAAATTCTTTTAATAGCTTTTGGTTAAATGCATAGCTCTTTTCGCCCTTTTTGAGTTGAATTGTTTTAATAGCCTTTTTGTCCTGCATGATAACCAGTGTGTATCCGCTGTTGTTGGGTACGTTTACCCACGTGGCTTTTTTGTGGGTGCGCTTGAGGCTTTTGGGTTTGGGGAGTACTTTTTTACGGTTGTCTTTGCTACAGTATTCTTACGCTTTTGGGTTTGCTACGTTTGCTGGTAACAGTTTTTCCATCCGAAGAAGTCCTAAATTTCGCTACATCAATCCAGTATTTTTTCCCTGATTTCAACTTTTTAATGGTGCGTTGTTGATACGGTCCTAACGATTCGTTGTTTTTTAGGCGTATAGACTTGGCTTTTTTCATCTTTTTACTTATGGAGTATCGGATGACATAGCCGCTAACGGAAGACATATCGACCTCTACAGTCATTTGCTTTTTCGTTTTTTTCATGAGACTTCTTCCTGCCCATACATCAAAGTTTTTTGCTTTGGGAGCGGAAGGTTTGATTGGCGTCCAAACTGCATACAGGATAATAGTTCTTTTTGACCCTGTAAAAGTTACACGCTGTCCATCCGTATACACTCTCTTTCCCTTTCTGCTTGTGGCCCAACCTTTGAATTTCCAACCGGTTCGTTTATTGACATTGTCTTTTAATTTTTGGGCTATTCCAGCGGTAAAAGTTTGACTAAAGTATCTGCCATAGCCACCGTTTTCATCATACTTCACAGTAATGGTAGCTGGGCTGGTTGTAGTTGCTTTCCATACAGCGTACAGCACCGCAGGGGCATTTACGGTATAGGCATCACCAGAATCGTAATCGGCATATGTTGCTACACTGTTGGTAGACCAGCCGAGAAAAGTATAGCCTGTTCTGGTTGGTTGGGTATTGCTGAGCAAAAACATAACATTATGTGTTTTTGTCTGGGCGGACGGCGCACCAGACCCGCCGTTGGCATTGTAACTGATGGTATACGTTGTCGGTGCCGCCTGCGTGACTGTAACCGTCCGGGTAATCCCGCCGCCTGTAACCGTGATGGTTCCGGTTCTTGAACTGATGCCTGTGTTGGCTGTGGCGGAGATAGTAATGCTTCCGGTATTGGAACCGCTTGACGGCGATACCGTCAGCCACGTTGTCGCGTTGCTGGATGCCGTCCATGATATGTTGGACGTTACCGTTATTGAGGTATTTGCCGCCACTGATGGCGGTGACCATGATGTCGGGCTGAGGGTTAGCGTCGAAGCGGGTTTTCCGGTTAAAACAACATTTGCCAAAGCATTGTGGGACCCAGTTCCAGCCCAAGGAAATTCAATTCTAATCAGCTTTACCCCGGTAATGTTAACGCTGAAAGGTTCCGGAAGCGTTCCCGCTCTACAGTCAAGAGTCTCCAAAATTACATTATCACCGAATATCATAATTTCACCGTTGCGGGTTGCACCGTCAACGGTGCCGTATATGCCCGATAGGGTCGTGTACCCTTGTCCGTCAATGTTATAATACACCTTTCCGGTCGCAGCTATACTGCGGCTTAGTCCTCTGGAATAACTCAGTCCCGCCAACTTAAAAGAGCCGTCTGTCGGATATTCCTTAACGTAGGGCTCATAGCTGGGGCCATCGTTCTGGTACGCCTTGATGTCGCTTCCAAGATAGGCAACATCCCCTGCAGCAGATGTATTTGTTACTGGTAACAGCCCTAAGACCATCACCAGAGCAAGGGCAAGCACCCCAATTTTCCTAGTCTTTTTAGCCGTCCGTGTCATTCTGCAAAACCTCTTTCATTATTTAGTTACAGTTTTTAGTCCGTTCCAAAAGGTACACCTTTTGGAACGGTGTCTATGTTGTGGCGAAAAGTTATCAAAACCTAAGTTTTTAAGTATTTTCAGCAACAAAATCACACCTTGGAAAATATTTTTGAAAAATGTCGAAAAACCCTTGACACATAGGCTCTACCATGCTAAACTTGAGAAAGTCCCAAAAGGTGTACCTTTTGGGACATAATTATGCCTATGCAAGGGTTCACAGCCTGTTCCTCCGTTGCTGATTTTATTTGTACTGCATTAGCGTTTCGCAGCCCCTGCAAAAAGGTGCGCCCACCGGAGCTTTTCCGGCGGGCGCACTTTTTTAGATGGCCTGTCAGGCCTTGAATTTCTTTTTTGAAGCCTTGGAACTTTTATACCCGCCCTTGCCCGTTGCGGTAAGGGTGACGGTGTGCTTTGAACCCTTTTTGAGGGCTTTTTTCGGTATAGTTAAGCTCTTGGCGTTCTTCTTTGGCTTGCGCTTATACACGGTCTTTTTGCCGCGGGTAACTTTTAGAGTATATCCGCTGTTGTTCTTAACGTTTTTCCAAGTCACCTTACGCCCTTTGACTTTTAACTTTGAGGGATTGGCAAGCTTCTGCTTCGGCTCGGTATATTTCACCGTTGCGGAATATGCTGAATCCACATCGCCGCCTAATTCGCCGGCTCTGTAAGAACGTGCCCTGTAATAGTATGACTTGCCAGGCTCCAGCCCAGTGTCGGTGAAGGAACGCTGTTCAATGGATGCAAGGAACTCCCAGCCGCTGTTTTGACTTTGGGAACGGTAAAGCTTATATCCGGCGGCATTGCCCGCGGCAGAAGGGATGCTGACAACAGCCTGCCCCGCTGTTTTGCCTTTGGCAGTACGCAGACCCGGGGTGCCTGGACGAGTCACCGAAGAATATACAGCAACGGCAATCTGCCGGGAGCCTAAGCTCCTTGCAAGCTGATTTCCCTCATTGTCCTGGGCATATGCCATAACATAATAATAGTAGGTCTGCCCTGGCCTTGGCCCCACATAATCATCCTGGCCAGTGGGATAATAATTGTCATTTACCGAGGTTGTTGTAAACCGATCGGTGCGGTCCTGCCACGGAACATCGTAATATCCGTTACCTTGTTTTGTTACGTTGGCATATTGGTATACACTGCTGCCTGTTCCAACGGTGTTTATATAATACCCGGCGTCTGCATTGTAGTCGTATATAGTATTGCTTATCGTCCGGTACACCTTGTAGTAATGCGCACCTGGCACTGAACTCCAGGTCACCCTGATCCCCTGTGAGGATGGCGAGGCACTCACGCTCTGGACAACTCCAAGCCGGCTGATTACAGGAACAGTAGTAGGTGAGCTGCGGGAGTTATCTGTATATGCCGCAATTCTGTAAGAATCCGTTTGACCCAGCTTTGCAGCCGGAAGTGTAACTGAGGAGCTGTTGCTGCCTAATTTTCTGAACTGAACCCATTCACCGACCGCATTCAATTTTTCAATGATATACCCCTGCACCCCGGCCACCCTGTGCCATTTTACAAACTGAGTACCGTTTGACATTTGGAAGCTATTCATAAATATAATATTCCTAAATGCCGTATTGGCGGTTACCGATTCAGAAACATTTCCCTGGTTTTTAACATAGGAGGTAATTGCCTCAAGCTTGTAGGTGTAGGAGGTATTCAGCCTGACTGCTTTATCTGTAAATTGCAGCGTATTTGCATTTTTGACTGTGCTGATAAGCTCATAGTTTGTATAGCCGTTGTATTCACCGTTCTTCACTGTGTCGTATACCGAGGAGGCGTTGGTTCTGTAGATTTTATATTCCTTGGCACCGTTAACCTTTTCCCAGGAGAGGGTGACGTATTTCCCATCGGAAATATCATACTTCAGATTCAGGGAGCTGCCGTTGGTCACATATTCCTTGAGCGTATATCCTCCGTAGATAATTTTCTTTGTTCTGGTGTTAAAATAATACGGCCTGATCCGGTACGTGTATTTGGTGTTGGCTCTCAGCCCTGTGTCTAAAAAAGTATCCTCCGTTGTGCTTGCAAGTCTCTGGTAATTTTTCTGCAGGCCGCCCACGCGCCATATCTGGAACCCCGTGGCATTTTCAGCACCAAAATACAGCCGGATTTCCCTCTGCTTCACTGTTGCGCTCAGTGCTGACATCTCCATGGCAGGTACAGTGAATGAGATTACATTGGAGTATTCGCTGTATCGGGCATTGTTTTCAGATGGTTTGTTTGGGTCATATATCTGCAGCCTGGCATAATAAACGCTTCCGGGGATATAGCTCGAATAGGAACGGTATAATTCATTTCCAGCTGTATAATTAGTAGGGTGAGGATTTGCAAAGTCTCTTGCTTCACTAATCTGCATTCTAAGCTCCCCGCTTTGCGGGATGGTGCCGTTGAAGGCGAAATAGAAGCCTACATTCCCATTGCCCTCGCGCTGGTATCCGGTGATCCTGAAATTCGTTGGCGCGGCTGCTTTTTCAATCTCCTGTTCAATCTCTTTCTTTTTGACGCTGTCCCCGATCTTGATGTTGTCCTCGTCATTTTTGCTCATTGCGATACCAGGTGACACAGCTGTAACGGCTATAGCAAGGGCAGCTGCCAGTGCAGCCAGGCGCCTTGCTGTTTTTTTGACTTGCATAATGCATGTCCTCCCCTTCCATTTTTATTTCATATTGCCCCGCTATGGCAGGCCTCACACATGGGAATTCTTACTGCTGCATTCATTTTACAGCCTGCCTGGTGCCTTGTCAAGCGCAATCTTGTCCCTGGAATCCGGTTTTTTTGTCAGCAGGCGAAGAAATAGTCCGAGCAATATAACTGCCGCAACGGTGCCGGCACCGAAATTACCTGAAAAGAGCATGCCAAGCTGGTAAACACAGAGGGACGCGGCGTAGGCAAATGCACATTGATAGCCAATGGCAAACCAGAACCATTTGGCACTGTTCATTTCACGCCTGATGGCACCGACAGCGGCAACGCAGGGGACGCAAAGCAGATTGAAAATCAAGAAGGAATATCCGCCTAGCGCGGTGAAGTGGCTTGCCAAAATACCCCATGATTTATTTCCGCCTTCGTCGGCCCCGGCAAATCCAAACAGTATACCGAAGGTTCCCACAATATTTTCCTTAGCGATTAAGCCGGTAAACGCCGCAACAGCCGATTGCCAGTCCCCCCAGCCCAACGGTGCGAACAGCGGGGCGGCAAATCTGCCGATTCCCGCCAGGAGGCTGTTGTTCATATCAGACATGCCGAAGCCGCCGCCGTTCCAGCCAAAGCTGGCTGCAAGCCATATTAACGCCGATGCCAGAAGGATAACTGTTCCCGCTTTTTTAATGAAGGACCAGGTGCGTTCCCACATACTGCGCAGAACAATGCCGGGTAACGGCAGCCGGTACGCCGGCAGCTCCATGACAAAGGGCGAGGCATCCCCGGCAAACAGCCTTGTTTTTTTCAAAATCAGTCCCGAACAAACAATTGCCGCCATGCCTGTGAAGTAAGCACTGGGGGCCACCCAGGCTGCTCCACCGAATAATGCACCCGCAATCACGGCGATAACAGGCAGCTTTGCGGCACAGGGTATAAATGGGGTTGTTATAACTGTCATTTTGCGGTCGCAGCTGCATTCAATAGTCCGGGACGCCATAATGCCAGGGACAGCACACCCGGTCCCTATTAAGATAGGTATAAATGATTTGCCTGACAGTCCGAAGCGGCGGAAAATCCTGTCCATAATAAACGCGATACGAGCCATATAGCCGCAGGCCTCTAAAAACGCCAGGAAAAAAAACAAAACCAGCAATTGAGGCACAAAAGAGAGCACCGATCCCACGCCGGCGGCAATGCCGTCTGTAATCAAGCCTTGGAGCCACCCGGCGCAGTTTGCCGATTCAAGCGCGCCGTCCAACATAAGGATTGCCTCCGGAATCCACACGCCTTCCACCCACACGGCCGCCAGATTGCCCGCGGCCGTTACCGAAATGAAGTAGACCGCAAACATAACAGCAGCGAATATTGGCAACGCAAGCCAGCGGTTTGTAACCACCCTGTCAATTTTATCTGAAAGAGATATTTTCCCTCTGTTTTTGATTTTTACACAGTCTTTAATTATTGATTCAATGTATGCATACCTCTCTGCGGTGACAATGCTCTCGCCATCGTCCTCCAGCTTGGCCTCCAGGTCATTAACTGCCTCTTCTATGCGGGAAATCTGACCGGAGGAAAGCTCTAATTTCTCAATAATTTTACTATCCCCTTCAAGCAGCTTGATCGCGAAAAAACGCCGCTGCTTCTGCGGAAGGTTATGTAACGCGGTCCTTTCTATATGCGCCAGGGTGTGTTCTACGCTCTCGGAAAAACTGTGACGCGGCAGGGCTTTTGTGCCGCGTGCGGCATTAACCGCCGCCTCCGCGGCCTCCGAAATACCCAAGCCCTTACGGGCGGAAATTGCGACTACAGGGCAGCCTATTTCTCCGGACAGTCGTGAAGCATCAATTTCATCACCGCTCTTTTGAACTAAATCAATCATATTTACGGCTAAAACAATGGGGATACCAAGCTCGGCGAGCTGGGTTGTTAAAAAGAGATTTCTCTCCAAATTTGTGCCGTCAATGATGTTAAGAATGGCATCGGGGTATTCGTCAATCAAAAAATTCCTAGAAACAATTTCCTCTAGGGTGTAGGGTGACAGGGAATAGATTCCGGGAAGGTCTATGACTGTAACATTCCTATGACCCTTCAGCTTGCCCTCTTTTTTTTCAACAGTAACACCCGGCCAGTTTCCCACAGACTGGTTAGATCCTGTCAGGGCGTTAAAAAGCGTTGTTTTGCCGCTGTTTGGATTCCCTGCCAGGGCGATTTTAACAGCCATTCTCATCCTCTCCTTCTTTAGTTAGAATAGACTAACTTGATGGGTCACAAAATAGGCTTCCTCAGAAATTAAAGTGTGAGGGGATAACTAAGGAGGCCTAATACAGGAAACGCGCAGCTTTCCGCCGTTTGCTTACTCAACCTCAATTATTTGGGCATCGTCTTTCCTCAGGGCAAGCTCGCAGCCTCTTACTGTTATCTCTATCGGGTCGCCTAACGGTGCCACCTTGCGGACAGAAATCTTTGTACCCTTTGTGATACCCATCTGCATAATTCTGCGCTTGACCGCACTGTCGCCGTGTACCTTCACAACATGGGTGATTTCGCCCGGCCTTACGGTTTTTAGTGTTTGCATATACATCAACTCCTATCCGATAGCAAGCTATACCATAATCTTGGCGGCCATTTCCCTGCTAATGGCAACGCGGGACTCCTTGATGTTGACGATCACGTTGCCTGCGACTGCGGCAACTATTGTGATCGGTGTGCCGATGACAAATCCCAAGGCTTCAAGGTGCTGCCTTACCTCGGCTCTTCCGCCTATTTTTTTTATGGAATTTTGCTCTCCCGCCTTGGCCATTGTTAAAGGCATAGTATCGCCCTCCCCATATAATAAGATTTGCGGATAGGAGATGGTCAATGCCTATAGGTTAGCATAGCCTAACTCGTTTGTCAACATAAAAAACATCCCTGAAATCCCCTGAAATTTTTCAGAAAGGGTGCGGCGGCACTTGAGACGCATGGATAAAAAAACAACGAATAACGCGCCAACCAGCAGTCCTCGCTAAGTGGGACAGCTGGGGTTTCAATCGGGGGGCGAAACTTTTTTAAAAATTTTTTCAAAAAGTACTTGACAAACAGTTTTAGATGTTATACGATGACGTGGCGTGTTTGTGTATCGGGCGTTTTGCCCATTGCGATGATGCCGTAGATTGCAGTGATCACACTGTGTGTGGGTAGCTGGTCACTTCGGCGGAGTATGTCCGGGGAACGGGCGGACCGGGGGTGTTCTCTGGTTGCTTTTGCCGGAAATGTTCCGGCTTTATTTAAGGGGAGCCGTGACACACCCGGCAGGGTATATAAAAGCAATCGAGTTAATCCGCGGCCCCTAACTAAAAGGAGGAAATTCCTATGCCAGCAGCTGTAAAAGAAAAAATCCGTATCCGTTTGAAGGCCTATGACCACCAGCTCATCGACCAGAGCTCAGAACGGATTGTTGAAACTGCTCGCCGCAACGGCGCGAGGGTATCGGGCCCCATTCCGTTGCCGACTCAAAAGGAGATTATTACAATCCTGCGGGCTGTTCACAAATATAAGGACAGCAGAGAACAGTTTGAACGCCGCACACACAAGCGCTTGATTGACATTATCAAGCCTGATGCCAAAACAGTTGAATCTCTGATGGGCTTAGAATTGCCCGCTGGTGTGGAAATTGAAATCAAGCTGTAAGCAAGTCTGCCTCAGAAATGTCATGTTGGCACGGTTGTCCCGCGGCATGGGTGTCAACCAATAACAAGGAGGATATACATGAAAAAAGGTATCATCGGCACAAAAGCCGGAATGACTCAGTTATTTGACGAGGGCGGGAGAGTTGTCCCCGTCACCGTTATCCGGGCGGGTCCTTGCAGAGTCTGCCAAGTCAAAACCCAAGAGAAGGACGGGTACCCGGTTTATCAGCTAGGCTATGGCGAAACCAAAGAACACAGGCTTTCCAAAGGTGAAAAAGGCCATCTTGCCAAAAGTGAGCTTCCCATGCTGGAAAATTTACATGAATTTTCCCTTGACGGCGATTATTCGGTGGGTGACACGATTGAGGCCAAGGTCTTCCAGCCGGGCGAACGAGTGGATATTACCGGAACATCTAAGGGCAAGGGTTTTGCTGGAGTCATCAAACGGCATGGGTTCAGCCGTACGGCAACAAGCCACGGCGGCGGTCCGGTTCACCGTCATCAGGGTTCAATGGGGGCGTCCTCTGACCCATCCAGGGTTTTTCCGGGAAAGAAGCTGCCGGGTCAAACCGGAAATGAGCAAGTTACCGTAATGAATCTTGAGATTATTAAGGTTGATGAAAACTTAGGCATCATCGCGGTGCGCGGGGCAGTTCCCGGTCCCAGACATGGTCTTCTGTATGTGCGAACCTCTGTAAAAAAAGCTTAAAATACCTGTTACTGGAAAGGAATGAGCCTCATGCCAAAAGCGAAGGTCTACAATATGTCGGGCGAGTCGGTGGGCGAAATCGAGCTGAATGATGCTGTTTTCGGAATCACTCCCTCCGCCCCATCTATGCACACTGTTGTCCGTGCACATTTGGCGGCGCGCCGGCAGGGAACGCAATCTGCCCTCACTCGTAGCGAGGTGGCTGGCGGCGGCAAAAAACCCTGGCGTCAAAAGGGTACCGGTCGTGCTAGGCACGGTAGCTCACGTTCCCCCATATGGATTCACGGCGGTGTTGTATTTGCCCCTAAGCCGCGTGATTACCGCTTTAAGGTCAACAAGAAAATCCGCCGCCTGGCAATGCGTTCCGCCCTTTCCGCAAAAGCAGGAGAAAATAAAATTTATGTAATAGACAGCTTGGATTTAAGCGAAATTAAAACTCGTGCATTTGCCGAATTTTTAAGTGTGCTTGGCATTGAAGGCAAGTCCTATGTGGTCACCCCCGAGCCGCGTGAGAATGTCATTTTTTCGGCACGCAATATTCCCGGTGTCAGGACTGCGGTTTCGGGTGCGATGAACGCTTATGATATAATTGGTGCTGCCAACCTGATTATTGACAAAGACGCTTTGCCTGCCATAGAGGAGGTGCTTGCCCGATGAAGATGAATTACGACATTATCCTCCGCCCGGTCATAACCGAGCGTTCTATGGACAATATTGATGGCATGATATATTCCTTTGAAGTGGATAAAAATGCCAATAAAATTGAGATTAAGAAAGCTGTCGAGGAACTCTTTGATGTTAAGGTTAAGAGCGTAAACACAATGAACGTCAAAGGTAAAAAAAAGCGAATGGGACGCCACCAGGGCTACCGTGCATCCCGAAAGAAGGCTGTTATCCGCTTGCGTCAGGATTCGAAATCCATTGAATTTTTTGAAGGGATGGTGTAATCATTGGGAATTAAACAATATCGCCCCACAACGCCTTCTCGCCGTCATATGACCGTCAGCGATTTTTCGGAGGTCACTAAAAAAACTCCCGAGAAATCCTTGATTGCAAAGAAAAGCAGCAATGCAGGGCGCAATGCTCATGGACGGATCACTGTACGTCACCGGGGCGGCGGGTGCAAGAAGAAGTATCGGCTGATTGATTTTAAGAGGGACAAGATTGATGTGCCTGCCAAGGTTGTCGGCATTGAGTACGATCCCAACCGCAGTGCCAATATTGCCCTCTGTGAATATGAAGATGGTGAGTTCCGCTATATTTTGGCTCCACTCGGCTTGACTGATGGCGACATCGTGCTGGCTTCCGAGGCCGCCGACATAAAACCGGGCAATTGTCTGCCGATAGAAAAGATACCGCTCGGCACATTTATTCACAACATTGAGATGTATCCCGGCAGGGGAGGGCAAATTGCCAGAGGTGCCGGCACCGCTGCTCAGCTTATGGCGAAGGAAGGTCAAATGGCGCAAATCCGCCTTCCTTCGGGGGAGGTTCGCCTGGTAAGGAAGGACTGCAAGGCGAGCATAGGACAGGTCGGTAATATTGACCATGAGAATATCCAGATCGGAAAGGCCGGTCGTAAGCGTCATATGGGAATACGTCCGACTGTCCGCGGAAGCGTTATGAATCCCTGTGATCATCCGCACGGTGGCGGTGAGGGCAAGAGTCCGATTGGTCGTCCGGGGCCTGTTACTCCGTGGGGAAAGCCGACCCTGGGATACAAAACTCGCAAGAAAAAGCACCGGACAGACAGCTTGATTGTCAAACGCCGGAACGAGCGGTAATTAGGAGGGGGATGAAATTATGTCGAGAAGTATTAAAAAAGGACCGTTTGCCGCTCCGGAGCTGTTGAGACGTGCTGAAGAACTTAACAAGTCGGGGGAAAAGAAGGTTTTGAAGACATGGAGCCGGGCCTCCACCATTTTTCCTGAATTTGTTGGCCACACCTTTGCCGTACATGATGGACGCAAGCATGTTCCGGTATATATCACAGAGGATATGGTTGGACACAAGCTCGGGGAGTTTGCTCCCACTCGCACATTCAGAGGTCACGCGGGCAGCAAAACATCCGGTAAGTAAGGAAAGGACAGGGAATCGTTATGCAAGCTTCAGCGCATATGAAACACGTTAGAATTTCCCCGAGGAAGGTGTTAGTTGTCGGCAGGCTTATCCGAGGGTTGGATGCCAGAAGAGCGCGTGCGTTGCTTTTGCACACACCCAAGAGAGCAAGCGAGTTTTTGATGAAAACGCTTGATTCGGCTTGTGCCAACGCTGAGAACAACTTTAGCATGGATCGTGATGACTTATATGTCAGTGATGTTTTAGTCGGAGCCGGTCCCACGCTTAAGCGTTTCCACGCCAGAGCAAGAGGGCGAGGGGCACGGATACTCAAACGCACCGCCCATATCACTGTCACCGTTGCCGAACGTAACAGGGACTATCAAGAAGAAGTTTAATTAAGGAGGAATACCATTCCATGGGACAAAAAGTTAACCCTCACGGCTTGCGCGTTGGTGTCATTAAAGGATGGGACTCCCGGTGGTATGCCCCGGAGAACAAAGTCGGTGACTTAATTCTCAACGATTATAAAATCCGGGAATGGCTCAAAAAGAAGCTCTATTCAGCCGGTATTCCCCGGATTGAGATTGAGCGTGACAATACACGAGTGCGTGTGTTTCTTCACTGTGCTAGGCCGGGTCAGGTTATAGGCAGGGGCGGTCAGGATATCGAAAAGTTGCGGCTGGAGCTTGAGAAAATAACCGGGACGACCGTTTTGCTTAATATTGTTGAAGTCAAAAATCCTGACACAAACGCTCAGTTGGTCGCCGAAAATATTGCCCAGCAGCTTGAGAAGCGCATTAGCTTCCGGCGTGCAATGAAACAGAGCATGATGCGTTCCATGCGTGCCGGTGCCAGAGGGATTAAGACCGAAGTATCAGGACGCTTGGGTGGGGCCGAAATTGCTCGCTCGGAGCATTACCATGAGGGGACGATACCTCTGCAAACCCTTCGTGCCGATATTGATTACGGCTTTGCCGAGGCCCACACGACCTATGGGCGTATAGGAGTCAAGGTATGGATATACAAAGGTGAAGTTCTGACCGTTGGCAATCGTATGGGACCACGTACCATTGAAGCCCCTCGCCAGCGTGATGATCGGCGAGGAAGAGACAACCGCCGTGGCGACAGAGGGCCTCGGCGCGATGACAGAGGTCAGAGGAGGGACGACAGGTTCCCCCCCAGAAGGGATGACAGGGGTCATCGCAGCCCAGGGGGCTCCAGAGGGGAATTTAACCCCAACGCCGGAGGTCCGCGTGGAGATTCCCGATCGGTACCCCGGGCGACAAAGCCTGAAGGACAGGAAGGAGGCTGAAGGTCATGTTACTGCCTAAGAGAGTTAAATACCGCCGTCAGCACCGCGGTCGCATGAGGGGGCGTTCCCTTCGCGGAAACACCTTATCCTATGGCGAATATGGATTGATGGCAACAGAACCATCTTGGATTACCTCAAACCAGATTGAGTCGGCACGTATAGCCATGACTCGCTCCATCCGCAGGGGTGGACAGGTTTGGATTAAAATATTCCCCCACAAACCGGTCACCACTAAACCTGCCGAGACCCGGATGGGTTCCGGTAAAGGTACTCCGGAGTATTGGGTGGCTGTGGTTAAGCCGGGCAGGGTAATGTTTGAAATTTCCGGTGTCTCCGAGGAAATGGCGAGGGAGGCTATGCGCCTTGCCAGTTACAAGCTTCCGGTTAAGTGCAAGTTTGTTGTACGAGGGCAGGAACCCGGTCGCCAGGACGGAGGTAGCGTATGAAAGCAAATGAGTTCCGCAAATTATCTGCGGGAGATTTGGAAAAAAAGCTTGTTGACCTGAAAAAGGATTTGTTCAATCTGCGCTTGCAGCATGCCATCAATCAGCTTGATAATCCCATTCGCATATCTGAGGTTAAGAAGGATATTGCCAGAGTAAAGACCCTGATTCGTGAAAATATGCTTAAGGAGGTAGCCGGACAATGAGTAGTAATACAGAGCAAAAGGTTCTGGAAACCTCTGAGGCTTCCAAAAAGCGCAATTCCCGCAGAACTCGTATTGGGGTAGTAGTATCTGATAAAATGGACAAGACCGCTGTGGTGGCTGTTGTAACGCGAGCTAGCCATCCGCTGTATAAGAAAGTCGTCAAACGCACCTACAAGCTCAAGGCTCATGACGAGAAAAACGAGTGCGGTGCAGGTGACAAGGTTTTGGTGATGGAAACCCGTCCCCTTTCAAAGGACAAACGTTGGCGGCTGGTTGAAATCATCGAGAAAGCAAGATAAGGAGGCTGCCCAATGATACAACAGGAATCTCGTCTCAAGGTAGCCGATAATACCGGTGCCAAGGAGCTCAAGTGCATCAGGGTTTTGGGCGGAACGGGCCGCAGGTATGCCGGCGTGGGAGATGTTATTGTCGCCTCTGTGCGAAAAGCGGCACCGGGGAGTGCTGTAAGCAAGGGAGATGTTATTCGTGCAGTTATTGTGCGCACAGTTCACGCCGTACGCCGTCCCGATGGCTCGTATGTGCGCTTTGATGAAAATGCGGCTGTGTTAATCAAAGAGGATTTGAATCCCCGGGGGACTCGCATATTCGGGCCTGTAGCCCGGGAGCTGCGAGAGAAGAACTATATGAAGATTTTGTCCCTTGCGCCTGAGGTTATTTGAGAAAGGAGATTTGACATGAACAATTTATTTGTACGAGCGGATGATACAGTTGTTGTCATCTCCGGCAAGGACAAAGGGAAAAAGGGCAAGGTGATTGCAACCTACCCTAAGGACAATAAAGTCCTGGTGGAAGGAGTGAATGCTTCCAAGCGGCATCAAAAGCCTCGCAAGCGTACCGACCAGGGAGGCATCATTACGAAGGATTGCCCGCTATACGCTTCTAAGGTTATGCGTATCTGCCCCAAATGCAGCAAGCCTACACGTGCCGCTCATACTCTTTCAAAGGATGGCACAAAAACCCGCATGTGCAAGAAATGTGGAGAGGCGATTTAGTGGGAGAGTTTCTGAAAGCCTTGTCCTTTAGCTTGATGTGATTGTTAGCACGGTTTTTAGGGATGCCCGGAACGTAAATATAGAAAAATGGTAGAGGAGGCTCGACAATGCCGCGGATGAAGGAAAGATACCAAAAAGAGGTCGCGCCCGAGCTGATGAAGAAATTTTCATACAAAAGCCCCATGCAGATACCTAAGCTTGAAAAAATCGTAGTAAATGTGGGTTGCGGTGATGCCCGGGACAATGCTAAGGCACTTGATGCCGTTGTCAACGACATATCCCTAATAACCGGACAGAAGGCAATAGTAACTCGTGCACGCAAATCTGTTGCCAACTTTAAGGTTAGGGAAGGCATGCCGATAGGCGTAAAGGTCACCCTGCGGGGGACTCGTATGTGGGAGTTTCTTGACAGGCTGTTAAATGTGGCACTGCCTCGTGTGCGCGACTTCAGAGGGATCAGCCCAACTGCTTTTGACGGCAGGGGTAATTATGCTGTGGGTCTGAAGGAGCAGTTGATTTTTCCCGAGATTGATTACGATAAGATTGACAAAATCCGGGGCATGGATGTTGTCATCTGCACTACTGCCGGAACGGACGAGGAAGCTCGCGAATTATTGGGGATGCTAGGCGTGCCTTTTGCAAAGGCATGAAGCCTTGTGGAACTAGCTACGAGAAAGGAATGTGATTATGGCTAAAAAGTCTATGATTATCAAGCAACAGCGTCCGGCTAAATTTTCATCCCGGATCTATAACCGTTGTAAAATTTGCGGGCGTCCCCATGCCTATATGCGGAATTACGGTATCTGCCGCATCTGCTTTAGGGAGCTTGCTTACAAGGGTCAGATTCCGGGTGTAAGAAAGGCATCCTGGTGATATTGGCTGAAAATTATCTGAGATGTAGGTTGTTGTTTTCCCGGTGTAGGTACGCCGGAAGGAGTTAACGGATGGTACGGTTCGGCACTTCCGAAGACCGCCATTCTTGTACCTCAAAAAAATCTTGCAATTGAAATTATCAATTGTACTTGGAGGTAGCGATTATGCAAATAACAGACCCCATTGCCGATATGCTCACACGTATTCGCAACGCCAACGCGGCACGGCACAGTACGGTAGACATTCCGGCATCCAATGTTAAAAAAGGGATAGCCTCCATTCTAATGAATGAAGGGTATATCAAGAATTATCAGTTTATCGCCGGAAAAGGGCAGGGTATTATCCGCATCACTCTCAAATACCCGACTGCAAAAGAAAAGGCTATCACCGGGTTGCGCCGGGTGAGCAAGCCGGGTCTGCGCATGTACGCCGGGGCCAGTGAATTGCCTCAGGTTTTGCGTGGCTTAGGTATTGCGATTATTTCAACGCCTAAGGGACTGATGACCGACAAGAAGGCTAAGGCCGCTAATGTCGGTGGCGAAGTTCTGGCGTTTGTCTGGTAAAGGGGGGCAGGAGTATGTCGAGAATCGGAAGGAAGCCTATTCCTGTGCCGTCAGGTGTACAGGTGGACATTGATGTGAGCAACTACGCTAAGGTTAAGGGTCCTAAGGGGACGTTGGAGGGTCAGCTCCCGGAATGTATAGCGTTCAGCCGAGAGGGCGATGTTATCAGTGCCGAGAGGTCAAATGACAGCGGGAAATACCGATCCCAGCATGGCCTGGGCCGTACGTTGCTTAACAACATGATAGAGGGAGTATCCCAAGGATTTTCCAAACAACTTGAGGTAAGCGGTGTTGGTTATCGTTGTCAGATGCAGGGGAAACAGCTGGTTTTGAATGTTGGATATTCCCATCAGGTATTTGTTGATCCGCCGGAGGACTTGGTCTTTGCGGCTGAGGGAAACAAGATTACCGTTTCTGGTTGCGATAAACAGCGTGTTGGTCAGGCCGCCGCTGAGATTCGCGGTAAGCGTCCGCCTGAACCCTACAAAGGCAAGGGCATTAAGTATGCTGGTGAAGTCATCCGCCGTAAGGAAGGTAAAACCGGCGGCAAGAAAAAGTAAAGGAGGGGGAACCACCGATGGTAAATAGACCGGATACGGCCGCACAGCGCAAACGCCGTCACAGAAGGGTACGATCCAAGATCAGCGGAACACCGGAGTGTCCGAGGCTCAATGTCTACCGGAGTTCCAGTAACATTTACGCCCAGTTAATTGACGACAAGGCGGGGGTGACCCTCTGCGCGGCATCAACATTGGATGCATCGTTCAAGGGGAAGCCTGGCGGCAATAAGGAAGCCGCTCGTGAGGTGGGCAAGCTGATTGCCCAGAACGCGAAAAAGAAGAAAATTGAAAAGGTCGTGTTTGATCGCGGCGGCTATCTGTATCATGGGAGGGTTAAAGAGTTAGCCGAGGGTGCGCGTGAAAGCGGACTTGAGTTTTAGAGAAAGGAGATGACCCTATGCCGATGGATAATAAAAAAACAGATATAAGAACCGAGGACATGAAAGAGAAGGTCGTTTCCTTGAACCGCGTTGCCAAAACCGTAAAGGGCGGTCGTATTTTCAAATTCGCCGCGCTTGTAGTTGTTGGTGATGGCAATGGTTCTGTCGGGTTCGGATTGGGTAAAGCCAGTGAGGTTCCCGATGCTATCCGTAAAGGAATAGAGGATGCCAAAAAGAACGTAATTTCCGTTAATCTGCGCGGGACCACTTTACCCCATGAGGTTATTGGGGTATATGGTGCGGGGAGAGTGTTGCTTAAGCCTGCCGCCCCCGGTACCGGAGTTATTGCCGGAGGACCTGTGCGTGCGGTTATGGAAGCGGCAGGTGTCCGTGACGTGAGAACTAAATGTTTGCGTTCTAATAACCCGCAGAACGTTGTCAAAGCCACTATGGAGGGTCTCAAAGCACTTAAAAGCTTGGCTGACGTGGCACGAGTAAGGGGCAAAACCGCTGAAGCGATTATAAAGTAATTGACAACTGACAGTCGGTAGTGTTTATGTTGGTTGGCGTTAGGAGGTTCCCTGATGGGAAAGACAAAGAAAATTAAAGTTACGCTTGTGAAAAGCCTTAATGGCCGTTTGGAAAAGCAAATTGCAACAGCCCACAGCTTAGGGCTGAAGCGGATAGGTCAGTTTTCCGAACAGCCTGACAATGACCAGACTCGCGGAAAAATCCGCAAGATCGGATTTTTAATTAAAGTAGAACAGATGTAGGGAGGGCTAATGACATGAATCTGCACGAATTGTCTCCGGCTCCCGGTTCTCGCCTGAGCGGCTGGCGGATTGGCCGGGGAATAGGTTCCGGCAACGGCAAAACCTCGGGACGTGGGCACAAGGGTCAAAAGTCCCGGAGCGGTTATAGCCGAAAGCGCGGTTTTGAGGGCGGCCAGATGCCACTGCATCGTCGTTTGCCCAAGAGGGGGTTCAATAACGCTCGTTTTGCCAAACCTGATTGGACAACAGTCAATCTCTCAGATTTCGACTCCTTCGATAAAGGCTCCACCGTTGGGCTGAAGGAACTCCAGGCAAAGGGTCTGGCAGGCAAAGCCGGCAGGGGGCTAAAGGTTCTTGGCAACGGAACCATAGAGAACGCATTAACCATCGTGGCCGACTGCTTTTCGGAATCGGCAAGGCTCAAGATTGAGCAGGCCGGCGGCAAGGCTGAGGTGAATTGATATGGGATTTGTTGAAACTCTCCGCAATGCTTGGCGAATTGATGATTTGCGAAAAAAAATGATGTTTACAGTGTTTATTTTGGTGATTTATCGGTTTGGTGCGGGCATATTTGTCCCATTTCTTGACACAGAAACGTTTGCCGCATCCTTCAGAGGGGCTTTGGAAGGCTCAGTGCTAGGTCTGCTGGACATGATGAGCGGCGGCGCGTTTTCCACCGGTTCGATTTTTGCCTTGTCCATCCAGCCGTACATCAACGCATCAATTATCATGCAGCTGTTGACTGTCGGCATACCTGCCCTTGAAAGACTGCAAAAAGAGGGCGGTGAGGAGGGCAGAAAGAAAATCGCCGGGATTACTCGCTATCTCACGGTTGCATTGGGGGCATTGCTAGGTTACGGTAACTATACCCTGATGAGAAGCTTCGGTGCTGTGTCAGACACAAGCTTTTTTACCGGATTTATAATTGTTGTCACTCTGACCGCCGGATCTGCCTTTATTATGTGGATGGGTGAACAAGTCACTGAGCACGGAGTGGGCAACGGAATATCGATAATCCTGTTCGCGTCCATTGTTTCCCGCGGTCCTTCTATGCTAAATGCGGCAATCCAAGGCTTAGAAGGTGCACTGACCTGGCTAACTCTTTTCGGAGTAGTTGCGTTTGCCCTCGCCGCGGTGGCCTTTGTTGTCTATATCACAAGTGCTGAACGGCGCATTCCCATCCAGTATTCCAAGAGGATGATTGGCAGGAAGATGTACGGAGGGCAGAGTACCCATCTGCCGCTTAAGGTCAATATGTCTGGCGTTATGCCGATAATCTTTGCATCATCAATTGTATCGTTTCCGGCCACCATTTCCGCGTTTGTCTACGGCCTGAATCCTGACCAAAAAAACCCGGTTGAACGATTTTTTGGAAATGATACGTTTGCCTATGGGATTGTCTACCTCCTGCTGATTGTAGGCTTTAGCTACTTCTATCAGGCCATTCAGTTTAACCCGATAGAAATTGCAAATAATCTGCGTCAGAACGGCGGATTTGTGCCGGGCTTCCGTCCGGGAAAGCCCACTAGCGACTTTCTGAGGAAAACGCTGAACAAGATTACTCTTTTTGGTGCCATATTTTTAGGTATTATTGCTGTAATGCCAATTGCCATGAACGCCTTTATGAATGTACCGGGTCTGGCACTGGGAGGAACCAGCCTCCTAATCGTTGTTGGTGTGGCACTTGAAACGGTAAAAGCTATTGAGTCCCAAATGCTTATGAGGCATTACAAAGGTTTTCTTGAATAGAGGGTGACTTTCTATGACTATACTTTTATTGGGTGCCCCAGGATCGGGGAAAGGAACACAGGGTGTGGCGATTTCTGCTAAAATTGGGATACCGGTTGTTTCTACCGGGGATATGCTCCGGGCGGCTATGAAGGAAGGCACTGAAGCCGGATTGAAAGCCGAGAGCTATATAGAGTCGGGAGGCTTGGTTCCTGATGAGGTCGTTATTGAGATTGTAGGTATGCGCTTAGGGAATCCGGACTGCGAAAATGGCTATATCTTAGATGGTTTCCCGCGTACCATTCATCAGGCCGAGGCACTGATTGATGCAGGCTTAACGGTTGACAAGGCTCTTTTCATCAATGTTGAGGATCACATAATAGAAGAGAGAATGAGTGGGCGGCGTGTATGCCCGGATTGCGGAGCAACATACCACATCGAAAGCAAAAAACCGCGTAAAGAGGGTGTGTGCGATAAATGCGCCAGGGAGCTCATCCGCCGCAAGGACGATGCCCCCGAAACAGTTCAGGAACGGCTGAAGACATACCATGATCAAACTGAGCCGCTTTTGAAATTTTATGAGGATATGGGTATCCTGTACGAGGTGTGCGGGTGCAATGATGTCAGTGAGACAACCTCACGAGTATTTCAGGCACTCGGTATATGATAAGGGTAAAATCGCCTCGTGAGATTGAACGCATGCGTAGGGCGGGCAGAGTTGCCGCGCTGGCACTCAGAGCCGGGGGTGAGGCTGTGAGACCCGGAATGACTACCGCTCAGGTTTGCAAGGCAGTGTGCCGTGTCATTGAGAACCATGGTGCCGTACCCACTTTTTTGAACTACAGAGGATTTCCCGGAGGGTGCTGCGTATCGGTTAACGAGGAGCTTATCCATGGGATTCCGGGCAACAGGAAGCTCCGGGAGGGTGACATTGTGAGCATTGATGCAGGGGCCACCTTAGATGGTTATGTGGGCGACACGGCGGCAACGTTTCCGGTTGGATGTATTTCAGACCAAGCGGCGCGTCTGATAGAGGTTACAGAGGATTGCTTTTGGGCGGCGGCAGATAAGGCAAGGCGCGGAGCCAGAGTTTCAGACATTTCCAAAGAACTGGAAGGATACTCTAAACGCCAAGGCTTTGAGATAGTTAAACAGTATACCGGACACGGCGTGGGAAAAAGGTTGCATGAGGATCCCGAGATCCCCAATTTTTGGGATGGGAGCCGGGGAGCAAGACTGATTCCCGGCATGACCTTGGCGATAGAGCCTATGGTTAACTTGGGTTCGGAGGATGTTGAAATCCTCAGTGACGGCTGGACTGTTGTTACCACAGATGGGCAGTTAAGCTCGCATTATGAACACACACTTTTAGTCACCCAGGATGCCCCGGAGTTCTTGACCCTTTTGGAGGGATGATATGGAGATAGGTGATATTATTATCTCTCGTCAGGGAAGGGACAAAGGCAGGATAATGTTTATTGTAGACAATTGTCCTGACGGAAATGATATTTTCGTTGCTGATGGTCGGGCCAGAAGGATAGAGAAACCCAAGCGCAAGCGCAAGAAACATGTTTGGCAGTTAGCTTGTCCTCAGGTGGGTGTATCTGAAAAATTGCGAGCAGGGAAAAAAGTTACCAATTCAGAGCTTCGTAAGACTATTTCATCCATGAGACAGGAAATAGAACCGAAAACAGGCTGAGGCAAAGGAGGAAATTCATGGCTAAGGACGACTCAATTGAGGTTGAAGGTATCGTAAGAAAAACTTTGCCTAATGCCGAATTTACCGTTGAAATCAGCGGAGGGCATGAAATTAAGGCGCATCTTTCAGGCAAATTGCGGATGAATTTTATCCGCATACTTGAGGGGGATAAGGTCACCGTGCATATGTCACCCTATGACCTGACCCGCGGTAGAATTGTTTGGAGAAGCAAATAAAAAGAGCCAAGAAAAGGGAGTGCTGTCATGAAAGTTAGACCCTCGGTAAAACCGATGTGTGAAAAATGCAAGATTATCAAGCGCCACGGCAGAGTGATGGTCATTTGCATAAACCCCAAGCATAAACAGAAGCAAGGATGAGGATAATTGACAGTTGACAATTATCGGTAAAACAAAGCTTTTCCGTAAACGGAACACACAATTGTCAATTGTACATTGTCAATTGTACATTGTTATTGGAGGTGCCTTATATGGCTCGTATTGCCGGCGTAGATTTGCCGAATGAAAAACGAGTGGAGATTGGCCTGACCTATATTTATGGGATTGGGCTTACCACTGCTAAGAGAATCTTGGCGCAAACCGATATCAGCCCTGATATCCGAGTAAAAAAGCTCACCGAGGATGAGATTGCGCGGTTGCGTGGCATCATTGAGAAAGACCTCAAGGTAGAAGGTGATTTGCGCCGGGATGTTGCCATGGATATTAAGCGTTTGATTGAAATCGGCAGCTACAGAGGCCTAAGGCACAGACGCGGATTACCGGTACGCGGTCAGCGTTCCAAGACCAATGCGCGGACACGCAAGGGTCCTAAGAGGACTATTGCCAATAAGAAAAAGTAAGGGGGGATAAGCAATGGCTCAACCGAAAGCAAAACGTGGGGTGAGGAATCGCCGCCGCGAGAAGAAAAACATAGAGCGCGGTGAAGTGCATATCCGCTCTTCTTTCAACAACACCATGATAACAATCACCGATGTTAAAGGAAATGCAATTTCCTGGGCTTCATCCGGAGGTCTGGGGTTCCGCGGAAGCCGGAAGTCAACGCCTTATGCGGCGCAGACTGCCGCAGAAACCGCCGCCAAAGCCGCCATGGAGCATGGACTTAAAACAGTAGAGGTTTTTGTCAAGGGTCCCGGCTCGGGGAGGGAGGCTGCCATTCGGGCTTTGCAGACAGTCGGCTTGGACGTGACCATGATTAAGGATGTAACACCGATTCCGCACAATGGTTGCCGTCCGCCCAAGAGACGGAGAGTGTAATCCGCAGTAATTCTAAATGCTGGGAAAATTAGTGTGATTGCACACAAAATAGGATTGACAGAGGGTGTGGCTGTAATGTTATGGCTCACCGCAGATACAGAATGATTTGCGTATAACGCAAAATAGGAGGGAAATTTATGGCAAGATATACCGATTCGGTGTGCCGTCAGTGCCGCCGTGAAAATCAAAAGCTCTTTTTGAAGGGCGATAAGTGCTATTCCGAAAAGTGCTGCGTATCGCGCCGCCCCTATCCGCCCGGACAGCATGGTCAGGGGAGGAAAAAACCTAGCGAATACGGAATACAGTTGCGTGAAAAGCAGAAAGCCCGCCGATATTATGGGGTTTTGGAGGGTCAGTTCCGCAAATACTTTAATATGGCAACAGCCATGGGTGGGCAGACAGGCGTTAATCTGCTATCCCTTCTTGAGCGTAGACTGGACAATGTGGTTTACCGGATGGGTTATGCTATGAGTCGGCCCGAGGCACGCCAGCTTGTAAGTCACGGACACTTCATGGTAGACGGTCGCAGAGTTACCGTACCGTCGTTTTTGGTCAAACCGGGCATGGTAGTCGCTGTCAGGCAGAAAAGTCGGACGCTTGAGAAGTTTAAGTTCCTATTTGAAGCGAATGCCTCTCATCCGGTTCCCAATTGGATTTCGCCGGACCGTGATAAGCACCAGGCTTCCATCACTGCCCTTCCGACTAGGGAGGATGTTGATTTCCCGATTGAAGAGCAAATGATTGTCGAGCTGTACTCCAAATAGTAGTCCTCACACTGGAACCAGCTGTTTTCAGACTATAAAAAAGGAGTGTTTTCATGATAGAAATGGAAAAACCTCGCATCGAATGTGTGGTTGACGGTGATTATGAATCTTACGGTAAGTTTGTTGTTGAACCGCTGGAGTGTGGTTACGGAACTACCTTGGGGAATGCTTTGCGGCGTATTCTTCTGTCAAGCTTGCCGGGAACGGCAGTTACTGCGGTAAAATTTGCAGGAGTTCAGCATGAATATTCCGCAATTCCAGGAGTTAAAGAGGACGTTGCGGAGATTGTCCTCAACATAAAGGGCATAGTCGCTCGTATGCACGGAAGAGAATCCAAAACAGTTTTCATCGAAGCACATGGTCCCTGCCAGGTCACTGCGGGAGATATCAAGGGCGACAGTGATGTTGAAATATTAAATCCCGATTTGCACATTGCCACACTTGCAGAGGATGCTCGTCTTAGCATGGAGATGACCATGAACCATGGCCGCGGATATGTAGGCTCTGAGCAAAATAAACCCTCACAGACCATAATCGGGCTGATTCCGGTGGACAGTATTTATACGCCGGTGCTGAAGGTCAATTTTTCAGTGGAAAATACTCGCGTTGGAAATGTGACAGATCTTGACAAATTGACATTGGAGGTTTGGACGGATAAAACCCTCTCGGCGAAGGATGCGGTTTCTCTTGGTGCTAAGATTTTGACTGATTTATTGAAGGATTTTACCGTTTTAAATGCCGAAATAAGCAGTCAGGATACAGTAGTTTCCAAGTACGTGGATCCGCGCGAGAGGATTTTGGAAATGTCTATTGAGGAAATGGATTTGTCGGTGCGTAGCTTCAACTGTCTGAAGCGTGCTGGAATCAATACGGTCGATGATTTATTGAGCCGTACGGAGAATGATATGATGAAGGTCCGCAACTTGGGCCGCAAGAGCTTGGAGGAGGTTATGTTGAAATTAAAAACCATGGAGCTCGGACTTCGTCTTGAATAAAGATTTGTAGGAGGTAAAAATAATGCCGGGAGCAAGAAAATTGGGCCGCCCCACCGCGCATAGGCTGTCTATGCTGAGGGGCTTGGTTACTGCCGTATTAGAAAAGGGTAAGATAACCACAACAGCAACGCGGGCGCAGGAAACGGCTATTTTAGCGGAAAAGATGATTACCTTAGGAAAAAAAGGTACAGTTGCCGCACGGCGTCAGGCAATGAGATTTATAACCAAGGAAGATGTGGTGAAAAAGCTTTTTGGGGAGATCGCCCCTGCTTTTGCAGAGCGTAGCGGCGGTTATACTCGTATGACTTTATTAGGTCCTCGCAGAGGGGATGCCGCTGAAATGGCAATGCTAGAAGTCCTTGACGAAAAAACCGAAATTTTTTCAAAATAAGGGTTGACAAGCTCGAAAAATGATGTTACAATTTGTAGGATGTTGTGAAGGGAAGACAGTTCTCTGCACGGCAAATTGAAGTGTAAGGAGGTTAAACTGATGAAAGCTACTGGAATTACAAGGAGAATTGACGAGCTTGGTCGCATTGTTCTTCCCATCGAATTACGTAGAACTCTCGGCATCAGCGAGAGGGATTCGCTGGAGATTTTTGTGGAAGACGGCAGAGTTGTTTTGCAAAAATATGAACCGGCTTGTACTTTCTGCGGGAATTCCGGGAACATGATAGATCACATGGACAAAAACGTCTGTGGTGCCTGTGTATCGTTCCTGAAAAGCCAATAATTCTGCAGAAGTGAAAAGACCGCACTCACATCGTTCGTGAGTGCGGTCTTTTATTTTAAGCCTGAATGTTAGCTCTTAGGGAGAAGCTTGACCGGGTTTTTCTGCTTGCCGTTTTTTATAATTTCAAAATGAAGATGACCGCTACCCGAAGTGTTAAGCAGAGAGGTTTCCCCTATTGCCCCGATGACATCGCCTGGATTGACCCACTGACCTTCAGCTGCATTGGCGGGATGCTGGAGATTGCCGTACCGGGTGACATAGCCGTTATGATGGTCAATGACAACCATGGTGCCATATTGCCTGTCTTGCAAAACCTCGGTAACGTTGCCTGGGGCGGAAGCTAAAACATTTGTGTCAGGCACGGCCTCAATGTCAATCCCTGAATGCGTCCGAAAATCCTGCATATTTGAGTTAAATACCATTTTGGTGCCGGTGTACTCCCGGCTTATTGCACCCATCACCGGCCAGAAAAATCCTGCCTGGGGGTTTTCCTTTTTTTGTGGCACTGGGGTTGCTTTTGGCTTGGGTGATGCCTTGGGCTTAGAGTCAGGGATTTCTGCCGGCGCGGCAACACCCATGTCGGGACCTGGATCTTGCTCATCAACGATGATGTCCTCCGGCCCAGAGAGTGCCTGCGGCGCGGGTGTTTCGAGTTGCCGTGAGGCAGCCTCATCTGCCGGTGTTGGCTTTGCTGGTGCCAATGAGGGTTGCCCGAAAGCAGATGCCGGGGAAGGGGTAGGTATATTGCTTAGTGTAAGACCGTCAGTGCCTGAGGGATTCTCCCCGCGGAAAAAGAGCATATATCCCGATGCACCTATTGCCGCCAAACAGAGAAAAAGTACCGCGTAAAATCCTTTGCCTGCCATAAAGTTCAAGAATCCTTGTGGTCCGCCTTGCTTTTTATTGTTCATAATTAAAGCACCTCCGAGGAATAGTATGACCCAAGAAAAAGGTGCTTATACATATTTTAGCAAGGACAATCTATAAAATTTTTCAGCACAATTGACAGCCGCGATTTTTTATGCTAGACTTTATCGCACTATGTGTAGGAGGTATGGTGAACACAGCGCGGCAGGGAGGAGGATTTTAGTGCAGGGAAAATTAAATGGAATCACCTTATTTTTTCAAAAGAAATACACCGTTGAAATTTGCATCTTCATCAGTGCCTTTATTGTTTTTTTCTCTTTTTCAAATCACCCGGATTTTGTGTTTTACAACAATTTTTCCTATTTAGCTGACAGTATGCTTAGCGGGCGATTGGATGTCAGCCTGCCATCTTATTTGGAATCAACAGAATTTGGCGGACGGCAATTTGTACATTTCGGCCCGGGGCCGGCACTGCTTCATCTCCCATTTATTATAATATGGGGGATTGACGGCTTCAACACCCTTTACTTAGGATTATTACTTGGTGCCTCAAATGCCGTGCTATTCTATCTGATTTTAAAAAATTTAAAGATAGGGGACATAAAAGAACGCCTTTGGTTTACGTCATTTCTTATGTTCGGCACGGTCAACTTTCACCTAACATCCCTGGTTACCTCTTGGTCGCTCGGGCATATATCCATGCTGTTCTTTGTGTTTTTTGCGATTTATTTCCTTACTGTGCCATCGGCTAAAAACCAATTTTTGAATTTATTTCTGAGCGGGTTGTTCTTCGGGTTGGCAGTAACCTGCAGGATGTCGGCATTATTAGGGGTAATATTCTATTTGGGCTACATATTTATTCGTAAAAAGGAAAGGCTGTGGCAAAGCATATCCTGTTTTGTGGCTGGCATGTCGATTTTCGGGGCGTTGTATATGCTGTATAATTGTGCGCGGTACGGCACTATAACCGACCAGAGCTATACCTTGGTGTTTTTTAAGGACAGCTTACGTCACCTATACGATGAGCTGCAGGCTCAGCCTCCTGAATCCCACTTAGATTACCTAAAGGAGCTTATCTCTCTGCACGGCAAGGGTTTTCATATAAAGCATATACCGGAAAGCTTAAAATATTTGTTCTTGGTGCCGCCTAAGGTCCAATCCGATTTCCCATTTTTGGTTTTTGAAATATGGGGGACAGCTTTAACCTTTGTTTCCCCTGCCTTGTACTTTGCAGCTTCGGCATGGTGGAAAAAATCCGCTGAACAAAAGATCGTTGCTTGGCTGTTGTTAGCCTCAGCTACTGCAATAGCTGTACCCTTCATGCTTTTCTGGGCGAACGGTGCCGCTCAGTTCGGAATGCGGTACTCTATGGACTTCATGCCTTATTTGATCCTGCTCTCCTGTATGGGGCTATTGCCTCTCCGGCTTTATAAAAAAGGGGTTATTGTAATTTCAGTTGCGGTATGCACTATATGGGGAGTGGTTCTGTGGAATTAATTAAGCAAAACAACCTCTATCTACAGAGCTTACTGCCATAATTGTCAACATATGCATTCAAAAATTCTCCTTTTACCTATTATAATGACATGAAAGGGGATGGGGGTTATGTTAGATGCGAAAATTGTAGGCAAAGTAATTCAGCATTACCGTAAGGCTAAAGGGTTGTCGCAAGAGGTGTTAAGTGGGTTGGCTAATATATGCAGGACGCATCTGAGTTCGATAGAACGAGGAGGGCGGAAGCCGACACTTGAAACTCTTTATAGAATTAGCCTGGCCTTGGATGTTAGTGCAAGCGAATTGATGAAGGACATTGAGCAAGAGATGAAAAACCTGTCTAGTGATAGGCCGTAAGGAGAACATGTCATGGATTGTATATTCTGCAAGATCGCCCAAGGGCTTGTGCCCTCCCAAAAGCTTTATGAGGACAGCAGCATAGTTGCGTTTAACGACATAAACCCTGCCGCTCCAGTTCATATTTTAGTTGTACCCAGAGAGCATATTCCCAGTGCCGCCGCCATTCGCGAAGGTCACTACGCGCTCATGGGTCATATTTGGACTAAAATCCCTGTCTTGGCGAAGAAACACGGATTGGAGCAGTTCAGAGTAGTTACCAATGCCGGGCAGCATGCCGGGCAGACTGTGGAGCATCTGCATTTTCACATTCTCGGAGGACATAAGCTGAATGCCGCGCTGGGTTAATCTGCCGAACATCATATTCATACTGTTGCTTGCGTTTGCGGCAGGCCTCTCGGTGTGGCGTTATCATGCCATGCCCGGGAGGGTTGCATCCTATCTCACCCAAGACGGCGATGAAATTGAGCTACGTCTGCAAGCTGCCGGATATGTTGCCTCAGGGGCATACGGTTTTCAGATTCCAGTCAGCTTAAACGGTGCAGCAGGGGTTATGTATTTCAGGGAGGAGCTTATCGTTGAACCTGGTGATTACATAACTGGGGCATTTTCGGTAAAGCCGCTCAAAAGGAGTACTCAGCTTTTTAAGGCTACGGCAAAGGGTGAGATAAAAACAGAGAAAAACCCCGACAGCCGCTACTGGGCAGTCAGGCTGTCAAGGAAAATCAAGGACCGGATACATCTTCTCTTCCAAGAGGACTCAGCAACACTTTTAGCGGGGATTCTAACCGGGGACAAATCGGGACTCTCGTCTGAAGTAACAGAAAATCTTTTTGGTAGTGGAATGAGCCATGTTGCCGCTGTGTCAGGCCTGCATATTTCAGGCCTGGCGGGCTTTCTTACTCTGATTTTAGGTCCCCGCCGGAAATATACTGTGTTCCTGGTATTGCCTATTATTTTCATATACATAGCTGTAACCGGGTTTACCCCCTCCGCCATACGCGCCGGGATTATGCAGGGAGTATTTCTCGGCGGGGTTCTGCTGGGGCGAGAATACAGCTCGTTCATGGCACTGTTTTTGGCCTTCGCAATTCTCTGCTGCAAAAACCCCTATATGCTGTTTGAGCCGGCATTGCAGCTTTCCTTTACTGCAACATTGGGTCTTTTATGCTTCGCCTCCCGCTGGCATAAGGCTCTGATGCGAAGGGTATGCCCTTCCCGGGAAACGCATAAATTTTTACGAAAAATCCACAATTTTTGGACATCTGCATTAGCCTCATCCTGTGCCGCCCTCGTTTTTTCAACCCCAGTAGCGGCATATTGGTTCGATGGGGTATCTCTGGTGTCGCCAATTGCCAACTTGTGCTTGCTCTGGTTGATTGGAATAATTTTTATTTTCGGAGTGCTCTCTGTCGCCGTTTCCTTTGTATTTTTTCCGGCAGGCTATTTCTTAGGCCAAATCACAGGCGGCGCGTGCTTTTTGTTCCGGGAAGGCATTGCCTTGTTTGCCAAGGTACCGTATTCGGTAATTTTCACATCACAGATATTTTTGATCGCATGGCTGATTTTTGTCTATGGGCTGTTTTTAGTTTTTCTTATTACCCGCCAATGGAAGCAGCAGGTGTGTGCCGCAATTTGCGGATTGGCCCTGTGCGTGGTGTTTACCGTGCTTGATGATGCCCGGTTCCGGCTGGAGATAACAGTTTTGGATGTAGGGCAGGGGCAGTGTATCGTTTTGCGTTCCGTTGGAAAAACTGCCGTAATCGACTGCGGAGGGGTTGGCGGGGCTGCCTCAGGAAGCCGGCTGTCCAGATTTCTCAAAAGCAGAAATGTTAGTGACACAGAGCTTCTGATTCTGACTCATTATGACAGGGATCATGTCGAGGGAGTGCCATCATTTTTATTAAACCATAACGCAGGCAGGATACTCGGGCCACGCCGGGACGATATGCCTGATGCTTTTAAGGCTGAGACTTTAGATCAGGAACACATTTACAGCCTTGGGGAAGCGCAAATTCGGCTGATTGCAGCGAGTTGGGATAAATCAGACGGAAACGAGGCGGGCCTAGTGTGCCAAGTATCCTTGGGGAATTTCTCTTTTTTAGTAACAGGCGATGTTTCCCAGCCAACCGAACGCTGGCTTTTGCGGTGTTTTGATTTGCCCTCCGGAGGGGTTATGGTGGCAGGGCATCACGGCTCTAAGCATTCAGCCTCGCAAGAGCTGCTCAATGCACTTTCGCCCAAGGCGGCAGTAATCTCATGCGGGGAAAACAACATATATGGTTTTCCTGAAAACGAAGTGTTAGCCCGCCTCTCTGAATCGGACACTGCCGTTTACCGTACCGACAGAGCAGGGAATATAACGATAAGGGTGCCATAAGCTTCAGCCCTCTGCCTCAAGCCCTCCATCGCCTGCTTCTCCTGCCCCGGCGGAGCCTGGGGCCGCGGATGCTGACGCTGGGGTGTCCGTGACAGGCGGACCAGCGGAGAGCGAGGAGGGCATCATCTGGAGCTGCGCTTTGGCCAAGGCAAGTGCCTGCACCTGAGCCTCTATTTCGGCTCTGCTAAGCCTGGTTATAGGTCCCAGAGGCTCCTCCTTGGAGTCCTTTGCATCCTTTAGGTACATTTTTTCGCGGCGTTTGCGCTCTATAATTTTACGCTTCAATTCAGCCTCTATTTCCTTTGCCAGCTGTTCAAGCTCTTTTTTTTCGGCGTTTTTCTGCCTTTGGCTGGTCATATCCTCTTGATTGAGGTCGGAGATTTTTCTTTGGGAGCGTGAAATTAGCTTGTTAATCCGCCTGATGGCAGCCAGAGCCGCCCGTGACTGAGCCGGGTCGTCCGACATAGCCGCCGTAATCAGATCGGATAAATTTTCAAACGCCTCGGAGAGTATTGCCCGGATCTCGCCCTGATATTTGGCGGAAACCAGCCGGCGCGTTAATGCCCCCGACTTATCCGGCACCTTGCTGCCGGAGGAGGTGTTGTGTGGCGCGGCCTCAGGCCTTGAATAAAACATACCCTTATCCTCGTCCGTCCGGGAAAGGATTCTTTTGGAAAATTCTAATATATCCTCCTGCTGAGATAATATATCCGCCTGGGGTATCTTCTCTTTGCCTGCTGCTTTGCGTGCCGCTGGCGTATCCGCCGGTGGCATCGTCTGTGAAGATATTCTCATGTCAACCATCTCCTTTCGACTTATCTAAATATTATATCGTATTGAAAGGGGTGACTCTTGAGGGGAAATTTTCTTTTTTTTATTTCACTGTTACCCTGAACACCTTAGAAACTCTGTTTTTACTGCTTTTGCCCACGGTGTGGGTAACCCGGCAGCGGTAAAATATTCTGCCTTTTTTCTTTGTGGAAGGCTTGTAAGAAGTCTTCTTTGCCTTGCCTTTGATATTTTTAAAGCCGCTTTTTTGTTTTTTGCTTGCCTGCCACTGATATGTAAGCTTGCCGCCCTTGCCCATGTTTTTGACCTTGATTTTCAGCGTTAGCTTTTTCTTTCTCTTTACACTGATTTTGGTTTTCTTAGGGCTGGTGACCTTGGGCTTTACCGCCTTTGCCGCCGTGTCCGGCTTCTGGGTTGTGGTCTTGGAGGTGTCTGATGAGTTTTGCTGCGGCAGGCTCCATCTGGCGTAAACAATTGTGTCGGATGAAACAGCAGAAGCAAAATTATATACTTTTGTATAATTCGGATCCGCATACCAACCGGCAAAATCAAAACCTTTTTTCACAGGAACAGCAGGTCTTATAGCCTGGCTGCTGCCAATGTAATACTGGCTTGCAATATTACTTCCTCCTGAGGTATTAAAGGATACTTTGTGAAGCGTTTCCTCATTGCAGGATACCACCATAGCGGGAACTATCCCTTCCCCTGTGGGAACACGGACAGCTCCACCAACCTTACCCATAAAGCTTACACCGGTTACATTTCCATAAAGCTCGCCTGCTGTTCTGGTCAGATAGCCTATCATATCCTTGTAAGCACTTCTGCCAACAAGAGGATCCTTTTGCCCGCCCATAGCCCAGGCGTAATCTGATCCAACCCTTCTGTGCTGCACACAGGTGCCGGTTGTCTGATTTAAGCAGTGACCGTATTTTTCAGTCTCTAAGTCACTGTATGACAGCAGGAAAATCTCGTCTTGCGTGTCCTCTCCGCTTGATACCTTAGATGCGGGGTAGTTTTTGTTTTCTAAATATGTTTCTTGAATATACTGTGCCTGGTTCGTATTAAACGCCGCGGTGAGAAAATTTTTAGAATCAGCAGAGTAGCTGCCGGTGCCGTTCAGCCATGCACGCACAGTGCTGGTTTCCCATTTTTCAGAGGTGCCTCCTACTGCCCGGAATTTTTGAGTGTCCAGCACATTTTCTGCCGCTAGGAATGCCTTGCCGTTTTCTATTTCCAGCACTCTCCACCTGATAGGCTCATACCTAAAATAGAGATAGGTGAGTTCCTTCCAGTCGAAGTAACCATCAGAGTTTGGTATCTCACTAGCCATGTCTTTATGCAACCTTCTGTATTTCACCCCATCTACCACTGCATTCCCATTGCTGTCGTAATAAGCGTATATAATATTTGACGTGAGGGCGGCACCTAACACCCGCGATTGAGGATAATGCCCAAAATAAACATAGCTGAAGGAACTCTCGTGGGTTCCGCCATTAACATGGGTAGAGTCAGCCGGCAGCGGGTTTTTGATTTCGCCCAATGAATCCGGCACCTCGGCAGACAATATTTGGCACGGGGGGGTGGCCGGGAATGCAGATAGAATCGCGAGCGTTAGAATAAGCGATATAGTTTTTTTCATAGCAATAGCCTCCTTAAAATTCCGCTAAGCGGCAGCTGGGGCAATTGTAATATACTTGTACTGCTTACCGGTGCAGCATCCCTTGCAAACCCTAGTACAAACACCAATTAATTTAACATAAGCGATCCAACTGCAAAAGTACCATTGGGGGGTATTAAAATATTTTAATCACTATGCCAGGTTTAAGTTTAATGGGGGTTGACAAGAGCCAAATCATTGTGTTACACTTCCGACAGGAGTCCCGGGTGTGGCGCAGCTTGGTAGCGCGCTTGAATGGGGTTCAAGAGGCCGCAGGTTCAATTCCTGTCACTCGGACCAGACAGAAAGCCTTGAAAACACTAGAGTTTTCGGGGCTTTTTGCTGTTATTAAGTGGCTCGTGCCAGAGGGTCAACTTCTCGGTTCGTACCCCTTAACACCCCGTTATACCGGGTCATTTGAGACCAAACTGAGACCAGACCAGCTAATTGGTCTCAAATATTTCTGTATCCCTTACGACTCTAGGTTAGACCCGCTCTTTGTGTACCTGCAATCATGCCGCCGTGGAGTTCCCCTACGATATTGGCTACGCCGTCAAAGACTTCGGGAAGAACATGGCTGTACGTCCCAAGTGTAGTCTCAATGTCCCTGTGACCCAGCCCTGTCCCATTAGACATTTAAAACACAGCGTAAAGCTCCGCCCTCGGTTTCTTTTTTTAGCGTAAGGACTCTATGTCGGCAGGGGTTAGACCGGTATCTTCAATGATTTCTTCTATCGGTCTGTTGCGTCGCAACATTTTTTTTGCAATAGCAAATGCTCTTATAGTTTCACCCTCAGCCCTACTCTCCTCAATCTGCAAAGTCCTCTCATGTGCTTGCAGCATTTCCTCTTTATTCCAAAGAATAAAGTTATGCCGTGTCTCTTGGTCGGCGTTGGCGAATTCGTAGCCGTTTAGAAACTGCCCGAATGGTGGGTTACTTTGTTCAAATCTTTGCAATTCCGGTGTCATGTCAACAACCTCCCGTAAAGTTTTATTTTCATCCTGAGCACGGACAATAGCTGTCATCCAACAATGAAGCGGTTTGGTGAAATCCGGTGTGATTCTGCGGAATTTTGGTAGTTCAAGATTATGCGTTTGATGGTGCTTTTCAGCGATTTCATAGGGTGACTCTCTGTAAACCGTTTCTATCACTTGGTGAAAATTCTTTCCGTTTTTCCGTTGGTCAAAGTTTAGGATGTTCACTGAGATTACCCGGGGCATTTTCCCTGCTATCATCGCCCATTCATCGCCTCGTTGGATGTTGCGGGTCAGGGGATCCATTGCGTAGACCAGAGACCGTGTGTTAATCGAAAGCTGTTTGGAGAGCTGTACTTCCAGCAGCACGACTTCATCGGCAGCGGTTCGAGCCAATATGTCTAAGCGAAACCCACAGCCTGCGCCTCTGGGTTGGAACTCTTGTGTTTTCATATCAACGATGGTGTTGATCGGTTCGTCGCCGCTGTCTTGCAGAATATCGTTGGCCAGACCGTGCATTGCCAAGCCGCCGGCTTTTGCGGAACGGAAAATATACCCGAGTGTCGGGTCGGCCAATGGCGGCAATGGGCTGCCATCGTCTATATCGTTAGGAAAATTCTGTTTTTCTTTGTCCATGTGCATACCTCGCTTACCCTATACCTCTATTATACACCCTGGCTCCAAAAATGTCAAGCCAACCGAACATCCCACTCTCACGTCATTCTAATTTTAGGAGAGATTTTCCAAGAACGCTTTAAGATTGAGAACATCGAAGAGATTGCGTTTCAAGATACCGGACATAGAATTGCGGCTTTGGGTTTTGGCTTTGTAGCTTTTCGCAAGATTCAATGCGATTTTTCGCATGATGTTGAGGAGCTTTTGCACATTCATGTCCCAAACGCGAGTTTTGTCTTCCGCAAAATGAACATCAAGCAACCAGTGCATGGCCTCCAATCCCCATTCCAAACGTGCGTGTTTAAGCAAATCCCCGGCAGTCAGCTTACGGCTTGAAATGAAATAATGCCATTCATCTGTAACCCCTTTGTTTGTGGTGAACTGCGTATGTATTGTTCCGGTACAAGCCAAACCCGCCCATTCTTTTTTGCTGTGAAGCCAATCTATATCATGGCTTACACACGCCGTCCGCTTCTCTATTCTTTCCCGGTTCTTTTCGAGTGTTTTGGATGTATCCATTGTCGCTCTCAGGCTATCGTCCTGTACATAATCTTCTATATCTTTTTCAAGGGTTTCCTGATTGCCTTTTACGCTCAATATGTAATCTGCTTTCGCTTTGACAATTGCCCTTGCTGTTTCTTTTTGGCAATACAGGGCATCCGCTACGACAATACAGCCTTCAATCTGCAATAACTCTATCAGGTTACGTA
>WRLU01000018.1 GCA_009777475.1 Oscillospiraceae bacterium | reverse complement strand
GTCCTCGGCATCCTGCAAACCCGCATTGCACCGTTCTGGAGCGGTAGGTTGATGGCGGCGTACCCTACAAACGGTTACGAAACTAAATCGCCGTGTTTGCATTGACTACGCTATTTACGATAGATACCCTAGCCGCTCCAAAAAACCCATTTCCCCAAACCGTCACCCAGGCGGACGGCACGGAAATTACCATCACCCAGCACGGTGATGAATTTTTTGACTGGGCGGAAGACGAAAACGGCAATGTGATTGCCTATGACGAGGAAAGCGAAAACTGGGTTTATGCAAGTATTAGCGATGCAAAAATGCCCATCAAACGGCTTCACGCAGTCGATTTTCATGCCAAGTATCTCTGAAATCCGCGATGGGACTAACCGTAGCAGCCAGTAGACACACCGCAAATGAAGTGCTATGCCTTCGTCCATAAACACGCAATCAAGCTGCTTTGCCACGGCATCGGGAATATATTTGTAATCATGCTTTTTCCCGAATTGATAGATGTGGTCGCCAAATGGATTCCTCAGTGCCATTCCATCGTAGCCGTTCATTTGGGTTAAAAACTTTCCAATGTCATTCCAAATCCCGGCACGGGTACTTTCAGCCCATCCTTTGCTGTCGATATGTTCCTGGAAGCGGGAAGCCGTAAGAACATTCACGCTTTCAAGCCTATCTTCATTGAGGAAACACAGAAAGAAGCCAATGTTGCGGACATTGTTTCGGGCGACGGGGATGCTGATTCCCTGTATCAGCCGGATAATGGCATAATACTTTACCATCGCTTTATATTTTTCAGGCACTTTTGAAAAATATAAGCTGATATTATGAGGTCTTTCATGTGCGCACCTGAGCCGTTTTTCACAGACCCAAGTATCGTCCTCAAAAGATATGCTACCGGAGAGGGACGACAGGAAATCATGGTATCGGGATTTTTCATGCTCGCTGTATACCGGATCGTATTTTGCCGTCATCATCATGCCGCTCATAATCCGCCACCCCTTTTCTCAATTTTCCTGATTGTGTCCTGATAGGCAGTTTTTAGCAAAAACCAAACCGCCTTGACTATGGAACACGCCATAATCAAGGCGGTTTTTTGATGTTCACATTTCAATTTTGCCGCTACTTTCGATCCCCTTTTAATAGCAACATCGCCCTCATATACCTCAAACTGGCATTAGTTCCTGACCCGCTGCCCAAAGTAATCCAAGTAGAATCAGCCGAAAAAAGTTGACCACCAGAAATCTCTGGCGGTCATCTGTTTTTTGGCGAAAATTGAAATCATGTTTTATCCGCAATCCCCCTAGCCGGCGGTTCTTTTAGGTCCGGATTTTCAACCTTCTATAGGTTCAGATATTCCGGGCTTGTGTTGTGCAGGAAGATAGGTAACCCGGCAAATCAGGCATACGCTTACTCAACATCCCTCAGTAATTCTTCAACATATGTCGGCAGGGCAAATGAACCCACATGGAGCTGGGTGTTGTAATAATTCAGCTTCATACCCAGGGCATTCCATCTAACCGTATCCAGATCGTGAATAGGGTGCAGGTTTTTTGATGCAAATCCAAACAGCCAATGCCCCGATGGATAGGTGGGTATATGGGCCTGATAAACCTTGCTTATCGGGAAGGACTCAATAATCCGCTTGTGGGCGCGTTGCATCGCCTGGGCGTCTTCAGTATAAAATGGGCTTTCGTGCTGGTTGACCATAATGCCGTTTTCTTTTAGTGCTTTACTGCAATTACCATAAAACTCTTTAGTAAACAAGCCCTCTCCTGGACCAAATGGGTCGGTTGAATCAACAACAATTAAATCATATTCATTCTCAAACCGCCTGATATATTTCAGGCCATCCTCATAAAATATATTAACGCGCTCATCCTCCAGGCGGCAGGCTGTAGTAGGCAAATATTGCCTGCAAACCTCCACAACTAGTGCATCAATTTCCACAAGATCTATCCGTTCAATGGAATGATACCGTACCAGCTCCCGTACCACACCGCCATCGCCCGCTCCGATCACCAAAGCACTTTTTATCTCAGGGCGGACGGCCATAGGAACATGAACTATCATCTCATGGTAAATAAACTCATCCTTTTCGGTCAGCATCATAAATCCGTCTAAGGTTAAAAATCTTCCGAATTCCTTTGAGTCAAATACATCAATGCGCTGAAACTCACTCTGGCCGCTGTACAGTTGACGGTCTACCCTAATGGAAAACTCAACCCTGGGTGTGTGGCGCTCGCAAAACCAAAGGTGCATAACTAAAAAAAACCTCCTCCGCCCGATCCTGGAAACACAACAGCCGACTTCCACTCAAGTAAGATGACGACTAGCCCCTTCGCATCCTAAGTATACCCCTATTTGACGGTAATGTCAAGGTTCAGAAAAAATCAGGAAAATCCGGGATTGACCCCGGCCGCCTGATTGCTTTATTGCCGATTGAACATTTTTCTCGGAGAAGATAAGCAAATCGCCCTTTTGTTGAACAGGCAAAAAGAGAACTTATGCAAAATATTTTATATAAATTATGGTATTTATGGTTGACAGCACCACGGTTATAGTGTACGCTTGAAAAAGGAGGTGTTTGCCGATGGCTGAATTTTGCCATAAATGCTACAAAAAAGAATTAGGCGGAATAAAAGAACTTAAGGGTGTTGTGTTGTCAAAATGCCTTGAGCTATGTGAGGGATGTGGCGAATACAAAAATATCGTAATTGCCGAGAAGAAAATAAATAACATAAGTCTGAAGCTTTATGGGGCTTTAAGACGGTAGCTGTTTTTATTGACCTTACGTTCGTTTTAAGCAGGTGAAACAGATTGGAAATTCGCAATAAAACCCGGGAGCGGTCCTTTTGGACCGCTCCCGGCAGACTGTCAAAGAACCCCTTGCCGCATAGCTGGCAAGGGGTTAAAAATGCCCAAAATCCTAAAAACAGGTTGAAATGGCGATAAAACGGGGGATTTAGCCATCCATAACGCCATCTTTTTGAGATTCATGGCTGCGAATTTTAACCCAACCCAGCTTCGTACCCGGGTTAGGCTGCGTATGTGAGTGTATCGCATAGCGTGTTTCTCTTTCGCATCTGCAAACACTCTCTCAATGGTTTCCTTTCGTTTGGCGTAGCTGGCTTTGCCTTCAGGTGTGTGTCGGAAATCATCTGCCATTTCCACCCACGGTTCCCATATATGGTGGGTTACTATTTCCTGAAAAAACCGTCCTTGGTCATGGGACATTTATAAGGGAGTGATGCGTATCGGTCATCATCGAAAACCTTTTTACATATCCACGGTGTTCGATACGCTGAGTCCATTGCCACGGTTTGAATTTCAAGAAATCTTTCCGTTATTTGTTCGTAAACCTTATCAAAAGCCTTGCTGTCGTGTACGTTTCCGGCGGTTACTTCATAGCCCAATATAAACCCGTATTCATCGCAGCCGGTATGCGCTTCGTATGCAAATTGTACTTCATGTTCCCCTTTGCGAAATACTCAGCTGTCTGGCTCTGTTGTGGAGACGGTCACTTCTTTGGTTGGTGGATTTTCGTCATCATCATCTTTGTCCTTCAAGGGCTTTTTGCCATGAGCTTTTTGTTATGGTGGGGAGTTTTTTGACAGTCTGAGGCAACCTCTAGAGGTTGCCTACTGCTCATCTTGTAAGAATCAAAATTATTAAAATATTAAGCAGAAATAAAGCCGCGACCGAAAGAATCTGCATCCTCTGATTTTCCACACAAACGCTCCCTCTGTGATATTATATTGCTCCTATTATATGCAAAACCCCGGAGAGGCATTCAACCTCTCCGGGGTTTTCGCTGCTTCCAGCTTAATTTTACTGTGTTAGCGTTTGGGTTGCTGTTGCGGGCTTTTTGCCGTTGTTGGGAACCCCGAGCCTTACAATATCACCTGGGGCTGCCGCTATCATTGTACCCTTATCATACAGAATTCCGTTGAGATAGGTGTTTTCCTTGGCTTTGATTTGATTGTTTTTTATTTTGAACTTAGGTGATTTAAGAGTGCTGCTGGCACTGATCTTCTTGGGCTTGCTTGCCGGAGTGATAATACCTGCTCCGCCAGGATTTGCCAAGGGTCGCATCCTGATGTAATATGTGGTTTTCAGAACCTTCTGCTTGCCATTGACAGTTCCGACCGGTCTTACGCAAACGCCGCCATAAACGCCGCCATCGGGTTTAAATTTGCCCCATCCGTTGGCATTTGGCATTTTTGTGGGTTTATTCTTGGCGTTAAGCCCAGCCTCCATAAGCTGAAGGTTTCCATTAGACACCGTACTAGTTGGATCTGCCTTAGGTGTTATAGTCCACTGACCGTATTCCCCGCCTGACTCAAAAAGCTTATAGTTAACTACCGGCTTGAAGCTCTTATTAAAAGCTTTCATGTCAGGCCTCTTGTTAATCTTGGGGAATGCTACTGTCTGACCTCCTACGGTTACAGTCAGCTCTAAGTCTTTTCCGAGCAGCTTGGAAAACTCCTCGGCGGTAAACGGTTTTTTCCCAGTCTTGCCGTTGACGGTATATGCCGTAACCTCATTAAAGCCGAAGCTGAATGTCTCCTGCAATAGGTTGAGGGTATGACTGTCTGCCGTGGTGCTGTCTACGGTATACGCCATAATATTCGGGTCTGTGCTGTAGTCAATGCAGCAGTTGCCGCAGCCAAAGGGCGTGGGCGTGGGTCCCTGGGGGGGTGGTGTCGGGCCGCCTGTACCGGGCGTGGGCGTGGGGCCGCTTGGCGTAGGAGTCGGGCCGCCTGTGCCGGGTGTGGGCGTGGGTCCCTGGGGAGTTGGCGTTGGGCCGCCTGTACCGGGCGTGGGCGTGGGAGCTACAGCCCCGAGCGTATCGGTTACGAAAACCTGAGTAAGCCGTCCCGATGGGCTGGAGCCGCCTGGCACGGTGGCATCTATATGGAGGTGCCCCAGAACCGCACCTAAAATATTAGGAGCACCACGCCAGCTGTTAGCCTGCAGATCAATATACACTGTTTGGTTGCCGCTGAGCGAGGCTTTGTTCAGCACGGCACCGGTTGAGCTCAGCATATCAAACTCGTACAGCAGGATTTGTTCCCAGGCATTGTTGTGTGGCGGGTTAGCTGCAAGTATAATTCTGTCGAATTCCAGGCTTACCGCATTATAGGTAGCGGTATTGGAGCCGGTAAATGTAAGCCCTAAGTAACGGTAGTTTTTGCCAGGCACAGTAAATGGCAGACCCCAATCCTGCGGATTATCACCGTCAATAAATGCTCCTCTGTACTCATAACCATTTCCAGCTAGGGAAACATTGGCACCCGGTGTTCCCTGCCAAATAATCTGACCATCGCCAACATCGGGTGTTGGTGTTGCAGGTCCGGCTGTTGGACCTGTGGAGGACATATTGCACACACCCTGGGTGTATGTAACTCCGGCGGGCAAGCCTCCGAGGTCACGTTCACTGCCATCATTTCCGTTATAGCCTCTGTGTTCAAGGCCTAATGGATTGCCGTGACCAACGCCGCAGACCCTTCTGATCTGCACATTGCTGAAGGAACCCTGGTCGTTGCTTTGGAATCGCATTCTTGGAGTACCGTTGGCACTATGTACACAAACATCCTCGACCGTAACCCCTGAGATAGACCTGGTCCCGGGATTAGTAGTCCAACCGCTGGGAGACCATAGCCCCATCTCATCTCCGTTGAGGTTAGTAAAATCAATCAAGAGCCTGGCGTTGGTCATTGAGGAGTTTTCCACAGCAATATTACGGAAGGTAATATCGCTGACGCTGCATCTGTCACCGTTATGTATGGATATGGGTGCCTTGTGGAATGCGTGGATAACGTCAATATTGTTAAAATGCACACCCTGGATAGTAGCGGAGCCGGTACCTCCTTTGTTGGTTTCAACGCCTATTTCCATGGCCTGCGCCAGGTCGTTCCAAAACACGCTGTTAGTTACATTTATGTTCCCGCTGTTGTAGCCGTTTTGATAGTTTTTAACAACAACATTGTCATCCCAGCTTCTGATGTAGCAGTTGTTTATGGTGGCCCCTGTAACGCTTTGAAGAGATATGCCATCGCCGTTGGCCCGGGCGGTTATAATTTTTACGTTTTCCACGGTGAAGTTATTGCCCCGCTGGAACTGCACCGCCCACCGGGCGGGATTGAGTATGTGAACTCCATCAAGGCGCAAATTGCTCCTGTCCCATGTTTCAACAGTTACCCGGCCGTGTGCCGCAGAGCCTCCTGTAATAATGCCGCGGCCGCGCAAGCTGCCGCCGTTGCTGAAGTTTACGCTGCCATTGATAATCGAACCGGCTGCCAGCCATACGTTTCCGCTGACATTCTGTTCGCCTGTGTATGTATTGTTGCTCCAAACAGTACCGGTCGGATCCTCCTTGGGGTTTGCGAAAACAGACAAGGGCGGAACAGAGGAGCTGGTTGCCGAGCCGTTAAATTCAACCGAATAATTTCCGACAGAGGGAAGGGTAATGGTCACAACCCCCCCGCTAACGCTGGCTGTAGCACCCTTCCGGGCAGGACGCACAACCGCGCTGCTAAAGCCGCCGGTTCGAGCTACTGTGACGGTAACCGGGCCGCCATCCATGTCAAACATAGCTACAGGCGCTTGGGATATATCGGGGTTCTGCGAATTGCGGCTGTTATTTACGTCCACGCCGTACAGCCTGATAGATTCCCCCCCGGCAGATACGGTGTATCCGGTATATTCCGGAATAATACCCGATGTGTTAAAGGGATACGGATGCACCGTGCCGCTGGCTTGCGCCGCCGGCGGATGAAGCTGCGGCAATCCTACAATCGGCAACACTGATAACACCACTACTATTGCCAAAACTACTGCCATGGACCTTTTTGATTGTCTAATCATACCTAAAACCTTCTTTCTAATTTGATTATCCGTTCACGCCTTAATTCGCACAAGGAGTCGTCCCCTGAAGCTAAGCACACAAACTCCCTCTAACATTATATCGTAACAAACAGATGAAAGCAATAGCGATTTTATAAAAGTTTTATGAATTTTTGTGAAAACTAAATAATTTATAAAGAGTCCCATTCCTAAATGGGGCTAAAATAACCACACGCCTATTATGCATAATGCCAATATGCTACGTCTTACGACAGCATCCTCGTTTTTTCCGCACATATTGCGGTTTCCGGGCTTGACAAATACAAATACTACAAATACAATATAATACAAGGTTGCGGGAGTGGATGATTAACAAAAAAATGAAAAGGAGTTGTTTGAAAATGAGAATGAAGAAAATCGTATCGCTGGCCCTCGCTCTGATAATGGTGCTGTGTATGCTGCCCATGATGGGTGTGATGGCAGATGGCCCCGCTGAGCCTCGCTCTGGGGTTCAAGACAACGGAGAAGCCGAAAGCTTTGATGTTTCGGTGAAGGCAAAAAACGACAGCTATGCCCACATTGATCTCTTAACCGAAGAGATTCATTGGGCAACGTATCCGCGGGAGTCTTTTTCAAGCTCTCCTAGCATCAGAGAGTACAGCACAGATGGCGGCAGCAAGTGGAATGACATAAAAGCTGGGTTCAGTAGCTATGGGAGTTATATTTCCGAAACTCTTGGCAGCAGATGGGTTGAGATGGACAGATTTTTCAAAGAAAAAAAAGGCATGAACCTAAGTCTGCGTATTGGCAGTGTATTCACTACTGCAAAAACCATTCATTATCCCATAATTGAGCCCCGTCCTAAAAAAAATATTGAAAAATTAAAGGCTGTTTTAAAAGACGGAAAATGGCAGTTTGTTACCGCAAACGGCGAGGTACCTAAGGAAAACTACCTATACCGTTATGCCGCCGATGGGTCATCCGCCATACGAATTTTAACACCCGAGGGGCTTGAGCCTTCGAGACTTAAAGCCGCAGTTACCCTGCGTTCAATGGCAAAGATAGAAAACGGTAAAAACATTCCTAACAGCGATTGGTTTACCATTATCCTTGATCCTGTGCAGGGAGCAAGTCTGCCCGCATTCTCAGATGAGCCTGACCCCGGCCCTAACGAGGACATTATCGTTCCCCTCGGCGATTCGGATGGGCAGATCAATCTTACAACCCAGAAAATCACCCTTCCCCAAGGCTTTGTTGTAACAGAATATTCTGCTATCAGCTGGAGAAACATTGATAAGTGTGAAAAACCACCAAAGCTCTGGAAGGGAACCCCCGAGAAGTTTGACAAGCTCATGCACAAGAATGTTTTCACAAAAGACCTAGCTGTGTTTGACATATGGGGCGGGTATGAAATAAACCTCCCAAGTGCAATGCCGCGTAAAGTCAAAAAGCCCGCACTCTTCTCGGATGGCGACAGGCTGAGGTTGTCTTCACAAAAGAAAGCCTTTGCGGAATATGAAAATACCGAATATGTTGAATACGCCTACAGCAGTAACGGAAAAACAGCCGATGGCTCATGGTACAACATACCCGCAAACGGTATTCCCAGGCAGGCGGGCAGGACATTGCTTATCCGTCCGAGGGCAATGCAGGGGTCAAAGGGAATACACGGTTCAGGTAAAATAATGAAGTTTAAAGTTAAATAAGTTAACAAAAAACTCCCCACCATCACAAAAAGCCCGCTTTAGCGGGCTTTTTGTGATGGTGGGGCATTTGATCGGCTTGCGCTCCCTGCACCAGACGAAGAGAAACCATCGAGAGAGTATTCGCCGATGCAAAAGAGAAAAAGGCAACGAGTCCCGAAGGACTTCCAAATGTTTTATATTCGCTCGTAATGTGTCCACATACTTAAAACCCAAACAATCCCTTCGTATGGAATTCCATTGTTGTCCAAGCTGTTATCTGTATTAGGTAAAATCTCATATACGAAACGATGCACCTTGTTGATTCGTCTTGAGTACTTTCCGCTTAACCGACCCTTGAGTTCCTCGAACGATTGCGATTCTTCAAAAGGGCTTTGTTCAACCGTAGCGAAAATTTTTTCGACCTGTGGCCTTAATCCGCTGCGTTCGATGTTCACAGCATCCTTTCTTGCTTGGCGTGAGTTCAGTATTTTATACATCAGGCCACAACCCCGACACAGGCACGCCGCCTGAGTGCGGTTCTCTTGAAGCGGCTTCGATTTTTTCCGCCATTCCAGGGATTGATGTTAAATAATCAGTTTCATTGTCATAACCCGAGCTGAACTTTTGAAAAGCGATAAATTCCGCAACTCTCTCTAAGGTTACGTCTGGTAAAGTGTCAATCTGAGTCCTAATATATTCGCGTGCTGACAAGAGAAAGCACCTCCTTGATGCAACCATTTTAGCATATTACCTATGTACTGTCAATCATCTGTTGATTTGAGTTTTTCGTAGGTAAAAAGGCCGTGAATTCACCAACCAAAAAGCCCGCTTCGGCGGGCTTTTTATGATATAAAGGCCAGGGTGATAAAAATGCTGGAACGAAGCACAGATACCTTCACGTGGCCTTATTAACGGAATTCTTGACATATACGCCTGTTTGTTGTAACCTATACCTTGCCAAGCACATTAAATGAGAGGAATCAATATATTATGAATATAAAGGAAGCTTTGACACAAATTGTATCATCCGCTTTTTCTCAATGCGGATATGAGGCAAGGTTAGGCGGTGTTGCCGAGTCCGCCCGACCTGATCTGTGCCAGTATCAGTGTAATGGGGCCTTGGCGGCGGCAAAGCAGGCGAAAAAAAAACCTATTATAATTGCCGAAGAAATTACCTCATGCCTGGAAAATGATGACCGGTTTTCCAAAATAGAAACGGCACCGCCAGGGTTTATCAACATCACTTTGTCCGACAAATATCTTGCCGGATTGCTTAATACCATGTCCGGAGACTCCCGGCTGGGGATACGCAAAGCAGAGGTCAAAACAGTTGTAGTTGACTATGGTGGCCCCAATGTGGCAAAGCCTTTGCACGTTGGGCATTTGCGTTCGGCTATTATCGGCCAGTCACTGTGCAATTTGGCACGTTTTTTGGGTTATAATGTTATAAGCGATGTGCATTTGGGAGACTGGGGTCTTCAAATGGGTCTTGTGATTTCCGAGGTAGAACTCCGGCAACCCAATTTGCCGTATTTTAATGCTGAATATAACGGAGAGTATCCAAAAGAGCCCCCCATAACAGAGGAGGAGCTGTCTGAAATATACCCGGCGGCAGCGTCACGCGCCAAAACCTATTCGGAATTTGCCGCACGGGCATCACGCGCTACCGTTGAACTGCAGGATGGTCTCCCGGGATACCGAAAACTGTGGGAACATATAAGAGAGATTTCAATATCAAGCCTAAAAAGAGATTATAGTCGGTTGGGTGTTTCGTTTGACAAGTGGCTTGGGGAAAGCGATGCAGGGAAGTATGTCCCAAAGGTTTTAGGTCTTCTTGACGAGAAAGGGCTGCTTGCCGATTCGGACGGTGCCAAGGTGGTTGAGGTCGCTCTTGCTGAGGATAGAGAGCCTATGCCTCCCATGATTGTAGTCAAGTCGGATGGCGGAGACAACTACGCCATCACAGATTTGGCCTCTCTGTTGCAACGTAGGTCAGACTGGAATCCTGATGAATGCTGGTATATTGTTGACAACCGTCAGACTTTACACTTCAAGCAGGTGTTCAGGGCAGCCTGTTTGGCGGGGCTTTTCACTCAAAGCCAGTGTACCCATTACGGCTTCGGAACCATGAATGGTAAGGACGGCAAGCCATATAAAACCCGTGACGGCGGTGTAATGCGATTGTCCGAGCTTATTGCCTCGGTAACCGCGAGCGCGCGGGCCAAGGTGGAGTTATCCTCTGTTGAGATGTCTGAACAGGAGATGGCGGACGCCGCACGTCAAATCGGTGTAGCCGCCCTCAAAGTAGGGGATATGATTAACCACAGAAGCAAGGATTACATTTTTGACATAGAAAGATTTTTAGCAACTGATGGGAGGACTGGGCCATATCTGCAATATACCACCGTAAGAATACGTTCTGTTTTGAAAAAAGCCGAGGCTTCCGGGTTTATCCCTGGGGAAATACTTGCTCCCCAATCACAAACAGAACGAGCCTTAGGTTTGGCCCTCCTGACCCTGCCCGACACTTTAAGCCGTGCGCTGAATGAAAAAGCCCCCAACATAATCTGTGAGGCAATGTTTTCGATTGCCGGGGAGCTTAACCGATTTTATTTTGAAAATAAAATTATTTCCTGCCCAGATTCTAGCATACGCTCCTCCTGGCTAGGCTTGTTAGACCTAACAAGGAAGGCGTTAGAGCTGCTACTCGGGATTATTGGCATTGAGGTGCCGAGGAGTATGTAGTCTGGCTATGCGTCACTTTAGCCCCATATCTGCCTTGCCTAATGCCGGAAAAAACTTATCTGGGGAGCCAAATGATTTCATTGAAACAGTCTCATCTTCTGATGGGTCAAAGTGACATGCGGCACGATAAGAACAAAAATCGCACTCTAATTCATCTCTTTTGCGCAAGGGTCTTGCAGGGAATTCTCCCATTGCAGCTGAATGCGCCAAGGCTTCCATTTTACTGTGAATATGCTTCTCTAAAAGCAATAATTGTTCAGAAGTGGCGACCAGGCTGTTTTTCTTGGGTCTGCCCTCTTTTGTCATTTGAATAGATAAAAACTTCATTTTTGGGTCGGGCTGACGATCCATTGCAGAAACAATATCCGCATCATTGAGTAAAAGACCGTTGCGTGCTAATTCCTTTCGTTCGCTCACAAGTGCTGTCTCGGGAGATAATGGTGTATCGGTACTCAGTGTCGGAATGCGTACCGGAACGTATAAAACCCCGGCAGGCTCTGCCTTTTCTATACCTGTGCTTTGCGGAGGATTTTGGCAGAAGGAAAAGAGATAAAGGGGCAACTGCAAACTCTTGCCGTAATACATATCAGAAAGACTTAGCTTCTTTTTGCCGCTTTTATAATCTATAACTCTAAAATATGTTTGTCCGTTTTTTTGGTAGGCATCAAGGCGATCGGCCTTGCCTGATATTCCGTATTCAGCCGGACCTCCGGGAGGGGCTCCGGGAATTTCCCGCTTAACATAGGGGAGGGGTGCCTCGAAGGCTATCGGGACAAAATCACTGACCGCAAGCTCCTGCCATATATCAGCCGCCATTCTCACTGCGCCACGGCAAAGCCGTCCGGCTTGCTTCTGAAGACGAATAGTCTCACCCTGTGCAAAGCCAATGCTAATGCAGGTTTCGGCTTGCGCCAAAGCATAATCCTGGATTTCCTGGCACGAAACCTTGCTTGTACCGCCTCTGTTCACAATTTCACGTACAGTATTTTCTAATATGCCGTGAAGTGCGGTGCCTATGTCAAGAGGCAAAATTCCGTATGCTGGGCGTTCCTTAAGCCGCATAGCATGGCGGCAGAAAAACTTGAAGGGGCAGCTTGCCCATGTTTCCAGCTTAGAAGCAGAAAGGCGCAGCACCGGTCCGAATAATTTCCCGCTACCTTTACAGTTTTGACCATTGATTTTATTCATATTACTTTCAGCAGTATACTCGTTATGGAGTATAGGCTGCGGTTTCGGCAAGGGTTGGGAAATAAACCGTGAAAAATCACAGGGAGCATCATCCTGACCCGAGGCGGCGTAAGATAAAATCAACCGTTCCTTTGGCAGATTGGCAGCTGTATATATCGCGTACATCTCCCTGTCGAGCAAGTCTGCACTATCTGGCGGCAAGCAACGGCATTCGTCAAGGGATTCCAGCGCAGACCGCTCCTCAATACCGAGAAGGCTTTTGGAGGCTGAGGCTATAGGAAGCTGATCTATACCCGCTCCTGCAATAAAAACGGCTCTTGATGGGAGGCGGGCGAAACGGCGTATGTCACCTATATGCACCCTGTCAAGAGAGGGGGGGATTGTCCCTACTTCTCCAGCGTTTAAAATAACCAAAAGTAAATCGCAAAAGGCTTCTGTATTGATTGGCGCATCGCCTAAAATTCCGGCGCATTGCTCTAACGAGTCGCAGAAAATATCCCACATTTGAACCGTTTGTGAGGCAGCTTGAAGGTCATTTAATTCCAAAAGCCTTCGTCCACGATCTTCTATGGCGTGTACAGTCCCCAGCATCTCAAGTGACTTATAAAGCCTTTTGGCGCAATCGGTACCGGCCTTGCCGCCATGTGCAGCCTGTACACCGGCGACAATAAATTTCCGAGTTTGGTTCAGGCCCTGCAAAAGAGTGTTGTCTTCCTCGCAAGGTTGCCAGCCATGCAATGGCCTTGACCAGTCCACCGCAGTGAAGCGACCTCCGTATGGGTTCCAGCGGCGAAGATATTCCTCTAAAATATCCCCCTGCTCGGGGGTGATCCCGGTAAGCCCGGTTCGTACAAGGCTCATAACATCGTTTTGGCGAAATCCCTGGCGTAAACAGGCGGCAATGGCACGAATCAGGCGGGGCAGAGGCTTGTTTGAAAGAGGCTCCATCTTATCGTAAAAAACAGGGATGCCGTAATGGGGGAAAATACTAGTAATAAGAGGTGTAAAGCACTCCTCATTGGCGCATAAGACAGAAATATCGCGAAAACGGTAACCGTCATTTTTCACTAACTGCACAATCCGTTCGGCGATAAACCGGCATTCCTCAGCAGAGCAACCTGCACGCCAAAATTCAATTTCTGTTTCAGGCTTGGGGATATCAAATATTTCCTGTTTTGCCTTGCCCAAATCCTGCTCCAAAAGCGCAGCTGTTCTGAACAGTTCAGGAAAATCAAGGACGTTACGTCTCCCTTCCCACAAAAATGTAATCTTTTTTGACTGCTTGCCCAAAAGCTTCAAAACAACTTGCTCCTGTGGTGTAAATGATGAAAAACAACTGACAAAAATGTGACACCCGCTGTAAAAATCGCTTTTTTGCAGCTTTTCAGCACATAACAGCATTTTGTCGCGGCTGTCCATCGCACTCTGGGCGCAAAGCTTGTCGTAGGCTCTGAAAATTAGGGAAAACCCAATTAAACAGTCTTTTGCATGCCCTTGGGCGTTTTGCCCGGCTTTTTCAAGTAAATCTGGGGTAATTCCGTGACATTTACATTCTTCCATGGTATATAGAGCCTGTGACAAAAACTCCGGCTTTGATAATTTCCTCAAGAACGAAGATAAATATTGGGATGTTTCGTTTATTGCCAGGCGCAGGGTCAAAAGGCGACCGCCTTGGTCAAGAGTCGGGAGAGAGCAACCCCCATGTGAGGTCAGGATATTATCACATAGTCTGCCAAAAGACAGCACTTCAGCCCATAAACAGGCCGATGCCCCCGCGGCTTGGCATAGCTGCCGCTCTATTGCATGGGAGTAAGGCTCCGGGACAATCCAGAAAACACGTTCCTTCTTTTCTCCGAGACTAAGGATTTTTCTGACTAAATATTCCCTGCCACCCTGCCCCGGAAGACTCCAAATGTAATTCAATTGACAATTAGATTCTGTGCAATTGATAGCAATCAACTCCATTATGATCAACATCATACCGTCTGCTTCGCGCTTCTAGGCTTTTGCCTGTTTCGGCTTTCCAGACAGTGATAGTTGTGCCGGGCGGCAAATCTTTGACATTCAAATCGCATTTGTCTGTGGGCGAGACTGAATCCCCCGAGCCTACTGCATATGCCGCACCTGGTTTGAGCTTGAGGATTTTGGTGTCCTGTTTAACGTTTACTTTGACTTCGTATTCTTGGCCGTACCAAGGCCGAAGCTTCTCTTTGGCACCGTCTCCATCAAAGTGTTGGTTGAGCCTGATTAAGAGTCATAATAACAGCGTCTTCTGTTGGGCTGTCATAATATCCCGGGCGTATGCCACTAACAGTAAACCCGAATTTTTCATACAGCTTCTGTGCCGCGATATTTCCGGCTCTCACCTCTAATGTAACAAATGAAAGTTCTGCGGAATAGTCCAAAATAGCGTATAATATACTACTGCCCACCCCGATTTTTCTGAACGTGGGGTCAACCGCTATATTTGTAATATATCCTTCATCTAAAACAATTTGTATGCCGCCGTAGCCAACTAAGCGAGCTTCCTGTCGTATGCCAAAATAATGGGTTAGGGGGCTTTTCAGTGTATCAATCAGAGCCTGCCTGCTCCAAGGCTTGGAGAAAGACAGCTTTTCCAAGGAGGATATTTCATGCACGTTTTCTTCCGTTAGCCTAATCACTGTCATAATGCCTCCAGTGCTTTTTGCAGGGTGCTGGCAACTTGGCAGTAACACTCTATATCGCCGCCAAACGGATCGTGTATGTCCTGGTGGGACAAGGGGCTGATTTTTCCGGCTTGTTCAGGGAACTGCTGACGCAACATCAGCACATGAGCCTCAGTTACACCATAAACCCGGCTTGCCTTGAGGACGTCCTGAAGGGTAACCTGCCGGGAAAGATGCCCCGATAAATCACAGCCGTGCTTATGTGCGGCTTCTAGGGCACATTCGGAGGCAGGCTGACTCTGCCCGACCATAAGCCCGCGTGAAAAAACAGCCCACTCAGGGTGGATTTTTTGATAGAGCACCTGGGCCAATGGGCTTCTGCAGGTATTTCCGGTGCAAACAAACAAAACAGCACCGGAGCACTCCGGCAGAACAGACAGCAGGGCTTCTCTTTCCATATATACCTCCTGCGGATTATGTCTACAGATTTTCAGACACCTAGCAAATTATATCATACGGTTATGATTTTGTAAATCTAAAATTTTCTGCCTGTAACAAGATTTCACCTGCACTTGCGCGCGTGGCATCGGTGATTACCGCACCGCCGACTAGGCGTGAGATTTCATCAATCCTGCCTTCTCTTGACAAAGGCTCAAGCCTTGTGATAGTACGCCCCCCCTCCTGGCTTTTGTGAATAAGGAAGTGCCTGTCCGCCATGGCGGCTATTTGCGGCAAATGGGTTACGCACAATACCTGCCTTGACCGTGAAACCGAACACAGCTTCTCAGCAACACGTTGTGCCGCCCTGCCCGAAACCCCGCTGTCAACCTCGTCAAATATCAAGGTATGGGTATCGTCTCCCTGTGACAGGATATTTTTCAGCGCAAGCATGATACGCGCCATTTCACCGCCTGAGGCGACCTTGGAAAGGGGCTTTGGCTCCTCGCCGGGGTTGGCCGAAATTAAAAACTCCGCCTCGTCACAGCCGTTAACGCGGGGGGGGGCAGGGGAGATGGTTGTTTCAAAACGTACATTTTGCATATCCAGTTCATGGAGTTCCTGTACTATACGGCACTTCAGCTCATCCGCGGATTTTTTACGGATAGCGGTTAGTTTTTTACCTTCGGAAAGCATCAGTGCTTCAGATTTTTGGCACAAAGCGTCCAACTCTGACAAACGCTCCCCGGAGCATGTGAGTGCTTCAAGCTCGTCTCGCAGGAGGTCAAGAGTATGGGGTATATTTTCGGGCTGAATACCGTATTTGCGTCCGGTTTTGTGCAGTGTGTCCAAGCGGGTTTCAATTTCCTCAAGTTCATGCTCCGAGTCCTCCATATCCCCGCGCAAATTCCTAACCTCCTCTAAAACATCCTCAAGGACACTATGCAAATCTCCCAGACGTCCGCAAAGCTCACCTAAAATTTCAGATTCGCCCGCAACAGAAGACAGCGCACCTGAGGCACGTGCAGCCAAATCACAGCAGCCGTCAGGGGTGTCATCGCACCCATACAGGGAGTGATATGCCTCGTCAAGGGCGTTTCTGATTTTCCCGGAAGAACGCAAGAGCTTACGGCGGCTCGCCAAGGCCTCTGGCTCTCCCTGGCGGACATTCAGGGCTTTAAGCTCCTCTATTTTCCAAGCAAGCTGCTCCAGGAGTCTTTGCTTTTCGGCATGTGCCGACCGCAGGGTTTTTCTTTCTTTTTCCAGGCGCTTATATCCCTCAAAGGCTTCTTGATAAATCCGGGTATCTAAACCCGCGAGCCGGTCTAAAAATTCAATATGCCGTTCCTTTTGCAATAATCCCGAATTATCCTGCTGACCGTGTATGCTTATCATCATTTGGCACAGTGAGCGTAAAAACGAAAGGGAAACAGGCTTGCCGTCTATCCGGCAAATGTTTCTGCCATCGCTTTGTATCACACGAGAAAGCATAATTTCATCGCCGCATTGATGACCTGCATCCCGCAAAAAATTCAAAACACTGCTGGGGCATTCAACAAAAACCCCGCTCACCTCCGACTCGCTGCTACCGGCACGGATGATCTCCCGTGAAGCCCTCTGGCCTGACAAGGCGTTTATCGAGTCAATTACAATAGACTTTCCGGCACCGGTTTCACCTGACAAAACATTCAGGTGTCTGTCGAAAACAATATCCGCAGAGGCGATAAGTGCTATATTTTTAATATGTAAAGACGAAAGCATTACAGTCCTCCCTTGCAATTGGAGTTCAAAATTCAACCCAACATTTCAAATATTTGCTCCAAAAAAACCTTTGCCGCGCTATTATCCCTCATTGCGGCAAAGGCGGTATCATCGCCGGCAAGTGTGCCTACTATACCCTCATGCCCCATATCGTCCAGTGCGGAACAGGCTGCCGGAGCCAGCCCGGGCAAGGTTTTTATAACAACTATGTTCTGCGCCAGGTCAAGGCTAGTTACACTTTCCTTGAAAATCTTTTTCAGGCGCAGGGAAAATCCCCCCTGGCGGACAACGGAGGGCGGCGTGTACTTATTTTTGACCTTGGTAAGCCCCAATTCCCGTATATCTCTGGAAACAGTGGCCTGGGTCGCTGTAAATCCGTGTGAGCATAAGATTTCTAAAAGCTCCTGCTGAGTTTCGATTTCCTGGCTTGCCACGATTTCAAGCAGCTTTGTCTGACGCTGTGATTTCACAGGCTATTACCTCCGTGCTTTGGGGCGTTGGGAACACTCAATGTTTTTAAGCCTATCCCGCCTCTTCAGACATTTTACCATATGGCAGCGCAAATTCCAACCCCCTTGTATAATATTACGGCTTTACGGCAAAAAAATATGACTGCCGTGGAGATAGCCTGCGCTGCTGGCAGCTGACGGAGGGTCAAAATAGATCTAAGGAAATCCGCCCGCGCCTTAGGCACGGACGGATTTCTGCCGGCTACTTCTTCTTTCTGAATTTTGCCGTAAGCGTTACCTTCTTTGTGACCTTGTATTTATACTTTGCCCTGGTAGATATCCTCTTTTTACCTGCAAACCACCCTTGGAACCTGTAGCCCTTCCTGGGCTTTGCCCTCAGGGTGTATGTCTTGCCGTGCTTAACCGTTTTGCTTTTGTTTACCGTGCCGTGTTTTTTGCCGGAGGATTTGAGAGTCACCTTGTAGCTCTTGATTTTCCACCGTGCCGTCAAGGTCAGGCTTGCCCTTACATTTTGAATAACTGCCCTTGCTTTGTAATTTTTGCCATCAGAGCCCCTCCAGCCGCTGAAGGTGTAATTTTTTCGCGTAAAGCTGTTTTTGGGGATGGTAAAATTACTGCCGTTTTTAACTGTGCGGCTGCTCATTGAACCACTGCCGCCGCCGGCCTTGAAGCTTATGGTGCTCTGGCCTTGCGGGGACGAGGGCGGGGATGACGAGGGCGAGGGCGAGGGTTCCTGCTTTTTTTCCTCCGCGCCGCTTACGCGGGCGGTGAGGCTGAAGCTGCCATCCCATTCATCGTCACTTATTTTGAGCCAGTAGGGCTGCCCGGCAGTCAGTGTTTTCACTATAGAAGTGTTATGGCCATAGTCATATCCAATATCTTCAAAAAAACCGTCATTATCCAGCTCTAGCAGCTCAACATCAACAAAGTTGCCGCTGGCAACGCTGAATGTAAATTCCTGTGTTCTCGCGGGAGTGAAGGAAAGGTAGCGTGTTTCACCCTCATTCATAGATATGGAAGTATCTTTATTCAGGGTCAGCCCAACAGACGGTGTTTCATCAAGCCGGATGTCAAAGCTTCCTGTGCGGCTTGTGTCTTGGTATCCGATCTCAAACCAGTGTATGCCGTTGCCCGGAAGCATGGCTATATTTCGCGAAAAATCTGGGTAGCCCGAGTCACCGTACATCCACCCATACCCTGAAAATATACTGGCGTATGTGTCTCTGCTCGCGCCTGTGGAAGACAGTTTTGCAAAGGTTGGCTTTAATGGCTTGTACTGAAACCACTGGGAGCCGCCCGGCTGCGTGATATTAACCGTGGCCTGACCGTTTAGGGAAATAGCAGTGGCTTCCGTGGCATCAATGCCAACGTTAAAGTTCCCGGTTTCCTCCAGGTCTGAGTACTGGACAACAAACCAATTGGTGTCACTAGAGACAAAGCTTTTGGAGATGTCCGGATTTCCCAGGCCGGTGGCTATACGATAAAGACCCCAATAACCATGCTCATAGATGTCTCCAATAATATTTTCGTCTGCGCCGGAGGAGGAAAAGGTTAACGGATGTACTCCATCCGGTTCGTATGAAAAACAGGCCACACCGCCCGGAGCTGATATATCAGCCTTCTTACTGGTGCCTAAGGATAGCGGCGTAATTTCGTTTATCTCATTCAGCAGGACTGTGACCTCATCACCGTCCCACGTCTTGACCCGGAAAAAATAGGTTTCCTCTGCATCCGGCAGGACTGTCAGCTGACGAAGGGTCTTACCCCCCTCATTATAGAACTCTTCCACATGATACATCCGGCTATCGTATATAATTAATTCAACCTCATCATAATCATCCCCATCAGAGGTGGCGAAAAAATGTATCATCTGATCTGTTTTTTTGGCAGTGAAGGAAAACCAGGCAACTCCGCCTACAGCCTCGGAGGTTTGCTTTGTGCCGGAGACAAGCTCATCCGACTCCATTTCCTTCAGCTGGATGTCAAAATCACCCGTCCGGCTTGTGGTGATGAACCGGACGCTAAAAAAATATGTTTCACCCTCTGCAACCAGAAAACAATCTGAGAAAAGAGGGGAACCCTTGAAAATACGGACTGAGTGCAAGGCTCTATCGGCCATGCCGCTGTCAAGTATGTACGCAGCCCCATTGGTATTACGAGTGGTGCCGAGGGATGAGAAGGCAACTAGCTGGGTTTCACTGGCGGTATACTCATACCAGGCCACATCGCCCCCATTTTCAATTGTCACCTTTTGGGATGGCCCTAGGGTAAGCTTGCCAGGTGTCAGGGTCTTAAGGTATGCGGATACCTCGTCCTCACCCCATAAGTACGCCTGGAAATAATACGTTTCGTTTTCCTCCAGCCATACACCGCAATTATAGTTACCCCCCTCCGCGACCCAATCCATGTCGGAATTATATAAGTCGTAATCAAATTCCTCACTATCTAAAGTGAATGAATACAGCCCCTCAGCTTGGGAGGTGTAGCTAAACCAAGCCCTGTTGTTCTCGACAGGGGTGCTGTCACTCCAGGTGCCAAGGGTTAAAGGTGTGGCATTTGCGGGTATCTGGGCAAACGAACCCGGTACTCCCCCGGGCAGCAGGGCAAGCAGCATAATAGCCGCAAGGGCGAGGGCAAAGCTCCTGTGTGTGGCGGTTTTGCTTGTCATAATTGAAATGACCTCCTAATAAAAATAAAATTTTTGGGATAGCGTCCTTGGGAAAATTAACACCAAAAAAAGCGGCTAAGCCTCCTCAAATCGGAAGGCAGGCCACCTGCTAGGTCGGTCGTTTATCACAGCAAGGCAAAGATACAAGGCAAACCCCTTGTCTTGTCTTGTCTTGTCTTGTCTTGTCTTGTCTTGTCTTGTCTTGTCTTGTCTTGTCTGAACAATTCTAGCACAGCCCGGCATATTTGTCAACTCCTTTTTTTGCGGGGCACCAAGACCTTCCGCCCCTTACATATAACCATGACACTACCCTAACATATCCCGACTATCATGTCAATACACCAAGTGCATTTTCAGTTCAAATTCTATGCCATTGGATTTGCCCGAGGCTGAAATTTTAAGGGAACTCAAAAAATTTAATATTGATTTTTACAAATTTTTTTGCTACAATGGCTAAAGGGTTTAAGTTAAGCTTGATTGGAGGCACTAAGCTTGGATATTCAAAACATCGCGTTGGAAATTTTCAGAGAAACTGGAGTATTGTCGGAGGGGCATTTTCGTTTAACCTCGGGGCGGCACTCAAGCCAATATATGCAGTGCGGCCGTGTGTTTGAGCGAGCAGACAAGGCTGAGCTTCTGTGCAAAGCCCTAGCCGGGCTTTTTGCAGACAAAAAAATTGATGCCGTAGCCGGGCCGGCACTTGGTGCCATGCTGATGGCTTATGAGGTCTCCAGGCACTTGGGCTGCAAAAATATGTTCAGCGAGCGGGAAGACGGAGATATGATATTTCGCCGGGGCTTTGTTGCTGAACCGGGAATGCGCATCCTGGTGGTAGAGGATACCGTTACAACCGGGGGTACAGTGCATGAACTCATAGAGCTTTGCCGTAAGGGCGGCGCAGAGGTCGCCGGTGTCGGGAGCTTGGTTGACAGAAGCGGAGGCAGGGCGGATTTTAAAGTGCCGTTCCGCTCTGTTGTTTCTGTGAATATCGAATCCTGGGAAGAAAAAAACTGTCCCCTTTGCGCCCAGGGAGTCCCATGCATAAAACCGGGCTCAAGACAGGTCACTACCTAGAAAAGACCTCCTTGGAAATTAAAGTGTGAGTGGATAGCCGGGGGTTGCCGCTATTTTCAATTCCCGGGGCGGCCTAAGCAAGGAGGGGTATTGGTGCCAGAAGATAATAACGGCTCAGGACACAGAGAGCGTGTGCGCGCATCATATGTACGCGGAGGACTTGATTCGTGGGAAGAATACGCAGTTTTGGAGCTGATTTTATTTTATTCTATAGCTCGCAGGGATACAAAGCAGTTAGCCAAGGATTTAATTAAAAAATATGGTTCTTTGTCCGGTGTTTTTGATGCGCCCTATGAGAGCTTGGTGAATTTCCCTGGAGTCGGTGAGCGTACAGCCTCTCTGCTCAAGTTGCTTCTTGATGTATCACGGCGTTACTCAATAAGCAAGGTATCGGCACATGATGTACTCGACAGCGCGGAAAAAGCCGGAGATTATATAAGTGCGCATTTTGTCGGACTTACCAACGAACAGGTATTTATACTTTGCCTTGATGGTAAAAACAAAGTACTCTACGATGGGTTTATTTCGTCCGGCACCGTCAACCTAGCCTCGGTTTCTGCGCGTACCGTTGCCGAGCTGGCATTGCTTCACCGTGCCAGCAGTGTAATTTTGGCACACAATCATCCCAACGGTTTTGCTATACCATCAGAGAAGGATCGTGTAGCCACCTTGAAAATTTTTACAACCCTTAAAGCTGTGGGAATTCCCTTGCTTGACCATATCATTGTTGTTCCTGATGACTATGTATCTATGGCACAGTCAGGTTTTTTCAGTAACAAATAACGCAAAGGCAAAATTAGCAAAATCAAGCCTATGCCTGAGGTTGCTATCCAAAAGCCACTATGTAATGAGATGCGTGTACTCATAAAAACTATGCCAATGCCATTAAAGACCATATGCACTATAATTGGTGCCCAAACCGAGCCGCAAATAATAAATACCACTCCCAATATCAGCCCGGCGGCAAAGGCGTAGATCATTTGAAGCTTTTCGCCGTGAAAAAAACCAAACAGGGCGGCTTGGAAAATAACAGCTGCCGGAAGGGCAAAGCCTCTTCTCAAATAGGGCAGGCATAAGCCGCGGTAGGCAATCTCCTCGGCTATCGGTGCCAGGATAAAAACACCGATAATTTGCGCGGAAAATCCAGCCGCCGAAAGCCGGGATGCCGATTTTGAGGCACCTTCAACCCATTCACGGGGAACCGGAAGCCCCTTGAATAGGCCATCAAGTGTCAAATACAGTCCCAAACCAATTAACAGCAAACAAGGCAGAGCAGATATGATGTTTATTCGGGCAACCCGCTCATCTGCGTTTAGTGTTATTTTCCTCGTTCTGGAAAGCAACAATGCCGATACAAGTAAGAAAATCAACGCCGTAACGCTAACTCTCCAAACGGAAGAGTTGTTCAGGGCGGCTTGCATCTGATTAGATAGTATTTCCTCGGAAACGCCTTGACTGGATGCCCTTTTAATTGAGTAAATCACCCAATAAAATACAACATACACCATCCTCTGCAACACAATATGCAACAAAGGAAATGCAATGCCCATAACAAGGGCGGCTGTTTTTTTCATTTTGCCCATCTTCTGCATTGCTCAATACGTCTCCCATTATCGCCTTGTTCTCTGTCGTAGGCGAATTGATTCAGCAAGCCGCAGGGGAAATCGCCGCACTGTCCGCAATGCTCTAGCTTGTTGCTCTCACAGCAATTTTTAATGGGACAGGAATCACCCCAAAACGGCTTGCTGATATGTACGCAGCCTCCGCAATTCATATGTTCACGGTATCCGCACGCAGTACACAGAATACCGCATCTTGATTCAACAGCCATAACGACCCCCTCCTGAATTTTACCTTTAACTTTAAGATCTAGACAAAGGCCCTAGCCGGACCCAAACCCGAGTGTAATGGACCTTCCCGAGGACTAAATCTAGAAGATTACATTCATTGTGCTCTCTTTTTCCCTTTTTGTCAACAGTTTATATAACATAATTTTAGCAAAACCGTTGATTTTTATGATATGACATACTATACTGGTATGGCAATGACTAATTTGACTGTGATTTACGGAGGTATTGCTTCAATATGGGCAATAATTACAACAAGTTGTTCAAATTGACGACTGACAAGAAAATTAGAAAAGGGGTGTTGGCAAAGGGCGAAAATGTCAACGCCGGTGTGCTGATGAAAATATACGGCATGCTCCACGCGCATTACGGCGATTTAAACTGGTGGCCTGCAAAAACGCCCTACGAGGTTATGGTTGGCGCGGTGCTGACACAGAACACGGCCTGGAGTAATGTTGAAAGGGCAATAGTCAATTTTGATGGCAGACTCTCGCCGGAATTTATATCGAAGGCAAGCTGCGAAGAATTAACCGAAATCATCCGGCCCGCAGGATTTTTCAACCAAAAGGCTGTATACTTAAAGGCTGCAACGGAGTGGTACGCAGGGTACGACTTTGATATTTCATCCGTAAAAAAAGAACCTTTGGAAAAACTGCGTGCCGGGTTGCTTGCCGTTAAGGGCATCGGACGAGAAACCGCCGATTCGATATTATTATACGCTTTCGGCTTACCGTCTTTCGTTGTAGATGCGTACACCGTCCGGCTCTGCGAACGATATCCGCTTGATGCCGGAAGGGGCTATGAGGAAGTCAAAGCGTATTTTGAGAGCAGTGTTCCCAAGGACACAAAATTCTACAACAATTACCATGCTTTAATCGTCATCAATGGGAAGGAGTATTGCCGGAGGAAGCCTGTCTGCATAGGTTGTCCGCTTTACCAAGTTTGCGCAGGACGTGCAGATGGATAAAAAATAAACTGAAACACAGTATGGACCCTACAAAACATCCCTAATGCTGTGTTTGCAGCTCTATAATCTGATCCCTCAAAACTGCTGCGTATTCAAACTCCAACATTTTAGAGGCGTTTTGCATCTCTTTTTCTAATTTTTCAATAATCGCAGCCCGCTCTTTTTCTGTCATGCTGCCCCCGGGCTTTATCTTAGCCCATTTTGAAGGATTTTTTTGTGAAACAAGCAGAACATCAGGAATTGCCTTAGTCACGCCTTTAGGTACAATGCCGTGTTCCCGGTTAAAGGCAATTTGTCTGCTCCTGCGGCGTTCGGTTTCCTTTATCGCCGATTCCATTGCCGCGGTAGTTGCGTCTGCATACAGGATAACCTGTCCGCGTATGTGCCGTGCCGCACGTCCTATAGTTTGTATAAGTGCGGTTTCACTTCGTAAAAACCCTGCCTTGTCCGCATCAAGAACAGCTACAAGACTTACCTCCGGCAAATCCAATCCTTCCCGCAGAAGGTTAATGCCAATCAGCACGTCAAAAATACCTTTGCGTAAATCCCTGACAAGCTCCATGCGTTCCAGCGTATCGACCTTATGGTGCATATAACGGACACGGATTCCGGCTTTCTGCATATAAGCTGTCAAATCCTCAGCCATTTTTCGCGTTAATGTTGTAATCAACACCCGCTCGCCCTGTTCCTGTCGCAAATGGATTTCATGTAAAAGGTCATCAATCTGACCCTCGGTTGGACGGACAAATATTTCAGGGTCAACCAGCCCGGTCGGGCGTATGAGCTGTTCTACAATCTGACCGCTTCTTTCAATCTCGTATTTAGCCGGTGTGGCGGAAAGATAAATCACCTGATTGAGCTTGTTGTTAAACTCCTGAAAATTCAGCGGCCGGTTGTCAAAGGCGGAGGGCAAACGAAAACCGTAGTCAATTAAAGATTTTTTCCGGCTGTAATCCCCGGCGGGCATAGCCTTTACCATTGGAATAGTCTGATGGGACTCGTCTGCGATAAGCAGAAAATCCTCAGGGAAATAGTCTAAAAGGGTGTGGGGTGTTGCCCCCGGAGCACGACGGCCCAGAATGCGCGTATAGTTTTCAATTCCGCTGCAAAACCCCAATTCCCGTAGCATCTCTATATCATAGAGGGTGCGCTGTTTGAGCCGCTGGGCTTCTGCAAACTTCATATTATCCTCAAAATATTTAATCCTTTCCCAAAGCTCATCCTCAATATCTCGTATGGCTGTCTGTATGTTGTCAGGATCTGTGACATAATGGCTGGCAGGGTAAACAGCCGCATGACTGACTACGGACCGGGGTACTCCGGAAACAACATCCACTTCACTGACTTTTTCTATTTCATCGCCGAAAAACTCCACTCTTACGGCTGTATCACGAGAATACACCGGGAAAATCTCCACGGTATCACCCCGGACTCTGAAGGCATTCCGTTCAAATGCCATGTCGTTGCGGCTGTAGCGTATGCTCACTAATTTTTTAAGCAAGTCATTTCTTTTCATTTCTAATCCTGGACGCAGTGAAATGACCATATTCTTATAATCAATGGGACTTCCTAAGCTGTATATGCAGGAAACAGATGCTACCACAATAACGTCACGCCTAAAGGCTACCGAGGCTGTGGCACTGTGGCGCAAACGATCAATTTCCTCGTTTACTGCCGAGTCTTTTTCCAAATAGGTGTCGGTATGTGGGATGTATGCCTCGGGGCGGTAGTAGTCATAATAAGAAACAAAATACTCAACTGCGTTATTAGGGAAAAAGGATTTTAACTCGGCACAAATCTGGGCGGCCAGAGTCTTGTTGTGAGCCAGAATCAAGGCCGGTCTCTGAACGCGCTCAATAACCTTTGCAATCGTATATGTCTTGCCCGAGCCGGTCACGCCAAGCAAAACCTGCTCTTGTAAGCCGTTTTCCACCCCGGCGGTCAACAATTCTATTGCCTGGCCCTGTCCGCCTGCCGGCTGAAAGGGGCTTTCTACGCAAAATTTCATTTTCCTCAACCTTGCCTTATCATGGCCTCTTGTTTCCCTAGTGTAAAAGCTTTTAAGTTAACGTCAAGCATCTCGGGCTTAACTGTTGCGCCGAGAGCCTCATGCCAAGCTTTCTCATCATAGCCCATAACCGCAGACACTGCACCCAAAACTGCCACATTGGCTGTTTTTTCATTTCCTGCCCGGCGGCTTAATTCAACCGCATCTAGAATAACAGCACCATTTTCTTCAGGAACACCGTATTCCCTGTCTTTCTTCGCCGAAACCGGCCAGACAATTTGTGTGGTTGCGACTATTTTGCCGTTTTTTGATAGAAACGGCAAACCACGCAGTGTCTCAATTACCTCTAAGCCAATCAGCAAATCGGCAGTACCGGGATCAACCAGGGGGCTGTAAACTTTTTTCGCTGAGCGCATCATTGTTATCACACTTCCTCCGCGCTGGCTCATACCATGAACTTCGCTGACCTTAACATCCAATCCCTGGCGGATAAATAACTCCCCAAGGAGCTGGGATGCCAGCAATGAGCCTTGTCCGCCGACTCCCATAATCACAATGTTCATACCTGACTATCCTCCTTAACAATCGCGCCGAATTTGCACAGCTTGGCACACAGCCCGCATCCCGAGCAAATATTTGCATCAAGCTCAATCCCTCCGTTAATGCCGAACTGAAGTGCCGGACAGGCTATCCCCAAGCAACGCCTGCATTTGGTGCATTTGTCCTCTGATATTTTGTATTTGCAGCCAGTCCTGCTGACTGGCAATAGGGCGCAGGGCCGTTTGAGGATGACCACCGAAGGCTCGTTTGCATCCAACTCTTCTTTGATAGCCTTTTCTGTTGCGTCAAGGTCAAATGGGTCAGCTGTTTTAACCCGGCTTACGCCCACAGACCGGCAAAGAGCCTCTAAATCAACTGCATAGGCCGTAGTTCCGTCAAGTGTTTTTCCGGTTCCAGGATGATCCTGGTGTCCCGTCATTCCGGTTGTAGAGTTGTCTAAGATCAAAAGAGTCGCCGGAGTTTGGTTATAAACAATATTCATAAGGCCATTAATCCCGGTATGCAGAAAGGTTGAATCACCAATTACACCTACTGTTTTTTCAGCGTATTCAGGTCGTGACTTCAAAAAACCATGTAAGGCTGACACCGACGCTCCCATACAGACACAAAAATCCATGGCAGACAGAGGTGGTGCCGAACCAAGGGTATAGCAGCCTATGTCCCCCATAACAGTTAATTTAAGCTTTTTGATAATATGAAACGCAGCCCGGTGAGAGCAGCCCGGACACATAATGGGAGGACGTATGGGCAAAGCCGATTCCATCGGTGCCTCAGGTAACCTTTGAGATAAAACAGCCTGCCTGATTTGTTGTACGGTATATTCCCCCAACAAAGAGAGGCTTTCTTTTCCATTGACCTCTATGCCGTTCTTACGGCAGTGGGTTTCTATGAAATCATCCAGCTCCTCAATGACCCAAAGCTCATCTACACTTTCAGATAATTTTTTTATCAAATCAAGCGGCAGAGGATAAATCATTCCTAATTTGAGGTATGAAGCATCATCGCCCAGTGCCTCTCTGGTAGCTTGATAGGCAATCCCCGATGCAATCACCCCGATTTCGCGCTTATTCCCCCATTCAATAGTGTTTATAACTATATCCTCGCTGTATTTCTGCAAAGCTATCATGCGCTTTTCCAATCCGGCGTGGGCCGGGCGGGCAGCGGCAGGGACCATTACAAATTTACTTGCATTTTTAACATAATTCTTTGCTTGGTACGTTACAGACGGTTCCATGCCGCAAAGTGTCCGGCTGTGGCTTATGCGCGTGGAAAGACGCAAGAGAACCGGGGTATCGTATTCTTCCGAAATTTCAAATGCCATCCGGGTAAATATTCGGCATTCCTCCGAATCGGCGGGTTCTAGCATAGGCACCTTTGCCGCACGTGCGTAATGACGAGAGTCTTGCTCATTTTGAGAGGAATGACAACCCATATCATCGGCAACAGCAACGACCAGACCGCCGTTGACTCCTGTATACGCAACTGTAAACAGCGGGTCAGCCGCCACGTTCAAGCCTACGTGCTTCATGGCTGAAAACGCTCGTACACCAGCAAAGGATGCTCCTATTGCCCCTTCAAGGGCAACCTTTTCATTTGGTGCCCATTCGGCATATACGCCCTCCTCTAATGCGGCAAACTTGGTGATTTCGCTGCTCGGGGTGCCAGGATAGCTGGACACAAAGCTGCATCCGGCCTCATGCAGTCCGCGGGCAACAGCCTGATTGCCCAGCATAAGTTTTTTGTTTTGAGCCATTGATTTTTCCTCCTATTTCTATCTTGGCGCACAATTGCAATAATCAGGGATATGACAATGCCGGGAAATGAGAAAACAATGCGGCAAATATCTCAAAGCATTTACCGCAAATCCACCACCCTTTTTGCCTTACCCTGAAAACGTTCAATCGTCTTAGGCGCAACAAGGGTCACTTTGACCGAAAGCCCTAACACATTGCATATTTCCTGAGCTATGTCTTTTTGCACTCTCTCCAGTATAGAGAATTTTTCCAAAACAGCACCATCAATCAGCTCAACTTGTATCTCCAGCGTATCCATGAACCCTTCGCGGCGTACAATCAGGAGATAATGCGGTCCGATATGATTTTGAGTAATTAGAGCACTTTCAATTTGAGAGGGATAAACATTCATTCCCCTGATAAGCAGCATATCGTCACTGCGGCCCAATGTAGGCGACATACGAGCATGGGTTCGCCCACAAGCACAGGGCTCGTTAGTAATACAGGTAATATCTCGTGTACGGTAACGTATCAGTGGCAGACATTCTCTGGTGAGCGAGGTCAATACCAGCTCGCCCGGTTCCCCTTCAGGCAAAATCCTGCCGCTTTCCGGATCAATAATTTCTGCGTAAAAATGATCCTCTGCAAAATGAAGCCCATTACGTTCTATACACTCACCTGAAACACCAGGCCCCGTCATTTCGCATAAACCGTAATTATTTGTGGCAATAATACCTAGATTGTTTTCAATCTGCTGGCGCATTTCAGGAGTACAGCCTTCCCCGCCAAATAGACCGATTCGTATTTTGAGTCGATCTATTATCCCCCTTTCACGCACTGCCTCCGATAAGTACAGGGCGTAGGAAGGAGTTGAAACCAAAATGGTTGAACCCATATCTTCCATCATCATCAGCTGTTTTTCAGTCTGCCCTGAACTCATGGGTAAAACGCATACGCCCATATGCTCCAGGCCCTGATGAAGCCCGAACCCCCCGGTAAACATACCATAGCCGAAGGAGATTTGCGCCAAATCCCCGCGACACACACCTGCCGACATACAGAGCCTGGCGATCAAATCCTTCCATACTTCCAAATCTGATTTGGTATACCCTCCCATGCTAGGCTTTCCAGTAGTGCCTGAGGTTCCCTGCAATCGCGCTATTTTGTCGCGCGGTACGGCAAACAGGCCAAAAGGATATTGCTCATGAAAAATCTTCTTCTCGCTGAATGGAAGTTTTTGCACATCATCCAATGAGCGCAGATCACCCAGTTCAACTCCCGAATCGTTCAAAAGCTTGCTTTGCACCGGAGCATTTTCTGCAATATGCCCCAATGTTTTCTGGAGCCGTATCCATTGCAGCTCGCGTATAGCTTCCCGGGGCATGGTTTCAATTTCAGGCTGCCACATCGTCCTTTGCTCCAAGCTTATTCGCCTCCCGCATGAATAAATACTGCTGCTCAGAGCAGAGCTATTTTTTCTCGACCAAAATTTTGTTAACTTCTGTTAAAAATGTCGAAACATCGGTGAACTGACGGTACACAGATGCAAAACGTACATAGGCAACCTCGTCAATTTTTCGCAATGATGCCATGACCAAATCGCCAAGCTTAGAGTAGGAGATTTCCCGCTCCAAGCTGTTGAGTATGTTCTGCTCAATATCAGTAGCGACTGCCTCAAGCTGAGAGAGCGTAACCGAGCGTTTGTCACAGGCGCGTATCATGCTGCTAAGTAGCTTATCACGGCAAAAAGACTGGCGGGTACCGTCTTTCTTGATAACAATCAAGGGCAAGCTCTCAACAGTTTCATAGGTGGTAAACCGTCTAGTGCATTTAAGGCACTCTCGCCTCCTGCGAACACTGGCATCCTCTTCAGCAGGGCGTGAATCTACCACCTTACTGTCTAAATCACTGCAAAACGGACATTTCATTGCAAATTCCTCCCAACTAAAACCGGGGCAACCCAGGGAGGTTGCCCATTAGGGTACGAAACCCCGGCAATCCTCACGAGGATTGCCGGACGCTGACGGCTAACAGGGATCATTTTATAGCTTTTGCCAGGCGGCTTTTACGCCGTGCCGCCGCGTTCCTGTGAAGCAGGCCTTTGGCCGAGGCCTGATCGATCATTTTCTGCGCCGAGCCAAATGCCAGGATCGCCGCTTTTTTGTCCCCTTCGGCTATAAGCACATCCGCCGCTTTAATTGCTGTTTTCAGCCTCGACTTGGTCATCCGGTTTTTTTCCGATTTACTGGCGATAACCGAGACACGCTTTTTTGCTGATTTTATATTAGGCAAGTAATTCACCTCCTTTTCAATTTCTATCACGTCAAGATTTGCTAAAAGCAAATAGAAATCCCCGCCGGAAGGCATTATAGCACATAAAAAAATTAAATGCAAGTGTAATTCACGGTCCTTCACGGTCACCGCATTTACTTTTTTTCATCCGGCAAACACGACACGCTCTAAGAAACTTGAATCCCATCCGGCGAGTTTTTGCAGGCTTTTCGCCAAAAAAGAGCAAAAGTTTTTTATGGGTTTTATGTTTTTACAAAAGGGTTACGGTTTGATATGTGCAGGGGGATACTTTGAAAAAAGTAAATGCGGTGGCCGTGGAGGGGATTGTAAATATTAGAGCGGCGCGGAAGGGTCTGTGCCTGGGTATCTGAAAACCAGGTCATGGGCGTTCCTTTTGATGGCAATCCCGCCGGGCAATTCGGTGATTTTCCCATTCTGCCCTTTTGCGCAAAGGGACAAAAGGGCTTCTATATGCACTGTCTCCAGGCCATTTGCCGATGCTCGTGCCGCCAGGAGGCGCAGAATACGGAATGCTACAGCACTCGGTACCGACAGAAGCTTTTCCGCCGGAAAAGCGATTGAGCCGTTTTCGTTTTGCCTCGAAAGCTCATTTGCAAGCCTGGTTGCCTGATCATTCAGGGCATCCTCGTCTTGGCGCAAATGAGCAGTCATTTTAGTTATGGCACGATTCAGAGCCGGATTCATTCCCTTCAAAATAGGTATAACCTCATGCCTCAGTGCATTGCGCCGGTAAGCAGTGTCTGAATTGCTCTCGTCCTCTACATAGGGTATGTTATGCTCGCTGATATACGCCATTATCTCCTCGCGCCCTATATGCAGAACAGGGCGGATAATCCTTCCGCGGGAGTAGGGAATGCCGCACAGCCCCGCCAACCCGGTGCCGCGTATAAGGTTGAGGAGAACTGTTTCTGTGTTGTCGTCAGCGTTGTGGGCCATGGCAACACAGTCCGACCCTGTTTCCCTGGCTGCCTGCTCCAAAAAAGCGTACCGTGCCTGCCTTGCAGCCATTTCAACACTCTGCCCGGATTGATCGCTCAAATCCGCCCTGCTTACAATAAGGGGTACACCCCACAGAGTGCAGATTTTTTCTGCATGAGCCTGGTCTTTCGCGGCAGATTCGCGCAATTGGTGGTTGAGATGGGCACAGATCACGGCATAGCCCTTTTTGCGTGCTGACATAAGACAGTGAAGCAATGACATTGAGTCTGCCCCGCCTGACAGCGCGCATAAAATCCTGGAAGGAGGGGGGTGCGGTAGCCTAATATTCATAATGCACCCTGTCAACTGCAGAAAAAGTGGTATATTCGCCTGCCCAGGCAAGCTCTAGCGTCCCGGTTTTTCCGTGTCGGTTTTTAGCAATGATACATTCTGCAATGCCTGGTTTTTCGGTGTCCTCGGGATTGTAGTACTCATCACGGTATAGAAACATAACAACATCGGCATCCTGCTCAATAGCACCGGATTCGCGCAAATCAGAGAGCATAGGACGCTTGTCGCCTCTCTTTTCATTTTCGCGGGAGAGCTGGCTTAGACAGACCACCGGAACACCTAAGTCCTTAGCCATAATTTTTAATGATCGGGAAATTTCGCCCACCTCGCCCGTACGGTTGTCATACCTCTTTCCCGGCATTCCCTGCATGAGCTGCAAATAGTCGATAATAATTAGGCCCAAGTCGGAAATACGGCGGCATTTTGCCTTCATCTCACCCACAGAAATGGAGGGGTTATCGTCAAATAAATACGGTATTTGAGAAAGTTCACCAGCGGATTCGCCCAAGTCCTCCCATTCTCCGGCAGATAAGCTCCCCCTCATAAGCTTTTGCGAATCTATCCGCGCACTCGCCGACAACAGCCGGGTAACAAGCTGATCCCGCGACATTTCCAAAGAGAAAAAAGCAACTGATTTCCCGGTAGCTTTTGCGGCATTCAAACCAATGCCCAATGCAAAGCTGGTCTTTCCCATGCCGGGCCGCGAGGCAATTAGTATAAAATTAGAATTTATTAACCCGCCTATAGCATTATCTAATTCCGAAATACCGCTAGGTAAGCCCGGGAGTTTTCCGCCTGCCTCGGCAAGCTCCTGCATATGCCGATAGACATCCTGCAAAACCTCCGTAATAGGGTACAGTGAAATCTTGCCCTTGCGTATGCCGTAAATCGACTGCTCTGCCAAGTCAAGGGTAATTGATGAATCTGCCCCGGGTTCCCTGGCTGCATTTGAAATTTCCCCTGCTGCCTCGTCAAGACGGCGCAAAACAGCCTGCTCAGACACTACCTTAGCATAATGCCCTGCATGGGCGGCAGTTGGGGTTATATCCAAAAGCCTGTTGATATATTCGCTGGATTTTTCATTATAAACCCCCCGCTTTTGCATCTCACCCAGCACAATTACAGGGTCAAAGGCAGCATCGGCGGCAAACATAGTATAAAGCGTGTCAAATATCTCTTGATGAACCGGCTCATAGAAATCATCACGCGACAAATGCTCGATTACCTCGGGAATACACCGGGAATCAATCAACATGGCACCTATAACAGCCTGTTCGGCCTCTATATTGCGTGGGATTTTTCGTAGCTCATCCAAAAGCAACACCCCATTTTAAACTAGCAACTAACAGTTAGCTGTTAAGGTATGGATATGGATTCGGGTTACTGCTCGCTCGTTACTGTTATTTGAATTTCGGCACTTACGCCGTGACCTAATTTGGCTTTGGCTTGATATTCTCCGCACTGCTTAACCGGACTGTCAAGGATTACGTTGTGCTTGTCTATAGAAATCCCAAACTGTGCGTTTAAGCTCTCGGCGACCTCCGCATTAGTAATTGAACCAAACAACCTCCCGCCCGGACCGGCCTTGACTAACACGTTGACTTTACAGGCTTTAAGCTTTTCCGCCAATGACAATGCCTCTGCTTTTTCTTTTTCAATTTGGATTGCCCTAGCCTTCTCCTTTTGCGCATGAAGCTTCAAGGCATCAGGGGTAGCCTCTCCCGCTAGCCTTCTGGGAAACAGGTAATTGCGGGCGTATCCGTCAGATACGTTAACCAAATCACCCTCCTGTCCCTGCCCCTTAACATCCCTTAATAAAATTACCTTCATAGTGAACTCTCCTTGCATAGCAGTATTTACTTGTTAATGATATTCTTCTCATCAGCCTTTTAACATCGTTTTTAGTCAGTTGCGGAAATTATTCATAAACAGCCCGGTGATGATTTTCGGGTAAAAATATGTGGATTTTTGTGGCATCTTTTTGCCTTCAAGAACAGTTTCACGGATTTGTGATACCTGCGTGGGGGCAATCAAGAAAGCGCAGTCAGCTTGCCCTGTGCGTACTAGATTAATTGCTTCACTGTCATCCCGGGTATAGGCAAGGTTTTGTTGCCTTGCCATGCTCTCTGCCCCGATTCCGAAAAAGGGTTCCAAAATGCCGTCATGCAACAAAGTAACGTCCAGACCTGTCCATGCCCCATCTTTGGGCCTCACCCGAAGACAGCCGGACGATGTAACCCATACCGGCTCACCGGCTTTAGGCTCAGCGGTGTTCTCAAAGTCAAACCGTTCGCCAAGCCTCCCTTTCATTGCAATATCATCATAACCGGCGATGTTTTTAACAATGCGGTGTGTGGCGTATACCTCAAGCCCAGGACGGTTCATGTCAGCCAAAAACATCATAACATAGGGTGAGACAGAATCTGGGTCATCCTGATACAAGCCAACAGAGGTCTCATACCTGTGATGCCCATCGGCAATAAACAGGGGTTTTCCGTCAAATAACCCCGAAATCTTTTGGCAAAAACCGGGGTCAAAAACGGTGCGCATGGTATGCCTCACACCTTCATTGTCCGTAAAATCATGGTCAGGTGTTCCAGCTTGTGCGGCGGCTTCCAAAAGTGCGGCAATATCACCGTTTTCATCGTCATAAAGGCTGTAAATCGGGCTGAAGTGGCATCCTGTTGCCCTCATCAGCTTCTCTCTGTCGGCCTTAGGCCCAGAGAGGGTATTTTCATGAGGAAGAACAACCCCCTCGGAAAATGGGCGAAGCTCCACATGGGCGGTAAAGCCTTTAAGAGTTTGCCTTCCTCCGAATTTGGAAGGGAAGGATGCCTCATACAAATAAAACGCCGGCATCCTTTCTCTGTACAAAATGCCCGAGTCCGTCCACCTCTTTACAAGCTCTGAAGCATCTTGATATGGGTCAGGCGTTTCTAGCCGTTCGCCGCCCTCAAGCCTGATGGCATTATACTTGCTTTTTTTAGTGTACTCGCCATGATCTGGTATAATATCGTATGGCGGGCAGCAAACATCTTCAGGTTTTCCTGCTTTTTGGAAATCGTACCGCAACGCAGCGAATGGTTTAATAATAGCCATAACTTACCTCACAAATTCAAATAATATCCGGCACATACTATAAGCAGGCGAAGAATCAAAAAAGATGAGGAGGTTTTTCAATTGAAAACAACCACGCTGCTAAAAGGTGTCGGCGTAGGACTTGTCGCGGGAGCGGCAATCACTGCCGCTGTCATGCCCATCGATAAGAGACGCTTTATGCGTTCACGTGCCGGGAGGGTTGTCAGAAGCATAGGGGATGCCGCTCATAACATTACCGGGAACTTTTCCTAAAAACCCAGCCCATCCGGCTGTTGCCGACCCGGGGTGTGCCGGCATTTTGCCGGTGCACCCTACATAGGCTCTTGCCTGTAGGCATAGCGGGCATCGCGGAGAAAGCCGTCAAGCTCTGTCACGTTGGGATTGAGGCTACGTGTCATAAAGGAGGTGTAAGCGAGGTCTTCAAGCACAAGAGCTCGTCGGACGGCTTTATCAACATTCGTACCCCAAGCAGCCGCCCCATGTCCGGCAAGCAAAACCGCCGGGGTTTTTTGCGGGTCAACAGAGGTTTTAGCAGCTAATTCGCCTAAATTATACTCGTAATTGCCCTCGACCTCCTCCTTGGTCAAAAACCGCGTTACCGGAACAGTATCGTAGAAATATTCGGCGTGCTTAGCCCCGATTGGCGCAAGAGGCAGCCCTGCTTGGGCAAAGGCTGTTGCGCAAGGGGAACAGGTGTGTACAATCGCGCCTATCTGTAGGCCGGACATAGCCCAAGTCATATACATAGCCCTGTGGGTTTCTGCGTCCCGGGCAGGAGAAAGGCGACCCTCAAGCTTGTTGCCGTCCATGCTCATTACAATCATCAGCTCAGGCTGCAATTCGTCATAGGGAACGCCTCGTGGCTTGACTACAAAAAGACCCATGGATAAGTCAAAGCCTGAAACGCTGCACCAGGTAAATCTGTTCTCGCGCTTTTGCAACATTTTGTTGGCACGGCAAATCTTTTTTTTCAAATCGTTTAGCATTAAAAATCTCCCCCACTGCTATTTATTCGGGCAATACTGAGAAGTATACCACAAGAATTAAAAGCAGTAAACCTTAGCGAGGCATTACTCCTTGCCCTTGCGTGCTATGCAAAAATAATTTTTCGGTTCGTTGCGGCTTGTCGTGTAGGGTCTCCCATCGGTATCTAAAAAGTCAACAGTCACAAAGCCGACAGACATAAGTATATCCACAATCCGGGAAAAGCTGAGATGATGGGAAGAATTATACTCAACAACAACATCACCCGTTTCAAGGTTCAGCCGCCACTCTTCATATTCCCAGACCTCCAGCTCTTTATTGTACTCATTGCGGGTCAGCAGAAAGGTGCGATTATCGTATTCCTTCCAGGTGCGGCGGTTTTCCAGGCAGTTTCCCCTGATGTGGTCGTAGTTTGGATTGGAAGCCTGAAATACAAACATACCGTAATTTTTAAGAGCACGGTAAGCATTGCGAGGTACGTCTTCATCCTCAAGAGGGGTATCAATCATTGTTACCATGTCGTATAAGCTCTCTTCTTTAAGCTCATAAAAGTCCTCAACACGATATACTGCCCCGGGATTTGTTGTCTGAGCCATTTGAATAAACGTTTCGGACAAATCAGTTCCGGTTATTGAGTGACCGACATCCATCCAAATTTTATGATACCCGCCCAAGCCACAGGCAATGTCAAGAATTTTTAGATTTTCACCCCCGGCAATGCGCAAAATACCTTGGGCATCATGTGTCTGCTCCTCGGCATTCTGAAAGCCCCAGCCAATGAAGCCCTCATCGAATTCCCGGTCGCCGTAACGAATCATAGGTACATATATCTTTTTCACATCATACCGCCATTTCCCCGGCAACTGAATTCATAAACGCCCAGGCGGCACCGGACACCTGAATGTACTGAGTATATCAAATATCCTCTTCCCTTTCAAGAGGTAAATGCAAACGCACACGGCGATTTAGTTTTGTAACCATTCGCTGAAGAAACGGCCCAGTTTGGAACAGTCGAGAAGATTAGCAAACAAGATGCGGGACACAGGCACATTTATGGTATTCGTCTTTTTGAAG
>WRLU01000017.1 GCA_009777475.1 Oscillospiraceae bacterium | reverse complement strand
TTATGTAAAACTTTTTTCTCTTGCCGGTTGTCTTGCACCAAATCTAAATATGCCAGAATGTTTCCCATTATAATCACCCCTTCGGACTGATTATACCACAGGTTTACATAATTTGTTCATGTTTTATCCATTCGTGCGTTTGTCGTGCTTGCGGATATTGTAACAGGGCATTGGGGCCTTGTCAATAAAAATTTTTTTGTTTAATTGCAGTTGTTCAATTCAGCATGTCATTTAACAGGGGCGTGGCATTACGCCCCGCCCCTGTTATTTTCATCTGCCCCCAAGTCGGCATTAGCCCGGTATTTTTAGCTCCTGCTCCATGCTTGGCGGTTTTTTGCCGGTTGGGGCTGTCCAGACGCATAACCCGGTTCCGGCTGCCCAAGAGGAGAAGTCAACCTTTCCGCTTACCGGTCCAGCAACGGCATGCTCTCCGTCAATGTAATACATGGCATTTTTCAGTTTGAGCTCCCTGCCCTTAAAACTGTATTTCGGGGGAGCTCCGATGGATGATACCTTTAGCTTCATGGGCTTGGTCCCCGGATAGATTTTGCCTCCTAATACCCGGGCAGGCTCACGCACTGTTAATGTCATTTTGTAAGACTTAAAGCCGCCCCTTTCCTTCTCATATGCCTCGAAGAGCTCAAAGCCTTCTTCAAATTCATCAAGAGGCTCCCAGCAGGACTCCATCTCATCGAACTTTTTCTCCCATCTCTCATAGGGGTCGCTTTCCCCTCCCTCGCGTTCAAACCTCTCCCAGGGGTCGCAGTCCCAGAAATCTTCACGGAACTCCAGCCCCGGAATGGGTGCGATTTTGCCGTTTTTGAAGGTGTTTTTGTCTGCTATGACAAATATGCCTTCCCCGGGTTCCTCCATAAATTCGCACCAAGCATAGCATTCATCGTCACCGCCGGTACACTCCGGGTTGCCGGGACATTTTGACGGATACCATACGCCGGGCTTGGCACCGCCTAGGCCTGTGCCGGTTTTTGCGCGTTTTTCAACAGCCGGGAATTCAATAATGGTGGCATCATTTTTGCCTGTCCTGAATTTCAGGCTAACCCAGCCCTTGTTGAGCAGCTTGCTCAGGAAGGTAAGCTCCTTTAGCTCGGCTTTAATCTCGCCGGCCTCCGACTCTCCATTGTAGTCAAAGCTCCACTTTTTCCACTTGTCTGCCTGGCCGGGCTTTGTGATTACGCTGTACTCGGCATTGGGGCCGGGTTCAATCGGCATATCCAGCTCCTCATACTCCGAGAGATACATAACGCCCTTGCCGCATAGAGAGCTGACCTCAACAAAATCATCAAACTCCTCAAACCTAATGCCGTTGGCAACAGCGTACTTCTGGGCATCTGAGCTGTAGTAGCCGGTGATGATAAGTCCGGCGAGGTCGCAGTCCTCAAATATATTGCTGCCAAAGCTTTTCACATTTCTGGAGATCATCGCCTTCGTCAGTGCGGTGGCAGCAAATGCATAGTCCCCTATGCTGGCTACCCTGCCACCGATGCTCACTGAGGCCAGTGACTGGCAACTGGCAAACGCATAATCGCCAATACGCCCCACTCTTCCATCAATGCTCACCTCTGTCAGATGCACCAGCCCACTAAACGCATTGTTGCCGATAGAGGTCACGCGCCGGGATATCCGTATGTCCTGAATAAGATTCCAGTACTCCTGCCAAGGTGCATTGCCTTGCCCATAGTCCGGCATCGCGCCCTTGCCTTTGATTGCCAGCTGGCCGGTTTCGGTGTCTAACGACCAGGTTAGCTGATTGCTGATTTTTCCCTCATGCACCACCGCGCCGGCAGAGGGTGCTGCCCCAGGCAGGGCAGGGACGAGCGTAAGCAGCATCACCAGGGAGACGGCGATGGCAAGGGTTTTGAATGTTGCTTTGTGCTTAGATAACATGGGAATTCATCCTTTCAATTTCTGCGTTACTCAGGTTGTCGACAAAACCTTAGTGGTCGCAAATGTTTTATTTTGCGGAATGCATGCTTCCGCTGTTATATCTTATATCGAAGGAATATTTAGCGACTTTAGCAAAAAAATAAAATTTTCTGAATTTTATTTTTTGAATCATAAAAAAGCCCCTCAGGGTTGGTACCCTAAGGGGCTTTTTTAGTATTTACTTGAAAAAATTGCAACAACACACTGAATGCTCTTCCAAATCATCATAAAGCCTATCAAATTTCCTGGGCCAATGGCCGATGCCGTGCCGGGTGCGGGGTTGCCGGTAAAATAAAATGCAATCATCATGCCGGCAGACAGGGCGATTACATGCAAAACAAGGTTTATAATAGTGAACCTATGCAGCCTCTTGCCGCCGACAATTGCCTCTGCATAAGCACCCAAGCCGTCTTTAGTCAATAGAGCGCAGGGCTTGCCCATGTAATCCCGGTCTGGATTTGACAGGGAAAAACGATGTTCCACAAGAGGATACTCAATAAGGTCTGAGTCTGCATCATACTGCTCCTTGATTGAGGTAGGCGTAATATTAAAATCTCTTGCAACCAAAACAGGTGTTAGCCTTTGATTCTCTATCAGGCCAAAAGCATTCTCCACCGATTTGGCAGAGACATACCTTACCGGAAAAATACCGGCAATTGATAAATTCATAGCCACAAAAACCGCCCCTCTGACATGGTGCTTGGAAGGTATGCGTATAGACATGCTCTTCATAAAGTTCAAGGTACCGAGCAAGACACGGTTACCGTCTATTTCTCCTGAAACTCCGTTGTCAAAGGCCTCAAATCCTGCAACCTTGCGGATAGGTGCCGATTCAAAGGATTTATCAGCTGATTTAACGGCATTATACAAACCGCTGCCCGATGCCGACAGCATGGACATGGTATAGCTTACAACCTGGTCGTGCTCTTCAGAGCTAGGGCTGAAGTAGCGTATTCCGGTCAGATGTACCGTTCCTGGCGGGAATATGTCATTGTCCCCTATAACTAAAACGTTTCCACGAGCCATTTCCGCCGCGCCTGCCCAACCGGGAACAGCCGCACCTGCATTTGACAGACGTGAAGCAATTCGCAGGAAAACAGGGGCAAAGGCACCAAAGGCAGTAATCGGGGCAGCGGCACAGCATAAGGCAGACCACGCCCAGAAAAACATAACAGCCTCGGTGTGTTCACTGTGCCTTCCTGCGGAAATCAACGCCAGCACAAAGCAGGCAATCAAGATAAACGGACAGAAAAATCGGGAGAATTTAACTGTCACATCGTTCTGCCCCGTTAGAAATGTAAAATCGTTTACAGGGGCGTTATGCTTGGAAAAACCCGGTTTGTTTTCCCACAGGCAGTTTTCCAGTGCTATCATGTCAGGCTCCCTGCCGTCTTGGGTGTCTGCCGCCTCATAGGTGCGGGCGTAGGCGGCACTCTGTTGCCTATGCCCCCACATGGCAAAGAAAATCGAAACACAGGACACCGCACAGTAGGGCATATAGCCAATAGGGGGAACGGCCTCATCGAAGAGAGATGGCTGGGTTATGGTAAAGGCATGGCAGAGCGAGCTTATGCAGGAGATAACAACTAATGTTTCCGAGCCGGGCCGCAGTCTCAGAAGGTCGGTTGCCCCCTTTGCTAAAATATCTATACCGCACAGCATGACAAAAGCCTGCAGCACCGTCAGCAAAAACAGCACAAGGTACGGTCGTGAGGCATAGCGCAAAGCAGAGGGCATATGCCCCCAGGTCTGGAAACAAGAAACAAAGACTATAGCCAGAGTGGGAATGGCCGCGAATATAGTACGATTTTTCAGAGAAACGGCAAGGCTCTTCGCCTTTTGATACGCCTGGCGGGGAGGGAGTGAGGAGATAACCTCCTTGCCCTTCCAACGCTCAGATAATTTTGTCCAAAATGAGATGCTTTCTTTTTCAAGCTCATTTTCGTCAGGTTCGTTATCATCAATGGCTTCGCTAAAATCTTCGGTGCCCCTATATGTATCCTTAGGTCCGAAATGCTTGCCGAATTGCTCAAATCCACCCAGTGAAATTTCTTGGGTCTTAACCTCAAATGCCTCTTTGGTATCTTCTATGTCGTCATTTTCACCATTTAGGCCCGGCTCTTTTGGGGTACCGGCAGACAGGCCGGGTGCGGTAGGGACTGAAGCTTTAGAGGCAGTGTCGCAGAAATCTGCCGCCCATGTTTGTATCTCACGTTTTTCCTCAGGCTCGTCAGACAAATTTTTCTTACAAACTTCAAGCAAATCAGAGGTCAATGTATTTTTTGTCGGACATTTTTTGGTAATGCTTTGATATGTGTAATCCGAGAGAATTTCCTGGGCAGACAACCCGCTGCCTGACAAAGCTGTGTCATTGTCTTTTGCTGCAGGGCTGGTAGGCTTGGGCTCCGGCATGACTTCACCTCCTCTTGGCAATATTCTTACAATTGATAGCTGTTACCTGACATAATCAAATTCCAGCCCGCACAAATTCACCGTGTCGCCCTCATGCACACCGAGAGCCTCTAGCTGTTCGTATACGCCGCCGGCTTGCAAACGGCTTTCAAAATATGCGCGGGATTCGTAATCGCTAAAATTAATATCCCTCATCAAGCGTTCTATCCATGAACCGCTTACAACCCAAATGCCATCCTCCTGGCGAATGTCAGTTTTTGACTCCACGCACGGAGGGTCATGGTCAATCTCCGGCTCATATATAACAGGCGGAGGTAGCTCAGCCAAAGCTGCTGCGATCTGAAGCAGCAAATCCTTAACGCCCTCCCCGGTTGCACCTGATATTGCGTAAAGAGGGTGAGGGCTGACGTGCCGGCGCAAACGCTCCAATACAGAGCGGTCGTGCAGAATATCACATTTGTTGGCAACTACAATTTGCCTGCGACCTGCAAGCCCGGGGCTGTACTGAGCCAGCTCGTGACCAATAATATCAAAATCCTCACAGGGGTCACGCCCTTCATAACCCGATGCATCAATAATATGCAGAATTAAGCGGCAACGGTCGACATGACGCAAAAAACCATGGCCTAACCCCGCCCCGCCGGACGCACCTTTAATCAGACCCGGAATGTCAGCACAAACAAAGGAGCAGTCATCCCTTACCTGAACTAATCCTAGATTTGGGGAAAGCGTGGTGAAGTGGTAATCCGCAACCTTAGGGCGAGCCGCTGAAATAACCGAAAGCAAGGTACTTTTGCCTACATTTGGAAACCCTGCCAAACCAACATCTGCCAGCAACTTAATTTCCAGGCAAATCGCTCTTTCCTGGCCATCTGTACCCGACTTTGCAAACCGGGGAGCCTGCCGGGTAGCCGTGGCAAAACAACGATTACCCCAACCGCCTCTGCCCCCCTTGCATAGGACAAGCGGTTCAGATGAGGAAATATCAGCAATAATTTTGCCGCTGAGCTTGTCCCTGATCAAGGTTCCGCGGGGGACCCTGATCAATAAATCCGCACCATCTCTTCCAGAACAGCCACGCCCCTTGCCGTTTTCGCCGTTTTGGGCTGAGTATGTTTTTTGGTACTTAAAATCCATCAGTGAGGACATATTGTCATCGGCACGGACAATCACATGACCGCCTCTTCCGCCGTCACCTCCATCGGGGCCACCATTTGTTACGTATTTTTCCCGGTGGAACGAGACTGCACCATTTCCACCGTTGCCAGCCTTTACTAAAATCTCTGCGGTATCAATAAACATAATCCACTCCGTCTGGAACCCCCTCGGGTTTCGCTTGATCTTTAAGCTCTCCATGGGACCCATCAAAAAAAACGAGCGGAAAATGCTCCGCCCGTTTTTTAACACCGAACAAACGCGGGCGGCTTTTGCCCGTTCTATGGCGAACTCTAAATAACCTACCCGACCGGATATACTGAAACCATCTTGCGGCTCCTGCCCAAACGCTCAAAGCGTACACGGCCAGATGCCAGGGCAAAGAGGGTATCATCGCTACCGATGCCCACATTTTCACCCGGATGGATATGAGTACCGCGCTGACGCACTAAAATATTTCCCGCCGGAACAATTTGCCCATCAGCCCTTTTAACCCCTAAACGCTTTGATTGGGAATCCCGACCGTTCCGGGTTGAACCCATTCCCTTTTTATGTGCCATCTATGAAACCTCCTCTTTTTTTGCTTTAGCAGTTTTCTTCTTCGCCGCGGCATTTTCAATCTTGGTGATTTTGATCTGAGTGTAGGGCTGACGGTGACCCTGCTTGTTGCGGTAGTTTTTTCTGCGCCTCATCTTGTAAACAATGATCTTTTTGGCGCGGGCAGACTTAACAAGCTCTGCCTCAACCCTCGCTCCGGACAGATAGGGTGACCCGATTTCAATACTTTCACCGTCAACCAATGCCAAAACTGTGTCGAAGGTCAATGCCCCTCCGGCCTGACCGGGGAGCTTTTCCACATATACTGTGTCCCCTTCGTTTACGCGGTACTGCTTACCGCCTGTTTCAAAAACAGCTGTCATTTTTGCACCTTCCTGCGGTTTTAAATCTCGCTTGGGCGGGCGGTATTTTTCAATACTCTTTTAAAGCCCGGACAATGCGGCCCAATCAGGATAACACAAAAAAATCCCCTCGTCAAGCTTTTGTGCATATTTTTTTCACGGATTTTTTACTTTTGCGCTGTTGCTTACCCACACTATGAACCTCCCGCTTTTTTGCGAGGCGTTTTACAACTCCAGCCGTCCGTCGATAGCTCGCATTATAGTTGCCTGATCGGCGTGTTCTACATGACCGCCCATTGGCAGGCCATAGGCTAAACGCGTCACCTTCACCGGATAGGGTCGCAGTAACCGGGCTATGTACAGGGCTGTTGTGTCGCCATCGGTGTCTGGGTTTGTGGCTAATATAACCTCTGCGGTGTTTTCCTTCCCTGCTTGAGGATATGCGGATACTCTTCTAAGCAACTCAGGAAGCCTGATATCGTCAGGACTTTTGTGTTTTGTGGGTGAAATAACCCCATGGAGTACATGATACAAGCCCTTGTATTCACGGCAACTCTCGATTGCCGCTAAATCCCGGGGCTCGGCAACCACGCATATGGTGGAGTGGTCACGCTCGTTGCAACCGCAAATTGGGCAAACCTCGCCATCGGAAAGGTTTTGGCATTCATGGCAAAAAACTGTCCCTTCGCGGGCGGCAAGCAGTGCCTGGGCAAACGCCCGTGAATGCTCCAGCGGTTCACTAAGCATAAAAAATGCGAGGCGTGCCGCGCTTTTGCGGCCAACACCGGGCAATCGGGCAAATTGGTCAATCAGCACCTCTACCGAGGCGGGAAAAAGGCTCACAGATAATCCCCCTATAAAATATGCACTCTCGAAAATTAAATTTGCGGATTCGTAAATAGGGCAAACCTAAAATCCCGGAATACCAAGCCCGCCTGTGAAGCGTCCCATTTCCCCGGCTGCGATTTCATCTGCCTCACGCAGAGCCTCATTACAGGCGGCCATAATCATGTCCGATAGCATTTCCACATCCTCCGGGTCAACGGCATCAGGTGAAATTTCCAGGGAGGTAATCTCGTGCTTTCCGTTTACTGTTGCCTTGACTGCACCTCCGCCGGCAGAGGCGGTGTAAACTCGTTCCTCTAATTCCTCCTGCGCCTTAATCATATCTGCCTGCATTTTTTGAATTTGCTTCATCATGTTGCCGCCGCCCATTCCGCCGGGCATTCCTCGTTTTTTCATAAAAATCTCTCCGTCCTTTCTAATCTACTATATGGAAATTACTGCCTAAACCATCTTGCAGAGCCTTGAGTCTGTTCTCTTTCTCAGGCGGATATGCCGGTGATGAGGTGCCTGCCCTTCCGGGTACGACAATTTCCACCCCCCCCGGATACAATGCCATGACCCTCTGCCGGAAAACCTCCTGACCCAAAACGCCCTTTATATAGGTGTTGGGAACATTTAATATGAGCTTTTCGCCTTCCTCTGAGCATTCAGCCTGGTCGAGGGCATCCTTGAAAAATTTATTATCGGCTGCCCACGAAAGAAGCTGCCGCCAGCCATCGCCCGGTGCAGTTTTTTTCGTGGGCGGCGGAAGCTTTTTTTGCGGTGGCTCTGAAAAGGACGTAACCCCTCCATCTGTTGGCTGAGGTTCAGCCGACTGGGGCGGGGCAACAGCCTTTGAGCGAGCCGAAGCGGTCACCGGTGCTTGTTCGCCTGCTAACTGCGGGGCTGTTTGAACACCGCAGGATACCCTGAAAACAAACATCTCAGTTTCCAAACGTTTGTTAACACTTCGCGGCAAACGGTTTTGTGTTTCCTGCAACAGTGAAATTGTTTTCAAAAGCTCTTCGCGCGGGCAAAGGGAGTTTAATTCGGCAACGGAGGCCTCCGGTAATCTGAGAGAGGATAAATCGTCAAGCATCTGACCCATCAAAAGATCTCGCATGAGAGAGCCAAGTTCATCTAAAATTGAAGAGAAATCCTGCCCTGCCTGATACAGCCTGTCCAAACGTTCCAATGCCCCGGAGGTTTCATTCCGGCAAAGCTCACATAGCCATTGCGCCATTTCAGAACGACCTGCCAGCCCCAAGGTATCAAGGCAAAGCTGAATGTCTATAGTTTCGGCTAACCCGGCGCACTGATCCAAAAGGCTCAGCCCATCACGCAACGAGCCGTCTGCCATATTCGCCAAAAGCTGTAGCGCGTCAGTCTGGAGCAGTATGTTTTCGGATTGGGCTACCTGCCAAAGTCGGGCGGCAATATCCTTCTGCGCGATGCGGTGAAAGGCAAAACGCTGGCACCGTGAAATAATGGTTGCAGGAACCTTGTGCGTTTCGGTAGTAGCTAAAATAAAGAGAACATGCCCAGGCGGCTCTTCAAGGGTTTTAAGAAGGGCATTAAACGCACCGGGGGAAAGCATATGCACCTCATCGATGATGTAAACCCGCTTGGAAACCGCCACCGGTGTGTAGACTAATTCTTCCCGTAGTGCGCGGATATTGTCAACCCCCGAATTAGAAGCGGCATCAATTTCCATAACATCAGGCACCCGGCCATCCAAAATACCCAGACAGGAGCTGCAGTTGTTACAGGGATCGCCTTTTTTCGGCTGTGTGCAACAGGCGGCACGCGCCAAAATTTTGGCACAGGTAGTCTTTCCGGTGCCGCGTGAACCAGTAAATAAATAGGCATGAGACAGCCGGCCGCCTTCAACCTGGTTACGCAGGGTTTGAGTGACATGCGGCTGTCCCGCAACATCGGCAAAAACTAGCGGTCTCCATTTGCGGTAAAGAGCCTGATACACTTTAAGGCACCCTCCCCTTATATCTTGTCAATTGCCGGATCCTTGCTTCATTCCCTTTCCGGGTCTGAGGGGGCTAAGGTCTCGCCCTGGGCAGCATCCTCTTTTATGCCGGCACTCAAATCATCCTCCTGCACCACATGGGAATCCGGGTCATCAACAGTTGTTATATTAACCTCCTGGTCTATCTCATTTGAGTCCTGACCGGGGCCAAGCTGCAGAATCGGCACATGGAGCTGGGTATATACATACAAGAGCATGCCTAATACAGGAAGAACAATAACCGCCTCTGATAACAGCAAAAAACCTCTGATTCCATCGGCGCCTTCAAACATCATGGCAATACGCAGAGGGAATACGATAGCATAAATGTATCCGAGTTTTTCGGACAGAGTGGAGTAATTAGGATACTCTAATTTGGTGCAAACTCTTGCAATGGCAAGGGTTATAAGAATAACCAGCAATGCCTTGAGACATAGGTAGAGCATGAGCAAAAAATTGGCTGTCATCTCAACGGAAACCAAATCGAATATACGCACAACCTCTAAAAATATCATTGCAGAGGCGGCAATGATCGGCCTGGCAAACAGCTTTGTATGGTTGAAGAGAAAGACAGAGCTGTAAATTATAATCCCAAGCCCAACGAGGTCATAGAGAAGATCATCAATAATGAACAGCGAAGGATTCAGCGGAATGTCTATCAGGGTAAAAACCAGACCGATTAACAGAGTTCGTATTGTTTTAATTCGCATATCAACCTGCCATTTCTCAAGCGGAATAGGTATATTTAGGATGTATTAAGACACCCCTCCGGCACACGTATCATTTGCCGCTTGTAAACGATACGCACGGCTACCCCTTGTCCGCACCGCACACCGCCTTTGAGTAGACACATATGCCCGCCTTCCGGGCAGCCGGCTCGGAAACGGAGGCTCCGCGGCACACAGAAACGCACCGCTTAATGCTGCTCGGTTCCCCGCCTGACATGATTCACGGGGTACTGTTGCGCGGGACCGATTCCTCATCGCTGCTTACCTGGCGCGAACAACACATGTGCCACCCGAGGTACGGACTTCATCCCTGCTGTAGCGGGTTGCAGGTTACAGGACACCGCTAGTTTCCCAACTAGTGCGGCACGGACAAGGGGTAACGAATACAGTATAAACGAAAGGGGAAAAATAATCAACAGGTATTTTGATTGTTTTTTTATACCCTTGTAAGAGGGTCACCGCATTTACTTTTTTTAAGATATTTTTTGCACATGGTTATATCGGAGCCAGATTTAAGGTGTAGCAGATATTTTCTGCCTTGTGTTGATTTTGTCATAAAGTGCGTTCTAACGGCACGAATGACATGGTTTTCATGTTGCGCTGCATTTCGTGCCACCAGGATGCCTTTTATGCCAAGCCGAGACAGGTGACGTAAATAAAGAACCCCTTGCCGCACAGCTGGCAAGGGGTATCGAATCGGCATTATAGCTGGGACTTGTATACTGTCCGTTATGTGGTTAAGTTTTGTATGAAAGCCCTATTTCCCCCATGTCTTTTTGAAGCTCTCAGGTGTGCCGTGTTTACTTGCCAGTGTTTTGGTGCTGCTTCCCGGCATAAACTCAGTCAATTCCAAATGGGGCTTATCAACGATGCTTTTCCAGTTGCCGCCCCATGTGATTCCGCCCAGTGTTTTTGCCAAATCCGCGACTTTTTTGAAGAACCCGTCACTATCGTCAAACTCCTTGCCCTTTACATTTCGGCAGAAGTCAAAGGCAACACCCCAGCAGTGGGCACTGTTGGGATACTGCACATTGGTAACGGGCTTGCGGCTTAATTCTTTTGTGCGACCAATGGCGTACAGCGCATCCTGCTCGGCTTTTGTGCGGAAAGTCTCGGTAATTAGTAAGGGCAGCCCCTTTTCCTTGCACAATTTTTGCAGAGCCTCCGCTTTTGCCCTCGCTTTGGGATGTAAGTGTTCCAGCCCTCTCATGTTTTAACCCCCTCGTATTTATAGTTATCCCTGAAGTGTATCCGCAATGCGTTTGGTGAATTTCCCCTCAAAAGTAAGCGAATCAAGGAAAATTTGAGGGATCATAGACTTGTCTTTCTCGACAAGGGCGATAAATTCAGGAATCGCACGTATTTTGTCGCCAACAAGTCCTGCCCCCATGCCCTTGTAATACATATCGCCAATGGTTTTTTCCCAGCTCGCATATATCCCGCGTGATCCAATTCCGAAATTTTCTGGGAAATTCCAGTTGTCGCCGCGCCCAAGATGCGTTGCTGACGCAGGGGCGTTCTGTGAAGATGCAAACAAACTGCATGGTATGCAGGCGGCAATCTTACATGTGTCTTTACCAAGTGCAAGCTCAACATTTACGCTGTTACTGTTTATGGGAGGTGCATCTGTCATCGCTGTAATCAGACCGTGAACGCTTGCGAAAAGCGCATTAGAAGTGAGTTTTTTCGGCAAGTCACCAAACGCACGAATCCGATCTATAGATCTTGATTCCAGAATAATCCCGCCTTTTGCGGCACGATATCCCTTCAGTTCGTCAATGAGTACCTGGCTTATTGCCCTTGAGCTTTCATATGAACTGCTCACCGTTGCGTTGGAGGGTTCATCGTTGCTCATATGCGTGTTTCTCGAACGCTGCCACAAAAGGGACGGTACCAGTAAATTGAGCTTTTTAGTTGCTATATCAGCGATCCCGCCAATATACGCACCGTGAAGCCCGCCGGAATCCACTTTATTTATTTCTTCCTCAAGTCTGCCGACTAGCGTTTTTAGCTCAGAGGCAAAGCCACCTGTCTCTATTTTACTAAAACCGCCACGAGAGTTGGCCCAGATAAACGGTTGTTCTGCCTTTGATGTCTGCGGGGTAATGCTCGTGCCCTCAACTCTGTATTCTTTCAGGAGGTCAAGAAGATTTGTGTGTTCTCGTGCGCCATCTTCATAAATAAATTTTGTTTTTGAGCCTGATTTCCCATCATTGTTATCCATCAGGAAGCCGATTGTTATTGCCGTACATAGCGCATCCGCTATTCGCCGATTTAGTTTAACCATTATCATTGCTCCTTTATTTTTTTTGCAGTATTTTTCGGTGACTGTCTTTTCAGTCGCCGCTCTCAGGCATATCCAGTTGTTCATAAGGGATAGCGTTATCAGGTGGCGTGAATTCGAGAAACCAGCCCAGTATCTGGGGACCCGGTATCCTTATGTAGAAGAAATTTTTCGCTGCTCCGAAAAATGTAGACTGGCTGCTGCTTTCGCTGGAACTTGAATTCCCAGACCTGAACCCGAAAATGCCGGTTGACGAAACCTGGGACTCCTGCATATACTTATTGTCAATCTCACTGAAGCTTGCGTCCTGCTGTATACGGATCGTAATGTCTTTTGCAATAACAAAACCGGTTGGAAAAGCGGGCAGGGCATAACTTAGCTCTCTTCCGCCGCCATCGGACGGATAGCGTACAAGTGCGTTTTTGGCTCCGGGTGTTTTGGCGTCCAACACGTCCTCTTTTACAATCCCCTTGCTGAATCGGATATCCGCAAGTCTGAAAAAATTATTGCTGAGTTTGAAAATGTTGGGATTAAACCAACCGCCGCGGTTAATGGCCACTTTTTTAATGCGAAACCCGATTTCGACTGATGCCGATTTTGAATTTTTCTTCTGTTCTTCGCTGCCGCCTGATTTACTGCTCTCTCTGGCGTGAGACACAAACCAACCGCTGTATTTCGTGCTGCTTTGTTCGGCAAATGAGGAAGAGGCTTCGCTTGAAAAATCTTCGTTTTTGCTGCGCTTGATAATAACATCCATGAAGTTGTTGTCTTCACCGCCCTCTTCATCACTTGTCATAAGGGGCTTTTCTGCATCGGCGGCTCCTTCTTCAGAGGCGAGGATTGCTGTAGTTCCGGTCATCAGCGGCGTTAAAAAGTCAAGCTCGGCCTGCACGCTCCGTATACGCTCCTCTATGCGCAGACGATGAATGCGCATATCCTTGACCTTTGATTCGGCAAACGCCATTTTCGCCTCGTTGAGGTTTTTAAGCGACTTGACGATCTCCTGCTCATTTATAAAATTGTTGATCATCCCCTTGACGGCCTGATCGCTGACATCTTCAAGGATAGAGAATATCCTTTTCTGTTCAAAGCTCGGCGTATTCGGGTTACGGTTGATCACGGCGGTCTCGGCAATTTTCGCCCCGTCTTTTGCGATCCCCAGGGCGGTGTTCAGCTTGGCAATGGGGTCGGTGTATTCTTTGAAAATATTGATAGCCGCTTTAACCGCACCCCGGATCGATGAACCGAAAGCTTCAATAGATTTTCTTTCCGCTTCTGCGAGCAAGTCTTCCTGCCGTTTGATGTTATTTTTCAGTTTTTCCTGCTCCTCCGGTGGGATTTCAATGATGTTCTGCTCTGCAAGAAGCCCTTGCAGGTGGCTGAGTTCTTTTCGTTTGGTTTTATACTCGTTCATAAGGCTCTCGGAGGCCATAGTCAGGTCTTTAGGGCTTATATTTGGACGCAGTGCCTTAAACCAGTCGTTCGGCTGGAATTGAACGGGGTACACATCTGAGGAAGCATCCAAGGAACGCCGCAGGCTTGCCCTCATTTTTTGCTTGGTTCCTTCAAGTGCCTCGGCAGGCGATGATACATTGAGGAATCCGAGATATGTCAGAACCTCGTGATAGTGTCCGCGTACCACTGCATCATTATAGAAGTTGTTCAGCTCTTCCTCATGCACTACCGCTTCAGAAGACAGCCATTTTGAATAACCATCCAGACCGCCGGGTCGCCTGCCTTCACGGAAGTCATCATATGCGGCGGATTTGGCCTTGTTCCATTCATCACGCCTTTTCAAAAACGAGCTGTACAATTTCTTTGCCACAGCCATACGGCTTGCGGTAACAGGCTCACCGTCTATTACATCCGAGACGGTTTCCATAAGCCATTTCCTGAGCTTTCCCTTGTCATCCTCATAGGCTTTAAGACCGTCCAGCTTAGGAACAAGGTTGTTGAGAACAGTTGTATAAACCGTTGAAAGCTTCTCCCCGTTTGACCCCTGAACAATGGGAGAAATATCATAGAGGTCATCGGAAAGCCGGAATTCCTCTTCCTGGACGGTATAAGGCTTTGTCAGCGTACTGAAACAGTCATCCGTGGGGTACTCATACATCCTGCCGTTTATAGAGCGGGCTGGGAACTCCATTGCGAACAACTGATTGCCTCCGCCCAAGAGACCATTTACAGATTTGTAGATTTCCTCAAGTACCTTGCTTGTGTCTGTTTCAAATATATCCTCCAGTATGCTTGTGTTTGCCATAATATTCATGCCTCCTTTTTTCTTTCCCGAATCTGTGGCCGACCCCCCTGCCGGTCAGGATGAGGGCCCACAGATTCAAGCTTATAAACAAAATAGCATACGCATCCGGAAATACACCGGAATTTAATCGGAACTTTCTCGGAAATGCCCGGATGTGTCTTTGGTCAGACTTTTTCTAAGAGGGAACGAAAATAACGCTCCCTCGCGGAATGCCCGGCTGCCTTATAATGAGATATAAGACGTCCCGCAGCCTCCATGAACATGGCATCATAATATGTCTGCCAGGGCGTCGTCCAAGAGTAATACTCATCGGCAAGCAAGGGCGCAGCGTACATCGCAGCGGCCCGTTCAAGGCTCTCAATGCCGCCTTCAGCACATAGATTTTCAAACAAAATAATATCTGCCAAGAGGTTTTCAGAGGCAAGCCGTATTTCGCCGCGCCGCGTCTCCAAAGGCAGTTGGGGATCAAGGGCCCTGATATGTTTGAGCGTTTTATAGAGGTTGTCGAGGGCGTGGGCAGTTTCGTTTTCCGGCCAAAGGATACCCGCTACACGCTCCTTTCGCATCGGGCGGCCCTTTTCCACGAGCAATAAGGCAAGAAGCTCACGCGCCTTGCCGCAATTCAGGTGTATGTATTCTCCGGATTGCTCAATTGTAAAGCGTCCGAAACAGTTCAGGACAGGAGTACCAGTCTTATGTCTTGTTACATTAGGGCAGACTGTACGGGGTTTAGGGTAAGACAAATGTATAACACCTATTTCAGCGGAACACTCAAGCAGACCGTCAGTGGGCATACCAAACTGTTTGAGTATATTGGAGGGCAAACGAATCGCTCCGTCTTCATCTAAAGCTATCTTCACGCAATCACCTCCCCGCCGGCACGATGGTTGTTTAGTGCGAGTGTTCACGTGTATGATAGCAGATGATATGGGAAAGCTATCGGAAGGATAACGGAAAGTTTTCGGAATTTCATCAGGAGGTGCGTGAAAGATTTTATACCATCAAAACAAAATTCATAATTGAGAATCTCAAACTTAGGTTTGACAAAAGATATTCCTCCATGGTAGAATGGGCGAAATCGAAGAAAGAGAGGGGTATTTTATGTACTGTACAAAATGCGGAAATGGGGTTCAGAATGGGGAATTTTGCTCTCAGTGCGGGACTCGTGCGGCGGATAATCCTGGGATTCAGCCGCCTCAGCCTGTTCCGCCGCACCAGCCTGCCTATCAGCCGCAGCCGTGGCAATTCCAGCAAGGAAGCAACTCCTTCCCCCAAAGACCGCCAGTAGCCCACTACGCGCCGGGTAGCTTTGCCGAAAAAGCTCATGGGTTCGGAAGTTCCGTTATGTTTTTGGTAGGGATTTGTCTGTTCTCTGGCGGGACTCTGTTCCCCTTACTGATGAATTTCAACTTCTCCGAAATGTTTTCGCTGCTACTTCTAGGGTTGCCGGTAGCTGGGCTATGGTTAGTTTTCGCGGCATCAAAGACTCCAAGAATACCTGAAAAAACATTGACGGCCTTAACCCTGTTCAAGATTCACATCATCATAAACTTAGTTGCATACTGCCTAGCCGCTTTGGGCTGCTTGATTGTTGCTTTGATCTTATTTGCTAGGGCGGTGGAGTTTAGCTCATATTATGGCGGTGGAGCAGTGTGGGGTACTGGTTTTTTAGCCTTGCTTATTGCCGGAGGGATAGTGGCATTCAGCATCATTTACTCCAAAGCCGCACTCCAAACAATCGGCGGTATACGTGATGGTATTATTCATAATTTATGGAAGCCGCTTTCCGGTCTGAAAATTTTCACAATATTTACGTACATAAGCGTAGGTCTTTCGGCGTTGTCCTCGCTTGCAATGATTGGCTCAGGTTCAGCTATATCGGAGGCGATGAATGAGATATTATATGACCTCCCAGGCGGACTGGGAGAATTGTTTCAATCAGCAATTGTGGGGTCATTTTCCGGATCTATCATAACATCCTCATTTTTTCATTTGGTATCAAGCGCGGGGACTGTTGTGTGCATCGTTGTGTTGAATCAGTTCAATGACAGCCTTACCATGCGAAATGCCCCTATAGGACCTCCGCAAAGCGGTCACTATGCTCCTCCTCCGCAAGGATGAAGGATTGTAAAAAAAACTACAGCGGCGTTCTGCCATAATCGCAGAACGCCGCTGCTGATGAGTAGGTTACTCAAGGGCTGAGTTTGACGCATCGGTACGAATGATATCCTTTTCCTTCATCCATTCAAAAAAAGCATTCCATCTGACAGGGGCGATTTTGCCCCACTCCAGGTCATAATACTCCTGGCTTAAAAATTCCTGGGAAGCAGAAATAATCTCTTTATCTGCTTCGGGGGCGAATTTGCTTAAAATGTCTGCAGCTTCCTGCGGGTTAAGCTTGGCGTATTCATATCCCTTGGCAACCGCGCCCAAAAACTTTTTCACAAAATCTTTTTCGAGGTTCTCTGTGTTCGTTACCAAAACAGGGGTATAGTAATCAAATACAGGATTTATATCCCTGAAGGCAAAAAAGTTTGTTTCAAGCCCTGAGTGGTCGGCAATAACCCTATCCCAGCCTTCAAAGACCCAGACGGCATCGTACTCTTTATTTTTTAGCCCGCTTATGTTGTCCATGGCTGAGGAGGGTACAAACTCTATCTTTGCCGGGTCGCCTCCATCATTTCTTACGCATTCCTTGATGATTTCATCGTAAACCGGAATATTCCACGTTACGCAGCGCTTGCCCTCCAAATCCTTAAAACGTGAAATTCCTGCTTCCTTCAGGGAAAGGATTCCGCTTGTATTGTGCTGAACAAGGCTTGCTATGGCGGTAACCGGCAGCGGAGTGTCAGCGTTTGCCGCAATCAGCACATCCTCCTGATGCGATATGCCAAAATCCGCACTTCCTGCCGCAACAAGAGCGAGTGTGCCGTCTTCAGGCGGCTGTACAATTTCAAGGCTTATTCCTTCCTCCCTTAAATACCCCAGCTCCTGAGCGGCATAAATGCCGGTGTGATTTGTATTAGGTGTCCAGTCTAAGAGCAAGGTAACCCCCTGCAGCTCCTCTTGTGGGCCGGTAATGTCCTGCGGCTGCTCCTGTGGCATGTCCTCCCGCGTTCCGCACCCTGATAATACAAAGGTTAGTGCTAATACCGCTGTTAATGCAAGTGAAATAAATTTATTTTTCCTCAACATATTTAATTGCCCTTCTTTCTATAATTTTTATAATACTCAGCAAGCCTAAACTCAACAGGCTTATGAGAAGAATTACTGCGAACATTTTGTCGAATTCATAAGATTTTCTGACTCGTGTCATATAGACACCTATGCCTTTTGTACCTCCTATCCATTCAGAAATAACCGCACCTACTATGGAGTACGCCCCGGCAATTTTTATTGCCGAGAAGAACCCGGGCAGGCTCAGCGGCAGCTTGACGAATATCAAGCTCTCCAACCAGTTTCCTCCTAAAACGTTGAATTCATCTATATACTCCTTTCTTATGCCTCGTATGCCATCGTATACATTTACCGCTATGGGGAAAAAGCATATCAGGCATACAAGTACAATTTTTGGGGTCATGCCAAACCCTAGCCAGAGAACTAAAAGCGGTGCGATTGCAATATAAGGTACTGTTTGGCTTAAAACAAGCAATGGGTACAGGGCTTTTTGCAGCCATGAAAACCTATCCATACCAATCGCCGCGGCATAACCAAGGATAATGCTGATGCCCAGACCTATAAAGGCTTGAACGAGTGTGGTCAGGCTGTGGGAAGCAATCAACTGAAAATCTTTGCAGAAGGCACTTATTACAGCAGAAGGCGGGGGTAAAATAAAAGGGTCTGCCAAGCCTGCCAGCGAAATAAGCTGCCAGAGGAGTGCCGTCCCGGCGACTAGAGACAATGACTGCCAGTTATTTTTGATGCTTTTCAATTTTTTCATCAATACTCCATACTCCTGACTCCGGGGCATACGCAATTTTTATGTATGACATGACTTCATTTGCACCCTGACGTATACAGATTAACTGGCATTCTTTTACTAAATCCATAATCTCGTCAAAACCGCCTTCAACCGTGGTCTCAAATGGGCCTACGGAGTAATTCAGCCCTGTGGATTTTATGTGGCTGATTATCTTATCCACAATTTCTATGACCCGCGTTCCCTCTGTTTGCGGCAAAACCTGTATTGCCGCGCTGCATTCGATTTTCTCCTTCATCCAACAACACCTCCTTTCAATAAGGCAGCCTCTAATGACCTGCCATAAACTAACACACCCCATGCCTGAGCATAGGGTGTGTCAACAATCCCTACGTTGGCATTACCCAAATCAGGTGCGGTCGGAGCATTTTTGCTCCCTCTCAGCCTGTACACACAAGCTCCCGGATTTAATTTTTTTAAGTATTTTAAGCCGCAAGGCGGGCGGGGGTCTATTCAGAATTTCGGTTATGCTCAGCGTACAAAATCGGCATAGTTGAGCATACGATATGGAATTTGCCTTGCACTTGCAGGCTTTTTTGCTGTTGCCGCCTGCCAAATAATATCCCCGGCACTTACAGATAATAGAGTTTTTTCAGTGTACAGCGTACCATTGACATATGTATTTGCCTTAACCTTAATTTGAAGACCTTTAAGTTTGTACTTAGGCGGCTTTTGCAGACTTAATACCTTGAATTTTTTTTGAACGCTCCCTGCTGTATAACTGCCGTTATTCCCCTTCTTGGGTTCAACACGGTAAAAATACACTCTTTTCGATACTTTTCCATATGCGAGATCAATCTGCTCTACGCAAACACCGTTTGTTTCTCCGGGAAGGAAGCTGCTCCAGCCATTTTCGTCTACTGATTTGCCTTTGTAGATACGACCTCTGGTATCTGATCCAGCAACACCGAATTGTATGCCCTCTTTAACTATCTCGCTGTTTTTTGTGGCAAGCACCCATTCACCGGCTGTAGCACCGGTTAAATCTGCGGCAATTGCGTAATTGATCACTAACTTAGGCAGAGGGGAACGCTTGTTGATCTGCGGGAACTCAACTACTGTGCCACCGGTGTCTTTGAGCTTTAGCATCAAATCTTTTTTGAGTAGCTTTGGGAACTTTTCATCACTCAGCAGATCTTTTATTGGTTTCCACCTGCCATCGCCTGTATCAAGCTCGGCAGGAACAAAGCTGCCAAGGTCTATAGTCTCTTTACTGAGATTGATTTTCGGTTCGCTGTCAGATTCAACAATGATGTCCTCGGTCACCTTGGCAATGCAGCAATTTTCAGGGCAGCCAATCAGCACAAACGGAACAAAATTATTCAGGGCGTATGTATGCGGGTAAGAGCCTTTGCTGACGTAGATAGGATTATAATATTGGGTAAAAGCATAGTCACCAATCGAGGTCACGCTGTCTGGGATAACTAGGTTTGTCAGTTCAGCACAACCGTGGAACGCACCAATACCAATTGAGGTCACACTGTCAGGGATGACTATGCTTCTCAGCGACCGGTGGATACGGAAAGCATTGTCGCCAATCGAGGTCACGCCATTTTGTATTGTAACAGCTTTTATTAACATCCTCGTTCTATATTGCTCCCAAGGAACTGTTGAATAACTGTATATGGTACTGAAATTATACATATTCCCTGTACCCCGTATGGTTAACATCCCGGTGTCTTCATCTAATTCCCAGGTTAAATTCGGACCGCACTCGCCTGAAATAGGAGGGGTTGAGGAAAAGTACTGAAAATCGGCATAAGGGTCATCAGAGCGGGATGCCTCTGTGAAATAATTCTGCCACGCCGGAACGCTTATATCAGGGTCACTCCCCATATTATTGCCATAGCAGGCAAGCCCCGCCAGGGCAATATTCTTGCTTATGTCTAGTGTTGTAAGCTGATTGTACTGGCATAGAACAAGCTGCAGCTCCAGGTTTTTGCTCACATCTAGGGATGTCAGCTTGTTATCGTTGCAGAAAAGTGTTCGCAGTTTTAGGTTTTTGGTTATATTAAGAGATTGCAGCAGATTCTGCTGAACGTAGAGGTACATTAGCTCAGGGTTGCCGCTCAGATCCAGCTCGGTGAGGTTGCTGCCCGGGCAGGTGAGGGACACAAGGGCGGCGAAATGCTCAATTCCGGCGAGGCTGCCAATGCTCTTGCCGGTCAGGTTCAGAAACTCTATGTCCTTAACGTCATCAGCTGTGATTACATAGCCGTCAGCTTGACCAATTTGGGCTAGTACATGGGCGTAAAAATCTGGGTCAGATATAATGCCCTGACCGCTTGCCTGTGAAACAGGCACAGACAAATACACGCCGGGCAACAGGGTAACTAGCATTACCAGTGCAAGGGATATGCTCACATATTTTTTCATCGTAAAAGACACTCTCCTTAACCCCTGCCATCCTCCGGAAAAGAGGTCATCTCCTGAAGGAGGCGGGTATTTTCCCCTTTGCAAGCTGATTATACCACACGGCAAGCTTACCTGTCAACTGAAATTTTGTTGCGGTTTTATTCATTCGCTTAGCCTGCACATAAGCTCCTGGATTTAATCAATAGTTATGTAAATATCATAGTTAGATTTAAGCTCTTCAATATGTTTATAACGATTATTGATGTAGTATAGGGTGAATTCTAGATTTTTGTCACCAAAATACAAATCTTTTTGAAAGTAGTCATTAACAAATTCTCCGATTTGTAAAAAATTCTGGGATGGAACACTACCATGTTTCAGCACTATAATGTATCTGATTGGCTTAGTGAAATTTTTGCCTTCTGCTAATTCTCCTAACAGGGAATCTTTAAACTTGGTACATAGTATGCAAGGCAGTTTAGCTCTTTCGCAACTACGCTTTTGCATAAGTAGCTTTACTTTATCTTTTTTGTACTCCTTTCGCGTAGGTATATTTGTTATTTCTTCAGATTCTGAACTCGAAATTGTAGGGGCATCATAGTTTTTCACCTCTATAAACAAGAATTCATGTTTTGTTTCTACTACAAAATCTACTTTTTTTAAATGGGCATTGTTTTCTTCTGCATCAAATTTATACGGATTGTATATATCAGGGAAATCAAATTTCATCCTGCTTTCTAAAAATGTTATACGTTCCACATTAGCCCCTCCTTGAGTTCACAATAAAATCAAACAACTCTCTTCCTGCATCTTCAATTGGGTTGTTTTCCAAATCCATATATTTTTTAGCACTTTCGTGTTTTGCACCGCTATCATCGTCTTGATAGAAAGAATGGAAAAGGACATCATCATCTTGCTTCATTTTCGGGGTAATATAGTTTGCAGTTTCATAATCATGTGTAGCGATAAACACTTGAACATTTTGACGCGACAATGCCAAGAACACATCTACTAAATAAGGGACAAGCTTGGGATTGATGTTGGCTTCGGGTTCATCCCAAAACAGAATGCTGCCGTGTACAATACTTTCGTTCATCAAGAGACGCCAAAGCAACCCAATTCTTTTAAGCCCCTCTGCTTCGGCCGCATACTCCACTTTTATGCCATCTTTATCAATCCAAAACCTATCTGATTCAAATATAACCTTTCCGCCCATAATATTTGAAAGGCTTTTTGCTATCTCATTTTCTTCGGCACCGCAAGGAATCTCATTTAGAGCTTTTTTACAAATTTCTACGGATATAATATCAAATGGTATTTTATTTTTATCTTTTGCGTAATCACCTGCTAACTTAAGTATATTGCGCGACAGGGTAAGTCTATCCCTTGGCGGAATAAAAACAGCTTTTTTCTCTGCATCTTCAACGTAAAAATCATTTTCAAGATCACAAGCTTTTAATGGTTTAGAATTTACGCTGTATTCAGTCTGAGAATTATTCCTTCTAAAAGCTTCATGATTTTCAACATCAAAGACAGCCTTTAGCGAAATTTTATTTGCATAAGCATATAAAAATTTCATCAGGTGTGTCTTCCCTGACCCATTTTCCCCAATAAAGACATTTATACCCTTGCTAAACTCAACCTCAATATCCTCAAACACCGTAAAATTTTTAAGATGAAGGTTTTCTATTATCACTTTTAAATCAATCTCCTTTTCATAGAACGTGTATTACGACACTCTAACATAGTATTGTCAAACAATTGAGTAAATATGTTGAGCAATACTATATCTTATAACGTTATCGTCCAGCCCATATCATCGGGCTTTCTTCCCCATTGTATGTCAGTGAGGGCATCATACAGTCTGCGGGCGACAGGGCCAACCTCATTGTTTCCGATTTTTATTGATTTATCGCGGTAAAACAATTCGCCTACAGGGGATACCACTGCGGCGGTGCCGGTTGCAAAGCATTCGCTTAGCTTACCGTTTTCATGCGTTTCCCAGACTTCATCTATGGAAACTGCGCGTTCCTGAACCTCCAGACCCCATTTGCGTAAAAGCTGAATACATGAATCCCTTGTGATTCCGGGGAGAATTGTATCAGTCAGAGAGGGGGTTACTACCTTATCATCAATCACAAAAAATGCGTTGGAGGTTCCCACCTCCTCAACGTATTTGCGCTCGTGTGAATCTAACCACATTACCTGAGCAAAACCTTTTTGGCTGGCTCTTGTCTGGGCGCGAAGAGTTGCGGCGTAATTTGCCCCGGCCTTTACGGAGCCCAGACCGCCGGATGCTGCGCGCACATCTTCACCCTCTATTAAAATTTTTGTTGGCGTAATTCCTCCGGGGTAATAGGCACCGACAGGCGACAAAATGATGATAAATATATACCTCTCTGAGCGGCGCACACCCAAAAATGGATCCGAGGCAACCAAATATGGACGGATATACAGAGAAGCCTCCGGCTGGCTGGGCAACCAGTCGATATCGGTAATTACGAGCTGTTTCATGGCATTTAGGAAGTATTCCTGATCAATCTCCGGGACGCTCAAACGAACGCATGAACGGTTGAATCTCTTGATATTGTCCTGCGGGCGAAAAAGCTGCGCCCTCCCGTCAGGGCGGCGATAGGCCTTAAGCCCCTCAAAAACCTCCTGCCCATAGTGCAGAACCATGGCTGCCGGGTCAAGGGTAATTGGGGCGTATGGGACAATCTGCCCCGGTAGCCAACCCTTTTCAACATCATTTTCCATGACAAACATATGGTCGGTAAAATATTTTCCAAACCCTAGCTGCGCCGGGTTTGGCTGGGGCTTAGGCTGGGTACTGCGCGTTATTGGAATGCTCATAGATAAATTACTCCTTTTGCTATCTGCCTTCGATTTCCCTCTGCAAATCTAAGAGCCGTTGAAAACGGTCTTTGATTTCACTGGCGGGTGTGGTTTGCTCCAATTGAGCGGCGGGTGTGCCTTGGCGGGGGGAGAAAATAAAAGTGAAGAGACTGTTGAAGCGGATTTTCCGCACCATGTCAAGTGTTTCTTGAAAATCCTGCTCAGTTTCACCCGGAAATCCCACTAGAATGTCGGAGGTAAGATTCAAATGAGGGATGTGCTTACGTGCCGCCGTGATTTTTTCGTGGTACTGTTTTGCCGTGTATCCTCTGTTCATAGCTTGTAAAATCTTGTCTGAGCCGGCTTGCAGCGGTAAGTGAAGGAAGGGGGCGGCACGCGCGGTCTGCGCCATGGCATAGAACAAATCTTCTCCGGCATCCTTTGGGTGGCTGGTCATAAATCTTAGTGAATAACTTCCCTCAAACTGTCCGGCCTCCCTTAGCAAATCGGGAAAGTTCGGGGCATAGGAATTTACGTTTTGGCCTAAAAGCCAAATTTCGGGGCAGTTTTCCTCAACTAATCCCTTAATTTCTGATAAAACATCCTCTGGACGGCGGGAGCGTTCACGTCCTCTGACATACGGCACGATACAATAAGAGCAGAAGTTATCGCAGCCGGTCATAATTGTTACATGTGCCCTGTCGGGCAAATCCCTTACAATTGGCAAATCCTCAGCTATAGGAGAGGTAATTGGGCTGTCATAAAAATACCGGGAGCCTTCCTGCAGGAGCTTGTGCAAATATTCAGGGAATTTGGGAATATCGGACGGCGGAAATGTCAGATCAACCTGCTTGTAAGATTTCTCGATCAGCTTCCTGATTTCCGGACGAGCCGCCATACATCCGCACAGCACAACCCTTCGGCCCGGCTTGCCCTGATGCAAAAAACCGCCCAAATGACCCAGAACACGTTTTTCGGCGTGCTCACGGACGGCACAGGTGTTGATAACGAGCAAATCAGCCTCCGCTAAGTCATCAGTCATACGGTAGCCCATGGCAACCAAAAGACCCCTGAGCCGGTTGCCGTCTGCTAAATTTTGCTGACAACCGTAAATTTTCAACATGGCTATGGGCTGAACCGGAAGTGATTGGTTGTGACTTCTTACTTTTTCAATATAGCTGTTCATTGCGGGTTGGGTGTATAGTTAGGCGATTCTTTAGTGATATAAATATCATGCGGGTGGCTCTCCCGCAGACCCGAGCCGGTAATTCTAACAAATTTTCCGTCATTCTGCAAGGACGGTATATCGGGCGTTCCGCAATAGCCCATGCCGGAACGTATGCCGCCTAGCAATTGATATACCGTATCTGAAAGCACACCTTTGTATGGAACCCTGCCTTCAATTCCTTCCGGCACCAGCTTGCTGGCATTTCTCTGGAAGTATCGGTCACTGCTTCCGCCTTTGGAGTTCATCGCCCCTATTGAGCCCATGCCGCGGTATGATTTGAATTGTCTGCCCTGGAATATTTCACCTTCTCCTGGGGATTCCTCGCATCCGGCAAACAATGAACCCATCATAACTACATCCGCACCGGCTGCCAATGCCTTGACAACATCGCCGGAATACTGAACCCCGCCATCGGCAATAACAGGAATTCCTGATTTTTTCGCCTGGCAAGCCACATCATATATGGCGGTTACCTGGGGTACACCAATGCCGCAAACAATACGGGTGGTGCAAATTGATCCTGGACCCATGCCGACCTTGAGGCAATCGGCACCTGCGTCTATAAGGGCGCGTGCGGCCTCAGAGGTTGCGATATTCCCGGCGCAGATTGGCACGTCAGACCATATCTTTTTCAGTTTTGCCAAACAATCAATAATGCTCTGGCTATGCCCATGAGCCGAATCTAAAACCAAAAGGTCAACTCCCGACTCAATCAATGCCCCGGCTCGTTCATGTACATCAGGGGTATCGCCTATAGCGGCGGCGGCAAGGAGTCTTCCGCTTGAATCCCTTGCACTTTTTGGGAACTGCACAGCTTTTTCAATATCTTTAATGGTAATTAGCCCGCACAGCTTGCCCTCCCGGTCTACAATCGGCAGCTTTTCAAATTTATGAATACGCAAAATCTCTCTTGCTTGGACCAAATCCGTGCCAACGGCAGCGGTGACCAATTTTTCGGCAGGTGTCATAATTTCGCTGATAGTCCGCGAAAGGTCATCCTCAAACTTCAAATCACGATTGGTCAGTATACCCACTAAACGCCCTTGGCTGTCACAAATTGGCACACCGGATATTTTATACTTTGCCATCAAGTTTTCAGCATCCTGCAAGGTGTTTTCCGGGGAAAGGGAAAAAGGGTTTGTAATGACGCCATTTTCGCTGCGCTTTACCCTGTCCAGCTGTTCTACCTGCTCTTGGATGCTCATATTTTTATGTATAACCCCAACGCCGCCCTCGCGCGCAATGGCAATCGCCATGCGTGCCTCGGTAACCGTATCCATGGCGGCACTCATAAGAGGTATGTTGAGTCTGAGTTTTTTTGTCAAATTTGTAGAGAGATCAGCCTGTGAAGGTAAAATCCTGCTGTGTCCCGGAAGCAATAGGACATCATTAAAGGTGATGCCCTCCTTACTGAATTTGCTATTGAACTCGGATTGATTCATAATTAACCAGCCTCTCTCTTTATAAATTATCTTACCCCTCCAAAGCACTTTACATTATAACAAGATATATGTCAAGGTTTTAGCTAAAAAAAGTTGAGGCATGGTTGCGGCATGGAGTATATGAAAGGTTTTTCACAAACAACAACCCCCCCGCCTAACCAGGCGCGGGGGGGGGCTTCCTTCTTCCCATCACTTTACAAAGCCGCAGTCTTTACACTTGCCTTTTTTGTCGAACCTGTGCTTTTTGCGCACAGACTGCTCGTAATTACAGCCTTTGCACTTTTTAATCTCGTTGTGTTCATTAGCATTAGCGCGGGTGTACCGTACCTTTTTACCGTCGGAAAATTTCCCGCCGGTGGAATGCTTTTTACGTACCGAAGTCTCAGCACCGCATTCCTTACACTTTTTTATTTCATTGTGTTCGCTGGCGGTAGCCTGTGTGTACCGCACCTTTTTGCCGTCGGAGAATTTCCCAGTGAAGGAGTGCTTTTTGCGTACCGAAGTCTCAGCAGCGCATTCCTTACACTTTTTGATTTCGTTGTGTTCGCTGGCGGTAGCCTGTGTGTACCGTACCTTTTTACCATCGGAAAATTTCCCGCCGGTAGAATGTGCATTGCGCACAGAATGTGTGTAATCACAGCCCTTGCATTTCCTGATTTCGTTATGCTCGGTGCTGTTAATTCTGCTGTATCTCACCGTCTTGCCGTCTGGAAACTCCCCGCCGTAGGAGTGCTTTTTGTCTTTCGCCCTGTCGCCGCAGTCAACACAGAGAAGATTGTGGACAACTGGTTTTTTCAAGATGTTTTCGTGCTGAATAGCCTTTGTGTTTTTCTTGTATTTGTGCTTTTCGATGAGTACCATGCCGCACGAGCAAATACGCTTGTGCATAGTTTTTCTATTTGGGTGAGTTCCTATGTATGGGTTATAACCTTTACTCAGTCTCTTTTTGTCGTGTTTATGTACACCCGTTACGACTGTCATGCCAAGCCTTTCGGCATTGCTCAGTTTGGCGTTTTCTTCATTGGACATCAATCTCCCACCGACACTGTATTGCACATGACCGAGACCATAGACGTGACCGATTTCATGTGCCAAAACTCTGGCTCTCACATCAGCTGCTTTCTTCATGAAGGCCGAATTTATATTTATTTCAATTATCCATTGAGTTATATGCTGTTTTTTTATGGCGTTAATGGGAGATCTGGCTAAAATTGATTCTTTATCTATATGAACTTCTCTTACAATATTAACTGATTTGTTATTTTCCTTCATGTCGATATAAGTTCCCCAGATTTTAATACCACTATCAAATATTGAGGCGTATTTGTTTTTAACCCTCGCATCGACATATCGGTAGTTGTATTTTTTGCTTTTTGCATGATAAACTACCGATGAATTCAAGAATGCCCATGCTTGATAGTGCTTGTCATCGTACAACATCATTTCTGCATTTTTTATTTCATGGGCAAAAGTCGTATTGCTTGATACGACAAGCAATACTGTTATCAGTGCGATAACTTTTTTAATTCTCTTCATTTTCTGTGCCTCCATTTTTGAACCTATACTCAAGGCTTCTTTTTTCAATGGTATTTTCAAACGCATTAAAATGATATAAATATATATTGGCAGTCAGGCCGCTGAATGGAGCCGTATATCCAACTTCGTCCGTTTCCTTATGTTCCAGCTTTAACCCTAATTTGTAATCATATTCGCCCTTCAATTTGTCAGGGAAATTATAATTGTACGCCTTTAATGTTTTTTCAAACAGAATCTGCTCAACGTCTTTGGGCAAATTCCCTATGCGTCTAAGCAAACTATCGTGGTCAATAGGATTGTCCCCCATGCCCAAATCTAAATCTGTTTCTGGATGCTGTTCCATATATTCAAGATATAATTCAGCGTAAACAGGGCTGTTTAACACAGCCTCTCGTGGTTCAAATATACCTCCAACACCTTCATATCCGTTAACATTATGAACACGGACCCATTCAACCCCCCAATGATACCCTGCTGCTATGTAATTGTCATTGGTTACCCCGAAGGCATCGGCTTTTGAGATTCTTTCGCTGTCGTACTCGGCAAGCTCATCATCAAACCAATCTGTTATCTCCAGATAATCCCCATTTTTTCTTATGAGATTATAAATCGGAGTTAGTACTGTATACTCGCTGAACTCTGTCATATCTAGGGGTAAGCCCCTACCTTTGAATATTGAGGTTAACGTAACAAAAATAAGATACTCATCACCTTCAGCCGGTATGGGCTTTAAATCTCCAGAAAGATCGTAGGAGGAATGCGGTGATAAAATTGATACTGTGTCACCTGACTGAGGCTTTTGCCCGCCAATATCGATGTGATGTATTCTCTCAACTGTGAGGTCAAACAACGTTTCGTAAGTGAAGTCAGGGGTACCGTTTTGAGTAGTATAGTCTATTCGTAGCTCGCGGATGTTAGATATTTTGCCCAATGCAACGAATGCAGTGTCTTCATACAAAAATTTTTCTTGGAAAGAATCGTAAGAGTTTGACACAAACATTGGTATAGATGCCCTTTCTTCATCTGTGAGCCGTTTGACTTCTGCAACACGTTCTCCTGTTTCACCGTTTTGGTAAAGTACACCAAGTTCCTCTGGGGTCTCGTAGAGATTTTCCTCCGTGCCGCAGGCGGTTAATAGTGCTGGAATTAACAGGTACAACGCTAACTTTTTCATTGGTTTTTTCATGGGGTTTACCTCCTAAAATAATAGTTAATTCTCCAATACACGCTTAATAATACTAAAATTCAGGTTTATTGTAAAGAAAAAGTTTCATGGAGTATATGAAAGGTTTTTCACAAACAACAACCCCCCCGCCTAACCAGGCGCGGGGGGGGCTTCCTTCTTCCCATCACTTTACAAAGCCGCAGTCTTTACACTTGCCTTTTTTGTCGAACCTGTGTTTTTTGCGCACAGACTGCTCGTAATTACAGCCTTTGCACTTTTTAATCTCGTTGTGTTCGCTGGCGGTGGCGCGGGTGTGTTGCACCTTAACTCCTATGCCGAAAAGTCCGCCGTAGGAGTGCTTTTTGTCCTTGCCCGCCTGTCCGCAGATGCATTTTACGCTGTGAAGAGTGCTTCTTTTTGAGCTGCTGGCAGGGTAAGTGCTGAACTTATCAAACTTGTGCTTTTCAAAAGAATAGAGCTTGCATAAGCATATGCGAGTATGCTCCTTCGCGGTTTTGACGGGATACCTGTCTGTTGATCTTTTGTCATGTTTATGCGACTCGGTTACAACCAGCATTCCCATCAACTCATAAGAACTGGGGTTGTAGCCCGCATAAGTGGTCATCAACCTACCTCCTTTATCGTAATCCAGATGACCAAGCCCATAAATGTGACCGATTTCATGTGCCATTATCAAGGCTTTCTCATTTGGTGTCTTGCTAGCAAAATCTGAATTTATATTTACTCTGATTGTCCACCTTTCTATGTGTTGCTTGCCTTTTTTACGAGGTGTTGTAGCTGTAGCCAAAATGTTAGGGTACCTTATCTGTTGATATCCTACAGCATTTCTTGATCTTTCTTTTTCTGTCAAACTAACATAAATATCCCATTTAGCTATACCCGCCCTGAAAGATGGCCCATATACAGACTTTGCCCCTGCATTGTCATATTTAAAATCGTATTTCCTGCTTTTTGCATGGGTAAAATTTGTATCAACGGCATCTTTAAATACCCACCCGGGATTATCAGAACTGTCTAGGGGTGGGGTTGCCATGTTTTTCATAGTGTGAGCAAGGGCGATTCCTGTTAAAAGGAAAACCGCAATTATAATGCATATGATTCCTCTAATTTTCATTCTTTATCGCCCCCTTTGTTTTTATACTCAGCAATTCTCTTTTGAATGGTATTCAAGAGGCCAAAGGTTCAATTCCTGTCACTCGGACCAGCTCGAGTGTTCTTATAGCATCTGAAAGCTATAAGGACACTCGGCTTTTATATTACTGTTTGTTCTGTTGAATATTTCACCTTAACACCTTTCCGGGTCTGCATGATGATTTCCGGCAGGGTCAGCATATCGGGTATCTGAATTGCACCGATACAGCTGTAGTGAATGGTGAGCCGTTGGATGTGTAAACCCTCAATTTTTTCCGCTTGGTGAACCTCTATCTGCTCTATGAGTTCGTTTAACATTCTTTCCGTCAGCTTCTTGGCTCGTGTGTACTTGCGGACAGTTTCGCCCTCGTTGGTGTATTTGCGTTCGTTCAGTGCCGTGAGCAGGGAATTAAGGATGCCATCATTTGCCTTGAAAATTTCGTCCAGAAAGACAATGTGACTGTCCGGGATTTTGCCTGTTGTAATCATCTGCGGCGTATTGCCCTGAACAGCAGACAGCACCTTAGCAATAATCTCCATACGTTTTGTTTTCTCCAAGCATTGAATTTCAACATCATCATCTCCTGATTGTGTATACTTCTCAAAAGATTCGAGAAGTGACTGTATTTCAGCCTGATACTGCGGGCTTTGGCTTAAAACTGTTTGGGATACATATCCCGGAATCAGGCTGCCGAGGTCGATACGCCCGAAAAGCATCTCTTCATCGGTCTGTTTGGACAAAAGCCTCTCAAACTGCTTGGCTCCGGTGATCCGTTTGCGGAACTCGTTGATGGCGTAGGATTTGGCCTGCCCGGTATCGCCTAAGATGAAAAGGTTTCTGCCGGTGAGCAGTGCGACAGCGATACACTCAATAAGCTCTTGCCGCTCGGCTACTTGGTTGTTTACATCGTCCATGACGGTTTGCATTTTGCTTTTTAACATCATGCTGCAGCCTCCTTCTTTTTCGCCGCTTTGGCGTTGTTTTGACATTTTCGCATATTCATTTGGAAATACCGGGTGTTCTCGGTGTGAATGGTCATTATGCCGAGGGATGAGATTTTCATCTCAATTTGCCCGGTTAATCGGCGGAATACATCTCCCAAGAGTCCGATGCTGTAGCTGAACCCCTCTGGCGGCATTTTCCTTTGAATGTCCGCACTTGCGGCGGTTTGAGATTTCCCGGTTTCGCCCTCCCAGAACAGCTTGATTTCAGCATCGGAAAACTCCATATTCACCGAACCGCTTCCAAGGGAAATTGCATGGATACTGTCAAGTGCCCGGGTCATTTCCCTTGCATCAATCACCGCAGCGTATTCGGGTTGTATGTTTTGGAAAACACTGTCCACGTTGATATATTCCCCGGGGATGAGGCTAGTTGAAAACAAAAGCCCTTCCTTGGTGAATACGGCGGCGTTCCCTGTAATACCAAGCTCCAAGGTGTCAGTATTCTGCACCATGCCGGCCAATGTATTGAAAGATCGGGCGGGGAGAATGATGTTCAGCTTGCCGTTGTTTTGAATCTTGTGTTCCCATTCCATCAAACGGCGGCCATCACAGCCGCAAATGCGGGTTTGACTGTGGTCGATTAAAATACGAACACCCTCTATAGCCGCTTGGTTTTGACCTTTGTCTACAGCAAATACTGTATTTTTCGCCGCAGAGCATAGCTGAGAAATTTTAAGTGTATCTTCAGGGAATGGGATTTCCGGCTTGGGATATTCTTTGCCGGGTCTTGTCATGATGTCATATGTTGCCGTCCCGCCGGTGATGGTACAGAGATGATTCGGTGAAATTTCGGCCAATACCGTGTCGTCATCCAACAGCGTGAGCATTTGTACAAACAGTTTGGCATCAATGACCGCACTGCCGCTGAGTTCTACACAGCAGTCCATTTTGCATTGAACGGCGATTTCGTAATTGGTGGCCGTCAGCGAAACCTCGAAGGTGTCGGCATTTGCCTCAATTAGAACGCCGCTCAGGATTTGCACAACGCTCTTGGCAGGAACGGCTTTGCATACCTTTTTTGCCATAGCCAGGAGTGCAAGCCGTTTTGCGGTAAATTTCATGCTGACCGCCCCCTTTCACAAGCGTACCTGCCATGGTTCAGCTCGGAGATGATATTGCTGATTTGCTTATCATCGTGCCAGTCAGCGGCTATGGTTTTTCTCTCGGAGCCGAGTCCGACATGAACTGTTGCAACCCCATCAAGAACTTGCAGGAGTACATTTTTTTTACTGGCGCATACAATGGCCAGATTTCCCAATTGTTTCATGTTGCTCTTATCCTTTCCTTTTACGCCGTCATATCGAACATGGAAAGCTGCTCCATTACAGCAACGGCGGATATGTTTTTTTTACTCGGCGGCGTGATGATCACGACCGGCTCGGGCAGTTTTTGCACCTCAGTCTGAACGGCTGTTTTTGGTGCAAGCATTTCCTGCGGGGCATCCGATTCTTCGGGTTTGAGCATTGCCATTTTTTTGAACGTATCGGCAATATCGTCAATCTCACATTTGATGCCCAATGTCAGTTCCTTGGCTAGAAGTGTTGTCATGTCGGCACATTCGCTCATAGCGGCCAGCCCTTCGTCTGAAATACAGCCCTCGATGATGGTGGCGGCGGCTAGCTTAGAGGCCATTAGCCTCAACGCACGGTGCTGCATGGTGCCGATGTAGTAGAAAAAATACACCTCAATGCGCGGTGCCGTCTGGTTAATGCGCCAAGAACGGCGGGAGGATTGGCGGAGAGTAAACAGGTTGTAGTTGATGTTGTAAAAAATCAAAGTTGTAAAATCATTCAAATCCAGACCGGTTTCAACCAAACTTGGATTAACAATCAACACCTGTAACCCTTTTGCTATCCGCTCGGCTACCCATTTTTCACGTTTCCGGGGTTCTGTTTTAGTTGTCAGGAGATCAGCCCTGATGCCTTCCTCACTCAAGAGCTTCATCATTTTTTCCTGAGTGTCGATGCGTGTCCAGCTTGCGTAAATCAACACACGTTCCCCTTTGGCGACTTTTTCCCGGACGATTTCCATTACTTTCAAATCCTTTTCGTGCAATTCGCCCGGTTTGGATTTGTCTTTGGCCTGAACCAAAACAGTTTCTCTATCAAGAGGGTTGATAATAGGTTCCTGCCCGTAGGGTTGGTCCGGGTAGACCGTTAGAAGCCCGAGATAGCCGGATAGGATTTTTTGAGCGATTTTTTTGTCTGATTTCAAGATTTCCTTTAACGCCTTTTCCACTCGATCATATTCGGTTTTCACGTCCGGGTGCATATTCAGCGGTATCGGGATTTCCTCATACTCAGGGAGGTCTTTGCCCATATCAACCAGTGACAAAAACACCGCTGTTTCCAAGAGAAAACGAGAATATACCAACGGTGAGACACCGGGGAGCTGACGTTCCCTTTTATGGCTTTTTTTTGCACGGCGGTTGGCATTGTATTCAACATTTTCTAACTCGTAAATGTTCTCAACAACACCGTACTCTCTGTTAAATTCGTTCGGTTTGTGAAATTTGCGTCCGTCCCTGAGCATAAGAGGAGCCGCTAGGCGGAACAGGATGTAAAACATCCCTTTTGAGTATCCGTTGATCAGCGTAGCCGTCATTCCAATGACTTTTTTGGCTGTGCCGCAAAGCTCCGCCATTGCATCCCCCTGACCGGACTCATTGCTGTACTGGTGAAGTTCATCCAGAAGCAGTCCATCAACCCGGCCTTTCAGTGTCCGTTTGATGTAGCTGCTGAGTGCCGCACGCCGATATGCCCCGGATGGGGGGTAATAGTCGTCCGGCAGGTCGGCAATTTTTCTGATTTGCTCACACGTCTTTGGGTTGTGACAGACCTCCAAATGCTGAAAAGCCCTATAACGATAGACAAAACCATAGCCGCCAATTTTTACCCAAGCACTTTGACGGAGAGGATTCAGGGCAGACCACAATGGTGTCTTGCATTTTGGATTTTCGCACTTATGGTTACTTCTATGCTCACGCCGAAAGTAAAACTGGTCGGCATCCACTCGGTACTTACAACCGTCATTAGACAATTCCATTGTGATGATTTTGCCGCAGTCCGGGCAGACAAACGCCCCTTTCCTCCGGCTCCAAATGACAGAGGGTTGCTTCATGTAACCATCCCGCGCTTTTTCCTTGCTGATTACAGCAAAGGCGGTTTTGTTTCCCCGATCATAGGCTGCATAGAATTTGTCCAGCTCTTCGGGTGATGTGATGACCCCGCCAAAGGTATTGGGCAGTGTTTCCTCAATTTCCCTTACCCATTTATCTGTGATATGCGATGGAGAAAGAACAATATTAAAGGTCTTACCGCCCGGGTTCTTTCCTTGATGGTGAGCCCATAGTGCTGCGCTGCCGATTTTAGATTTTCCGCTGCCGCATTCCGCAACGAGCAAGGCCGCATTGCTGCGGTCTAACTGCCGTTTGAGTGCTTCGGCTGTAGCCATTTGCGCATCAAACAAGCTGTATGGGGTTTTGGATTTCACAAACTCATTGACGGCTAAAATTTCAGGGGACAAAGGTTCCTCGGCGGGATTAAAGAGCGGACGGAATAGGTCTCTAATCCGATTGCCTACAGTTGCACCGAACGCTTTGAGATACCCTGACACCGTGGACACTTCATCAAAAGCATTGGTTTGAACCGCACCGGGTATGCTAATTTTGCCGTTTTTCAGCCCATCATCAATGATGCTGATGATTTTTGTATCATCATTGGTGCTGTGAAGCATCCAAGCGTCGAATTTCTCCCGAAATGAGATGACAGCAAGCTGCTTTAAGAGTTCCCGCCGCTTCAGTTCAGCCAGAAAATAATCCTGGAACTGCGGTATCAGCGGAACAGCGGTTTTCTGATCCAGTTGCTCAAACAGTGCCGTAGGATTATCCTTTTCAGAAAAGATAAATGAATTTTTTGCCTGCTTATCTGTCTGTTTTTCCTCGTCCCCATCATCGCCGGATTCAGCGTTACGTTTCTGCTTATCATCGTCAATAATGAGGGTGGCCTCGGCATATACGCCGTTGGGGGTAACATTTCGTTGGTACTGCTTGGCTAGGGAATTATAGCGTTTTGTTTTACCGCCAACCTCCACATCAATCGCACAGCCGCCGTAAATGGCATCACTCATAGCACGCACGGATTCAGGGTATCCGCCGAAACGGATAGCTGCCAGCAGACAGCCGGTGGTGTCTACAACAATGGTATCTGCGTAGTTTGTGAGGTGTACTTCTGCTTTGGGGTCATAGTAGCTAATTTTCATCAGCTTACTTTTGCTCATGTGTGCATCCTACCTTTCATGTTCATTTGTTTTATTCTCTGCGGCTAGGGATCCCGGCCGCGGCTGTTGATAGGGGTTCTCTTTTTTGGCATGATTTTTCCTCCTTGTTTTTGGTTTTCGGCATAAAAAAAGACCGTACCAATCCTCAAAAAAAGAGGTTGATACGGACTTTTAGACCGCTTTGGGTTTATTTTGGGCACACTTGCCCCTTTGACCTTTTCACCTTTGACCCGCCAACGCATTCCCCAAATCGGGGAACCGATGACCTGTTTGACCTAAATACCTGATTAGTTTAGCATGGGAAAGCGGAGGTGTCTAGTTGAGGTTTCTTCAACTTTTGAAATTTTATTATTCTTCTCTATGGCTTTTGTATCCCCTCGCCGCCGCATACTCAGGAAAATTTTTCGCAACAATATACTCCAACCCCTTTCCATCGCTGGCAAACAGCTTCCGCAGACGAGGATAGGCAGCGGTCAGCTCGAAAACAGGGATGGCACAGGTTGTATTCGTATAGTGCAGATGAACACCGTGTTTCTCAGCGAATCTTTGAGCCGCTTCGGATAATTCGTAATGGGCGGCAGTTTGGTGAATAGCAAATTCTATACTACCGTCTTGATACTGAAATACGTCAAACACGCCAATTTGTATTTGTTGAGCAACCTCGGCATTCCAGTGCGGTTCAGCACTTCCCAACGCACCAAAATATTCCGGATAGAAATACTGCCCGTCACAAAATAACTCTTGCGTATCAAAACGGCTGATGATTTCCTCGTCTGTGATTACTCTGTCCCGCAACAATTCAAACAGCGGTATCATAAAGTGATACGGTGCGCTGTAGTACAGCCAACCGCCGTCCTCATAGCCCTCTGCAATCGCTCTTTTGCTTAGGATTTCCGGGGCATTTTTGCGTTCAACAGCAAGCAGAATATCTTCTCCGGCAGGCCTATAGCCGCCAATGGAAACGATACTCAGCATATGCACGCTTTTGCCGATTTCCCGGCGTTCTGTGTCCCTGTCAAGCAATGCGGGGTCAAACTTGGGTGGTTTTCTCATTTTTTGCATCTCCTTTTGTGTTTTGCAACAATATTTCAAGAACAAACTTACCGTTTGCAGCTTGCGTATGTATTCGTCCGGCATACTTTTTGGCTGTAGTTTCCATACTGGTCATACCGTAGCCGTGTCCCTTGCCTTTTTGGCTGATATACCGCCCTAATCGGTCTTTTTTAGGCTTCTCTGCAATTGGATTTTCTACAGCAATAATCAGCCAATCGCTATAGACAAATTGCAGGAAAACCGTTTTTTCTCCGGGGATTTTGCCGCTGGCTTCAATCGCATTGCTCAGGGCATTGGCAAGGATTACGCAAAGGTCGGCGGTATCAAGCCAGTCAATTTTTGGCGGCAAATGCCCGGTGATTTCAAGACAAATGCCCTTGCTTTTGCAAACGGTTTCTTTGGAAAAAAGTATTGTGTCAATGTCGGCGTTGCCTGTGTAGCTGATAAAAAACCCTCCAAACATAGCTCGGATTTTCTCGATATATCCGACTGCACGTTTTTCTTGCTGTTGTCCGAGATATGCCTCAATTAAATTCAAATGATGGCGTATATCATGGATTTTTTCAGCCATATACCGGGTATTTTCTTGGATTTCACGAATATATCCCACTTGAAGCCGATTGTGCGTTTCAAGACTTTTTGCCCTCTCTGCGGCCAGTATGTGCTTGTGCTTAAAATGCTCTGCTGTAATGAAGCTGCCAAGGGATGCCGCAATAAAAAAACACAAGGGAATAAACAACATTTCGGAATTGTTGATGTGTAATTTATGGCTGCCAACAGGGAAAAAGCAATACAAAACAATAATAACACAAATCGGCAGGGGGTAGAGAAAAAGCGTATGTTCATGTTTTCTGCATTTCGGCCAAAATTTCAAATAAAAGTAGCATAAAAACGGCAGAATTGCTTTTGAAACAATGATGTACAAAAATATTTCCTCGAATGTTTCTGTACCAGATAAGATTTTCTGCTCGTTTCGGGAAACCATAATAAATGCAGCTCCGTCACAAAGGAACATGAATGCGTGAAAAAACGAAGTGTGAACAAAGACTTTTGCGATTTTTTCACGCCAAAGAAACGCAATCAGTAAGGTATCGGCTGAAATTGAGCAGAAAAATCGGATAATTTGTGTGCCGACAAACAGCGGCATGAAAAATTGCACAGCAGACAAAATAAGGATAATCCATGCGGTGTGAAGCCGTTTTTGTCCGTTTGTCAGGCGGTTTATCAAATAAATTTGCAGACATGATTCAAAAATTGAAATCCCTGCGGCAAAAATGTCAGGCATTCACACGCCTCCATTGAATCAGACGGTCGAACAGATCATTTCGCCGCCGTTTGGCAACAGGCAGACCGCTCCCATTTTGCAGTATGACCGCACAGCTTTTAGAAGTTGTGTCAACCTCACGCACATAATCAAGATTGATAATGCCGCTCTTTCGGATACGGAAAAATCCTTTATCCGCAAGGGTTTTTTCGTAATAATCCAAAGTTTTTGAGGTTTCTATACTTTCGTCTTGTGTTATGATTTTCACTCTTTTGCCATCGGATTGTATGCTGCATATTGTGTCCAACGGCAAATAACGGATAATTCCCATGAATTGGACGGACAGCAATTCGGTATCCGGGCGAAAACCCTTGATTGCACGAACAAATGCGGATTTTAGAGATTGGTGGGTAATCGGCTTGACCAAAAAATGCACCGGCGAAAATTCATACGCCGGGACTGCGTATTCAGCAGGATACAGGGTCACGGCGATAATGGGTAAATGTGGGTAACACCGTTTGATTTCCGCCGCCGTATCTACGCCGTTCAGATGCGGCATTTTCATGTCGAGGATGAGAATGTTTATTATTCTGCTGTTTTGTTCCAGAAATTCCAGTAAAACAAACCCATTTTCAAAATGATGAATTTCCGCATTTGAATACAGCTCTAAAATCAGAGTTTCCATTGCGGTGCGGTCGTTTTTACGGTCGTCACACAGTGCGATTTTCACTTTTTCACCCCCCTCCGATTTCCCGTTCATCCACTATTTTTGACCGTTCATCAGCAATCTGATCGCCGCCCTTTTCCCTGTGTTATGCTCCTTGTGAAAGGAGTGCGATAATATGACTGAAAAAATTGCGAAAAGGGTTAGTTTATACCTCGTTGGTGCAGGTATCGCCCAAGAAAAAGACCGTTTAATGCTAGAGTATGGCCTTTTTCACACACTATCAAGCTTTCTGCACATACTCTATCTGTTTCTAGTGGGCTTTTGGTTCTCAGTTTTGCTTGAAATTGCGGTGTTTTCACTGTTTTTCTGCTCATTAAAAGGGCAGATAGGCGGCGCACACGCAACCGGGCATTGGCAGTGTCTTTTGACGTTTACCGGAGCGGCATTAGGCGGGGCATTGCTTGGGAAAACCCTGTCCCCGCTGCCCTGTTCGCTGGCAATAATGCTTTTTCTTTCCGGGGCGTCTTTTGTACTTGTGTTCCTGCGGGCGCCAACTGTTCATCCGAACAACCCGGTTCACAAGAAAGCCGCATTAGCCAAATTCCGCAAAAAAGCGGTTTTGACCTCCGGGATTCAGTTCGTATGCGCCGCCTGTCTGTCCTTTTTCGCATCCCTCTCTCCTTATTTAATTTGCGGGTCACTGGGAAGTGCTGCCGCCGCCGTCACGCTGCTGCTTCCTATTCCCAATCCAAACGGGAAGGAGGGAGAAACGTGAAAACGATTGGCTATCGGCTTATGAGCTGTGTGTCCTGTTTCGCTATGGCTATGGCTGCGTTCAGCTTCTATGGACAATATTGCAGAACGTGGTTCTACCAACCGCCAATTGCCGCACATCTGACACCTGACCGAGAGTAGGCTCGGCACGCCGCCCCTGTCTGTGGATGGGGGCGGTTTCTATTATACAAAATAAAGATACAAATTGCAATATATAAATATTGCTTATTGTGTTCTTGTGAAAAATACGACTAGCAATTAGAATTGTGTTGAAAGGAAATGGTATTTATGAAAGAGGATAAATTTATTGTTACCCCAAAAGATGATTCTTCTGTAACTATAACAATAAGGATTCCACCTGAAACAAATGGAAAATTGGAAGGTTTGGCAAGACAAAGCGGTCGCTCACGGAATGAACTGATAAACAAGGCATTATCGTTTGCATTAGACAACCTAGAGTTTGTTGACAAAAGGGCTAATGTGGATGGCTAACAAAACCCCTGCCGAATTGGCAGGGGTTTTGTATTGGGCTGCATACCGAACCCCCTGAAGAAACGTAAGAGGCTTTTATTCATCCCATGTATGGTTGATTCTAAAGACAAATATTGAGCTATTAGATAATTTTCTATCAAAACATT
>WRLU01000016.1 GCA_009777475.1 Oscillospiraceae bacterium | reverse complement strand
ATTTTACGTTCACCCGGACTGTGGATGCAGAAAATTACTACAATTGAGCCTGAAGACGGCATGCTTGAGGTAGGCATAGCCGCCCTGCAAAGGGTCATACCTGAAGAAAAAGGCGCGGACGAGTGGTAACACTAAATACACCTTAAAACCTCGATTTTTTTGCGACCATTTTTGCCGTTTGAGCAACCATTTAGGTTAAAACTATTGACATCCCTGTTGATGTACTATAATCTTATAACACATAGTTGATAGGGGGCAAGAGCATGAAAAAGCTAAAAAAGAAACATATTATTGCAGGAATCATCGTTCTCATACTGTTGGTAGGTGTTGGATATTTCTTTAGGTTTACAAATATAGGATATTTTGTTACCGTTCAACACAGAGGATTCAACGAAATTCAAGACAGGGTTTATTTGGACGCTGATTATCCGAGTGGCGATATGGAAGTCCTTTCTGCCCTTGAGGATGCAGAGGGCAGATTAAAAGAATTTTTGGGGGATCTGGAAAGCAACCCTACCATCATTATCAGCGGTAATAGAAATAAACTCACAAAGATGGGCTTAGGAACAAGTCCTGCTGCGTGCATACGTATTGGCGCGATTTGCTTTATTGTCGTATCATCCGATGGCATGAATACGGATGTGATTTCACATGAACTTACTCATGCGGAATTATACGCAAGGCTGTACAAAGGAAAGTTATTAGCACTAACAGATCTTGTACCATCGTGGTTCAATGAAGGAGTTGCCCTCCAAAATGATTATCGTGAAAATTACAATGAAGATGCGTGGAGCGAGGCGACCAATAATGGTAGGGATATAGTCGATCTCACCGAGATAGATACTCCGCAAAAATTCTATTCAGGGGATGAATCTGAACGCAGATATAAATATATCATAAGCAAACACGAAGTCAAAGAATGGCTTGATACGCATGGTGTTGAGGGACTGATTTCGTTGGCAGACGATGTAAACACTGGGAAAAGTTTTGAAGATTTGTATTACGCAAAATAAGCATTTCCCGCTAAGCAGGATAAAGCCTGAAAGGAGCGTGACCCCACATGAGAGCTGTTCTATACTGACGCTATAGTTCCGACAGCTAAACCGAAAGTTCCATCAAGGGGCAGATGCGTGAGTGCAAAGAGTACGCTGAACGGCACAACATGACCGCCGCGCAAGTTACCGAGTATTACCGCAAGAGCGACGAAGCCAGCACCAAGAAATACGGCTTCAAAATAATAGCAAGCGCGAAAGAGAAAACGACTTAGCTGGGGGTAAGAGTATTTATATTTTCGGAGGTATAAAGTTGGAAAATTTTATTGAAATAACTATATTTATTCTAATTGCATTGTTAAGTTATTGGATTTCTGCGATAGTTCACGAATTAGGACATATCGTTGTCGGGTTAGCCAATGGCTGGAAATTATTTATTTTGGTAGTTGGGTTTGTCGGATTAAAAAGGAAAGATGAAAAACTTGCATTGTATTTTGAAAAAAATCCTGTCATGTGGGGCGGCGCAGGTGGGATATTTCCAATAAAAGAAGATGAAAATAATATAAAAATATGGTCGAAAGTTTTACTTGGCGGACCAATAGCTTCAATAACAATGGGAATAATATTTGTTACCATTAGCGCACTTCATTCTCATATTGTTTGGTTGTTATTAGGGGCTATGCTTATTGGAATGGGGATTGCTTGTTTACTGCCACTTAAAACAGGCATTACATATACCGACGGGAAAAGATGGTACAGGCTCCGGAATGGAGGTCAAGGTCAAGCGGAAGAAATAGCAATATTCAAAATGACAGAAATTGAACAATTAGGAAAAGACAAAAGTGAAATTCAAAAAGAAGCATTTGAAGCGTTGTTAAATGCAGAACTCCCTGCATTACGATACTATGGGAATTATTATTTATATCAATATTATATCGCTAATAATGATGACGAAAATAAAGCTAACACTCTTGAAATATTAAACGATATGAAAAGCAAAGTGCCTAAAATCATTATTGATGATTGTCTGTTATAGTGTACCAAAAATAAGCATTTTCTAACTATGCAAAAACAAAAGAAGCGAATACTTGTGATGTATCCGCTTCTTTTGTGTCCATTTCCGCTTTCTTTCGCCGCTTGGGTGTGAATTTCGTCAATTATCATATCGCTCCATTGGCCTTTTCTCCATTCGGTATAGTCAAAGGTATCATGCTTGACCATATTGATAAAACGCTCGGCATCGACCGCACCCAATTCTTAGAATGGGCGAAGGAGTAAAAAAATTGTCGAAAATTCGGAGATTTTCCCACGAGCCTTAAATTTGCTGTTGACACCGTTTATTGATGAGTGTATAATCTGGGGACGTTGGCAGAAACTCGCGGAAATCTAGGTTTTTCCACACTCTCTGATTGAAGGAAAACAACCAAAATGGTTAATGATGCAGGCCGTGAAGCATTTATGAAGTGTGTCGATATTGGTAATCGCCTTATTGGAAAAACCCCTAAAGCAAAAACTTCGCAGCCTGAAAATCCTCCCCAAAAGAAATCCGCACCAACGGTTGCTTTTGAAAAATATCTCCAGTCATTATTTGATGCTTTCAATTTGCAGCCAAGGGGTAGCTTCAAAATCGTGGGAGAACAAATAGATGGCAGCTTCATATTGAAAGATGAGGTTTACTTATTGGAAGCAAAGTGGACAACAAAGCCCATTGACAAGAGCCAACTGGTCGTTTTCAACGAAAAAGTTTCCTCGAAATCAGGATTTACGCGTGGACTGTTTATTAGTTTTTCAAATTTCACTGAAGAAGCAATCTTTACCTTTGCAATGGGCAGAACCGTAAATATCATCTTAATGACCGTACAAGAATTAGCGGTTGCCTTATCAGGGGGAATGGACATAGAGGCAGTTTTATGGAATAAGGCTGGGGCTTTGGGCGATTGTGGAAACTTCAACAAATCAGTTTTTGAAATGTAACATTATAAAAAAATAAAAAACCAAGGAGAGCGGACTATGAATATCACCATCAAAAAACCAACCGAAACCGAGGAGACCCAAATGCAATCAGGGAGTGCGATGTATCAGAATTTGACTGGCATTATGACAGTGAGGAAACCTGTCTTTTAACCGAAGGAGAGGTGACTGTCACCTATGATGGCGGCAGTGTTTCCTTTGGTGCGGGAGATTATGTTGTATTTCCGCAGGGATTGTCCTGTGTCTGGAAGGTGTCGAAACCTGTAAAGAAGCATTATGTGTTTAACTGAATGGGAACACAAAGATGAATTTTGCCTACACACTCACTCGTTCCAACCGCAAAACCATCGCACTCTATGTCCGTAACGGCGGGGTCGAAGTCCGTGCGCCGCTCAAAGCTCCCAAGCGCGACATTGACAAATTTGTTGCATCTAAGGAAAAATGGATTACAGATAAATTGGCATCATCAAACCAGCGGCTGGAGCAACGGGAAAATTTCTCCCTTACATACGGCGACAGCATCTTATGCCGAGGAAACGAGCACCCCATCATCGCCAAGCTAGGTGGCCGGATTGGTTTTGATGACGAACGGTTTTATATGCCACCCGATTTAGACAGCGATCAAATCAAATATGCTTGCGTTCAAATATACCGGTTGCTTGCCAAACGTGACCTGAGCCGTAAGGTGTTGGACTTCGCAAATCAGATGTCCGTCACGCCCATCGCTGTGAAAATCAACGGAGCGAAAACCCGTTGGGGCAGTTGTTCCAGCAAAAAAAGCCTCAATTTCTCGTGGCGGCTCATTATGGCAGACGATGATGTAATCGACTATGTGGTCGTTCACGAACTGGCACATATCACCGCGATGAACCACTCGGAACGATTCTGGGCAATTGTGGAGAGTGTACTGCCGGATTATAAAGAACGGCAAAAGCGGCTGAAAGAATTACAGAAAAAATTGAGTGCGGAGGATTGGGGTTGAAAGGGAGATGGTAAAATTATAGCAGAAAATAGGGGGGTGGCAAGGGGTTAATCTTCTTTACAGCACAACCCTCTTGGTCGCAACAACGTCGCAAAATGCCCAGTCGTGTTCCACAAAGAGCAATGTTGGCTGATACGCCAAAATCAACTCCTCAATTTGCATTCTGGAGAGCAAGTCGATGAAATTCAGCGGTTCATCCCAAATATATAGATGCGATTCTTGGCAAAGACTGCGGGCAAGTAACACTTTTTTCTTCTGCCCTGCACTGAAATCTCTCATGTCTTTCTCAAACTGAACACGAGAAAAATCTAGTTTTCGCAATATCGTTTTGAACAGGGTTTCGTCAATGTCTTGCTCTTTGGCATATTTACTCAACTTACCCGAAAGAAACGATGAATCCTGCGGCACATAGGATATTTTCAGTCGGCTGCCGATGTTCACAATGCCCGTGTGTGGAATGCCTCGACCGCAAATCAATTTCAAAATACTGCTTTTTCCTGAACCATTACCACCGCAGAGTTCGATTCGGTCGCCTTGCTCCACTGTGAAATTGATTCCGGAGCAGATTTCTCTGTCACCGTAGGCAATCACTACATCTTTCAGAGACAACAAGCAGGATGTGTGATAAATCAGCGGATGAATTTTCAGCACCTCGGACGATTCGATATTTTGCAGGAGTTTTGATTTTTCCTCTACGGCATCGTTTCGGCGTTTTTCAATGGTTTTTGACCGTTTCATCATCTTGGCGGATTTGTGACCGATGTAGCCCTTGTCGGCACTTAGCCCTGATGACAGTGGTTGATTTTTGCTTTTTTCTGTTTTGTTCGACCATCGGGAAACACGAGCCGAGGCACTTTGCAAACGGTCAATTTCCTGGCCTAACCGCTGGTTCTGTGCCAATTCAAAGCTGTCTCGGCGTTGTTTTTGCTCCCACCACACAGAAAAGCTGCCGTTTGTGATTTCAATATCGGTCTTGTTGATGGACAAAGTATGGTCTGTGCATTCATCTAAAAATGTTCGGTCGTGAGACACTAAGATGAACCCGGATTTGCCGCGGAGGTACCGTGCGACCGTTTGGCGGGAGGTCATATCCAAATGGTTAGTCGGCTCGTCAATGAGCAGAAAATTTCCCTTACGCAAAAACAATCCCGCCAGCATCGCCTTAGTCTGCTCGCCATTGGACAGTGTTGAAAGCGGACGATACAGTACATCATCATCCAGTGCCAACTTGGAGAGTTCTTTTTGAATTTGCCAGTTTTGAGCGTCCGGTGCAATGTCCGAGAGTACATCCAGCGTACACTCGTCTGGATTGTCAACCGAAAATGGGAAATAATCAAAGCTCACGCTTGCTGAAATTTTGCCTTTGTATTCATACTGTCCCATAAGCAATTTCAGAAAAGTGGTTTTGCCTCGTCCATTGCGACCGCAAAGGCCCAGTTTCCAATCGGTGTCAAGTTGAAAAGACACATCGGTGAAAATATCGTCATAGTTGCCATCATAGGCAAAGGTTAGGCTTGAAACGGTGATTTGTGACATAAAAAATCCCCCTTCATCGCTGAAAGAGGTCATCGCATAGCGCCAAAGCACACAAGCTCCCGCGTTTTTGGCGAAAATCCAGACACGACAACCCAATCCCAACGAAATCCTGCACGACCTGAGCCGTGCATATACTTTGATTCGTTTTTTTGAATAGGTTATCGGTTCTTCATCTTCCCGCCCCACTCTCCTTGATATGGATCAATTATAGCAGATATTTGGGTGGGTTGCAAGGGGTTTTACAAAAATGGACTTATCGCATCATACAATTTTTCACTTCCAGTCACATAGCTGGCATGGTTTTCGTCCTCTAAAATTTTGAGAGTGCTGCCCTGTATGTTAGTTGCAATGTTTTTTGTATGCTCGTCCTTGACTATATCGTTGCTCCCAGCCAACACCAAAGTCGGTGTAGTGATGGTCTTCAGTTCGCTGTCCATGATATTCGGTTGTGTCAGCATTAGCTTGTGCTTTCGGCTTCGTGTGAAGAAATAGGTGACTTTCATTCCAAGGGTAACAATCGGTTTTATTCCGCTAGGGTGAGTGTTTACACCGCTGATGATGAGCTTGGAGAGCATATTTGGATATTTGATGGCAAGCAAAAGCCCGATAATGCCGCCGTCACTGAACCCATAAAGCATGGGTTTTTGTAGGTTCAACCCTTGAATCAATGCGGCAATGTCTTCCATCATCGATTGATAATTCAGCGTTTTGACCCGACTGCTTTTGCCGTGGTCACGACTGTCGATGGCGTAGACGGTGTAGTTTTTAGAGAGCTGTTTGGTCAGCACATTGAATATGGTGTGGTCTTCGCCGTTTCCGTGCAACAGAAAAAATGGGTCCCCCTGTCCCGATTTTTCGTAATACAGCTCTATGTCGCCAGCTTTGAAAATCATCTGTTACACCTCACCATTCAACAATTTCCCAAACATCGCCTCAAAGCGGGCATTGTCCTCACGAGTTCGTTTAGACGGACCCTTTGTCCGACCGCCGCCCCTGCGGATTTGTTGACCGATATGCCGTTCCATCAGAAGTTTGTCCATATTGTCATTGGTGAAAATCAGTCCGTTTTGATCGATGGCCCTTGCCCCTTTGCCAATGACCATGGCAGCCAGGCCAAAATCTTGTGTCACCACAATATCCTCACGAGTTAAAATCCCCATCAAGGCGAAGTCTACACTATCGGCCTGTTTGTCTACCGTGATGATGGTACTGTAACCATCGTTCAGCTCGTGGGATGTATCGATCAGCATGGTCACAGGGATTTTGCGTTGCTTTGCCAACCGGACAATAATCTGCTTGACCGGGCAGGCATCAGCATCTACTAAGATTTGCATCAACTATCCATCTCTCTTTCAATCAACGCCAGCGAAATCCGTAAAGCCCGGATTCGTCTGTCCAGTAACGTTTGCTGAGATTTGCCCAGCTTTTTGCCCTCCTGCACTTTTTCACACTTGTGCAGGGTGGAGGTCAAGGCGGTTCTGGCTTCTTCCAGTTCGGATTTTGTGTAGGTTGTTGCCATTATCGGTATCACATTGATAACGGGTTCTTCATACGGATGCACAGCTTTGATTGTATCAACGACTTTCTGCAAAATTTCATTAGGGCAGTTCACCTCAACTTTGTATTCGTCTTCCTCGCATAATTTTCCGATTTCGCCATCGTATGGGTTTGCACCAGCCAGCGGTCGCCAACAACCTTTGACAGGACTGTAGCTGAGAGTGCTGTCGTAATTCCCGAATGCCCCTGCTCCTGCCGATTGCAGGGCTTCACGCAACGGTTCAAGGTGTGTGGTGGGGATGAATATTTCCAGTTTTACCATTAACCCACCACCTCACAGTTTCCTCAAAATCCAAGTCACGCAAGCAATTGTGTTTTCAATGTCGTCATACTCATCTTGCTGTCCTTGGACATACTCCTCGAAAATCGCCCGTTTGTCGGGATGCTTTTCAATCAATTCGTTGGCTCTTGCCGTGATAAACGCCATACCCGCTTTGCTGTCGCCAGAGGCAGATGTTTGGTTGTTTTCATCAGAAGCAGTTTCAATCAATTCCAAGCCTGTTTCTTTGAATAATGCTAACCATTGCCTCTCGGTCAAAAATTGATAGCTATTGCACTTCACATCACTTTGACCGACATCATCTGGGCGATACCCTTCGTCAATCAAAATAAAACCGCCTGGTTTAATTACGGTTTTTAGGCTGCAAAGCATTTCAGGGGGAGAACCCAAAACAATGCCCGCCGCCCCGAAAATAACAACATCATAATCTTTTTCGGTTTTGATAGATTGGGTGACATCGCCAACGATAAATTCGCACAAATCCGATACATTATGTTCTGTCGCTTTTTGCTTGGCAACCTCTATAAATTCAGGTAGCAAATCAATCCCTTTAACTTGTACGCCAAGCTGTTGGGCGATTTTGACCGAAACAGCACCCTTACCGCAAGCCAAATCCAGCACCTTTATTTTGGGTGACAATGGGATGTGATTTTTGACAAGCTGGGTCATAGCATCGGGGTCACTGCCTAACTCCCAAAAGTCTTGGAGCAGATAGGGCAAAAACGGTAGCAGCTCTGTCGTTTCCGCCGTCAGGGACGTGGCTAAATTTTCTTGAATTGTTTGGTTTTGCATTACCTCACCGCCTTAAAGCATTAGATATCAAAGGGCAAACCGATAATGGTAACACATAGCAGCAGGTCGGCAACGCCCCACGGAATGGCGGCAATCAACCCGCCCAGCAAAAACCAGAGAAGATTGCTAATCACGCCCATTTCAGCCTACTCCCCGATAATCTTGACCAACACACGCTTATCCCGCATACCGTCAAATTCGCCGTAAAAAATCTGTTCCCAAGTGCCAAAATCCAACTCTCCGCTGGTAACAGCCACAACACACTCTCGTCCCATAACGGAACGCTTCAAATGGGAATCCGCATTGTCCTCATAACCATTGTGGTCGTATTGACTATGCGGCTTTTCCGGTGCCAGCTTTTCTAACCAACGCTCAAAATCCCGGTGCAGGCCGGATTCGTTGTCGTTGATGAACACGCTGGCTGTAATGTTCATGGCATTGACCAAGCAAAGCCCCTCTCGGATTCCGCTCTCGGCAAGAGCGGCTTCGACTTGGGGCGTAATGTTGAGGTACGCACGGCGGGTTTTTGTGTTAAAGGTTAATTCTTTTCGGTAGGATTTCATAGTCAGCACTCCATTCAAATTCAGCTTAAAATTTCCACGTTTGCCAATTCTCCATCGGCGTTTTCTTCCATAAAACGAACAATCTCATCCACAGACCGCTGGGCGTGGACAATCTCGCCCGATACAACCGCAATGCCGAGGGTCAAGGTTTGGTGTACATCTTGGGTATCGACTTCGGCAACGGACACATTGAAACGCTGACGGGTCTTGTAAATCAGACTCCGGCAGACCTGCCGTTTGTCTTTCAGGGACATTGCGTGTGGGATATAGAAGGTTAGTTTGACGGATAGTGTGAACATAGATCGTCCTCCTGTGGAAACTCAAATATAGTCATAAGCGTTCCTTTATCGCATTTTTTACCCGCTCTAAATTTCCATCGTTGAGCATTGGAATTAACGTCTGTATCTCATCAATCGGTTTATCCCACCATTTGAATGCTTGCAGCAGCTCTATAAGTTCATTGTCAAAGCGTTTTCGGACAAATTTTGCCGGGTTGCCCGCAACGATTGTATACGGCTCGACATCGCTACCGACAATACTGTTCAGCCCGACAACGGCACCATCGCCAATATGAACCCCTGGCAATATTACTGCATTCTGACCAATCCACACATCATTGCCAATGACAGTATCGCCCTTGCAGGGCATATCCGGTAGCGGCGGCACATCTTGTTTCCATCCCTCAAAAATATAAAATGGGAATGTGCTTGCGCTGCCCATTTTGTGATTCGCACCGTTCATCACAAGCTCCACTCCTGCCGCAATCTGGCAAAACCTCCCGATAATCAGCTTATCTCCGTAAAACTCGTAGTGATGTGTGACACGGCTCTCGAAGTCCTTACCACTGTAATAGGAAAAATCCCCTACTAAAATATTAGGGCGGGTAATGGTTGGCTTAATGTAGGTCACATCAAACAGGCCTTGTCCATACTCGCCCGGAACAGGGTACGTCACATTTGGATTTGGTTGGTTTTTCGGTGTACTCATATCTTTCCTCGTTTCTGTGCAGAAAAAATGCGAACGCCCCCATTGTAGCACGATTTTTGTGTGGACGCAAATAGAATATAAAATATTTTCAGAAATTGGATATTATACCCTGGCAAAGCTTGTTCTCATAGATGAGAAAACAAACGAGCTTGTTATTAGCGGTTGCCCGAACGGTATTGACTGGTCTGTTCAGCGTGAAAATAATATTGTCACACTCACAACATCTTCAAATATGCAAACAACAATATCTTTCGAGCAGTACCGGGATGCTGTATTCGAGTTTGCCGATAAAATTAAATCTTTTTATGAAAAATGTTCACCTAAATTGCCGCCATCCGATTTTGAAGGTACTGCTCAACAAAGATTTTGGGCAGATTGGGAACGCCTGCGAACACAAATCAAACACGATTGAGGGCAGGGCATCGTCCCGCCCTCAATCGTGCGAATCTATTCCTCCACAAAAACCTCCCCCGGCTTGGTTCGGCATGACGATAAACTCACTGTTGGCCAGCATTGTCCGGGCGGTATGGGACTGCAACATATCGTCCACATTCTGCGTGATGCCAGTACAAGATGCCTCGTATTTCCGCACCCTTTTCCATGGGGCAAACAGGAAATTGGCACTGTGCTCATGCTGAAACAAGGGATAAATTTCGTCAATGAAAATATAAGCACTCCGGCCTTTGGCACGGTCTTTGTGTTAACGGTTAATTCTTTTAGTCAATAATCAGCGTTGTTTCGCCCGGATTCATTGAGAGAATCCTCTGTTTAATCCGTTTGCTTTTCAGTGTTTTTCTCACCATATTGCAAAGAGCATTTCCGCCGCTGTAGCCGTGAATGACTACAAGCTCCACATTCGGCGGAGCTTGGGCAATCAACCGCTCTAATTTATGTTTTGCATCCGAAACGGTCATGCCGTGGATGTCGATCTCGGTTTTCCCTGTTTGCACCATCAGCCCATCACCTTTAATACTTTTTCTTTCATTCGTTGCGGTCAGTCTGTTTTGGCGCATCAAAGCTGTAATCACGATGCTCCTCAAACTCATCAGGGACTTGTTGAACGCTGATGTTTCTGTACAGCAGATCGTTGCCGCTCATAAAACCAGTTTCTACCTCGATTATCCAATCCGCAGAATTATAGCCTTTGACAGAGTAAATGGGTAGAGAAGCATCGTTGTTACGCAATCCGATTTGAATATCACGCAATTTCCTGTCTGGCAGCACACCAAATGGTCGATAGGTATTTCCGTTGTGGATAAGCTCGACACATCCTATTTCTTCATTTGTACTTTCAGTAAAAGACTCTAAATTTTGCGGTTGACTTGATTCGCAAGCGGAAAGAAAAAACATGAAAATAAGCAATAAAGTTTTAATTTTCAAGGCTTCAACCCTCTATGCCTTCACGTCAGTATAATCCGTGACCTCACAGCCCCGATTGTAAATCAGAGCTTTTATCCTGTCTGCGGATTCGTCTGTTTCCCCAGACGAGGAAACCATAATAACCTCAACCCTTTTGCCAGACGGAATACAGTCAATGGCACTATTGACCGCTGGCGTGGTATGACCGGCCCAAACAGGGGACATCAAGACGATTTTATCGTATTCATCAAACGATGACTTGATAGGATGGATTTTTGCTTTTTTGCGGCCAATCGAACTAGGAATGCCGACCACAAACGCACCGAACTTAGACGGTCTTCTTACCGTCTTGATTTCTTCAATATCCGCCATAAGCTCAGCCGCTTTACGCTCGGCTAGGGCCTTTGTTTTGCCTGTGTAGGAATGAAAAAGTATCAATGTTTTCAAAATCATCAATCCTCCTGCTCGATATTGCTGTATAAATCATTAAAATCCATGCCCTGATTCGCCTTGTCAATCAGGGCAAACAAAGAATTTTTTGCCATTTTGCATTGCAACACCCTTATCAAACCAGCGTGTCGTATCTGCTGACTGAAAAAAGTAAATGCGGTGACCGTGTTTCGGAGATACCTTCAATTGAGGTCAGGCCTGGTTACTGTCACATTTGCTTTGGCTTGTTTTCCTGAGGCCGTCCGGCAGTATATAACACACTTTCCTGCCATTTTTGCAGACACCTTGCCCTTTTTATCTACAGTGGCAACTCGTATATTTGATGAGTACCATTTCTCCCCGGCCTTGGAACCCTTAATCTTAGACTTCAGTTTTGCCGTTTTGCCCCTGACAACAGAAAGTGAGGCCTTATTAAGGGTAATGGATTTTGTTTTTTTGTCCTTTTTAGGGACGACTATCTTGACAGTTTTCTTTTTGCCGCCGGATGCCTTGGCTGTAATTTTGGCTTTCCCAGGTCTTTTGGCTTTAATTTTCCCTGTCTTTTTATTAACCGAGACAACCTTTTTCTTTGAGCTTTTCCACGTAACGGAGTCTGTTGTGTGAACAGGAGCGGCAAAAGCCTTCAGCTTAACGCTTTTGCCTTTAGAGAGTATCAAGCTCTTTCCTACATTTATGGTGACGCCTTTGGCAGAAACATTTGCAGCTTTGGCCGAGTCAAGAAGCAGGGTTTCCGGGTCGCCTAAAAGATTGATGGTGTAGTAGCAAAAGCGCATTACTGTACTCCGGTCATGCCCGCTCAGGTATTCGATAAAATAATGCTTTGACCGTGCGAGCATGGCACCTAGGTTGCGGTTGTTTGCCGATGAGCTGAATACTCTGTCCCAGAAATATCTATGGTACGCTTGGGATGCACCATCTGTTCCGGTTGTGCTGTACCAACCATACCGTGAGTTGGCAACAGCGGCAACCGCACCGCCCGTTGCGCTGCTGACGACTAAATTTTCGGCAATGCTATGACCGGAATGCTGGCTTCCATTGGGTTTTATGTGGTCAAACGAGCCGGCATAACAACCCTGTGAATAGAAAAAGAATGCTTCTTTGTTTTTTAGTGATTTCATGTCACTGGAGGCAGACTTCATCAGGCTGTCAACGTTAGCGTGCCCAAGATGATTGACTATTTCCGGCGAGGAATTCATAAGAGAAATGACCTGGCTTTTTTTCCATTTGTAGTTAGGGCTGTCCCTGTCATAAAGTGTTTCTTTGACAAAGCTGCTTGGAAAGCCTTTTGTATTAAAATCCCTGCTGCTTATTCTGCTTTTAGTCTGTGTGTTTTTAATCTCATCTAAATAATCCCCGCCGAAAATGTAATTTGCCAGCCGTGACGGCGGTGATGATGTGGTATATCGGCTGCCGTCAAGGGCTTTTTGCAGGGTCATGCCCGCACAGCTTTGCAGATAGGAATCCAGATATTCTAATTCATCAATAATCAACCCTCTGCCGCTGTAGGCGTAATCGCTCCTTGCAGCTTCCTCCTTGAGGCGGCCGCAAAGCTCACGAAGCCCGGCGACATCTTTCTGTGTAATAGTATAGCCGGTGCTTTTGCCTGACAGATAGCCCGCAACAGCTTTGTGGTGCTTAACTAAGGTTGATGAAAAATTTAGCAAAAGCTTTGGGTCACCAAGAAGCAAGCTCCTTATAAAACCATCCGCCTCATAGTATAGCGCGGCATATTCTTCTTTGATTTTTGTATCGCGCAGTTTTCTGAGGTTATCTGTCAGTGTTTTAGAAGCAATATCATTTTGTGCATCAGCCGCTAACTCGGAGGCACAGCCATCTGAATTGCCCTGAAGAACTTCCCCCACAAAAGAAACCTTTTGGGATTTTTTTCGTTTTTCATAGTTAATTGTTTTTGCCACAAAGTTTTGCGCTTCAGCTACAGTAGAAACTGGTGCGCGGCCTACATAAACATCATAAGTAAGGTCAACATCGTCATCAGCCTCCCCGAAAACACCGTTTCCATTGCTGTCGAAGTCTCCCTGTAGACAACCGTAGTACATATCGGCGGCAATGCTGTTAGTGCCTTCATTGCTCACCTGAGCGCAATATAAAAGGCGCGCAGGAACTATGGGGTAGTTGCTTCCGGCACATCCCCCCAAAAGGACATATGTAAGGCTGTTGTTATTGTAGGAATCTTTGATGAAGTTTCGTATTTTCTCTGCATTATCCCGGCCACGGTCAGAATATCTGTTATAAATTGATGAAACCGTTACCACCTGTGCGGTTAATCCTTTTGATCTTTTGTGCCGCGCCAAAGCCTCGAAAGAAGGCCTCAAAGAGTCTTGTGTAATGATGACATAATCTACTTTGCCGCTAAGGAGCAGACCCGATGAGTATTTCGGTGTGGTTGTGATTTCATAATATGTTTGCGCAGCAGAGAGGTTTTGCACCGCACTGTCCAAAAACACTTCATCACTTTTATCAGGCACATAGGTCAGATCAGAAAGCGGCTCTGGTAATTTCTCAAGCTCCAAAGTAACCGACAGATTTGAGGCGTACTGCAAAGTGCCTCCCTGATATGATGCGGGATATAAAACCATGGTAAAAACGGAGTATCCCCGTATGGCAGTCATGGAACCTTCCGTGTGGTAATCGGCTGGGTACTTTTCCTTGCCGGAATATATGGGTGTGTCATGCACAAACTTGCTGTCTTTGCCGCTGGAGTCCCCTGCAAAAGAGGTTTCATTGCGAGCCGGCTCTACCTTCATGCCTGTATAGGTTTTGAGCCCTGTTCCATTAACCGATACAGACTTGACATGTTTATTTGCCGGGATTAGTATTGATACAGGCTTAGAGGGTAGGTTGGGCTTTCCGGCACCATTGACCTTCTCTGTCCCCTCAATGGAAACGACCTGACCATTCTCGCCTTCTTCAAAAACAATTTCCCCAAAAGAGTATGTCAGGCTGATGCCGGAATCGGACGCAGCCGACCCATCAATCTCTAAAGGAGCAAATGTAAGGATAAGGAAGAATGCAATTGCCTGGGATAAGATTTGCTTTTTCATGCGCAACATCTCCTTGTGATATAATTTTTAGAGGTGCTCTCTATATATAATCCCCGACATCCCCGGGGTTGTCAACAATTTCTTTAATCTCTTGCTCTGCATCAGAATCAAAGCGAGAGAGATTCCATTTGCTCTCTTTCAGTGAAAGCAGCACCTTGGCATTGCCGCAATATGAAACGAGTTTTTGCTCAGGCTGATAGGAGACAGGGAACACCGTCACATAGGCAACACGAACCCCATAAAACTCCTGAACTGAAGCGGATGCCATCCACTGATTTTTAGTATCAGCAAGGGAATTATCCTTACTCGCGGAATCTTCAGTTGCTTCATACTCGTTTTCACGCAGGACAACATCGTTAATAGCCGCTTCTTCTCCCCATGAAGCTGTCACAGCTTCGATAGCGGAATCTTTGGGCAAAGCCAATTTGACGGTGAGAAATGGCAATCCAAAGGTTTCATATGTATTGCTTAGGCCGGTCATCATAATGGAATCCGTGCCATCGTCATTGGGAATGATACTCGGGATGCCAAAGTGACATACCACAGCAATTTCTCCATCCCTTTTTTCATATTCAAAGGTAGTTAGCATAGTCCCATCATTCCTGTTATTGCCCGATTGAGCAAGCGGGTTTGGTTTACACCCGGTCATAAGAATAACACATACTAGCCATACAACATAAAGTAAAATTCTCCTTTTCATCAGGCTATCCTCCTCATCAACGCATATCCGCAAAAAGACCGTTACCTTTCTCTTTACGCATCTGTATTCCTGCGCAAGTATATCACGCTACGATGTCAGCGTCAAGACCGCCGTGTTAAAAACCAGGGCAAGAGCATTTACTTATGAGAGCAATGACTCCTATGACAATATGTTTCTTTTTAGCTTTTTATTTTGATGAGACAATTTGAAGCTCCCCTCTTTTCGCAAGATATACCACCGATTTTACCACAACGAGGCCCCTTTGTTCATAACGCACTTGGGTTTTTGGCCAAGAGTGAATTTTAATTTTTGGAGGAGTTTTACAGCTTTGCCGAGGTAATATTTATGTTAAAATCATACTATTCCGGCACAAACGATACTGCAAAATAAATCGACCTCTAAGCATCGGGATAATATATCACTGTAATTCACCGTAGTGCGATCTCTTGTTTTTCGCTGCGGGGCTTCTTACCCGTTTCAGTTTTCCATATTGTAATCTTTCCCATTTCTTCTGGTAAGTCGGAGATGGTTAGCTTTGCTTTGGCCGTCAGCGATATCGGAATCTCCTCCCCAATAACGTAGGTATAACCCTTCTTTAGGCTTAGATTCCCTTTATTCAGTACGAAACTTGGTTTCTTTCCGAAATTTTTAGGCTTAACCTTGAAAGCCTTTCCGGCAGGAATGTACGTTCCTGTATTTATATCTGTTACCGGCGCAGTGCGAAATAGATATGTTTTCTTTTCCCGGCCTAGTTGTATGGCAAATTCCTTCCCTGCATTGGTACGCCAATCGGTAACATAATTTTTCTTGTCGAACTCTAAGATGTCCGTGCTTGTTGCCAGTTCATCAACAGGAACATTTTTGCTGATTATTTCAGCACATTCATAATTCCCTTCTGGCGCAGCTCCAGCTTTAGTTTTCGCCGTCCAAGTGTCTGCGTTGTAGCATGGCTTAAGTTTTTCTGTCTTAGGCCGACCCTGTATGGCTGGAAAAGCGATAACTTCACCTATCGGCGTTTTGGTTTTATTGTTATACTTGGCTGCGAGTTGGAGATTTGATGCTTTGTTTAAAATTTTAGCGATGTTTGGGATGCCTTTTTTCCACTTTCCGTTTGCAGCGCAGGCCTCAATAGGGATGCTCCACGGACTGTGTAACGTTTCAGTTCTCAAATCTATGTACCACTTGCCAGAAATATCGAGTACCGCAGTATGATTATAGGAAACGTCCTTCCATTTGGGATACATGGTGATGTGCCGGTCAACAATCATAGGGAGGCTTACCGTGGTTATGCGATCGGAATCGAATGACCAACCGTCAAAAGCCGTGTCACTGGAAGGCAAATTGAACTCTTCAAGGATTTCCCCATATGGGATATGGCAAATAACAGTAACACTTTCGTCCTTCTGCTCAATTTTTATGGCAACGCCCTTGGTAGGCGTGCTTTGCCAAGCTTCAGGAGGAATGCCCAGCATTTTTCCCGAAGCTTTAGGATCAGCGATGGAGTATGAGAGCCAGTTTTCATAAAACTTCCTGCCTCCATCAGCAGCTTTGGAGTCATCATATCCAAAGTGCTTTAGGTTATGCAGCGCACTATCATCCTTAAGTCTGTATGGTAACGGATACTTAAGGTTGTCAAGGAACCAATATTCGGATAAGTGTAAAAACTCATGAATTATTGTGCGAAACATAGTTTCGACACTCTTGTCATTGCTGGCATTGATGTAGGCCTCCCTGCTCCCTCTGTATGCCGTGCCATTAAGCAATCTTCCACCTGTCAGCCCATTGTCCAAGTGGTAGTTTGCATTGGTATAATCCGTTTTTCCATTAGCGGTACTAAGGTGAAATGGCCACCCGACCATCCAAGAATCATATTCTTCAAGAGTATATTTATCCTCTACCCCTAACTTTTGCAGTTCTTCCGCAATCCTCGGACGTAAAGATATCCTCTTTTTATGCGCACTTATGAATTCGGGCGTTTCCTCTATAGTAATTGTTGTTATTTGAACATCTACAGCATAATTGCTGTGTTCTTCGACATAATTTTCAAAGCGTTCTGCGGCATCAAAGAAAAAAGTTTTCCATTCCGCCGGGTAGTTTACAGTCCTTTCTTGATTCTCAACCTTTACAATGACTTGAGGAACGACAACCCATGCCACTTTCCATGTTGGTTTTCCGTCAGACAAATCAACAGTGACTGGGTCATGCGGATATTCTGTGTCAGGGTCTTCGTGTGCCCATATTTGCATAAACGGCATCGAAAAGGGCTGTACCAAAAGGTAAAACGCCAGTAAAACAGGGAATTTAGATACAACGTTGAAAAGTGCTTGTAACATATGAAAAACCTCCTATCGTTTTGTTTTAATCTCTTCGAGCCTAATTCCCTGCCGTTTGTGGCGTAGGGGGACATAATTCAGCCTGATACTTCACATCGTTGCAAGCATCATCACTATGCCATGCTACATATAGCGTAGTGTCAAGTGCCAATACCATCATTAATCAAATCATAGGTCAGCGTCCCATTTTTTGCAGCGGGGTAATCGGCGCGGCTCCATGTATAATTCTTTTGCATAGCTTTGTCACTTTCGAGAAAGCCGATAATATCCCCATTTAAAACATCGCCGGCAATATCCACGTGATACCAAGACTCGCCAAGCCTCACTAAATTCCAGGCATACTCTTCTGTGCCTTTTTTACCCTGGATAACCATAGATTCAATGTCAAACCGCCGGCACAAAAGCTTGAATGCCATGGCATATCCGCCGCTTACTGCATTACCCTCAACCAACGCTCCGTAGGCAGTATGGCTATCGGCATTATTGCCTTCAGCATCTGCATCCCATTTCACCGAATCGCGCAGCTCCTCATACAGCCAGAGTGCTTTTTGCTCGGGCAGAAAAAGATTTTCCGGGCATTTGTCTGCCAATTCATCAGCTTGCTGCCGCATTTTCTCTGCTTTAGCAACTAGCTCTTGGTGGGGAGCTTTATAATACAAATCAATCTCGAAAATCCTGTGATTTCCACTCTCGGGATACTGCCTTATCGAAATTTCCGGGAAAACCACGCTTGCTTGGGGATTATCGCGATAAATCAAATGCAGGGTATCCTCAACATTATATTTGTCGGCAGTATAATAGGGAATATCTAAAACTACTTTTGTTTTATACTCGTTTAACGCCTCGCTCATTGCCGAGTAAAAGATCTCGGCAGTTGCAGCTCTTTTTATTGTTGTAAGGTCAACAATGTCTTTTTTGTACACAATTGTTATAGAGGCGGCCGAGATTGTTTCATACGGCACTACCCCGGCAACAGCGTAACCCATAATGGGTTCCGCTAAAATTTCAGTCAGAAGTTCCCGTAAATCAGCCCTGAAGTTCCCCGCGTAATTAACTGCACTTATGTCTTTGCGGATAATGCCGCTGTATGCCATTTGGATAACGGCATTTTTTACGTCTTGCTTGGAGGATACTGACACTTCATCCTGAGCCAGATCCCCGGCATTCTGTGGAACATTTGGCGTTTTAACGATATATTCCCGCTCCAAAGAAGAGACACAGCCAGAAAGAAGCAACGCTATAGCTAAGGTCAGCGGCATTAGGTGGTTTTTCAAGGCACACACCTCCTGATTAAATTTACAGGGAATAGTTCCGTTATACTACATTTCTAAGCTTGTGATGTCAAGGCGAAGAGTGGTCTTCCCCCAACAGTGGCAGCGAAAACCAAAATGTACTGCCGCCGGTTTCGCCCGGGTGTACCCCGAAAGATGCCCCCGGGTGCCGCCGCATGATGTTTTTTACGATTGAAAGCCCTAGTCCAGAACCCATCTCATTGCGCTTGTGATTGCCACTTGCCTTGTAATATCTGTCCCAGATAAACGGCTCCTGCTGCGGGCTTATTCCCATACCGGTATCGGTAACGGTAATAGTAACTGTTTTTTTGCCGATATACTGCTTTACTAAAATCAGCTTATCCTCTCCGGTATGGTTGATTGCGTTTGTGATATAGTTATACACAGTCTGCATAATACGCGATAAATCCGCCTTAACCCATGCCTGTCCGGATTGAGCAAAGCGTATTGTAAAGCCCTCTTCCTTGCAAAATTCGGCAAATCTCACAATTACGCCCTCTGTTTCCTTGGTAATATTAAACTCCTGCATATTCCACCTGACTGTATCTGCTTCCAACTGTGAAATGTCAAGCAACCCGGTTACCAGCGAGGTAAGACGACGAGTTTCGCCTATAATAACCTGCATATTCTCCTGGGTGTTTTCATCGGGCAGATCACGTATCATTTCAGCATAGCCCGTAATGAGGGTAAGGGGGGTACGCAGATCATGGGACACATTAGCAATCAACTCACGGCGTAATTTATCGGTTTTCCCCAGCTCTGCTGCTGTTTTTGCCAGCTCGCCGGACAATTCGGCGATTTCACTGTAATCATCGGCTTTGAATGAGGCATCATATTGCCCGCGCCCTAAGTCCCTGGCCCCCGAAACCAACTGCCTGATCGGATTGGAGACACGCTCGGCAATCACAAAGGCCATTGCCGCGGCTATGATCATCATAAATGCACTGATTATCATAAGCTGTATCATCAAAGCGTTCTTTGCAGCTCCTACTGGCGTAAGGTTGGTGTCAACCAGCATCAAAATATAGTCTCCGTTCCGAGCAGGGATTACATGGGCACAAAGAGCATATTCCCTCTTATGCCCGGAGGCTGCAGACTCTGATGTTGTAAAATCATACACCGCCCCGCCCTTTTCCACTGCCGCTTGTGCATAGGACAGCTTTTGTGAAAATGTATACTGTGAGGATGCCTGACCCTCCCATATGCCTCCGGTAAATACATACGACTGAGCCTCCGACCAAAGCTCTACTCGCAGATCACCCTGCAATTCAAGCGCGTTCATCAGTTTTCCGATGCCATCGGAGTGCAAAATCAAAAATTTACTGCCTGTTTCCCAACGTTCAGTTAAATCACTGTCTTCCAAAGCTGATGCAAAACCAGCCGACTCCCGCTTTAGCCCGCCAAGCCGGATTTGACGGTAAAACACATCTAAAAGCCCAATTTGAAACAGCCAAATCAACCCAACAAGCATCAGGCAAAATCCGACTAAATATTTAAACACTTTCCACTTTACGCTCATGCGCCAACCCCTTTGCAACTATCTGTCACCCTGCACAAGCAAGGGCGTGGGACGGATGATATCCGCCCCTGCATTTTATTTCACTTTAAACTTAATAGTCTTGCAGGCAGGTATATATTTACCACCGTCTTTATGCGGCTTTGTGCGTACCCAGTAGGTTGTTTTTACACTCGGCTTGACGAGTCCGGCATCTGGTATGCCGACCCATTGACCCAAGATAATTTTGCCTTTACCCTCAACGGTATTCGCCCATTCAAAATCACCTATAGGTTTGTTATATAACTTTTTGTTTGTTGAAAGCTGCCAAGTTGTGCTGCCTATAAAAAGCTTGGGCTTAGGCTTGAGCTTAGGCCGGGCTTCTACTGCCGGGAACTTGATGGTTGTTGACGGGTCTACATTTTTGGTCAGCGGCTTTCCTTTGTTGTTTAACTGGTCCGACAGATGAAGGTTTAAATTTTTATTAAAAAGTTTAGGAATAAGCTTGTTAATCTTTATTTTAATAGCTTCATCGGTTTTGCCTGTCGGCCACTTTTTCCACTTTCCCCCGCCATTAACACTGTAAGCCTGTATGTTAAAATCACTGGGAATGTCAATGGTTTCGTTGGTCAGGTTGATTTTTGCCGTTGCCGGATGTGTTACCGAATTAATAATAACGTCTTCTTGCAGGCATACGCAGGACACTTCTTTGCAGACATCACAAATTTCACCTGGTTCACATTCACAGTGGGTTTTCCCGCAGTCAGTGCAGGCGGAAGGGGTAATAACACCTCCATCAGGTGCAATATCGGCATTGTCTTTAACTTGCTTGGAAACATCTGATAAGTAGAGGGTCTTTCCGTTTCCATCTGTCACTGCACAGCGCAGAAAATAGTTTACATCGCTTTTCTGTGCGGCATACCGGTTGGAATACGACCCTGCATCAGCAAGGTTAATATTCTGCCACTCCCAATTGTTCCGTGAGCGGCTCCATTGGTAGGCTCTTTGCTCAGGCGGATCGTCAAGCCAGTACAAGCCTATGGTATCTCCTGCTAAAGGTTCTGTGTTGCTAAGAAGCAGCCGGGCGTATTCCTCTTCAGGTGCCTGCACAGTATTGCTCCAGTACCATTCATTAGGCCAAAATCCGCCATCAAAGGTTATATAAACCCCGAATGATATGCCAATATCCGCCTCTTTTATTGTAAGACCAATCGGCAGTCCGATATTATCTCCCGCCGCGAGCGTAAGACGCCTATTGCTGTAGCCGGGATACCGCTCCCATTTGGTAGCATTCCATATACCTTGTATACTTACAGTTAGTGCATGAGGGCAATTATAAACAGAGAGGGTAAGCTGATCACCAGCGTTTGGTTTCCCTGGTCCGATAACTATCCTCATTGATGTGTTGTTTGCAACTGCATCTATGGTTTCTTGATATTTATTTTTTGTGCCGGCAGACCAGTATTCATTAATATCAACCCCATGATCGGAAGCAACATCCACTAAACGAGTTAAAAATTCCGCTAACTTGTAGCTCCCTGAGGCAAGTTCCTCATCTATCGGGAAGTCTAAATCAAAGTACGAACTGAACGTATCGCCTAATATTTGCCACCCAAGATCAAAGTCTTCTGCAAATAACGGATGTATAAATGGTTTGAGGTCATCATGATGGTCATCTAACCCTTCATGTGTAAGCATAGTCATGGTTGATTTACCATTCATCATGCCGCCGCATTTTTCAATAGCATAAAAAGCCTTGAAAGATGCTAAGCCTTCGCCATTGTATGTCCATAGATCTCCGAATCCTCCGTCGAACAGATGACCCAGCTCGTGGGCTGTACCCCTGAACCACCAATCGTTCGCATTGTCCTCCTGAATGCCGCCAAGTATATACCCAATCCATTTTAGATTCCAGTAAATATAAGGTCTGTTGCCATAAATCCACTGTAAACCGTGGTCGCCGTCTCCGCCTGAAGTTATAGTTATCTTTGCACCGCCATAGGGTACTCCCCCCGTCAAATCAACCATGGCATCATACAGTAAATCCATGCGTTCCATAAACACACGGAAAGTAGGCGGGGCGATATTCTGAAACAGATACCCCTGAAGGCTCTCATCAAAAATAAAATATTCTGTTTCCAGCAAATATTCATCAATGTCTCCGTACGGCTCTGCCTCGTCTTTGTCCTGTCCCGCGGTACTGTAAATGGGTAATTTAACCCCTAAATCTTCAGCTGAATCAGCATATAGAACTCCTTTTTTGCTCAAAGCGTCTTGTGGAATGGGATCATTGGCGGTGGCAGCCGAAGCCGGCAGCATGGCTAGCAACAGCACCAAAGCTAGGGTTAATGCGGTGAGATTGTATGCTTGTCCTGTTTTCTGTTTCATCTTGGAACACTCTCCTTTGGGACTTTACAGCCCTTATTATCAGCGGTATCCCGCTTACCTCTTACATCGTTAGGTTTTCACAGGAACTTTAGGGTGAATTATGCACAAACTCACACTTCCTCTTTTGTGCAATTCGACCAAGCCAGGAAACACCAGTCACAATCGGCCCGGATTTTTTGCTGAACTATATCCACAATGATCATCGCGAAATATGGTATCACAAGCCCTTACCGGATGTCAAATTTAAATGATGAGAAAAACCACCTTGACATCACGGCTAAATGATGATACTATAGCACCTGTGGCTCTTTGCAATCAAAAAAAATTTATAAAGGTGGTATGTTGTAATGGATAAAATGAAAGTGAGCCGTGTATTGGTATGGACGCTTATGTTGATCTCAATGGTCATTCTCGGCTCTTGTCAAGCATCAATGCCCAAAAATGCAAGAAATCCGGAGGCTACAATAACTATGGAAAACGGCAACAAAATTGTTTTTGAGATGTACCCTGATAAGGCCCCCAATACGGTCTGCAATTTTGTTGATTTGGCACAGCAGGGTTTTTATGACGGCACCATTTTTCACCGTGTTATCCAGAATATGATGATCCAAGGAGGGAGCCATGACGGCAACGAATTTATTGAGCCGGGTTACACTATACGCGGCGAATTTGCCGACAATGGGTTTGATGGCAACGACATAAGCCATATTGCCGGGACGGTATCCATGGCACGCATGGGAAACCCTTATACCAACAGCGCAAGCAGCGGTTTTTTTATTTGCGACACTGATTCAACCACCTTTTGGAATGGAGAATACGCCGCATTCGGCAAGGTGATTGACGGTATGGATGAGGTATTGGTTATTTCGGCAACAGAAACAGATCCGATCGACCGCCCGCTTAAGGAGCATAAAATCAAAACGGTTACAGTTGATACCTTCGGTGCAAAATACCCTAAGCCGGAGAAGTATAACCCATAATGTCACTGAATGAAATAAAGCCTTGTCATACGGCGGACCAGGATGAAAAGCACGGAGCTGCCCACAGCAGCCAGCCCTTATTCTTCAAGGTGAGCATTTTCTGTTCACATTCTCCTGGCACTTACATTGAGGATAGTGGGGTGGAATTGCTGGTGCGCTATGATACAATCGTTTCAGGCACAGTTCTTTAGAGGAGAGAAGGTAATACGGAAGATGAGTAAGATTGCGGTATTGGGATTTGGAGTTGTAGGCTCAGGGGTAGTGGAAATACTGGGCAAACATGCAGGATGCATCCGTTTGCGCCAGGGAGATATACCTGAGGTTAAGTATATTCTTGACATCCGTGATTTCGTGGGTGTAAATGGGAACTTTATTAAGGAATTTTCCCTAATTGAGAATGATGACGAGGTAAGCATTGTTGCCGAAACAATCGGCGGAATCGGTGCGGCTTACGAGTTTACCAAACGGGCAATTTTATCTGGCAAGCACGTTGTTACACCTAATAAAGAGCTTGTTGCGGTTCATGGTGCCGAACTTTTGCGTTTGGCAAAGGAGAACGGCGTGAAGTATTTGTTTGAGGCAAGTGTTGGCGGGGGCATCCCTATTGTCCGCCCTATGCTCCGTTGTCTGAGTGCCAATCGTATTACCGAAATTTCCGGCATTATGAACGGTACATGCAATTACATACTTACTCGCATGGAAAATGATTCCCTCGGTTTTGATCAGGCTCTGCTTGAGGCGCAGCAAAAGGGATACGCGGAGGCCGACCCAGCGGCCGATATTGAAGGCAAGGATACCTGCCGGAAAATTTGTATACTTGCATCCATCGCCTTAGGGAAGCACGTTTATCCCCAAAATGTCCAGGTAACAGGAATCGCCGGAATTACACTTGAGGTAATCAAGGAGGCGCGTAAAAAGGGATACGCGGTTAAGCTCTTGGGGAGGGTTTCCTGTGCTGAGAGTGCTGTACAGGCTTCGGTTGAACCTTATTTGGTTCCGCGCAGTCACCCTTTTTACATGGTGAGCGATGTATTCAACGCAGTTATGGTTACCGGCAGTGCTACCGGGGAGGTTATGTTTTTCGGCAGGGGGGCAGGCAAGCTGCCCACGGCTTCGGCAGTTGTCGCAGATATTTTAGAGTGCTGCGAGGGGGATTTGCCGGAAGAAAATCTTTTCTGGACAGATTCCGAAGGTGGTCGGCAGCCTTTTGGAGTACCCATTTCCGTAAATAAATACACCTTTGACAGCGGCTTTGAGTTGCCGATTTTGCAGACAGACCAATTTTAATGATAGGGAGGGCGATGTTTTTTTGGAACATTCGCAAAACAAGTACCCATATTCGGTGCCGCTTACATCTCTGATTGAAGAATTTCACTTAGAGACGTTTTACGCACCGCCTAATTTGGATGAGATCAAAATTGTTACCTCTGACGTTAACCGTCCGGGGCTTCAGCTTGCGGGTTTTTTTGATTACTTTGACCCTATGAGGATTCAAATCATAGGTAAAGTTGAAGCCAATTTTTTGAAACAATATACGTATGAGGAACGCCGGAAAATCTTTGGCGAATTACTTTCTAAGAATATTCCTGCACTCATTATCTCTCGCGGAATTGAGCCGTTTGACGAGTGCATAGAAATGGCGCGGATTTATAACACCCCTTTGCTGATGTCTAAGGAGTCCACTGCCGGAATAATGAGTGCTATTGTGGCATCTCTCAATGTCTCTTTGGCCCCGCGTATTACCCGGCACGGCGTTTTGGTGGAGGTATACGGCGAGGGTGTGTTGCTTTGGGGCGATTCGGGCGTGGGCAAAAGCGAAATAGCTATTGAATTGGTCAAGCGTGGTCATCGCCTTATAGCTGATGATGCAGTTGAAATCAAGAAGGTTTCAGCTAAAACCCTTGTAGGATCATCGCCTGAGCTTATTCGGCACTACATTGAGCTAAGGGGAATCGGAGTAGTGGATGTACGCCGTATATTTGGTGTCGGAGCAGTCAAGATGACAGAAAAAATAGACTTGGTTATCACCCTTGAACACTGGAGGGATGATGCGGTGTATGATCGGCTTGGATTGGATGAAACAACGACCGATATTCTAGGTATTAACATCGCTTCGCTCACCGTGCCTGTAAAACCCGGGCGAAATCTTGCCGTAATTATTGAGGTAGCGGCAATGAATAACCGCCATAAGAAAATGGGATACAATGCAGCACTGGAATTTACCGAGGGCATAAATAAATATTTTGCAGCACACTCGCCGGAGGAATCGCCTGAGAAATCCTGAACTATGTAAATTGCCTCTCAATTTTTGAAGGGATGGTGCCTGATCCTTGTACAAAGAACTTGTTTCGTTATGCCCTAATGTCCGAAGAGACGTACTCATGCGCGGTCTGACTACCTTCAACATAGGCGGTCCGGCTGAGTTTGTTGTATCGCCTGAAAACGCAGAGCAGGCAATGAATATAATTCTCTGGGCAAGGGAACATCATGTTCCCATAGCCTATGTTGGGAAGGGCAGCGATACCCTTTGCTCCGATGGCGGGGTTAAGGGAATTGTTCTGCACACCGCTAAAATGACAAAAGTAACGATTAGTACTAACGGCATTATCACGGCCGAATGCGGGGTAGGGCTTCCCGCACTTGCCCAAGCTGCGGCGCGTCAGGGTTATTCCGGGCTGGAATGGGCTGCAGGAATCCCCGGCTCGGTTGGCGGCAGTGTTTTGATGAACGCCGGAGCATACGGCGGTGAAATGTCAGGTGTTGTTGACTGGGTTAGGGTTTTCGATGGGCAAAATATCATAGAAATAGATGACCATGACTTTGATTACAGGCACAGCATTTACATGGAAAATCCCGAATGGCTGATTTTAGAAGCCAGTTTTACCCTGTGGGCTGACAGTCAGGATGATATACAAGCCCGCATGAAGCAGCTTGCAAAAGAGCGGCAGAAAAAACAGCCTGTAGACATACCAAGTGCCGGAAGCTTTTTCAAACGCCCACCCAAGCGGTTTGCCGGAGCGTTGATAGATGGCTGCGGACTTAAGGGATATTCTATCGGAGGGGCTCAGGTTTCCCGCAAACACGCCGGATTTATCGTTAACGCCTGTTCTGCTGAATGCCGGGACGTTATGCAGCTCGCTGAATACGTACGACAGACAGTACAGCGACAGACAGGTGTAGAGTTAACTCCTGAGGTACACCTTTTGGGAGATATACAATGGAACTTCTAATTATTACTGGCATCTCAGGCTCCGGAAAGAGTATGGTGGCAAATATTATAGAGGATATGGGTTATTACGCTGTCGACAATATGCCGGCAGAGCTTTTCCCTGCATTTGCGGAGCTGTGCTTGGCGGCAAAGGGTTTATACAACCGATATGAAAAGGTGGCTTTGGTAACCGATGTACGCGCCGGTAGTGATTTTTCTGCATTATTTGCTTCCTTGGATATGCTCAAATCTATGAATTGCGAATATAAAATTGTGTTCATAGAATCCGATTTCGATACTATCTTACGGAGATATAAGGAAACCCGCCGCCGCCACCCTATTGCCGAAGAAGGTGAGCTGTTGCCTGACACGCTGCAAAGGGAAAAGGAGCTTTTGTTGCCCTTGCGTGAGAAATCTGACTTTATTATTGATACAGGGACACTTTCCTCAAACGCCATCCGGAATCATATTGCCGAAATTTTGCCGGGAATACGAAGCCGCCCCATGGTAATTACCGTGTTATCCTTTGGCTTCAAATACGGCTTGCCTATGGAATCTGATTTAGTGTTTGATGTGAGATTTCTGCCCAATCCCTATCATGTGATAGATCTGAGGAATTTGTCGGGCTTGGATGAGCCTGTCCGTGATTTTCTGCACAAAATGCCCCAGACTAAAGAGTTTTTGCAAAAGCTGAAGGATATGCTGGCATATCTCTTGCCGCAGTACATTGAAGAAGGTAAAACCGAGCTGGTCGTGGCAATCGGCTGTACCGGGGGACGGCACCGCAGTGTAGCAATTTCACGAGCTTTGTTTGGATATCTGATGGAGCTTGGGTATTGCGTGGCTTTAGCCCACAGAGATATATACAAGGATCCTGTCAGTGATAACTGATGGCGTATGGGGGTGGCGGTATGGATTCGGAGGCTTCCCGGGGTTCCGGGATTAGAATAGCGGTCATCGGCGGCGGTACCGGACTTTCCGCCATGCTAAGAGGCTTGAAGCTGTGTACTGAAAATATCACAGCAATAGTAACTACAGCTGATGATGGCGGCGGCAGCGGGGTTTTGCGTCAAGATATGGGAATTATTCCGCCAGGAGATATTAGAAACTGTATCTTAGCTTTGGCCAATACAGAACCGGCCATGGAAAAGCTGCTTGATTACCGTTTCACCGATGGACGGCTGGCAGGGCAGAGCTTCGGTAACCTTTTTTTGGCGGCACTTTATGGACTTTCAGGTAGCTTTGACCAGGCCATTTTGCATTTAAGCGATGTTTTGGCTGTAGCCGGTCGGGTGCTGCCCGTTTCCTGCCAGCCGACCTCCCTTGAAGCTGTTTTTGAAAATGGAACCCATGTATTTGGTGAAAGCAGCATTTCAGAATTTAAAAAGAAACAAAAATGCCGCATTAAACAAATAAAATTACACCCTCAACAACCCGAGGCAAACCGTGATGTGCTTAGCGCAATTGAAGGGGCAGATTTAATAGTTTTAGGCCCGGGGAGTCTTTATACTAGCATTATCCCAAATCTCCTAGTTGATGGAATTGTCGATGCTATGAACAATGCCAATGCGTTGCGGATATATCTGTGCAATATTATGACACAGGAGGGCGAAACAGAAGGATATACCTGCTTTGACCACGCCCGAGAGCTTGCCCGCCATGCAAACAACCGGAATCTTTTTGATATTTGCATTGTCAACAGCACACCCGTCCCAAAGGAGTGTATCCCGCGATATGCCGAAGAAAACGCTTCCCCCCCATTACTTGACAGAGAAATGTTTATCTCAGAGGGTATTGATATAAGGGAATGTCCGCTGCTCCAGATAAAAAACGGAAAGATAAGGCATCACCCCATCCGCCTGGCACTTGCCCTCTTCTCGCTGTTTTGTGAAATTTCCCCAAGAGATGAAGTCTGCAGACAAGCGGACGAAAGACTTTTATTATGGCTGAAGGAGCAAATAGAGCAGGAAGAGCGTGTGTGACTCCGCAAAATACAAGTTAACATAACATAGTAAAGCTCCAGCGAAGTATGATTTCACCAACGGAGGTTTGCTGATCTCACGTTTTGGAGGAGGTCTGTTTTTTGAAAACAAGTGATTTTGCATATAATTTGCCGCCCAGGCTTATTGCCCAGCAACCCATAGAATACCGCGATAAAAGCCGCCTATTGGTGATTGACAGAAAAAAGGGAAAACCAGAACATAGACATTTCCATGAAATTGGAGAATTTTTGCACCCAGGCGATTGCCTGGTACTGAACAATTCTCGTGTTATGCCTGCCAGATTGACAGGCAAGAAGGAAACTGGAGGAACCTGTGAGGTACTTTTGCTGAGAGACATTAGGGACGGCAAATGGGAATGTATATGCCGCCCATCGCGGAGGCTTCCGCCTGGGAGCCGTGTGATTTTCGGCGGAGGAAAACTTTCAGGCATCATAGGAAAGCATCTGGCCGGCGGCAAACGCGAGATAGTCTTTAATTGCGGGGAAGGCAATAAAGCACTTTTAGGCCAATTGGGGGAAATTCCCTTGCCGCCATATATCACACACCCCACCGGCGACCCTGAGCGATATCAAACTGTATATTCAAAACATATCGGTTCAGCTGCCGCGCCCACTGCGGGGTTGCATTTTACGCCTGAGTTGCTCGAAAAACTGACATCTAAAGGCATACGTTTAGCAGAAGTGACCCTTCATGTTGGCCTGGGAACATTTCGCCCTGTAAAATCAGAGGAAATAGAAAATCATGTCATGCATTCGGAATGGTATGAAATCCCTATTTGCACCGCACAGACAATTAATCGAGTCCGCAAAGAGAGAGGCCGGGTAATTGCGGTGGGAACAACCTCAGTGCGTACATTGGAGGCAGCATTTCAAAATGGTGTCCTGAATCCCGGTCCGGGAGAAACGGAAATTTTCATAACTCCCGGTTATAATTTCAATGTAATTGATGCAATTATAACTAACTTCCATTTACCGGAAAGCTCACTGCTGATGCTGGTATCGGCTTTTTGCACAAGGGAAAGAATTTTAGAGGCCTACCGAGAGGCAATAGAAGAAGAATACCGTTTTTTCTCATTCGGCGATGCGATGCTGATACTATGAGATACGTTTTTGGACGCAATGAAACCCGCAAAGTGCCTTGATTACAGGGCGTTTGCGGGTTTTTATCAGTCTTCGCCTTTATACAGAAATCTATGCTTACCCCGTTTGTGAACCGGATTGACTCGATTTTGCCGTCCAAAATACAGAAGTTTTGCACGATGGACCCCAGAAAATCCTTGAGAATACGTGGGTCGATTTCACGCACGTAATTTTCATAGTTTACGTCTCTTTGACCGATTAAAGACTGTTGAAGCAGGAAGTATGACGCGTTCTCGATAAAACTCCCATCCGAAACTGTGACCTCCGAGACTCCGAGACGTATTTGTTGGTGCATTTGCTTGACTGTCTGCGGTTATAGCATGAGTACATAGATGGCCGCCAGCCGCTTGCCCTAACATTGCTCGGCTGCGCTGCCATTTTAGAGCCACAGTTTCCGCAAGTTAAAAGGCCGGCGAATATATGGATGTTCTTGCGGTTATAAGCCAAGCCTCCAACCTCAATGCGCCTGTTACCTCTCAAAATCTCATTGACATTGTGCCATTGCTGCGGGTCTATAATGGGAATGTGATGGTCCTCCACCATAATCCATTCAGATTCCGGCTGATGCGGTCTATCTTCCAAACGACAAGATGCGAGAACTCCCCTGTGCGGAGCCTCGCTATCATTTGTTGATAAGCCGGACGTTCGGTGTTTTTTGCCGAATACCCGGCATCCTCGAATATTTCGTAATCCTCTATGTTGAGTGCGTATTTGCAATAGTTGATAAGCTCCTCACGTTGAACCGGAAGGCTGTCTTTGTCTACTTGCCAATGCGTTGAGACAGGCGTGGATTTTCACCCGGCTTTGTCAAGCCCCTGCGAAACAGTTTTACGCTCGCTCGGCGAGTGGTTCATGGCAAGACGCATCCACTTTTGGGATTACACACCAAACCCGCTCGGGAACTATACACGGGAGCAACGGCGGTGCCGAAACTGGATATTCGCAAACTACGTGAAGGACGGTATGCCGCTATGATTGTGAGTGCAAGCAGGCGGACAGAGGGGTGGGAATGGCATACTTACGCTTGTAGAGTGAAAAGGGAAGGATAGTGCATTGTGTGTTTGAAAAGCACTTGACAATTGTGTAATGAGTGTGTATAATGTAAGTGTAGGGAGGGCAGTCTATGAAGCGGAGAGACTTAATAAAACTGTTTGAGCAAAACGGATGGTGGTATAAACGGGACGGCGGCAATCACGATATTTACACCAACGGCAAAGACTGTGAACCTGTTTCCCGGCAAAAGGAAATCAAGGAGCATATAGCTCAAAAAATAATCAAGCGGCGAGGGCTGAAATAAACCCGTCAGCCATAAAAATAACCGAATGGAGGTAAGAGTATGAAAACAGCATATCCGGTTGTCTTTACGAAGTTAACGGATGGGTACGCCGCCCATGCGCCGGATTTTCCTCTTGATACACAGGGGGACGATTTAGCGGAAGCAATAGAAATGGCGCGGGACGCTATCGGGATTATGGGTATTGATATGGAGGACGATAAAAAACCCTTCCCGAAGCCCTCCGGTCTTGAAAATGTGACGTGCGAAGCAGACGAGTTTATTTCAATGGTTGATATTGACTTTACGGAATACCGCAGGGCAAACGAGCGAAGAACCGTGCGCCGCAATGTATCACTTCCTTCATGGTTGAACATGGAGGCCGAAAAAGCGGGGATTAACGTCTCATCTATTTTGCAAGCAGCCTTAAAGCAAGAGCTTCAAATAGCCGAGCGTTAAACCCTCCCGAACAATACACCCCTGCATATCGGACATGTTCCCGGAGTGATTTTACAATCGTGTTGGGAAAGGACTTGGGAATAAAACAGTCCTGTTTGTTGCGTTGACAGTAAAATGTTCGGTGTAATCAGACCGAAAGACCGTAATCAGCGCGAACTGTGCCGAGTGTCCCTTTTCTCAAAAACCACAAGAAAAAAGGAGTGTTAGTGTCCGCGCAAAAACAAAGGCTTTACAGCTAAGTTTTTGCGCGGTCTTTACGTTGTCTTTCGTTGTTCGTTGCGGCTATGAGCTCCCGCGTTTTTCGACCTCTTCTCTCCCGCGTTTATTTCGCGTCTTAATACTTATATTCAACGGCGAGACAGCCGCAAGAACATTTCTCGCAGATGCCGGATTCGATGATGAAAGCATGGAGTTTCTGTATTTTGTGGAAGTTGACAATCTGCCCCTGCATTACCGTGTGAACGACAGAGTGGTTACGTTGGACAACGCCTCCATCCCGAACAGCGAGGGCAAAATCGCAGGACTTGCCAACAACGATTACCTCGGAACCAGCGAGCATTTTATTGTTGACTTTGGAGAAGCCGGAACCTGCACCATCCATATCAACGATATGGCGCACATACAAGCGTAAGGATGAGCTTTCCGGGAAAGTCCACACAAAACCCTTGCTTGACGGCAAGAAGTCACACAACGGCGGAGATGATGGTCTCCGCCGTAATATTTATGTAGAAATTATTTTTTTGAAAACGCTTGATATATCCTCGTAACTCGTATAGAATGATATTAGGATAATGAAGAAAGGAGCATCGGGGATGATTAAACCTAAATTCACCTTGATACATCGGTCATTAGTCATTTGATGGCTGACGATGCACCCGAAAAGCGTGATGATACTCGCGTTCTATGGGAACAATTAGCGCAGGGAGATTATGAGGTTGTTATTTCGCCCGTTGTTTATGAAGAACTCGATAGGTGTGACGATGGGTTAAGAGAGCAATTATACTCATGTCTTGATACGCTTGAAAGAACTTTCAACGAAGAAAACGAAGAGACAATACTACTTGCAAAGGAATACTTGAAAACTGGCATCTTAAGGGAGGAAAGCTACAACGATTGCCGCCATATCGCAATAGCAAGCATATATGGTTGCAAGTATATTTTGAGTTGGAACATGAAACATTTTGTAAAAAGGCGCACCATTGAAATGGTGCAAGAAGTCAACAGAAGGTTGGGGGTTTTCCAGCCAAGCATATTAACGCCAACAATATTTATAGAGGAAGGTGATGACAATGACTAAGACGTATGATATTCGTAAAATTGAAGAGCTGCATAAACTAAGAGCCGACTTATATGAGGAAAGGAAGCACTTGTCAATAGAGGAACAATTAAGAATATCCAACGAGAACGGCAGACGTCTTCATGAGCAAGCTATGGCGAGGAAGATGGCAAGGTTGAGTGGTGGCGAAAATGAGCAGAAAGGGCGAAAGGCTTGTCGAAGCAATGCAGGAAGCATTAGACCACTCTGAGGGGGAAATAGAGTTGCGTACCTCCCGGATACCGGTTGTCCCGGTGCGCGAGACAATCAGCGCAGACGAGATTAGGGAAACGCGAAAAGGGTTCGGTATGTCGCAAGGCGTATTCGCTATGACAATTGGAGTGTCGAGAAAGACGGTAGAGGCGTGGGAATACGGCAAAGGAACACCGAGCGGCCCGGCTTCTCGCAATAGCTGATATAGACCCGGCGGCATTGAAGCGTTATGGGTTCGCTGAATAATAGGTCGAACAAGGGGGGGGGCTGATGCCCCCTTTCGTTTTATATCATCTCGTAAGCATAGGTTGACTGCAAGATGCCACACAGCGGCGGAGGCGATGGTCTCCGTTGTAATATTTATGTAGAAATTATTTTTTTGAAAACGCTTGACAATTCCTATTCAATAGGATATAATGATAACAGGGATACATAAGAAAGCGAGGCGATGTTATTGAAAATTAAGTATTCTCGTGACGCTCTTAAATATTTAGACAGCCAAACAAAAAAGTCAGCACAGCGAATAAGAGAAGCTATCGCTGGCTTGACCAAGAATCCCCCGGAAGGGGATATTAGACCCCTTCAAGGTTATTCGGATAATCGAAAGCGTTTAAGGATTGGCGGATGGAGAATAATATTTAAGAACACCACAGAGAGGAAACTTGAAATCCTCTTGATTATCGACATAGGTAATCGCGGGGACATCTACAAATAGGAAAGGAGAATTGGAAATGTCTACACTGTCAATAGACACAGCCAAGATGCTTGATATGCTCCCTATGGACGACCAGCGTTTTGCGTATGAGTTTGTAAAAAAATTGGTACTTGCGTGGGATCCTGATTTTACACGGGTGACATCGGAGGAAGCTGAACGTATCAAAGCAGCGGAGGAAAGTGGCTTTGTTTCTGACGATGAAATTGATTGGGACACGATAGGGCGGTGAGGTTATGAGAATGGCAGCGACAGCGAAAGTCATTCCGCCGATAGAATACACGGCGGAGGAAATACGAGAAATCCGTGACAACCTTGATATGACGCAAGAGCGTTTTGCTTTCATCCTTGGAGTATCGCGGAAAACTGTAGAGGCGTGGGAATACGGCAAAGGAACACCGAGCGGCCCGGCGGCCCGGCTTCTCGCAATAGCTGATATAGACCCGGCGGCATTGAAGCGTTATGGGTTCGCTGAATAATAGGTCGAACAAGGGGGGGCTGATGCCCCCTTTCGTATTATATCATTTCGTAAGCACAGATGGTCCTATGGTTATACAATGAGGTTTTCGGCGGCATGAAAAATATCATGCCGTGCGAAAACCAGTTTTAATAACATTATTTGTGCTGAGTGGGGTACTTATAAAACCGGGAGGCTAAAATGAAGTATTACGAGATGTTTGCAGATAGCGAAAACGCTGATAACTATATGCGCTGTTTGGGTCATAACACATATAATGTGGATGATTATGCCACTTCAAGCGGTGAAATAATCACAGGCTGGAACATCGAAATCACATTTATATGCGATAACAGCGATGAAAGATTGCATAGAGATTATCTTACAAGTGATTTTGGATGGTACATCGTTTCAAAGAGGTTCCGGGGGGTTGTTGAAGATCTTGCGCGAGACTCAATCCAATATTTACCAATCAAGCTAATTAGAAGCGATATAAATCAAATTGACGATACCTATATGGTTGCAAATGTGATTGATATAGTGGATGCGTTTGATTTGAAAAAGTCAAAGCATAAGACAATAAGAGCATATGGTGAAAAAATTCATATGGTTGAAGATTATGCTTTGAGAGAAAAATCCTTGGAAGGTCATCATATTTTCAAACTTAAAGGAGAAACTATTCCCACTTTTGTTTCGGAAAAATTCAAAGATACGCTTCAACAAAATAATATAATGGGATTTGCTTTCCTTGAAGTTAAGTTAGTGTAGCTGTTTGAGTAAATATTTGAATTTATCTCTTGAAACCATCAAAAAACATAGGGGGCTGCCCGCCCATATGTTCTCATATATGCGAGGGCTGAAGAGGCGATGCTATGCTGATACTATAAATTGGGTAAAAGCACTCAACAAGAAAAACCTTTTCAGTTGTAACCGATCGACCCCTCTTCCTCAACCCTCAGGCTCTGCACAGCTGTGCATTTTCCAGTCAGTTCATCGATTTCAAATAAACAGCCCTCTAGCCGTGCCTTTGTTTCCGGGGCCTTGTGGCGGATAGGAACGCCTGTTGTAAAATGGGCTATAGCATCCTTTGTGGAGATTCCCAAGATAGAATCTTCTGCGCCTGTCATACCTAAATCGGTAATAAAGCCTGTCCCGCCGGGCAGAACCAATGCATCTGAGGTTTGTACATGGGTATGCGTTCCATATACGGCTGAAACCCTGCCGTCTAAATATCGCGCTAATGCTTGCTTTTCACTTGTTGCCTCGGCGTGAAAATCAACAATGTAAAAGTCAGCCTCCTGTTTTTCCAAGAGCCTGTCCATAGCAGCGAATGGACAGGCAGAATTCCAGCAACACTCTAGCCGTCCGATTAGGCTTACTACTCCAAAAAACTTACCTGAACCCATAGGCACCCTTGCAAATCCGTTGCCTGGCGCGGCGGGTGGGAAATTGAGCGGACGTATCAAAAAAGGGTTGCCCTCTAATTCCTGAACTATCTGCATCCGTTTCCATGTATGGTTGCCCAAGGTAATAACATCGGCACCCGCTTCAAAAAGCGCATGTGCCTGTTCCGGCTTGATGCCCAAAATGTCGGCATTCTCACCGTTAACAATGCAAAGGTCGGCACCGTAAAATTTTTTTAAACCGGGTAGTTTTGTAGTTACAGCACGCATTCCCGCTGGGCCGCATACATCGCCGAAAGCTAATACAATCATGTGTGTTCATCCTTTTAGTAAAGATTTTTCAAAAAGGTATTGCCTTTCTGGTAAAGCTATGATAGAATAGTTCCGGCAAGTCCCCGAGAACAAAATAGTGGCAGCCGCGGAAGTGTTACCGCACCCCCGCAGCCTATGCAGGATGAGTTGACCATCCCACATAACAGCGTTAACTGCACCATCTGTATTATAATACCTTTGTAGCCATTCGGCAAGAGGATTTTTAATAAGTTGTGTTGACGAACGCGGCGTATGGGATTAAAAGCATCCCTGCGCCGCTTTTTTGTTCTCCCGGCTACAGCCGGGAAGAATAAAAAAGGAGGTCATAACATGACAACCACAGGGAAAATTACGCGAAAACTCAAAAATCCGAGGCAACGGCTAATTCCAAATAGAGAGGGGGGATTAAACCTGACAAAATTACGCAGGCTCTTTATTGTCCTTATGGTATGTCTTTTTGTCTCCCCCGCAGTTCGTGCATCTGACTTGCTAGATGCGCAAAATAATCTGGACAGAGCTAAGCTTGATTTAAAAATCATAAAGCTTGAGAGCAAAATAGATCTAACATGGAGTAAGCTTGAAGTGACAAGAGTCAAAATATGGACAAAAACAGAGCGTAAGATCACAGAGCTTGAGTATAAGGTGTATCTGAAGGATGCTCAAGAGCGGTTCAAAATAGAAAAGAAATTTTCTGGAGCAGATGGAGCAGAGAAAGATGCCCAATATGATATCATGGATATAAAGATGCATAGTGAATGGGCAAAATACGAGGCAAAGGTTGATTCGTTAATAGCCAAAGCTGAGGCTGATGTCCGCAAGGCTGAGGCTAAGTGTGCGGCAACAGATAAAAAGATATCTTCCGAAATAGAGCTTCTAAAGTACTAATACATATTCACCGTCCGGTTTGCGGACACGGCAAAGCCGCCCTTGCATAAGGGCGGCTTTGTGCTTATTTGGCGTATTCGATGTGTCTGGTCTCTCTAATCATATGCACCTTAATTTGGCCGGGATATTCAAGATCCTTCTCAATTTTCTTAGACATCTCGCGTGCCAGGAGAATCATACGGCCATCGTCAACAATATCGGGAGTGACCATAATGCGGATTTCGCGACCTGCCTGAATGGCAAAGGATTTCTCAACCCCCTTGAAGGAACAGGCTAACTCTTCAAGCTTTTCAAGCCGCTTGATGTAGTTCTCAATGTTTTCACGCCTGGCACCCGGGCGTGCGGCGGATATGGCATCTGCCGCCTGAACAATGCACGCCATAAGTGTTTGCGGCTCAACATCCCCATGATGGGCATGAATTGCGTGGATAATATCGGCGTGTTCTTTATGCTTTTTGGCGATTTCTACACCTATGGAAACGTGGGTTCCCTCCGTTTCATGGTCTGTCGCCTTGCCTATGTCGTGCAACAGGCCAGCGCGCTTGGCAAGCATGGGGTCAAGCCCTAGCTCAGCGGCAAGTGCACCGGACAGCAGAGCCACTTCAATGGAATGCTGCAGGACATTCTGACCATAGCTTGTGCGGAATTTCATTCTGCCCAATAGCTTTATCAGATCAAAGTGAAGTCCATGCACACCGGTTTCAAACGTGGCGCGCTCGCCCTCGGAGCGGACGATTGTGTCTATCTCGCGCCGCGACTTTTCAACAACCTCCTCAATCCGGGTCGGGTGAATCCGCCCATCAATGATAAGCTTTTCAAGGGACATCCGGGCAACCTCCCGGCGTATCGGATCAAAGCTGGACAGGGTAATCGCCTCAGGGGTATCGTCTATAATCAAATCTACCCCTACAAGAGTCTCCAAGGCGCGTATATTACGTCCCTCTCTGCCTATAATGCGTCCTTTCATTTCATCATTGGGCAAATGCACAACTGAAACCGTAGCCTCGGCAACGTGGTCCGCCGCAACTTTTTGTATGGCAAACCCAACGATTTCTCTTGCCTTTTGCTCTGCTTCTTCCTTGAATCTGTTTTCAACCTCCTTGACCTTCATGCCCAATTCGTGGGTAGCCTCATCTTCAATATTTTTTATCAAATATTGCTTGGCTTCTTCGGGTGAAAAGCCGGAGATTCTCTCCAAAATCTCCATCTGGCTCCGCTTGAGCTTTTCCGCCTCGGTGCGAATTATCTCCGCCTCACTATGCTTGACGGACAATTGTGCTTCTTTTTTCTCCAGACTGTCAAGCTTTTTGTCGTAGTTTTCCTCTTTCTGCTGAATTCTGCGTTCCTGTCTTTTCAGCTCTGCGTTGCGTTCCTTGATTTCCTTGTCATACTCCTGACGATCACGGTGGATTTCTTCTTTGGCCTCCACTAAAGCCTCTCGGACTAATCCCTCGCTGCGCTGCTGACCCTCGTTAATGATTGCCAATGCCTGCTTTTCGGCACTTTCAATCTCACGCTCAGCATACTTTTTGCGGTGCCATCTGCCAAAGGGAAAACCAACGGCAAGACCGGCAAGCACTGCAACTAATCCGATAACAAAATAAAGGGTCACGGATACACCTCCACTAATCCGGGGTCAAGCTCCAAAGCAAAACCCCCTTTGTATAGTATAAACACATCGTATTATTTTGCAATAATTAGTAAAACCGACACGAAAAACCTCATCAAAGAGCTTTTCAACCCTCTGGGCGAATGTTTATTCGGCGATTATAGCATCACCGATCAATAATACAAAGCATCTCGGGTCATTATACAAGCTCTCGAACCGCTTGTCAAGCGAGAGTAAAAAACGTTACCGGATTGTAACCGTATTTCCTCACATTAACTAATCCCCAGCCCAGCATCGCCGAGTTGGGGATTAGCATTTTGACTTAAAGAGGGTTGCGTTTTTTGATTATTCCGGTACTGCATCCTTTCGTGATAGGTTAATCCTGCCCTTATCGTCTGTACCGAGATACTTTACCCACGTTTCATCTCCGACATTGAGAACGTCCTCAACTTTTTCTACCCGGCGGTTTTCCAGCTTGGAGATGTGAACCATTCCCTCCTTGCCTGGGGCGTACTCAACAAAGGCACCTATCGGAATTACCCGGGTGACCTTGCCTAGCATACTCTCGCCGACCTTGGGCTCGTAAACAATTGAATTGATGATTTTCAGGGCGCGTTCACCGTCAGCTTGATTTATTGCGGCGATGAAGATGTGTCCATCGTCCTCTATGTCAATTTTGCAACCGGTATCGGCAGTGATTTTTTGTATTACACTACCGCCTTTGCCGATGATTTCACGGATTTTTTCCGGATCAATATGAGTTTGAATCATCTTGGGAGCATAAGGCGATAGCTCCTGACGCGGCCCATCTATGCAGGGAAGCATAATCTCGTCTAAAATCTCACAGCGCGCCTTGCGGGTAATATCTAAGGCATCTTTGATTATCTCGGCAGTTAGTCCGTCAATCTTCAAATCCATTTGTATAGCAGTAATGCCCTGCTTTGTTCCTGCAACCTTAAAGTCCATGTCGCCGTAAAAATCCTCAACTCCCTGGATATCTATGAAGGTCATCCAGCGGTTACCCTCGGTAATAAGACCCGAGGAGATACCGGCTACAGGGGATTTGATTGGTACACCTGCATCCATTAAAGCCAGGGTCGAGCCGCAAATGGCAGCCTGGGATGTCGAACCGTTGGAGGAAAGAATTTCGCTGACTAGACGTATACAATAAGGGAATTCATCCTCGCCCGGTATAACCGGTTCTAATGCACGCTCCGCCAAGGACCCATGACCAATCTCGCGCCTCCCAGGACTGCGAGAGGGACGAGCTTCCCCAACCGAATATGAGGGGAAATTATAATGGTGCATATAACGTTTGTGTTCATCGTCAAAAATATTGTCAAGCTTTTGCTGATCGGAGATAGTGCCAAGTGTGCAAACAGTAAGACATTGGGTCTGACCGCGGGTAAACATTCCAGAGCCGTGAGTCCGGGGCAAAACGCCTACCTGAGAATCCAATGGGCGCACCTCCAGCATGCCCCTGCCGTCAACACGTTTCTTTTCGTCTAGGAGCCATCGGCGTACCACAATTTTTTGAAGCTTGTACAAGACCTCTCCCAAATCAGCTTCCAACGAAGGAAACTGTGCCTCGTGTTGCTCGGTAATTTCGGCACGCAAAACCTTCATACGGCTCTCGCGAATATTTTTATCATCGGTATCAAGGCATTCGCGTACACGGTCTAGGACACTGCCCTCCAAAATATTGTATAATTCTTCATTGAATGACGCTTTGGAGTAGTCTGTCATCTTGGGTTTCCCTATTTCTGACTGTATGCTTAAAACGAAGGCACAGAGCTGTTTGATCTCTTCGTGTGCTTTCATGATGGCATCAAACATAACATCATCCGGAATCTCGTTGGCACCTGCCTCAATCATAACAACCTTTTCAGCTGTTCCGGCAACAACAAGGTTAAGCGAAGAGGTCATACGTTCAGCGGTACCAGGGTTGAACACTATTTCCCCATCAACCAGACCGACAGATATTCCGGCAATAGGTCCGTTCCAAGGAATATCCGAGATGCTCAGGGCAATGGAGGCACCAAGCATTGCAGGGATTTCTGGTGCACAATCAGGCTCAAGGCTCATAACTGTTGCAGCTATGGCCACATCGTTACGCATTTCGGATGGGAAGAGAGGGCGTATCGGGCGGTCAATTAATCGAGAGGCTAAGACAGCTCTTTCACTGGGGCGGCCTTCTCTTCTTAAGAAGGAACCAGGGATACGCCCTACTGAATACAAACGCTCCTCAAAGTCTACCGATAATGGGAAATAATCAAGTCCGGCGCGGGGTTGGGCGGCGGCTGTGGCTGTGACCAAAACCGAAGTGTCGCCGTAACGAACCATGCAGGCTCCGTTAGCCAATTCTGCCATAACACCTGTTTCAATGGAGAGGGGTCTTCCTGCAAGCATGGTTTTGAATACCTTAGTCTGGGGGAATTCTCGTCTTGTCATTAGATTTTCCTACTTTCTTTACTTCTTCTTTTACTTCCTTCCGAAAGTGTTTCCCACAGGAAACACTCCGGCAGAACAGAGGGCGGTCACCGACCGCCCTTCTGTTTACTTTCTCAGACCTAGCTTGGCAATTAGTGCGCGGTAACGTTCGATGTCTTTTTTTTGAAGATAGTCCAAGAGATTACGGCGCCTGCCGACCATCTTCAGCAGACCGCGCCGGGAGTGATTGTCTTTTTTGTGCGTTTTGAGATGGTCTGTCAAATGGTTGATTCTCTCGGTCAGGATAGCTACCTGTACCTCGGGGGATCCCGTGTCGGTTTCATGGATGCGGTTTCCTTTGATTACGTCCGTTTTTTGTTGCTTGAGGAGCATTGCTTTTCACCTTTCCTTGTAAAAATTTCCGCAAAGCAACGTATGGGGCGGGTGAATTAGCTGCCAGGCCGATTTCCCCAAACATCGCGAGCGGATAGCAGCTGGATTGCATTCTATCACAGTTTGTTTGTAATGTAAAGAAAAAGTTTCATGGAGTATATGAAAGGGTTTTTCACACACACAACCCCCCGCGCCCAATACCAGGCGCGGGGGGTTCTTCCTTCTTCCCATCACTTTACAAAGCCGCAGTCTTTACACTTGCCTTTTTTGTCGAACCTGTGTTTTTTGCGCACAGACTGCTCGTAATTACAGCCTTTGCACTTTTTAATCTCGTTT
>WRLU01000015.1 GCA_009777475.1 Oscillospiraceae bacterium | reverse complement strand
CCATACAACTCGGACATGGCGTGTAAATCATGTCGATTGTAAGCATCTTCTAATTTGGGCAATATAATCTCTGCGGGGCGTTCTCTTGACCCACAAGAGGTCATTGTTGGCAGTAACATTACCGCCAGAGTCAATGCCATAAAGCCTTTTATCCTTTTCATGGAAACAGAAACCACCTTTTTTATTTTTTTGAGTCGTGTTTGTGTGACTCAGCCCAGTAGCTTCATTGCAGATAAGAACCGAAGCGTACTGAAGAATTTTGGTCGAGTCCACAGACTGCTCACAGACTGCTCCTTTAAGCATAAGATATGTTTTTTCAAATGTCAAGTGATTCCGACAAGTTTTTATTAGCTAAATCTGCTAAGGTCGCACCAAATAATGCATCATTTTATTCATAAAAAAATCCATTTTTTATGAATAAAATGATGCGGGAAACTTGTCGAAAAAACACTTGTATTTCTCTTTCTAGTATAGTATACTTTTGTACATAAGTTTCCTGCGGCGTTAATTTCTAGCACTGTGAATACAAAATGTGGGGGAGGATATTGAATGCATTGTACAAGAAAAATTACCGGTGACTTAACTTGGGTAGGTGCAAATGACCGCCGCCTTGCCATGTTCGAGGGCGTATATTCCGTCCCTAATGGCGTTTCTTATAACTCTTACTTATTGTGTGACGAAAAAACCGTTCTGCTTGACACCGTTGACAAAGCGGTGAAGCAGAGGTTTCTTGAAAACGTTGCACAAGCATTGGAGGGGAGGCAGCTTGACTATCTTGTTGTGCAGCATATGGAACCCGACCACTCCTCCGCCATTGAGGAGATTATTTGTAAATATCCGGGAGTGAAGGTCGTTTGCAGTGCTAAAACACTTGAGCTCATTAAACAATTCCATGATTTTGACATTGATTCTCGTGTACAGGTTGTTGTAGAAAATGACGTTCTTGATGCCGGGCGGCACAAGCTTCATTTTGTTATGGCACCTATGGTGCATTGGCCGGAGGTTATGGTCACTTATGATTCCACAGACAAAATACTGTTCTCTGCTGACGCTTTTGGAAGCTTTGGGGCACTGCACGGCGCGATTTTTGCCGATGAAGTGGACTTCGCAAGGGATTACATGGATGAGGCTCGTAGGTATTACACAAATATTGTCGGCAAATACGGAGCGCAGACCAAGGCCCTGCTTGGCAAGGCATCCGGACTTGCCATAGAAATGATATGTCCGCTCCATGGGTTTGTGTGGCGCAAAAGAATGAAAGATATTATTGAAAAATACACGCTTTGGAGCAGTTACGAACCGGAAGAGCATGGCACAATGATCGCTTATGCCTCAGTTTACGGAAATACCGAAAACGCCGCTGAGATACTCGCCTGCCGTTTGCGGGAAAAGGGAATTAGGACGGTTGTGTTCGATGTTTCGGTCACACCGGCATCGGAGATTGTATCATCGGCGTTTAAGTGGAGTCACTTGGTATTCGCGTCCACCACATACAATGCCGGTATTTTCGTAACGATGGAAGCCCTCCTCAATGACCTTGTTTCGCATAATATTCAAAACCGTACTGTTGCCATTATGGAAAATGGCTCATGGGCGGCCACAAGCGGCGGCCTTATGCGTGAAAAGTTGCAGCGTTGCAAAAATATGAGCTTGCTTGAGAATACGGTAAGCGTCAAATCCGCTCTTAAGGAGAGCCAGCTTGCGGAAATTGACACGTTGGTTGATGCTATTGCCGTCTCTTTCCCATATGCGGATGAAGCCGTAAAGGGTACTGGCTCAGGGTCAAGTGAGTGCAGCGTAGACAAAGGCACTATGCTCAAAATGTCTTACGGTCTGTTTGTCCTTACCGCAAAGGACGGCGAAAAAGACAACGGTTGCATTATCAATACCGCCTCACAAGCAACGGATACGCCGTGCAAAATTTCCGTTACCGTAAATAAAACTAATTATACCTGCGGAATGATTATCAAAACCGGGGAATTTAATCTGTCCGTGCTTACCGAGAGCACGCCGTTTGATGTGTTCAAGCAATTCGGCTTCAGCAGTGGCAGGGATACCGATAAATTTGTCGATGTCGGGTATGATGACCGTACGATCAACGGCATCCGCTATGTGCCGGAATATACAAACAGCGTTATCTCCGCCAAGGCAGAGCAGTTCATTGACTGCGGGACACATATGGTGTTTATCGGAGAGGTGACACAGGCGGAGATTCTTTCAAACGAGCCAAGCGTAACGTATCAATATTATTTTGACCATATCAGACCGAAGCCTGAGCTGAAGAAAGAAAAAGCCAAGGGCTTCGTTTGTAAAATATGCGGCTATATCCACGAGGGCGACACGTTGCCCCCGGATATAATATGCCCCTGGTGCAAACACGGCGCGAGTGACTTCGAACCGCTGGGAAAGCAAAACTAATAACCTTTTCCCATCCTTAGGCGGATTTCCCGCCATACTTCGTTGGAATTCATTGCCGGGAGCAAGCTCGTCTGCGGAATTTCGTCTTGTTTGACAAAAAAACCACTCGAAATCTGGGCAGACCAGGCTATGGGAACAGGTTCTAAGGAAAGGAGGACAGGAGCATGAAATACGAGTGTGTATGCGGTTACGTTTACGATGAGGCTACCGGGGATCCGGATAACGGCATTGCGCCGGGAACTAAATGGGACAAGCTCCCCGAAGGCTGGGTATGCCCGGACTGCGGCTTGGGCAAAGACGAGTTCACAAAAATAGACTAAGAAAGCACCACCGCAGTTCTTTGCGGCAAGGCAGGGTTGTACTTATGTCAGACCTTAGAAAAAAACGAATATCCGAATCCCGAACCGAACAGGTTCAGATTGTCATGTCCGGGGATATAAACGGAAATGGGCGGCTTTTCGGCGGGCGATTGGTGGAGTGGATAGACGTTATCGCTGCCGTTGTGGCAAGGCGGCATTCGGGCTGTGAAGTAACTACCGTGTCCATTGAGAATCTGCATTTCAAGTTGGCGGCTTACGCAAACGACACAGTAGTGTTGATTGGCTGTGTGACTCATGTGGGACACACGTCTATGGAGGTAAGGGTGGACACATATGCCGAAAACCTCCGGGGCGAACGCAGTATAATCAACCGTGCATATGTCGTAATGGTCGCTCTCGACAAAAATGAAAAACCCACGCCTGTGCCGGGATTGCTGCTTGAAACTGATGAGCAGCGGGCGGAATGGGCAGCGGGGGAAAGGCGCCGTGAGCTAAACAAGAGCAGGCGTCTTGAGCCCCTTTGGATTTTAGAAAGAAAGGAGACCAGGGCATGAAATACGAGTGTGTATGCGGTTACGTCTATGACGAGACTGCCGGCGATCCGGATAACGGCATTGAACCCGGAACCAAATGGGACAAGCTCCCCGAAGGTTGGGTTTGCCCGCTTTGCGGTGCGGGAAAGGATGCATTTTCCGCCACATAAAAAATAACCGAAACAGGAGGAATTACAATGCTGGGTGAAAAACTGACCAAAGCGTTAAGCGAGCAGGTAAACGCCGAATATTATTCGGCCTACCTCTACCTTGCTATGTCCGCCGCCGCCGACAAATTCGGATTGAAAGGCGTTTCAAGCTGGCTGTTTGTGCAGGCACAGGAGGAAATGGCTCATGGCACCCATATATACCAGTACATTTTGGAACGCGGTGCCACGCCATCCTTTGCGGCAATCGAACAGCCGCCCGCGTCATTTGCCGATGTAAACGTAATTTTTGAAATGGTTCTTTCCCATGAGCAAAAGGTTACGCAGAGCATCAATGCTATCGCGACTCTTGCCATGCAGGAGTCTGACCATGCCTGTTATCAGTTTATGATGTGGTATGTTGACGAGCAGGTTGAGGAAGAAGCCAGTGCTATGGACATTTTAGACAGATTGCGCTTGATTGGCAATGACAAAGGGCATCTGCTGACCTTTGACAATGAGCTTGGCGCAAGAGTGTTCGTCAATCCTTTTCCGGCAAAAAAATAATTAAAGTAAGGAGTGTAACTTATGTGCGGAAATCAAAAGTTTTTTATTTGCAAGCATTGCGGCAATCTTATCGGCCTTATTGATAATAAGGGGGTGCCGATGGTATGTTGCGGTGAAAAAATGGTCGAGCTTGTCCCCAACACGGTTGAGGCAAGTGCCGAAAAGCATCTGCCTGTTGCCACTGTCAATGGTGATCGCGTTACCGTTCAAGTCGGAAGTGTGCCGCATCCCATGGAAGAAAAACACAACATCGCCTTTGTGTATGTAGAAACTGAGCGCGGCGGTCAGCGCAAATGCTTGAAGGTTGGCGAGGAGCCGGCACAGACTTTTATCGTTTCAGAGGACAAGCCTGTGGCTGCCTATGCATACTGCAACCTACACGGATTGTGGAAAACTGAAATCAAATAGCAATCGGGAGGGGAGGCACTTTTCTTTGTGCCTCCTTTTCATCAAAAAAAGGAGAGGACACGGTGAACGATTTAATCATTATCGGTGCCGGAACAGCCGGCTTAACCGCAGCAATATATGGGGTTCGCGCAGGGCTTTCCGTTAAAATAATAGAAAAGGCTGTCTATGGAGGACAAATTATAAACACGCTGTCCATTGAAAATTATCCGGGTATGCCGGGTGTTAACGGTGCTGATTTTGCTGTTGCCCTGTACAATCAGGCGAAAAGCTTGGGTGTGGAGATTTTATATGAAAAAATAGAATCTGCCGCGCTCTCGGACGATATAAAAAGCATTGTCACTTCAAGCGGCATTCACCAGGCCAGGGCTGTTATTATTGCGACCGGGGCAGCACCCAGAAAGCTCGGCATTCCCGGAGAGGATAAGTGGATTGGCCGCGGAGTTGCTTTTTGCGCTACTTGTGACGCGCCTCTTTATAAGGGGAAAAACGTTGCTGTTGTGGGTGGCGGGAATGTGGCTATAAGCGATGCTGTCATATTATCCGGGCTATGCCGTGCAGTCACAGTAATCCACCGTTCTTCAAAATTTGAATCGGAACAGATGCAATTGGAACAGGCAAGAGCAAAGGACAATGTCCGGTTTGTAACTGATGCCATTGTAAAGGAAATCGCCGGGGATAAAAAGGTCGAGAAGATCATAGCGGAAAGCAGGCTAAGCGGTCAGGTTGAGGAAATACAGGTTGACGGTGTGTTTATCGCAATCGGTGCGGAGCCTGACAACGCACTATTCGCTCCGGAAATCTATTTGGACAAAAGGGGATATATCGTTGCCGGAGAGGATTGCCTCACAAATGTGCCCGGTGTATTTGCCGCGGGCGATACTCGTACAAAAAAAATCCGGCAAATCGTTACGGCCACAGCCGATGGTTCTGTATCGGCTTTAGCCGCAAAAGAATATTTGAGCGTTTGATATAACGCTTAAAATCAAAATTAGGGGGTATTTGTATGTCAGGCTTAACAACGGAAGGCTTTGAAAGCACAATCGCTAACGGTATGGTGTTAGTAGATTTTTGGGCAGAGTGGTGCGGATATTGCCGTATGCTTGCGCCTGTTATTGAAGAATTGCAAAGTAGGCACAGCGGCAAAATCAAAGTGGTTAAGGTCAATGTGGATGATGAGAGCGAGCTTGCCGCTCGCTATAGCATAACAACCCTTCCTACAATTGCAACCTTTAAAAATGGCAAAGAAATTGACAGAAAAATAGGATTGCAATCAATAGAAGCACTTGAAAAGATGATAGCGGATTTGCGAGGGGAGGGTTGAGCATGGTGAAAAAATCAATCGGAATTATCGTTGGCAGCCTGCGCCGTGATTCCCTCAGTAAAAAGACCGCACTGTACTTATCGGGGCTTCTTGAAAATTCATTTGGCGTTACCTTTATAAATATTGGCTCTCTCGCTATATACAATCAGGATTTAGACAGTGACAGGGATGTGCCGGTGGAGTGGAGACGTTTCCGGCAGAGCATCAGTGAGTTAGATGCGGTGTTGTTTGTCACACCGGAGTATAACCGTTCCATACCTCCGGTTCTTAAAAATGCGCTGGATATTGCGTCTCGCCCTATGTCGGAGAACGCTTGGAGCGGAAAACCCGGTGCGATAGTCAGCGTGGGTGCGGGGAGAGTAGGCGGATTCGGTGTGAACCATCATCTGAGGCAATCGGCGACTTGCCTGAACATCTATATGATGCAGCAACCTGAAGCGTACATCGGCGGTATCGCCGATGTAATGGATGCAAACGGTGTGCCGGACAAAAGTACGCAGGAATTTTTGTGTAAATTTGCCGCAGATTTTACAGAATGGATTTACAAGGTATCCGTGTAGTTGCATATGTCTAGGGATTTCTTTCAAATTATGCTATCCGTGAGATAATGCTTTATGTATAAACTCCATCATGTTCTTGCTGTTTTAAGGGAGTTGAAAGCTTGCATTCAGCCTCATGCGCCCCTGCCAAAAGAGGGCAGGGGCGTTTTTTTCGTTTGTGCTGTACAGGGTTACCAGCCGAATACCCAAGATAACAGACCGCTTTTCCCTTTAACTTTGCCTTGAAAATCCATGGCCTTTATAAGCATTTCTGCTCCCTGAGCCCGGGTTACAGATTGCTCCCAGTCAGTATCGTTATCAGCTGTCAATATACCGGCCGCGCTTATATTGGCGGCAGCTTGTGAAACCCATTCGGGGGATGTGCTATTTTGCCTGAAGGTATCAATTACATCCGGGGGATTTATGGCATTATCGATCAATTCAACTGCTTGAGCCAGACTGATGGGAGATTCCGGGTCAATACGCTTGTGGCCTTCGGGCGTGTCGGTACCCTTGACAATGCCCTTTTCCGCGCCGAGCCGCGCGTATGGCTTAAACCAAGCCGGAATGAATGCATCGTCATAAAATCCTGTGACGTATACCGGGGTAATTTCATCATCCAGATCAGCTGCCCTTAAAACCATGGTAATCATCTCTGCCCGGCTGACAATACTGTCCGGCTCGAAATAATTTATGCCGCAAACAGTTTGACCTGAAAAAATTCCTTCCGCCTTCAGCCTAAGTGCGGCGTAGTGTGCCGGGTGTCCTTCCATATCCGAGTAAGTTGTTTTTGAGGGGGGCTTTTCTATTCTTATATAGATTTGAGCCTCTTGCGATGTGTTTCCCCGATCATCAATTGCAATATAGGAAATACTGTCTTTTCCGGTTTTGTCTGGGAAAGGGGTGTAGGAGAACCCCCCTTTGGGTAAAAGCTCTATTTTGCCGCGTTTTGGCTTGGAAACAATGCGGTAGGTCACCCCCCCTCCTTCGGGGTCATTTGCTGAAAACTTTCCGGTTATTAAGATGTTTTTATAGGTCTTGACCTCGACATCCTGGGCTTGGGGCGGCTTGTTTTCCGAGGCCACTAAGGAGATATTCACCAAAACAGGCTGTGCTAAGGCATCGGAGACATACACCGGAAGAAAAGAAAACCCGGTTTCAATATTCTCGGAAGATTGAGGTATAAAGCAGATAGATTCTAATGTTTCGGCCGTCACTGCCTCTCCGGGGAGAATAGGTCTGCCGCCGAAGGTAAGCAATCCGCTTTGGGGCAAATCAACAATGACTATGCCTCGCAGGGGTGAGCTGTTATTCAGGCATGGAGTAAAATCGTCAAGTGAAAACCGGAGCTCTGCACCCGCCTCACCTTGCAGATCAATCCCGGCGGGCTCTGTCCCCCAAATACTTGATATACTGCCTGCCAACAGTGCTATGGCCAAAAATGCGGTTAATACACGTGATAATCTTTTCAAAATGTTTCCCTCCTATTTTCTTTTACCCTTATTGTTTTCTAATCAGGCATAAATATTCCTTTGGACCTTGCGTATCAACATTTATTAACAATTCGTTCACAAATGTTGGTATCTTATTATCTCTTTGCGGAAATAAAAAAAGAGAGCAGGGGGGATGAGATCGTGGCGGCTGCATTTGTAAGGACGTGTATCCTTTATATCGTAATCGTGATTGCCCTAAGGATGATGGGGAAGAGGCAAATAGGCGAGATGGAGCCTAGTGAGTTGGTCATTACAATTTTAATTTCGGAATTGGCGGCTATACCAATGCAGGATTCGGGAAAGCCTCTGCTGGCAGGGGTTTTGCCTATTTTAGTATTACTGTCGTTGCAATTGCTGTTGTCGTGCAGTTTTTTGAAAAGCGAGCTTTTATGCAGGCTTTTTCAAGGCCGGAGTGCTGTTTTAATTGAAAAAGGAAAGATTAACGAGCGAGCTATGCGTGATAACAGAGTAACGCTGACCGAGCTGATAGAGAGGCTTAGAACTAAGGATGTGACCGATATCTCAACCGTACAATATGCCGTATTGGAGACTAATGGCCAGCTCTCGGTTATAGTCAGTGAAGCACACAAGCCCCCAAGCACCCAAGTATGGCTAGATTCAGGCGGTAATATTACAAACGAAAGCATTGCCGAGGGAGGATTCCCTCAGATGATTGTCAAGGATGGGAATATAGAGAAAAAAATCCTAAAAAAAATGGGACTGGATTATAACTGGCTTGTTAGTGAATGCAAAGCACGCGGCGCAAAAAGTCCCGGTCAGGTATTTCTGATGACCCGGGACAATTTGGGGAGAATTTATTTTTTGAAAAAGGAAAAGTATTCGGGGGTGAATCATAAATGATGCGGTGGATTCCGGCGGGTATTATTCTGCTGACCCTGATTATATTTGTTTTTTGGTTTGGTCAGAGGGTTGCGGGAGAAACCGATAGTATGCGTTCTATATTAGGAAAATCAATTGAGGCGGTGAGAGCGGGGGATTGGGAAAGTGCCGACAACGAAATTAAAAAACTGGTAAAGCTCTGGAGCTCTGCCGAAAAATTCTACCGTATTACCATGGACCAAATTCGGGTTGATCCGGCAGGAGGCTGCATATCCCGACTAGAAACCGCGGTATACGATAAAAATGCGGCAGATTTCATATTAGATGGGGCATTGCTCGAAGGATATTTGTATGAGCTGGGAAAGGGGGAATGCCTTTTGTGGGAGACGATTTTGTAATCCCAGACATTTCAGGGATGCTTTGCATCAGGTAATCTTAATATACTGCTTATATACGTATCCGGTTTTATTTCCGTGCCTGACTTGATACCAGTTGCCCGAGACTCCTAAAACAGCCAACTCAGTTCCATTCGGGTATCTGCCTAAAATCCTGCCCCGCGGGGTTTCCCTAAAACGCAGGGGCGAACTGCGGGGAGTTGTGACCGTCCCACGAACAGCCGAAGACGCCTTTGACTGTACCTTTTTCACAGCCTTAGCCTTCCACCCGGCCCTTAATGTAATGTTGCCGGTTTGTTTTTTGGTAATTCCTTTAACTTTTTTTTTGAGCTTTTTGTCGCTGTACCAGCCTGTGAAGGTGTAGCCCCTGCGGGTTGGCCTCCTAAGCTTTAGCCCCTTGCCGAAGGTGTATTTGGAAGGGCGGCTCTTTTTATTTAGCTTACCCTTGTTCAGCCTCCATGTGATGCTATAAGCCCTTGCATTGAATTTCGGGGTTATCCTTCTGGTGCCGATGTCTTCTAATATATATTTTGCATCTGCACCTTGGATTTTCTTGCCGTTTTCATACCATCCGGCGAATGTATAACCTTTTTTTGCCTTAGCTGTAATAATAACAATACCATTCTCCCTAACAACCGTTACACTGCCGTGCTTCTTTGCCGCCGCATCTAGAGATACTGTTATATTCGGAGAAGGCGTGGGAGAGGGCGTGATTATAGGTTTTTCGGTGGGAACAGGAGTTGGCGTGGGCGGATCTGGCGGTCTCGGCGTTGCAGTTGGCGGGATATATATATCTGTGTCATGTATTTGGGTGATTGCGGAGTGAAGTAACCCCTGCGGGCTTGAAAAGACATTTATAGGGGCAAAGTTAAATAAAACAGGCGATTTTTCTTTTCCCCAGAGAATATTTTTTAATGTGATATTTTCCATGACCGATTCGGGGCGGTTAACGTTTATAAGCCGGAGCTGACAGGAGTTGCGGTTACCCCCTATAACCCAAACACCATCAACAGTAATGTTTTTAATTTCACGGTATCCTGTGTGGTTAGAACTCCAGTTCGCACCGCCCATATCCTCACTGGTTCCGTTGCAGAAGTTAAGCAGATAAGGGATTCCACCGCCCTCGCTGAATTTCCCCGGCATTCCCATTTGAGCATTGTCCACATAGATATTTTTGTAGGTAATGTTATACACCCTGCAGGCATCGGCATTATTTATGGAGATAACAGGCTTGTGGAAGTTATGTATGATGTCAATATCCTCAAAGAGTATATTGCGGATATATGGGTCGGGGTTTTTAGGAAGGTTACCTTCTCGTGCCCGGGAGCCCCCTCCCTTGTTTGTTTCAAAGCCAATCTCCATGCTTTGCGCCAGGTCTGTCCAGATAACGCAGTTTTTTACCTCAATATTCTCACAGCTTATGTCAGTGTAGTTTTTTAGAACGATGCTGTCGTCCCAGCTCCGTATAAAGCTGTTATCTATGGTCATGTTGCGTGTGCTTTGAATAGTGATGCCATCGCCGTTATGACGGGCGGAGATAACCTTGATATTGTCTAATGCAACACCGTCACAGCCCAAAAACTCCACCACCCAGCGGTTGGGGTCGAGAATAGCAACATCTTTAACGGTAAGGTTTTCAAGAGGGGTGCTCACACCATCGTATTCCCTCAATGCCGCATTTGTACTCCAGTAGGGGCTGCCAGGTGCCCAGTCAATGCGCTCCTGTTCTGCCGTAATTGGACCAAGGCGGCCAATGCCAAAGCCGTCACCAGTTATAACGCCGCAGCCCAATACGGTGGTATCGCGGTTCATTTTGATTCCGCCGCGCAAAACAGCACCCGGTTTAAAGTAAACAGTTTGACTGTAGGCAAGCTCCAAATATTCCTGCCCAATGTCAACATAACCGTCAACAACAATAACATCCGCCGTGCTACTTGTTTGCCAACCAGAAAGATTTTCTGTTGTCCCAGCAGGCTGGAGCGGCTGTGGGGGATTGGCGAAAATCATCAGGTTGTCAACCTCGGGATCGCCGTTGAATTCTAGGGAGTACTGCCCTGGCTCTTGGAGGTCAAAGGTAACGGTATTCCCATTAATCTCACACTCAATGTCAGCCCTGTATGGCCGTACAATCGCATCTGATACTCCCGCCGGGTATGTAACCTCAACAGTTACAGTGCCGGTCATGCTGAACATTGCAATGGCGGCATCCCTGAGAAAAGTATCTGGCATAGGCATAGTATCTGTCCAGTTGCGCCTGACATTGACTGGCGTATTGTAAAGCCTGACATCCTGATCCTCAACCTTTACCGACATAGCGGTAAATTCATGCTCGGAACTCAGTTGATCGTAGTGAAATGGGTATACATCCACGGTGCCGCCAGAGGCGGAGGCAATTGGCACAGTTTCTGTAAAATCAGACATAGGAAGACCACCAATCAGCAGACAGGTAATAATAAACAGGGGCAACGCCCGTTTTATGGCCAGGCGGCATGTGGTATGAGTCATATGGAAAACCTCCAAGAAAAAATTTGGGCAGTCAAACACTCCGGGCAACCCGGAACCATTATAGCATACATTTTAACTTAGGTCAAACTTAGGTCAACGGAGAATTTTTTGCCTGTTTTCACAATTTTGCAGAGTGTGGCCCAGCACCAAATAAAAGTCGTCAAAAACTATCCGTCAAATAACTATCTGAAAAAAATTCTTGCCAAACATCTTAAAGTGAGATACAATAGGCAATGAGATTTTGAGTACGGAGGTTTTTTTATGATATCGGCAGGGGATTTTAGGAACGGCATGACATTTGAGATGGACGGCCAGGTCATGCAGGTTGTTGACTTTCAGCACGTAAAGCCCGGCAAGGGAGCCGCTTTTGTCCGCACGAAAATTAAAAACGTGTTGTCGGGAGGAGTTGTTGAGCGTACCTTCAACCCATCAGAAAAATTTGAGGCCGCGTTTGTGGAACGCAGGGAAATGGAATATTCGTATCAAGACGGAGATTTGTATTATTTTATGGACTCTGAAACATACGACCAAATCCCAATAGGCAAGGACATTATTGAAACGTGCAGGTTTGAATTTGTAAAAGAAAATATGGTCTGCAAGGTAGTTTCATATAAGGGAAATGTCTTTGCCCTTGAACCGCCCACCTTCGTTGAGCTGCAGGTCAACGACACAGAGCCGGGAGTAAGGGGTGACACGGCAACCAATGTCTTAAAGGCCGCGACATTGGAAACCGGTGCGGCGGTAAAGGTTCCCATATTCATAAACTCAGGTGATATGCTCCGCATAGATACCCGGACCGGGGAGTATATGGAAAGAGCGAAGTGATGCACCTGCCATGAATGCGGAGAAATTTGCAGTCACCAATGATGCACGGCATCGGAAAATCAAAATTATAAAATAGAAAAGAGGAAATTATTATGTATTCTGAGCATGAAAGTAAAATCGGTTATGTCAGGGGGCTGTTTGACGGCTTGGAGCTAGACCCTGCAAGCAAGGAGCATAAATTGTTTTCCGCGGTTATTGATGCTCTGGAATCCTTAGGCGAAACTATATCCGAATTGGAGGAAGCTACTGATGACATTGAGGATACGGTTGACTCGCTGCAGGAAAGTGTCGATGAGATTGAAGACAATATTGAGGAGTATGATGAGTTTTTTGAGGTTCTTGGGAATGCCGCGGAGGAAAAGGGGGCTTTAAGCCAGTTCCCAAATCTTAAAAGCCTGTATTCTGATGATGATGGTGATGACGGCGGTGATAATGAGATTGAATATTGGGCAACCTGCCCTAAATGCAATGAAGAATTTATGCTTACCGAAGAGGAGTTTCTCTCCGGCTCAACTGTTTGCGCCAACCGGGACTGCAAAGAGAAAATAGACCTTGCCCCCGGGGACCACCACTGCGGAGGCTGCTGCCAGAAAGACAGTAATGGCGAAGACGAGGAAGACTGAGCAGCTCTCAAAATTAAAAAAAATGCCCCCTTCCGCGCAGTAGCGGAAGGGGCATTTCGTCAATTTGCCGTCAGAGTATAATGCAAATCAATCCACCCGAGCCTTCGTTGATAATTCTTTGCAATGTTTCCTGGAACTTTGCGCGGGCATCCTCCGGCATTTTTTTTAGTTTGCCCGAAAGCCCTTCACTCACAAGATCGTGAAGGCTTTTCCCAAAAATGTTGCTTTGCCAGATTTTTTCCGGCTCATCATCAAATTCACTTAGGAGATAATGCACCAAATCCTCACTCTGTCTCTCTGTTCCAACTATAGGGCTGACCTCGGTCTTACCATACAAAGTGATGGGTTTTAATATCGTTGCCGGAATGATTGAGCCGTGCTGCATATTGATTCGCAGCTTCATCTCTTTCTTGGTGCTGCCCCTTAGAATAGTAACGCTGCCGAGCAGTTCTTTTGCTATTTCAAGAGCACCTATACCACTGTCCAGCAGGTTGTTAAATAAGATCCTTGCTTGCTGTAGTGTGCTACTGGTATCTGAGGCTTTCTGCTGTTCATCCTCCAGTGCGGCAAGCTTTACGCCCAGCCGTTCGATTTCAGTTTTAAACCGGGTGTTCATATCAACATAAGAGGCTCTGTCCATATCACCATCCAGGTGTATTTCAAGGAGTTTTTCCTGTTTGGATTTGGCGCGGTCAATCTCTTTGTAATGCTTGTTGATTTCAAGCAGAAAATCCACATTGCCCCGTTCCGATTTTTTGTATAGCTCAAGCAGGGCATCTATCCCCTTTAAATACTTTTCTCTGTTTTCCATCAGGTCTTTGCCTATGTGTGTTAATATAGCATCTAAGTCTGTCGTGTACAAATGCGGCGTTGGACAGGCAACACGGCCTTTTGCCAAATACTCTTTGCAGCACCAACTCTCAGCTGGAACCTTTCTGTCTCTCCACATCTTGCGGTAGTGGTATGCTCCGTGCTCTTCACAAACAATCTTGCCGCTGTAGGCAAATCTAGCGACAGAGCCGTTACCATCATTGTGAAATTTCTTTGAGCGTTTTCTAAGAATATCATTAACTCTATCCCACAATTCTTCGGAAACGATGGCTGGGATAGAGTCGTCTTTATAGAGCAGTCTGTCTTCTTCGGCCAGCTTGACGCTTTTTTTGCGGCGGTAGTCGTTGCTCTCGGTGATTCTTCCGTGGTAGTAGCCCTTGTATTTCGGGTTTGATAATATACCGCTGATGGAGCCGGGGTTCAATTCTTTACCGTCTTGATTGCGATAACCTCGTTCATTCATAATTCGCACAATTGTCCTGAACCCATACTTATCCTCAGCGTAAAGACTGAATAGTTCACGCACAAACTCAGCTTGCTTTTCATTGATTACCAGCTTGCCCTTTGCTTTATCGTAGCCATAAATATTGCTTTGGCCCAACACCTTGCCGTTATCATAAGCACGCTTCATACCAAACTTAACACGCTCCGACAAACGGCGCATTTCATCCTGCGCCAACGATGCCATAATGGTTAGGCGCAATTCAGCATCCGAATGCAGCGTGTTGATGTTGTCAGACTGAAAAAAAACACCTACTCCGCAGTCGAGCAGTTTCCGGGTGTAATGTATACTATCGAGTGTATCACGAGCAAAACGCGATATCTCCTTGGTGATAACTAAATCAAACCGACCTTCCCCGCCATCTTTAATCATCCTAAGAAAATCATCACGCTTGTCAACGCTTGTCCCGGAAAGGCCTTCATCTACATAGCCGCCGGAAAATGTCCACACATCGTTGGATTTGATAAAGTCATCGTAGTAGCTCACTTGATTTTCAAGGGAGTTGAGCTGCTCATCTTTGTCTGTTGATACCCTAGCATAATAAACGACCCGAAGCGGCAAGTCGAAAATCGTCCTGCCGCTGTCTAATGACCGTCTCATCTTTAATAAATCCATTATTGTCACCCAACCTTGCCGTCAGTATAGCAAAGCTGCGAGAGCTTGTCAACAGACTTTTTGAGTTCATCTCGGGCATATTCATACATTGCTTTTGTGATGACCCCATTTTTATATGCCGTTTCGTTGGCGTGGCACAACCAATGAGCAACGGCAAGGTCTTGGACATCAGAATATGTAGCGTTATTGTTCATACCATCACCTTCTCTTTTGAATATATGCATGGATATTCCGATTCAGACTGTTGACTTTTTCGCATTTGCTTGGTTATAACAAGTGCAGGGGTGGGCACTTTATGGAGCGTAAAATCGTGAGCAGTTATTAATGGGCGCAATATAACGAGGGAACAGCAATCGCGTTAAATGAGGGCTTTCGAGTAATATCCCAAGATGCGTTTCCGCATAAGAAAACCGCGCAAAAAAGAACCCGCTTGGGGTTCTTTTTTGCGCAGAAAGCAACAAGCATTATTTGTCTAATGCCTTGCGACAATGGAGCATTGTTCCAAGACATTGTTATCACGTATCAATCCAGCATTCTGTGGCAATGCCGGGTGGGGTGAGGGGGATTTTAGAATATCGCTCGTCTGTGTAGGCGATTCATTTACGAAGAGTAGCGTTTTTGCAAATGACTATTGGATGAAGTAGAGCAAGACACTATGATTCATCTGTGTTGTCCGGCACTCCCAACAATTCTTTTTCCAGCAATTTATCAAGGAGTAGGTTTTCTATCCGCCGTGAAATATTACGAACCCCTTCATCTTCGGTGTCATCATAAATAATCTCATCTATTTCCTCTTCCGTAATTTCAATAGACGGAGAAGCCTTACTATATTGGGTTCGTAGGTTGGGGATAATATGAGCCTGCAATATAAGCTTTTTCTCGTCAAACGAGTAGCCGTCAACAGTAATCCTGCTCATCCGATTCAGCAAAGGTTTCGGTATATTGTCGATATTATTGGATGTTGCAATAAATAATATATTTGAAATGTCATAAGAAATGTCTAAAAATACATCACGAAAATCATTTTGTGAAGGGTCAAATAATTGCATCAGAGCATCCCATATATTGCCATTACCTTTCCCTTCGGAACATTTATCTATCTCATCAAAAATTATGATTGGACTAAACGAATCGGTTTCCATAATGGCTTTTGTTATTGCACCAACTTGAGAGCCAACAAAATGGACTTCTGACCCTAAAATTTCAGCAGCTGAATATAGTCCATTAAGATTTAACACATAATGTCTCCTCCCCATAGCCCTTGCAATAGACGAGGCAAGCGTGGTTTTTCCCGTCCCTGGGCTACCATTGAGCAATAGCACTGATGAAGACTTCGAAGAAAAATTTTTAGAGGAAACCAAATAACGACCAAACTCTTTTTTTGCTGATGCCATACCATGATGAGTCTCATCCAACTGTAATAATATGTGCCTTATATCTAAAGTGTCATCGCTATTTTGAGTGACAGCATATTTTTTCCACGGAAGACGACGGATAACCTCAATCTGCCTATCCGTTAGTAGTTTAGACCTTATTTTCCGTTGAACCTCTTGGGGCATGAAAGAGTCATTTTTCATGCGCGCTATCGGGGATACATTGCTTTTCTTATCCTCTTCTTCAAACGGTCGGCTATCACGCTCATCTTTTGTTTCTAAGAATATCGTGAGCCTATTAATCGCCTCAGATATATTAAATGTGATAGAAAACAAGCAAAGAAACGAAAGAACCGTTGCAACGATATAAAAGACAACCACATAGCACCTCCCGGCAAATTTAATTATTCATCGCCAAAAGAATCAACGCAGACCAACTGTTCGTTTTAGCGTATGATGCAGAATCGGTTTCTTCTGTCTCGATCGTAGTGCAGAACGCCAGTTTAAACCTTCCTGTAAAGACTTGACCCTTTTTAACTTTTTCTAATTCGTCAGCTGTCTGTCCATCGGTAACTATAAAAAACCGCTTATCAGAAAATAAGGGTTTGTTTTGTTCATCAAGAATTAGGGCATCTATGTACGATACATCGCCAACATCCAAGTCAAGAGCAGATACAATAGAATCCTTAATGTCAAAGCTTGCATCCTGAAGACTTTTGACAGTTACAACCACCTCGTGACCAGAATATTTCGACGGTCTGTTGATAAAGTTTCGGAGTACATCGTAGTTATCACTGCTCTCCTGAAATTCTTTTTGAAACTTTCGCACTCCCTCTTCTGTTTCTTTTTGCAAAGAAATTTCCTTAATGAGTGCTTCTGCAATGTCCAAAGCAAGTTTTCCACGGAAATCGGAAGCTGACCTATAGAAACTTACGGAATGATTCTTTATGAGGGAACGCTTAAATTCATCAAGTTTTTCAGCTTTTTCTCCAGTGTCAATGAACTTTACTGGAATCTGGGTGTTTTTGTCAACTACATAAGCAAGGACTGGGATGCTATTCCGTCGAGCCTCTTCGTATTCTAAATGTGTAAAAGACTTCCCCGTGGCATCGTCAATAGAGTCTCCATAGCGCATTCCGAGAATAAGGACAAGCAAGCTACTCTGTCTGACATTCTCTAAGCAAACAGAGAGTGAATCATCATCGCTCGAACCAAAGTACTCCATGCCCCTTATTTGGGTACGCATCCTGTTAAGCACATTGATTGCTTCATTACGATAGGAAGCTAAATCCTTACGAGTTGAAGAGATAAAAACTGGAATATTTTCATGAACTACGGTACTTGCCATATAGCATTCTCCTTTAAACATTCAATAGCGGTTTCCCATCCACCAACGACTTCATCTGCGTAATCGCCGTGTTGTTAAGTTGCACAAGCCGCTCACCATGCGGCAGTCCCTACCGTATGAGCAGGGCGTTAATGCTCAGGCTGTTCGAGCGTGGTCATGTCGATAGCGTTCGTCCGTTTAATCCAACGCTTAGGTGTCAGCACAAAGGAATTCCGTCCGGTTCCAGTATAATCATACCACAAAATCCGACAGTGTACAACCCCTTTTGCAAAATTTTCTGCAAATTTTCTGCAACATCCTGTACCGTCCTGTTTCGTACCATGCCGTGCCATAGATTCAAACACCAACCTAAAAGCCGATATAATGCCGTAGATATGGGCTTTATCGGCTTTCGTGGTTTGTTTTCTGACCTGACCACATTATCCTGCCCAAGGCGAGGAGGGTTTAGCGTATAGTTCCTGCATACAATTTTTTGAGCAGTGCCGAAAGCGGAGCTACTAATGCTCCCGCTGAGAAATTGCACACGGCGTGGATGATGTCAAAAGGCAAGCCCGATATAATCCACGCCATCATGCCGTCCAAGCTTAGTCCAAGCATTAACGCCTGAAATGGGGCGTATAATACGCCAAACAACAGCCCATGAAAGGCACACAGGCTCATATATATCAGTGTCTTTATGTTTTTTGTTATCTCTAGCCTTAACCTTCCCGCAAGCATAAAGACAGCCCACAAAGGCAGCCATATGTACAGATAGGGTATCCACCAAATGGCGAACCCGGACAGTGCTCCTTCAAGCAGGATATATACGTAAATCGGGATCAACGCCCGCACCCGGTAGGTTAATGTAAAGGTAGCAATGAAAAGCCCGAGTAAATGTACGTTAGGAATCCATTGCATGATAATTCTCGATAGATACATTATGGTGCCAAGTGCGGAAAAAATCGTTAGATCCCTAATGGAGAATTTAAATTTTTGTGTAAACAAACGCATAAGTCTTGTCTGGCTCTATAGTTGTTGACCCTGCCCCTGTCGTTGCGTATTCGCCGTCAATATAAAACGCCCAATAGGCATTGTCTTTGTCAAAATCGGCTTTCATTCCATTTACATCGGTAATGAAGTCATTTGCATCGGTAAATCCCACGCTCAACAGTGCGTCACCGACTGTTGTTTCATCGGTATGTACATTCCAGGCAGCTGTTAGTCCATTGCCGTCTGTGACCTCGAGCCTGAAGGCCGTGCCGCCCTGCCCAATGACTTGGACCCGCTCCTCCTGTGGCTGCCCCATCGCACCTTCACCGTCAGAACAACCGGTAAGCACGCTAAACGCAATCAGCACAGGCATGGTAAACAGCAAAATGAAAGTCAAACACTTTTTATGCTCCATTTATATCCACTCCAGGTATTTATTTTGAATCACACTGTCAGAAATAATATTCTCGTCAACAGCATCCTTTGTTCACAACCCAACCCCTTGTAAGTTTTTCTACCAAGGGGTTGGGTTCGGATAAGAAATTAGAAAATAATGAACCAGGGCAAACGCATGAAAGAAATTAAAGCTCCGGCACGCACTTGCCCTGGCTGGATTCATTGCTCCCCGCAACAGTCACAGCCGCAGGGGCACGGTTCGCCGGGTTTGCATTTGCAATTATCTCCACATTTACATTCAGGGCATTTGCAATATGGATTTTTGCATTTTCCGTCTTGCTTCATCTCTCCTCCGCTCCTTTCGTATTTTGATTATATTCATGCTCCTGTCCATTGAACGATACAAGCTACACCGGGTCATAAGATTTGCCAGCGTTAACCGTCAACCTCGCCTGCCTCTTCATATCCCAGCTCATAGCCTTCATCAAATCCAACCTCATAACCTTCGTTGTAACCGTCATTGTAGCCTCCTTGATAGCCTGCCTCGTAACCATCCTCATAGGTACCGCCGCTTTCACTATCACACCCGCCATCGCAACCTTCTGTGCCGCATTCATCGCAGATATCCCCGCAATCACCATCGCAATTTTCCCGTCCGCATTCATCACAGACATCAGTGCCATCGCTCCTGCAACACGACTTTTTACATCTGCAATGCGGGCAACCGCAATTTTCTCTGTCTCTGTCTTTTCTCTCCCTTGATGTTCTCTCCCTTATGATGTTAATAAGCTGAATGGGCTTGGTCGGTGCCTTGGTACCCTTGGGGTTCAGGTACCATGCCCATGTGCCGTCCACTATTTGCATTGCGCCGCCACCCTCATACCGCACACCGCTGATATATGTGCCTGACTTGTACCTGAAGAGGCCTAGCTTTTGCAGAACACCGTCTTTTATAAGACCGCCCCTGACCTTGTAGTTAATCGGCTTGTTAAGGGTTGTTGCGGTAACTTTTTTTGGCTTGCTGCCCGGAATGTATTTACCGTCATCGTAATCGGCCTTGGTTTTCCAGTAATAGGCTGTTTTTGCGGTTACGTGCTTTGCTGAATAGGGTATATCAGGCACACAGACCCTGCCGTATCTGCCCCAGCCCTCGATTGCAGTTTTTTTCAGAGGTTTGTCATTGGGGTTAGTGCCTAAGTATACATCCTCGGATGTCCCATACGGTGCCACAGCTATTTCAAAATCAACATCCTCCTCATAGGGGGAAACCGTTCCTTTTTCCGCCAAGGTCCAGCCCCAGCCGGTTACCAGAGCCTCGGAACCGTCACCGGCATGGATCGTGTAGTTGACATACGGCTTGACGCCGATTTTCTTTGGGCGAGCTTCGATTTTAGCAAATGTCAGGACATCGCCGGCTTGGTTTTTAAGCTCAAGGAGCGGAGCCTTGCTAATTATATTTTTGGAAAAATTATATGTAAGCAAGCCTTCTTTAATATCCTTGAATTTGGCACTGCTCTTTATCCGGAACTGAGTCGGCTCAAATCCGGCAAGCTGTATTGATTCCTGCGAAAGGTTAATTCTTGCCTTGTGCGCGATTTTTGCACCTCCGACCGGGGTGATTTCCGAGGGGACCCATATGTCGTTGCGCTGGTCTATGCCTATGCATTGCCCTTGACGCACCTGGGTAAGCGTACAGTTTCCGTCACAGGGAGCCTTGAAAATGTAGCATATACAGGCACGCATACCGCATTCGGGACACAGGCAGGCAAAATCCTTGCAATTCGATTCGCCGCATTCGGGGCATTTGCAGGCAAAGTCAATACACTGCCAGTCACCGCATTCGGGACAGTGGCAGGCAAAGTCTACGCATGACCACTCGCCGCAGTCGGGGCAGGGCGGGTATATGTGGGATGGGTCGATGCAAAAGCTGATGCCGTTGCTGTCGGCATACAGATGGGCAAACGAATCCTCGATGCAACAAATAACGAGATTGGTGCAGCCCCTGAATGCATTGAGTCCGATTGAACCTACATTTTCTCTTATTATAATGCTTTCCAATGAAGAACACCACTGAAATGCTTCCTGTCCAATCATACGCAGACTGTCAGGCAAAACAACATTTTTAACCTGAGTCAGTTCAAAGGCTCCGGAAGCAATGGAAACCACGCCTTCCGGCACGGTGTATGTATCTGCCGCACCCGCGGGGTAGAGCAGGAGGGTTAACTGGCCTTTGTCAAACAGTACGCCGTCAACGCTTGAAAAGTAGAGATTGGCAGAGCTTACATCTATTGCTGTCAGTGATGGGCTGTCGGTAAAAGCACCCTCGGCAATGGTATTCACGCTTGCGGGTATTGACACGGTTTCCAGCTCGGGCAGATTCATAAACGCAAATTTACCGATTGATGCCGCACCTTGGTCAATGGTTACACTTTTGATTCCCGCCTTGTCACCGGAGCTTGCTCGGAAGCTGAACCATGGAACAGAGGTATAGGATGCCCATTGGTCGTTCATCGGGCCGGAGCCGTATATTTCAAGCTCCCCGGTTTCATCGTCAAAGCTCCAGTACAGATTGGCTCCGCATGATCCGTTGCTCACCGCTGCCTGCATCACTGGGGCACCGAGCGGCAAAATTCCGCAGAGCATAAAAACTGCCAGAAGCAATGCGACTGCCCTCTTGGTTGTCCTGGTCATTTTCTCTCTTTGATATAATTCGTACACAATCGACACATCCTCAAACCCACACGCTAACCCTTGGCGTATGTTGCAAATTTCACAAATCTCCGCTCACGCTACAGACTGTGATTTATTCAAGTGTACCATAGATGTGGGTAGGAGTCAAGTGCTCCGCGCAAAAATTTTCCGGAGTTTTTATCATCGTCATTAGTAGGCAGGTGAAATGACAGGTGTTGCTTTCCCCACAAAAACAAGAGGGGGCAACGGCGGAAATCTGCGGGATGAAATTATGACAAACGATAAAAACACAGATATATGCCATGAAATGCGTTCTAAAACAAGAGCCGCAAAAAATTAGATTGGCATGTCGCAAATCCACAAAAATCCATTATTAAAAATCTTAAAAAATTTCTGGCATTACGCTTTAAGTTGTGTTAGAATATAAAAGCATGAATTTTTACTCGGAAAGGAAAAGGCTGAAAGATGAAAGTAAAAAGCGTTGAAAAACAAGAAAAAAGCATGGTTGTTATGACTATTGCGGTTGAAAAGGATGAGTGGGTTCCCGCCATCCAGGAGGCTTACCGCAAAAACATCCATAAAATGACTGTGCATGGATTCAGGAGGGGTAAGGCCCCCAGGAGGATTGTCGAGAAGATATATGGCGAAGGGGTTTTTTATCAGGATGCGGTAAACTCAACATACCAGGATGCCTATGACAAGGCCATTGCGGAAAAAAAATTAGAACCGGTAGAACGTCCTGAGGTAGAGGTTGAAGAAATCGATCAAGATGGCTACACCTTTACGGCTAAATTTCATGTGGTACCCAAGGTTAAGATCGGCAATTACAAGGGCCTTATGGGGTATATGCCTCCTAGTGAGGTTACCGATGACGATGTTACTGCTGAAATTGACCGTATCCGTGAACGCAACTCCAGTCTTGTAACTGCCGAACGCCCGGCATCTATGGGCGACACGGTGATATTTGACTTTGAAGGGTTTATTGACGGCGAGCCCTTTGAGGGCGGCAAAGACGAGGAACACTCCCTTGAGTTAGGCTCCGGAAGCTTTATCCCCGGTTTCGAGGATAAGCTTGTCGGGGTAAAGGCGGGTGACGAATTAAACGTTGAGGTAACCTTCCCCGCAGATTATCAGGCAGATGATTTGGCAGATAAACCGGCGGTATTTGAGTGCAGAATCCATGAAATTAAGGAAAAAATCATACCTGATGCAGATGACGATTTCGCCCAGGATGTTTCTGAATATGATACTTTAGGGGAATACAGGGAACATACCAGAACGAAAATGTTGGAAATACGCCAAAATGAATCAGAGCAGGTCTTTGAGAAAACTTTGCTTGACCAAATTATAGAAACATTAGAGGGCGACATTCCCGATGCTATGATCGAAACGCAAATGCGGAATTTAATCAATGATTTGCAGCATAATCTGTCCAACCAGGGTATAGGCTTGGATATGTATATGAAAATGACCGGCCTGACCCCGCAGACACTGCGCGCGCAGTATTGGCCCATGGCTGAAAGATTTGTCCAGGCAGGGCTTATTTTCGATGCTGTTGCAGACAAGGAAAAGCTCAAAGCGTCAAAGAAGGAGGTTGCAGAGGAATACAAACGTTTAGCAGAGGTCTATAATATGGATATAGATGAGGTTAAGCAATCGGTTTTGGAAAAGACCATAATCCAGGATCTGCGCGGTCGCAAAGCCGCCGAGCTAATCCGGGATTCGGCAGAGAAGACCGATGTCCCTCCCATGCCTAAAGCCCCAGAGGATGAGGAGCCGGACAATTGAGGCAGCGTCATACAAAAATAAATTAAAGGAAGTGAGAGTTTATGGCTTTAGTGCCAATGGTTATTGAGCAGACCAACCGAGGTGAGCGTTCGTATGATATTTATTCCCGGTTGCTCAACGACAGAATCGTTTTTCTTTCAGAGGAGGTTAACGACACGACAGCCTCCCTGGTTGTCGCGCAGCTTCTTTATTTAGAAGCCCAGGATCCTGACAAGGACATTAGCTTTTATATAAACAGCCCGGGCGGATCGGTTACGTCAGGCTTGGCGATTTATGACACAATGAATTTCATTAAAGCCGATGTTTCTACTATCTGTGTGGGGCTGGCGGCATCCATGGGTGCATTTTTATTGGCAGCCGGGGCAGAGGGAAAACGTTTGGCCCTGCCTAATTCGGAGATTATGATTCACCAGCCCTCCGGCGGGGTGCGGGGGCAGGCCTCCGATATTAAAATCCACGCCGAGCATATACTCAAAACCAAGGAACGGCTAAATAAGATTTTAGCAGAGCGGTGCGGCAAGTCCCTTGACGTTATCGCGCAGGATGTCGAGAGAGACTACTTTATGTCCTCCCAGGAAGCTCTGGAGTATGGTATTGTTGATAAGGTAGTTGAAAAAAGATAAACCAATCAGAAGGCCGTTTGTATGCGGCAAGGCCGTGTCTTTACCGGCATTAGAATGTTTACAGCAGGAATGGGGTTTTTTTATGCCAAGAGATGAGCGCAGATCGGCACGTTGTTCTTTTTGCGGCAAGCACCAAGAACAGGTTCGTCGGCTGATTGCAGGTTCAGGTGCCTGCATATGTAATGAGTGTGTCAACCTCTGCCTGACTATTTTGGAGGATGGCGTTGACGATCCAAGGGAAGTCAAGCCGCAGAATTTCGGCACGCTGCCCAAGCCTCACGAAATACGTAAGGTTTTGGATGAGTATGTCGTTGGACAGGAAACGGCCAAGATCACTCTGGCTGTAGCGGTATACAACCATTACAAGCGTATACTGTATTACGAAAATAACAGCAATGACGTTGAAATTCAAAAAAGCAATATTGTAATGCTGGGACCCTCCGGGTGCGGAAAGACACATATCGCATCTATGCTGGCAAAGATACTCAATGTCCCCTTTGCCATCGCCGATGCAACCACCTTAACTGAAGCCGGTTATGTGGGTGAGGACGTGGAAAACATTCTCCTGCGGCTCATTCAGGCAGCTGACTTTGATGTTGAGCGAGCGGAACACGGCATTATTTATATTGACGAGATGGACAAAATCGCCCGCAAAAGCGAAAATGTTTCTATTACGCGGGATGTTTCAGGCGAGGGGGTGCAGCAGGCCCTCTTGAAAATACTAGAAGGCACAATCGCCAATGTCCCCCCTATGGGGGGGCGCAAGCACCCGCATCAGGAGTTCATTCAGATTAACACCAAAAACATTCTCTTTATCTGCGGCGGAGCGTTTGATGGGATCGAAAAAATTGTTGAAAACCGTATGGGTAAACAAAGTATGGGGTTTTCAGGCGTTGTCAAAAGTAAAAAGGAAAAGGATTTGACCGCTCTTTTGCAACAGGTTACTCCGCATGATTTATTGAAATTCGGTATCATACCCGAATTGGTTGGGCGTTTGCCGGTAATTGCCCCGCTCGGCCAGCTAACTCGTGATGAATTAGTTGCAATTTTAACCGAACCTAAAAACGCTTTGGTCAAGCAGTACAAAAAGCTGTTTGAGATAGATGGTGTTGACCTGGAATTTGAACCGGGGGCATTGTCTGCCATCGCCGATAGGGCAATGGAGCGTTCAATCGGGGCACGTGGCCTGCGGGCTATTATTGAGTCGGTTATGATGAATATTATGTATGATGTGCCTAAGGATATTTCGATTGAGCGGGTGCTGATTACAGAACAGTCTATCACCGAAAGCAAGCCGCCTGAGGTAATCAAAAATCCTGATGCAAAAGAGGCTAAAGTCAAAAAGGGCGCGACTGCGGTAGTTAAGCCCAAAACTAAAAAACCTGTGGCATAATGCCTGAGGATATGGGCGGGTGGCGAAAATTTTATGATATGTAGCTATTGCGGAATGAAGTCTGGCTCAGAGGCTGGTATGTGTTCTATTTGCGGTCAAAGCCTTTCGGGAGTACGTCCCGGGGCAGGGTCCGTTTGCTTAAGCTGTGGCTCAGAGGTATATTCTTTGGATCATTTTTGTCAGTCCTGTGGCATGGAATCCCCCTCTCAATCAAAACCCGGACATCCGGAAAAAGAGACTAAATCTCATCGTAAAACCGGCTCCTCCGGGTCATCGGGCTCTCAGAAGCACCGGGAATCGGTCAAAAGGGAGTCTAGCGGAAAAAAATCTTCTCGCCCTGAGCCCTCATCCCGGCAACAATCTGCCAGAAATGGCAACAAAGCAAAATCAGGCATGGATTCTTCTCGTTACCCTCAGCAACCGGAAAGCCGTAATTTAACCAGAAGAAAGTCTGCCGGGGATAACAGAATCAGCAGCCCTCTGAAAACAGCTTTTTTGCTTTTCCTTATTGTTGTTCTCATATCCGCAGCGACATTTGGGGCATATTATGCCTACAGAGATGGCTGGCGTTTATTTCGGTTGCCGGGCAATGATGCTACAGCTCCTGTTGACGAGTCACCTTCCATCCATTCGGAGGATTTTACCCAAGAAGCGGAGGCTTTTGAATCCGGGAATGAACCCCCTGCGGGAAATCCACAGAATATTCCGGCGGCACCACAGGGGGATTGGTTGCTTGATGACAACCAGACCATGGCATTGATCAGGATTATCTCCGACAAGCAGGCTTTGGTTATTGCGTGCAGCCGCAGTCAAAACGACACTGACGAGGTCGTTGGCGTTAAAACTGAATATACTTATGATCCGGAAACTAGGGTGCTGTCATTTGAATCAGAGGATTTGGGTTATGTGATTGTTGGCACACAAATATTGACCTGGAGAATTTGGGGAACTAAATTCCCTCTTGAGCAGGCCGCACTTTTAGATGCACAATGGGGAGATGGAACCAATTGGTGGCATCAGCTCTCCGGGACGGACCCGAACGGTGAGGCTGCGGTATCCCTCTTTCCGGAAACCTTAGGCAAAGGCAACTTGATAATGTTTTCAGATATTGACTTTCCGGCATCTGCCCCATTTGACTCTCGTGAGTATATATATGAGCCTCAAACCGGAAGACTTGCAATCCGCAAGCCCTTACAGGAAAATTTTGATGAGTATGTCTTGGAAACAGCAGGTGTGTTTGCCCTGTTGTTCCGCGAGGACAACCCGGATAAAGCAGAAAAGGTTTTGCGTGTGATGGAAAACCCACATGAGTAAGGCTTACTTCCAGATGTAGAGTATGTCCGCGACTATAGTTTGCATTGACTGCAAATGGCAATAAACTAAAAGGATGTTTTGTCTGCATCTCTCAGATTGGGCGTGGCTGAATAATGGAAATTTTCCAAACCGATGTTCTGATCATCGGCAACGGCATTGCAGGGCTGTATACTGCCCTGCATCTCTCTCCTGCCCTAAAAGTTTTATTTATCACAAAAGAAGAAACAAAAATCTCAAACTCTTCATGGATAGCGCAGGGAGGGATTGCAGCCGCTGTTTCCAAGAAGGATACTCCCGAGCTACATTTTGAAGACACCCTTTCAGCAGGCGGCGGTCTTTGCAATCCTGAGGCGGTCAAGGTGCTTGTAACCGAGGGTCCAGGGGAAATAGGCAGGCTTGTGGATATGCGTGTGCCGTTTGACCTTGATGAGGATGGGGATTTGGCAATGACACGTGAGGGAGGGCATACTCTCAACCGTGTAGTACACGCTGGAGGGGATGCCACTGGCAGGGAAACGGTTAAGGTATTGACCGCTATTGCGGGGAAAAGTGACAATATATCCTTCTGGGATCACAGTTTTTTCGTGAAGCTTATACTACATGAAGGCAGGATAATAGGGGCACTTATACTTAAGAAGGGTCAGATGGTCAGCGTATTTGCCAATAGTGTGGTTTTGGCAACAGGGGGGGTCGGTCAGGTCTTTGAGCATACAACAAATCCTGAAGTAGCCACCGGAGACGGCATTGCCGCTGCCGCGGCAATCGGTGCCAAATTAGCAGATATGGAATTTGTTCAGTTCCATCCAACCGCATTTTATAGCTCCAAAAAACCGGGTCGCGCCTTTTTAATCTCGGAAGCAGTAAGGGGGGAGGGGGCGTTGTTAGTCAGCAAGTCCGGGGAACCTTTTATGAGGGGCAAGCATCCTATGGGTGAATTGGCACCTCGGGATGTTGTTTCCCGGGAAATTATCGCGGAACTCAGCAGCAGCGGGGAAAAATGCGTTTATTTAGACACATCCGGGATACCAACGAAGCACTTGCTCTTCCGGTTTCCGACAATTGCGGAAAAATGTTCGCGCATGGGCTGTGATATTACACGAGACCGTATCCCGGTTGTTCCCGCACAGCATTACTTAGTCGGAGGGGTTCAAGCCGATTTGTTTGCGGAAACAACTGTTCCTGGGCTTTTTGCCGTTGGCGAAACCTCCTGCACCGGCGCACACGGAGCCAATAGGTTAGCATCTAATTCCCTGTTGGAATGCCTGGTGTTCGGGCGGCGTGCCGCTCTGAGAATTAACGAACAAGCCTGCACAAAGGCAAAGCCCACGCCCTATATCGAGGAAAATTTAACCTTGAAACCCAGTTCCATATCATGCAAATCCCTGCGTGGTAAAATCCGCCGTATTTGCTGGCAGTATGCCGGAGTAATACGCTCAAAGGCAGGATTAGAAAAGGGATTAGCCTCTCTTATACCTATTTTTGACACGCTGGACAAATATAACGGAATAGCAAGCCCTGAGTTACTTGAAACCCGAAATATGGCTGAAATCGCTCGTGCGATTTTGACCGCTGCCCTCAACCGCAAAGAAAGTTGCGGCACACATTACCGGATAGATTAGACCGCCGGATGCAGTATTAAATTCCAAGTGCCGGGAAATACTGATAGAGATACAAAAAACCTGCGGACAGGTTCCGGTAACCCGAACCCGACCGTAACTGGAGGCTGATACTTTGCAAAGCAAGGTTGAGATATGCGGAGTCAACACATCCAAGCTTAAAGTACTTCCCGGAGCCAAAACAATGGAGCTTTTGGAATTGGCAAAGCAGGGAAGCAAGCAGGCACGCGAGGAGTTAATTTCAGGGAATCTGCGCTTAGTTTTAAGCGTGATACAACGATTTACCGGACGCGGGGAAATGGCAGATGATTTATTTCAAGTCGGCTGTGTAGGCCTGATTAAATCAATAGACAATTTTGACACAGGGCAAAATGTCCGTTTTTCCACATACGCTGTGCCGATGATTATCCCTTGGTGAAATACTCTCCTGTAATGAGGTTATAATTATGCAGAAGCTGATTGAGCGTTTGAAGAATTTATATCCAAGCCCTGAGTGTACCCTTGTGTATGACCGTGACTGGAAGCTCTTGTTTGGTGCCAGGCTTGCCGCCCAATGCACCGATGAGAGAGTCAACAAGGTTTCTGTCTTTTTATACGAGCGTTTCCCCTATTTAGAGAGCATTGCCTCGGCAGATATTGCGGAAATTGAAGAAATAGTACGTCCTTGCGGATTTTATCGCCAGAAAGCTCGTGATTTAGTTTTTGGCGCAGTAAAATTGCTCAAAAATTTTGATGGCAAGGTACCAGATACCATGGAGGATCTTTTAAGCATACCCGGTGTAGGGCGAAAAACAGCAAATCTTATGCTTGGTGAACTTTTTGGTAAACCCGCCGTGGTTGCCGACACTCACTGCATACGGCTTTCAAACCGTTTAGGCTTATGCAAAACAAAAGACCCGGTTAAGGTAGAAAATATTTTGCGTAAAAAAATCCCGCCAAACGAACAGCTGCTTTTTTGCCACAGATTAGTACAGCACGGAAGAGAGGTCTGCCATGCTCGCAACCCAGTCTGCGGCAAATGCTCTCTTGCAGACATTTGCCCCAGCTATCGTCCCATCTAAATCTATATGGGCCAATGTATAAGCAAAAAAATAAAAAAATATTTATTTTGCCTCTTGACAACCGCCCTTGCAGGGTGTATCATGGGCTTAGCAATTATGTATTGCTAAACTGATGACGCAGAGGAGTAGCCTTTCCTACGATGTTCAGAGAGCCGCCGATGGTGTGATGGCGGTCATGCGGGGAGATGGTGAATGGACTGCTGAGGGCGGAACGAACGCGGTGGAATCCGTTAGTAGTGTCCGACGAGATTCCGACTCGTAAAAAGAAGGACACGGTTGCCGGGCTGTGAAATAATAGGGTGGCTAGAACAAGTTATTGAGACTTGTCCCGTTTTGCCAAGCGTAAGCTGGGCCTGGGGCAGGTTTTTTTGTCCCTTTCGGCGGAAAAAATGAAAGGAGCGATCCCTATGAAACGAATCCCCTATAAAACCTATCTACCTGAGGAGAAGCTGCCCCAGATGTGGTACAATGTCCGGGCTGATATGAGCGAGCAGCCTGACCCGATGATTCATCCGGGTACGCATGAACCGATGACGCTGGAGCAAATCGCACCCATTTTTGTCGAAGAGTTATGCCGCCAGGAACTGGATGACACGACCCGCTATATCGACATTCCCGGCGAGGTGATGGATTATTACAAAACTTACCGCCCATCGCCGCTCTGTCGCGCCTATCACCTTGAAAAAGCATTGGATACTCCGGCAAAAATCTACTACAAGTTCGAGGGCAACAACACAAGCGGAAGTCACAAGCTCAACTCGGCCATAGCACAGGCTTACTATGCCAAGCAGCAGGGCTTGGAGTTTTTGTCTACGGAAACCGGTGCGGGTCAGTGGGGTACGGCACTGTCAATGGCCTGCGCCTTTATGGGGCTTGATCTACGCGTTTACATGGTCAAAGGCTCAATGCAGCAAAAGCCTTACCGTAAGACGGTGATGGAGACTTACGGTGCCGGTGTCATTGCCTCTCCGTCCGATACCACGCAAGTCGGACGCAAGATTTTAGATGAAAATCCCGGCACTATCGGTTCGCTGGGCTGTGCCATCTCCGAAGCCATCGAAGCGGCAATGGGCAAGGGGGATAGCTGCCGCTACGCATTGGGTTCGGTACTCAACCATGTGTTGCTACACCAGTCGATCGTGGGACTGGAGGCCAAAGCCGCGATGGAAATGCTGGAGGAATACCCCGATGTCGTCATCGGCTGTGCGGGTGGCGGGAGCAATCTCGGCGGCATGATGAGTCCCTTTATCCAAGACAGGCTGCTGGGCAGACGTTCCCCGGTATTCATTGCCGTAGAACCCTCGTCCTGCCCCAGCTTAACGCGCGGACGCTACTCCTATGATTTCGGCGACACCGGGTGTACCACGCCGCTGCTGAAGATGTATACCATCGGTTCATGCTATATTCCGCATCCCAATCACGCTGGCGGATTGCGTTTCCATGGTATGAGCCCCATCCTTTCTAAATTGCGCCATAACGGTATCATTGAGGCGCGAGCCGTGCCGCAGAAATCTGTATTCGAGGCGGCGGCACTGTTCGCAAAGTATGAGACTATCCTGCCCGCGCCGGAATCATCCCACGCCATCCGCGTGGTGATTGATGAAGCGTTGCGCTGTAAAGAAGCGAGCGAAGCCAAAACCATTCTGTTCAGCCTGAGCGGCACCGGGTATTTCGACATGACGGCCTATAATTCTTACCTAGACGGCTCAATGACCGACTATATCCCAACTGATGAGGATTTGGAAGCATCGTTTGCAACGCTGCCGAATGTGTAAATCTTGTGTTAAATACCCCCAAAGCCCCTTGTGGGGCTTTGGGGGGCGGTGAGTTGTGTGTATGAAATTTTTTTGGATTCGTATTTTAAATATGCTGGCCGGCATTATTCTGTATGCGTTTGGGATCGCGGCAACCATAAATGCCAATGTAGGCTATGCCCCATGGGAGGTTTTCCATGCAGGGCTTGCGGATGCTGTAGGGCTAAGCATAGGTGCCGCGTCTATAATCTCGGGAATAGCTATCGTGGCAATGGTTACGGCTTTAGGGGAAAAGCTTGGTTTGGGGACGATTGCAAGCATGATTCTAACCGGCGTGTTTATAGATGCTATTTTTACATTCAATATGATACCGAGAGCTGAAAATCCAATTATCGGCATGATACTGCTGATCACTGGATTGTTCATCATTTCCATAGGCTCATACCTCTATATCAAGTCAGCCTTTGGTGTCGGCCCAAGAGATAATTTAATGGTTGTATTGTCCCGCAAATCAAACATCCCGGTGGGTGCCTGCCGGGGTATAGTCGAGGCACTGGCAACACTTATCGGCTGGTTTCTTGGCGGAACAGTTGGGATAGGAACTATCGTTTCAGCAATTGCGGCAGGCTTCTGTGTTCAAATAACTTTTTGGGTGCTTAAGTTCGATGTCACGGCAATCAAGCATGAAACATTAGGTGATACATACAAGGCTTTGGTCGATAGAAGGCGAAAAACATAGCAACATTTTATTTTCCACTCATCCGCCAACCTGTAATATTTCTTTAATGCGTTTGCTCCGGGGCGTTGAAGCCTTGTCCTTGCGGATGACGCAGAAGCTTGCTATAATGGGTCTGTTGATTGTATTTTGTTGAGGAGACTTGAATGATGATTTACTGCTGTAAATATTACCATTTATTGTTTGGAAGTGCAGGTGAACCGGAGATTTGCCCTGATTGCGGGAAGACTTCTGTGAGGGAGGCGACTGAGGAGGAGCAATTGGATTTTGGCACATGGAAGCAGATTTTCTATGGGGAATTTGACGGTATGCGTGACAAGCGTGTGTTGGCTAAGCTTGTGGGGGAATAATCGGTATGAAAAAAGCATTTACTATTATTGCCACAACAACCGCCATAATCTACATTTATTGTTTGTTCGTACTGCTTTTTCGGGGGTTCTACGGCATAAAAATGATGGTTTCCGAGGATTTAATCGCTTTCCGAGGCTGCAACCTTATTCCCTTCAAGACCATTGCCGAGTTTATTGAAAACTATATTGACGGCAGCTTGAGAGGTATTGCCTTTAGAAACCTCACAGGAAATCTTTTCCTGCTCGTTCCCTTAGGGTTTTATTTGCCCTTCTTTGCAAAAAAACTGAGCGAACTAAAATTTTATATGCTCGTTGTGGCGGTATTCATCATTGCGGTTGAAGTAGTGCAGTTTTTAACATATAGCGGAATCTTGGATATTGACGACTTTATCTTGAACTTTGCAGGCGCGTTAATAGGATTCATCGTTTTCACACACACTGCTGCTCGAAGACTTTTTGAACTTCGGGCGTGGTAAATTGCGGGATGCTACGAGAAAGGCAAAATGCAAATGTGCAGGGGCCCCGAAAAAAACCCGAAAAAAATATGAACAAAAGCTTGACGGGGGGATTTTTTTGTGTTATACTCCGTCAGCAGTGGCTTGGGGGAGTTCCCGAGTGGCCAAAGGGGGCAGACTGTAAATCTGTTAGCAATGCTTTCGGTGGTTCAAATCCGCCCTCCCCCACCAAGCCAATGTCAAGCCCCCGACAAAAAAATTTTTAAGAATTTTTTTGTCGGGGGCTTGACGGCACCATTTCCCCTTATATATCAAGGGGTTTTCCAAACAACCTCAATCTTCATGCCGGGATATACCAATACCTTGTCAACCAACGTTTCCACTAATTCAGAGGATAGCTTTTTCGCCCCAAGTGCCTTCCGCACGGTGCTAGACAATGGTTTCCCCGCCGCTTTTCCTTTGTGTTGGATGGCACAACGGCTCGGTCTGCCAAGTTCGGCTTTGGCAGTTTTGTACTGTTCTTCGCCAATCTCCCCAAGGACAAACTGTTCGTACAAAATTCGCTTGGCATCTTCGTTTTCAGAGGATTTTGGCGAATGGTTATCCTCAATATTGCCCAAAATCTGTTTCGCTCGCTGAGATACAGCCTTATAAACCTCTGTTTCCAGCTTTTTTGCCGGAATTTTAAGCCGATAGCACTCACTATCCGGCGCAACACGGGTAAATTGGCAGTGAAACGCTGTGTTTTTAGTTTGGCTGAGGGGCATTTTGTGTTCGCAGAAACCGCAAACCACTCTGCCTTTCAGCGGACTGTTCACATTTTTATGCCGCTCACTTGTTCCGATTTTTCGCCCTCGCAACGGTTCGCTTTTTTGTTCGAGAACTTGTTGTACTGCCTCAAAAAGTGAGGGTTCAACGATCGCCGGATGATGATTGGGGATTTTGATCCATTCGGATTCGGGGACTTTAACTTGCTTGCCGCCAAGCTCCGGTTTTTGCGTTTTTCCTGCGATATATGTGCCGATATACTGCTCATCACGCAGAATTTTGACAATAACCGACTTATTCCACACGCAAGACAGATCATCGGTCGTTGATTTGCCCCTTTTGTATTCTCCGGGGGTTGGGTGCTGTTCATTGTACAGAATTTTTGCGATTTCTGAAAGGCTTTGGCCGTTTGCCGCCAAGTCAAAGATAAAACGGACAGTTTCAGCGGCGGTTTGGTCGATCTCCAAACGGTTTTCCACCTTTTCATAGCCGAAGGCACAGTTTTTTGAAATACTTTCCCCTCGCTGCATTTTTGCTTGTTTGGCACTTCTGATTTTTTGGGACAAATCCCGGCTGTAATATTCGTGCATTAAAAATTTGAACGAAACCTCCAAACCGCCTGTGCTGCCCTCGTGTTCCGCCGAATCGAAGCCGTCAGACACCGAGATAAACCGGGTGCGGTACAGGGGAAACACACGCTCAATGAAATACCCGGTTTCGAGGGCATTTCGCCCGAAACGGCTGAAATCTTTTACCAAAATACAGGAGATTTGTCCCTGCCGCACAAGTTCCAAAAGCTCCTGCACAGCGGGTCGTTCAAAATTTGTGCCGCTGTTGCCGTTGTCGATAAATTCCAAAATCTCGGCATCGGTATCCAACACGGCGATGCGTTTATTGAGCAGTAACCGCTGATTTTCAATGCTCATGCTGTCGGTTTTGGCATCATCCATCGAAAGCCGGATGTATTTTGCAATAATTCCGTTATCCAACGCACTCAACCTCCAGTTCGTCTTGGAATTTGAAGATAACTTCCACGCTTTTGTCGGGATACACTAAAATTTTGTCCACCAGTTCGTCAATCAGCTCGGCTGTGAGGTCTGGTCTGAGGGTCGTGTTGCGGAGGCACTCGAACAGGTCAAAACGTGCATCGTTGTTCCGTTCAAAATCCTGCTTGTCACATTCCAATTTCAAGCCACGGTCTTGCAAATCGGCGATTTTACCCTCGTAATCAGACTTCATTTGCCGATATTCTTCCTGAGAAATTATCCCGGAAACAAGACTTTCGTACAGACCCCTGAGATAATGTTTGGTTTTGGAAAGTTCCTGCCGAATGGTGATGATTTCTTCTTGGGCGGCGGCGTGTTTTTCGTTGTTAGTATCACGGTTTTGCCAGAAAACCACAGCCTGACGGCACAAAATATCGCTGTATTTTTTCACTGCGAGCAAAATCTGCTCCAAAATATCTTTTTCCTTCGCAGAAACCACAACACAAGCCTCTTTTGCGTATTTCCACTGGCTTTCACAACGAAACCAGTATGTTCCGTCTTTGTTTTGGCGTTTTCGTTGCATAAAATGTCCGCATTTTCCGCAAAACACCTTGCCTTTGAGAATGTTTTGGGAATACGCTGTTGGTTTAGAGCGTGTTTCCTCGTCCATTGCCCTTATTTCTGCTCGTATTTGCTGAACTTGTGCGAATTTTTCACGGCAAACGATAGGTTCATGGGTGTTTTGCTACATTTCAATTATACAAAACACACCCAAGTCCACACACTTCCGCTGTTTTTATACGCCACGGTGTGGTTCGACCCTGCCGATACGATGAGCCACTCGTCATCATCGGGTTCCTCGTCATCGCCTTCGGATTTATCGTTATCGTCATCGCTGTCCTTGGCTTCACCTTTTTCAAGCTTGCTGGTGACAACATTTCTGGGTCTTTTTTCTGAGTTTTTATTGGCACGGTAGTAACCAAGCTGTCTGTAGTCGTTGGCACCCCAAGCCCAGAGCGTTCCATCACTTTTCAAAGCCACAGTGTGGGCATTGCCCGCCGTTACGCTTTCCCAATCGTCAAGTTTGCCCACCGTTACAGGGGCAGCCCTTGAAGTCGTAGAGTTGTCTCCGATTTGGCCGTAGGTGTTACTTCCCCAGGCATGAAGCGTACCCTCGCCCGTGACGGCTGCCGTATGGGAACCGCCCGCTGAAACTTGTACCCAATCTCCCCCGCTGACAGAACCGGGTCTGTCGGCAGGACTGGTGCTGGGAACGGGAACGCGGCCAAGTTGGTTGGAGGTATTGCTTCCCCAAGTGTAAAGTCCTCCATCAGAATTGACGGCCACTGTGTGGGAGGCACCCGCCGATACGCTGTCCCAATTTGCACTTGATCCGACCTGTGCGGGTTTGTTTGCGGGATTGTTTGCATCGACAAGACGGCCAAGCTGCCCGGAGGTATTGCTTCCCCAGGTGTAAATTTTTCCGTCTGTCGTGATGCCTATGCTGTGGAAATTACCGGCTGAGACACTTTCCCATTCGTCATCATCCACACCTGTCACGCCCACTACTTGTGCCGGAGAAGTCACAGGGTTTGTATGGCCGAGACCAAGCTGGCCTTCGGTGTTTCTGCCCCAGGCATACAGCTTTCCGTCAGAGGTAACGGCCAACGTATGGGAGCGTCCAATGGCCACTTCTTCCCATCCGTCATCGCCGAAATTGGCCGGTGTGGGTACCGGTACGGGAGTGGTTTTGATTCCGCCAGTCGTGCCTATACCAAGCTGTCCGTTAGAATTGCTGCCCCAAGCATACAAATCATCTTCCCAGATGACCACGGTATGGGCCGGGATAGGATTAGCGGGATCGTATGGGTCATCATCATCGTCACCTTCGCCCGGACTTGGAGTAGGGCTAGGCGTTTCACTCGGCGTGGGGGGGTCGCTCGGAGTTGGTTCCGGTGTCGGGCTTGGGGGTGTATTGTCCCAAGGCCCCCAAACAGCTTTATACACCACGACAGCGGCGGTGTCCAATTGGCCGTCAGGGATGCCGTGGCCAATGTTCATGCTCTTGCTTCCGCCTACATTTATCGTGGTGTTTTCGTTCAGACTCCGGAACAAGAGGGAGTCATCTTCTTGACTTTGGCTCACAAACGACCCTTGTTGGATGTCGTTTACGTTAATTCCGTCATCATAAGCAAGCCGTATGTACCAATCGCTGAGGTCAGGTTGTACATCGTTGTTGGTAACGACCAGATTGGGTTTGTTGTGTGTGACGGTCACATCGTCCGTTACATCTACCAACTCCGGTTCACGAAGTACAAATGCTTCGGGGGGGCCCGGATCGCCCGTGACGGTGAGAGCAAAATCCATGGTTCCGCCATTTTGTGCAATGTCCATCTGGTGTTTGTTCCCAGGATTCATGAAGACAACATAGCCGTCATCATCTGGGCCGTAGACAACCTTACTGTTGCCATTCCGTGCAACCACTTCATCGGCATCGGGAAGTATGAAGCCGAGTGCCCAATTTCTGAGAACTTCCGTGCCGGTGTTTTTCAGTTCAACTTCGATGCGGTATCTGCCGTCAATGCCGTCTTCGTGAATTTCGTACTCCACCTCAAAGCCATCGCCTTCGTATGTGGAATTGTTGTTTGCCAAGCCTTGCACGGGCAAAATACTGATGCACATGAGCAAAGCCAGCGCAAGAGAAACCGTTTTTTTACATTTGTACATTATTGCTGCACAACCTTTCAAAAAACATTTCGGTCAAACCATCGACCGATTCATATGAATATGCTGGAAACCCACTGAGAAACTCTGGGGAGTCACATCCCCCTGCTACAAGCGCAAAAGCAAACAATTTGTGAACAAATAGAGAAGCCATAGCCTTTATGGGGTAGGTTGCGGTATAATGTATCTCATAGGTTGAGGGAATCTCTCTATTTCCTCATATTGGGCTTCCGTGGACACAGATGCAGCTGTGTTCACGGATTTTTTGTTCGTGCGCTTGTAAGGCTAACCCACAACATAGGCATCCCTCCTCCTGTGTTTCAATTGATGCGACTTTGTGTTTGCCACACCTTGGTAACAGCATAGCAGAGGGGAGTTAGTCTGTATACACCTTTGGAACAAGTGGTATTTGCTACGGCATACATTACGAAAATTTGCGAGTTGTGGAAAAAATGAGTACTACATATGACAAAAGCCCCGCCAAATTCGACCAGGCAAAGGAGCTATATTTGCCAGAAAATAGACATCAAATATTTTTAACAAATTGTTCATTGACAAAAATATTACCAATGTGATACGCTATATATAGGTTGCTTTATCCAGCAAACGTAAGCCCCAGATACACCTCGTTTTTGTCGTCTTGTGTCACGCCGAGGTAACGGCGGGTTACGGCGAGAGACGAATGGTTGTAAATTTCCATGATAACCGCAGGCGATACCCCGCTTTTCCATGCGAAATATCCAAATGATTTCCTCAAACTATGGGGCGATACCCTCTGTTGAAACCCCAACGCTTCGGCAGCAGCTCGGATGATTCTGTAAGCTTGGATGCGGCTGATGGCTCTCTTGGTTCTTGGATTCTCAATCAGAAACCGTCCCGGCATAGCGGCACTGGCCGCAAGCAGTGTCAGAGCTTTTACGGCGGCTTTGTTCAGGGCAATAGTCTTGGTTTTGTGAGTTTTCCCCTCTACAATATAAAAACTTGCCCGCACACGGTTACGCTCGAAGTCATACACATCCTCCCAGCGTAGGCGCAAGAGGTCGCTGATTCGCAGAGCCGTATGGACACCAATCATAATCAGGACATGGTTGCGGATTTCACCTTTCTTGAGGTAGTAGGTTGCAAGCTCCCGGACTTGGTGCTTGCTGCGGATCGGTTGAGTGGTCATAGGGATAATTCCTCCTTAAAAAATCAACGCCCATGTAACATACTTTTTCAAGTGTTACACCGCCAGTTTTCCCTTGCTATAATCAGCTATACGCCAATCATAGCAGAGCCGGGTTAGGAGGAACTACTATCGTTTCAAAGGGCATTTGCCCTTGAAAATACAAACCAAAAAGCGTTCATGTAACACTTGAAAAAGCTTGTTACATCACCAACCGATATAACGAATTGAAAGATTCGTTTATCAAATAAAAAATTTGGGAGGTACAAAAAATGTTTGTACAAAAGGGTAAAAGGTCGATTTCTTTCCTGTGCTGCTTGGCACTGCTGTTGTCGTTGGTTTCGGGGATTCCCCCTGCCACGGCAGAATCTACCGTGTCGAAAATCACCGCCGAACTGCAAGAGGTGCTGGATGACATGGGGGATGGTGATACTGTTCCGGTTTACGTTTGGATTGGGGACATTGACTATGATGAGGTCGAGGAAGAAGTCAAAGAGGAGATTGGTTTTGGCCGGGAGGATTTTGCTATTGAGCAGGATGGTTTCAGCCATGATGTACTCCAAAGATTGTTCGGCCTGAAAGATATGGGTATGCCGAATGACGATTCTAACCCTTATGCGTGGGAGAGGTTGGTTGATGATGGGTATTACGAGCTTTTGGAAGAGGTTGATACCTACATAGAAACCGAACGGCAGATTTCAAAAGGAAAATATGACGGCCTACTCGAAGATTTCTCAAAAAAACATCTTACGGATGCCGAGGTTATCTTCCAAAGCTATTACGCCCCCATGATTATTTGCCAGACAACAAAGGCAGGCGTTTCCGTTCTGGAGACCTTAGAGCAGGTTGTGTCTATGGATTTGTACCAAGATACAGCGATTTCCGACCATGATTTAGACACTGCTATAAGCAGTATTGATGGGACGTTCCCTCAAAAAATCATTGGATTAACGGGTAAAAATGTTGTTATCGGGATGATAGAAAGTGATGTTCCGAAATTTTCTGTCCAAGATCTAAATGGGAGCAATATTACGCGCCTTACAACGAACAGTTCATCCACTGTTGATCCGGAGGCGGGTGAACACGCCTCTGTGGTAGCGGCGATTATGGTTGGCAGCAGAGGGGTTGCGCCTGATGCCCAGCTCATAGCAGCTGGTATGTATGGGGAACCGGCCAAAACCACATATGAACTCATTGAACAGCTGATAATAGCCGGTGCCGAGGTCATCAACATGAGCGCAGGCTTTGAGGTCAGGGGAGGATATGATAATTTTGCCAAATGGGTTGACCATGTTTCCAATCAGCATAATTTAACCTTCGTAGCAAGCACCGGCAATTGGGAGGAGGATCGCATTTGGACAGGTCTTGAAGATGATGACCCTTATGTATGTTCGCCGGCAACAGCATATAATGTAATAGCGGTCGGTTCGTTTAACCACAGAAATACGGAACGTATAGCAGATGACACATTTTCTACCTTTTCATGCTATCAAACCTTGCCCTGGAACGCCAACAAGCCGGATGTAATCGCTCCGGGCGAAGGCTTTAGGGTGCCGGGGGTAACAGGCGGTGTCTCTAAAAAAGGCACCAGCTATTCAGCACCGATGGTAACAGGAGTTATTGCACAATTGATGCAGGCAAAGCCCGACTGGAAGCTTCGTCCAGACTTAATCAAGGCGGCAATCATGGCTTCATGCGACAGAAAAGTTAGGAATATCTATGGCACTGGGGAGAGTTTAGATAAATTGACAGACAGGCAGGGCGCGGGCATTGTGAACGTTCGCAACGCAGTATTTAGCAATGGCTACACGGGAGAGTATGAACCGGGTCAGCCCGACCCTGAAATAGGTCCCCTTGAGTTTTTTGATAGTTATGTGGATGAGGATGGGAATGAGGTTGGGACGGAAGTGACGGTGGTATTATCGTGGTTCATGCCGCATGAGGCGGAAAACCATAAAAGCGGTGCTGTTGATAATTCCAGCCTAACGCTTTCCAAATTTGATTTGGAGCTTCGCGATAATTCCGGCCATATACTGAAAATCGCTGAACCCACAACCACCACCAACGCGGTACTTCTTAGGTTTGATACAAAGGATTACCCCAAAGACATCCTCTGGTACACAATTGTTGTAAAGCCCACCTCGGTTGACCGCAAGGAAAGATTCGCCGTGGCTTGGAGCCAGCCAAGGTTTAGAAACTTAGGAGACCCCAATTCGCCTTCAATTACAATCACCGCCCCCAACCCAGACTTTATTGGCATAGGGGATGAGGTTACTGTTGAGATTAAACCGGCTGATGAAAAGGATGATTACAAAATTTTCTACACTGAAAACCACGCCCTACCCGCGACTTCTGACGATGAGTATGCCTACAATAAGGAGAATACCAAGCTATACACCGGGCCATTTAAGCTAAGCTCGGGAAACCCAAGCGCAAACTTCGATATACCAAGGGCGATTATGGCGGTTTCTGTAGATGAAAACGGCGAAGCCTCCGGCTACGGCGTTGCGTATGTTACATTCAGATACCGCTCTAAGTCTAACATAAACTATGATATATCCGATGTTGTGGCATATGCAACAAGCCCGGGGCATGATGAATACGGCATCAACCTGACCCGGGAAGCTCTTGTGATTCCTAATGATTTTGTTCCCGCCAAATACAGTGTTGACGGCGGCAAGAAGTGGAAGGAAATTAAGCCCGCCAATCAAGCCCTAGACAACAACAAAAATCCTTTTAATCATAACGCCAAAAAGGGCAAAAATAATTTTGCCAAGTTGCTGAGTAAAAATTTGGAGCTTAGAATTTCCGACGGCACACAGGAAATTGTCTTCCCGCGAATACAAGCCCCAACAAAGGTTAAATACGCAATCAATTACGAGCATGGGCAATTCGCAACCGTCAACGGCGATTGGGTATTAACACTCAAGAAAGAGAACGATGTTAAAAAAGATGTGCTGATAGCAAGAGTAGGTATGAAGGACAGCTACAGCCCTGACAAAGCGGGTAAAGAGCTGGTGAAATATGACTTTAAAGAGGGGGAGGAAATACCGGGTGAATTTGCCTGGGGTCAATTCTACAGCCAAGACCTCTCGCTGCCCCAAGGCGTTGTTAATGGAATTACGTTAGTACCCACAACGTTTGGGAAAGTAACTAAGTGGCCATACTTTGTAAGAAGTGCGCCAAGCTCCAACGCAGCGGGTGACGGGGACTTTGTTGCGGCGGGTAAAATCCAGAAGGTATCGCCAACAAGCCTGCGGAAAAAACCGGCACTCAAGGATAACAAGCCTACAGTGAAAACCAAAAAGGGTATGCTGTACAGCTTTACCCCTGCAAAAGATAACACTACCGGCGTTCCGGTTGAAAGAGGTGCGGCGGATGCCATAACAATTACATGGGAAAGAGGAATATATGAGTTTTGGCTTGCAGGAGGCAAAAAAGCCCCCTCGGAAAAACAAGTACTCTTTTTGCCGTAATCTATGCACAAAAGCAGGGGCAAAGGCTTTGCCCTTGCTTTTACCCCTTTTATTGTTCGTTGACAGCTGCAACTAAGCAGAATATAATCTAATGGATATTATATGGGAGGGAAATGAAGATGTCAAGACGTTTTTTATCTATTGCTCTTATTTCTATAATGACAGCGGCATTATTTTTAGTTCCACCTATGACAATAGCCGTTCCGCATGGGGCACCCGGCTATGGCTCAAATGGGAAATTCTTAGCTCCCATTGAAGCTCCTGGCCCCGATGCAATTAAGATTTACACAGCACAGGATTTATGGGATGTGCGGGATGATCTCGGCGGCTCGTATGTGCTGATGAACAACCTTGATTTATCATTGATTAACGATGGGGAATGGATGCCGATTGGAGGACATTCAGAGTCCTTCACAGGCACTCTTGACGGGCAGGGATATGTAATCCGCAATCTTAAAATTTCGAGTAACCTCTCACATGTGGGCTTATTCGGATACACACAAGATTCGGTGATCAAAAACATCGGACTGGAAAATACATCAATAGATGGTTACGCAAACTATGCTGGCGGATTTGCTGGTGCTTCTGCTCGCAGCGCAATTATCAATTGTTATAACAGCGGAGACATAAGCGGTGAACTTGCTGTCGGCGGAATTTGTGGTAGTTCTGGTAGCAGCACAATTCGATACAGCTACAATACAGGCAATATACGAGCATCTTACACTCTGGCAGGCGGCATTTCAGGTCTTGCCGGTTCAGGAGAAATCAGCAGCTGCTACAACACGGGTAATGTTACAGCAGATGCACATAGTGACGGAGGCCGGGCCGGCGGGATTGTAGGTGCAGGCGGCAACTATACTTCTACCAGCATCACTATCAGAATCAAGGATTGCTACAATACAGGCAATGTATCTGCTTCTGCCCTGGTACTAATGGGACCTAGGCCTACCGATGCCGGCGGGATTGCCGCTAGCAACGCCAACATAACTAATTGCTACAACACAGGAGATGTGAGTGCGTCGCGTCCCAACGCCAACTCTTCTTTAGCTGGCGGCATTGCTGCACTTGGTGATTACATAATCACATCCAATGCCTACTGGAACATTGATGCCGTCCAAATCGTTGATGGAGCCCCGCAAATCCCCAAGGTCGGACTAGGAAGAACTTATTGGCCGGAATTTGATGACAACACCGCACCCCTTACAACCGCACAAATGCAAGACCAAGCCAACTTTGTTGGCTTTGACTTTGACAACACCTGGAGTATAGACTCGGCTATAAACAATGGAATGCCTTTTTTAATTGTACCCACGCCATCCCCCACGCCGGAACCAACCCCAACGCCCACTCCCACGCCTACTCCCACGCCCGAGCCATCGCCAACGGAAGAACCCACACCATCGCCCGAGCCAACTCCAACAGAAGAACCCTCACCTACACCTGAACCGTCACCAACGGAAGAACC
>WRLU01000014.1 GCA_009777475.1 Oscillospiraceae bacterium | reverse complement strand
ACATGAGGGGGTTCAATTTTTCCGTCAGCGTAAACACGGCATGGAAATAGCCGATGTTGAGCAAATATTGGTTTTGTTTTTCAACCCACTGCTCTCTTGTGAAGGTTTGGCACTTGGGGCAATGCCGGTTGCGGCAGGAATTGTAGGATATTTTCTCAAACCCACATTCATCACAAGAATCAACGTGAGCGCCGAGTGCGGAAGTCCGGCAGGAGCGTATCGCATGAAATGCTTTCAAGTGTTGTCTTTGAGAGAACAGTGTAACGATCTCGTTTGTTTTTTCCGCCCTTTACGAATATCCGCATTTCTTTGGAATCAATATCCTTGGCTTGCAGAGCTTGGATTTCGCCCGTGCGAAGCCCGGAACCGTATGCCAGAAGAAAGATGGCTTTATGCTTTTCATTTAGGCAAGCGTTGATTAACTCTCTTCCCGAGTCAGAACATCGGGCAGCTTTTTCGGAATTTTCATCATGGGGATTTGGTTATAGTTCATATACCTGTTTAATCCCACAGCAAAGAAGAAGCGAATAGCGGTACTGTGTTGATTTACTGTTCTCAACGAATATTTGCCCTCATCAATCAAGAATTGGACAAATCGCCTGACATCAGTTTCATCCAATTCCTCGATTGGGCGGTTGCAAAAAGCCAAAAACTTTTTCACGTTCCTCGTATAATTCTCATACGTGCTTTTCGCCAGTCCTCTGAGCTTGATGTCATCCGACATCTTTTGCAATGCTTCTTGTTTTGTCATAACAAAACATCCCCTTTTTTTGATTTGCGGCGATTGAGCCGCATTTCAATTTTAAGGGGATGTTTTGTTTTTGGCTATAGGGTTGTCCGTTGCGCCCTCCACCGCGTTAGCGGTTTAGTTCATAATTTGATTAAAGGGATTTTTGTGACTGCGGGCTTGACTTATTCGTGGTGCCGGTGGTCGGACTCGAACCGACACGGTATTGCTACCAATGGATTTTGAGTCCATCACGTCTGCCAATTCCATCACACCGGCACATCAACCCAGGGACACGTTTTGCTATTGCCCATACCCCGCCTGCTGAAGCATCATATCCTTGACCTTCATCAGGCGCGTCAGATTTCCCCGCTCATTTTCGTCCAGCTTCATGGTTATATAGCGGATTGTTTCCTCTAGCTGGGGAATCATAACATATTCAAGGGCATTAACGCGCCGGCGGGTTTTTTCAATTTCCTGGGCAAGCAACTGCATAGCTTTTTCGATCTGAGCCAATTCAAGCAACTCCTCAAAAACATCTGAAAGCTCGGTTAAGGCATCATCCAGCTCACCCGAGGTCTGGGCAAATCCATAGGGGTAAATATCGGCTTTATCGTCATTCTTAGTTTTGTAAGTGTACTCAGGAACATTGACCGACATTATATTTTTAGAATTCATTCCCAGGGAAACACTCTGTTTAGGATAGAGCAGAGCCTGTTCCAGCATTTCAGGACTCATCAGGGCTGCCGCAACTGAAAACGAACTGTGTGCCTTCATAAGCGATGACTCCACCCGTTCCCTCAAAATACGGTTTTGCCGCATTATTTCTAAAAACTGCTTCATGAGTTCATCTCGTTTGTCTTTAAGGAGCTTATGGCCGCGCCGAGCGGTACGAATCCGTATTTTCAACCTAGTCAGCTCCATACGAGTCGGATTTACATTCAATTTAGCCATCCTCTGCCCCCTCCTCATCATCGCTCTCAATAAACATATCCTCGGTGGTCTGATGTGCCAGCTTGAGCTTTTCCGTCAATTCGACAAGCGAATCTGCCGATGCCTGCAATGTTTTAACAGTGCATTCCATAGCATCAATAGCAACCGCCATACGGCCTGCTAAATGGTAGTACATTGCCTTATAATCTGGCATATCCGTCACACTCCCTTAACCCTGCTCTCCATTGGGATAGTATTTGTCGATAAGCTCCGGCTTAACTCTCTTCAATTCCGCCTTAGGCAAAATGGTCAGCAAATCCCAGCCTATCTCCAAGGTACCCTTGACCCCATCAGTTTCCACGACCGGACGGTTAGTATACTCCTTGGCCCCCCCGGAATTTTGGTGTACATAGGTGTTCTCAAATTCATCCGCGAACTTCGCATACTTTTTATCGGTTTCGGTCAGAGCTGCCTCACCCAAAACGGTCATAAGCTCTTTACACTCTTTACCTCGGGCGTACGCCGCAAACAGCTGATTCATTGTGTCCGCATGATCCTCGCGAGTTTTACCCTTGCCGATACCCTTGTCTTTCAAACGAGAGAGGCTGGGCAGAACATCCACCGGGGGACGGAGACCCTTGCGATCCAATTCACGCGAAAGGATAATCTGACCCTCGGTAATATATCCGGTAAGGTCGGGAATGGGGTGCGTTTTGTCGTCCTCTGGCATGGACAAAATGGGAATCATGGTAATAGATCCGTTCTTGCCCACACGTCTCCCTGCCCTCTCATACATGGTGGCAAGGTCCGTGTAAAGATAACCGGGATAGCCACGCCGCCCAGGAACTTCTTTGCGTGCTGCCGAAACCTCGCGCAATGCCTCTGCATAGTTAGTAATATCTGTAAGGATAACTAGAACGTGCATATCCTTATCAAAGGCTAAATACTCCGCCGCAGTGAGAGCCATACGCGGGGTCGCGATACGCTCAATTGCCGGGTCGGATGCTAGGTTTATGAAAAGCACTGTGCGGTCAATGGCACCTGTACGTTCAAACTCGGTGCGGAAAAAATCGGCTTCCTCGAAGGTAATGCCGATTGCGGCAAAAACCACGGCAAAGTTACTATCCGCGCTTAAAACCTTTGCCTGGCTAGCAATTTGCGCTGCCAAATTGGCGTGTGGAAGGCCGGAGCCCGAGAAAATTGGCAATTTCTGACCGCGCACCAATGTATTCAGTCCATCAATAGCGGAAATGCCCGTCTGGATGAATTCATTGGGATAGTCACGCGCCGCAGGGTTCATAGGCAATCCGTTGATGTCACGTTTTGCCTCGGGAAGAATGTCAGGCCCGCCGTCTGTGGGTTGCCCCATGCCGTCAAAAACACGGCCAAGCATATCGCCCGAAACTGATAATTCAAGACTGTGTCCGAAAAAACGAACCTTAGAATCACGCAAGTTAATTCCGGCAGTACTTTCAAAGAGCTGAACCAAGACATCAGATCCGTTTATTTCAAGAACCTTGCAACGTCTTCTTTCCCCGCTTGGTAGCTCAATTTCACCCAACTCGTCATAAGTAACGTTTTCAACGTCCCTGACAAGCATCAAGGGCCCGGCTACTTCCTGTATGGTACGATATTCCCTCATCATGCCAATGCCCCCCTTTCAAGGCTACTGATTTGCTCCCTGATATCCTCTTCAATCTTATTATATTCCTTTTCATAGGCTTCAACCGGAATATACTTAGCTCTGCCCAAGGCTTCAAGTGCCGGAATGTTAAAGAGTTTGTCCATGTCAATCCTTTCAACAATAGGGGCAGAAAGCTCTTCATAGAGAAGTATAATGTTAAGATGCTTGAACTGACGGTCGAAATCGGTAAAGGAGTCAACATCGGTAAAGGCGTTTTGTTGCAAGAAGTCTTCACGGATATGGCGTGCAACCTCCAGGGTCAATCTGTCTGACGGCGGTAAACTGTCAACACCCACCAAGCGAACAATTTCCTCCAGCTTGTTCTCGTCCTGCAAAATAGTCATTGCGCGCTGACGGACATTGGAGAATCCGGGGCATTGGTTACTGTCAAGCCACTCGGATACGCGCCCAAGATACAAGCTGTAAGAATTCAACCAGTTAATCGCAGGGAAGTGCCGCCGATATGCCAGTGAGCTGTCCAGTGCCCAAAAAACCTTAACAATACGCATAGTAGCCTGGCTAACCGGCTCGGAAATATCACCGCCCGGAGGCGATACCGCCCCAATTGCAGATATAGAACCCTCGCGCTTCTGCGTACCCATAAGGTTTTCGTTGCCAAGTGTGTATACCTGTCCGGCACGTTCGTAGAATTGCGCCAACCGTGAGGTAAGATAGGCAGGGTAACCCTCCTCACCCGGCATTTCCTCCAGCCGCCCGGACATTTCACGCAGGGCTTCCGCCCATCGGGAAGTCGAATCGGCTATGACTGCCACATCATATCCCATATCACGAAAATATTCAGCAATAGTAATCCCTGTATAGATCGATGCCTCACGCGCCGCGACAGGCATATCCGAGGTATTGGCAATTAAAACTGTGCGCTTCATCAGGCTTTCACCGTTTCGGGGATCCTTAAGCTCAGGAAACTCCCTTAAAACATCGGTCATTTCGTTACCGCGTTCACCGCAGCCGATATAGATAACTATATCAACATTAGACCATTTGGCAAGCTGGTGCTGAACAACCGTTTTCCCCGAACCGAATGGTCCCGGAACTGCCGCCGTGCCACCTTTGGCAAGAGGAAAAAATGTATCAATAACCCTTTGCCCGGTAATAATCGGCTCAGTCGAGTCCTCATATTCCTTTTTTTCTTTATAGGGTCTGCCGATACGAACAGGCCAACGCTGAAGCATGGAAAGCTCAGTGGTTTTGCCGTCACCGTCCTCAAGAACGCATACAATCTCCTCAACGGTAAACTCTCCGGATTTTATTTCCTTAACTTTCCCCTTGACACCGTTGGGTACCATCACCCGGTGTTCTACCGAAACAGTTTCCTTTACAATGCCTAAAATATCTCCGGCCTCTACCTCTTCGTCCTTCTGAACACAAGGCTCAAACGCCCATTTTTTCGTCCTGTCAAGGCTGGGTACCTCAACACCGCGGTCGATAACCTCGCCGCCTATTTTCATAATGTCCTCCAACGGACGCTGAATACCATCATAGATAGTTTCAATAAGTCCAGGCCCTAACTCAACTGACAGCGGCGCACCGGTAGTTACTACCTCATCGCCCGGCCCTAACCCGGCTGTTTCTTCATATACCTGAATAGAGGCTTTATCGCCCCTCATTTCGATAACCTCGCCAATAAGACGCTGCCGCCCTACCCGCACTACATCGAACATATTGGCATCTGCCAAATCATCGGCCACCACCAACGGTCCTGAAATTTTTACAATCTTGCCCAAAATAACACCCCTTCCGGCAATGTGCAATCTTCAACGTACAATTTGCAATGAACAAAATAATTGTCAACTGTCAACTGTCAATTGTTAATTGTTATAAGATATCCGCGCCGACAGCGCGTTCAACCGCACTCTTCAAGCTCGCCATGCCGATTCCGAGAGAGCCTTGTTTCCCGGGAATCAGGATAACCGCCGGTGTCAAGCTGTCCTTGTAGCGGTCAATATCCTCAGCAATTCCATTGGCAAGATCCTCTGTGATATAAACCACAGCTGTTTCCTCACGTGCCAAACGGTACAGTATCGGCCCGGCCTGCTCCGGCGTATCCGCAAAATGTGTTTCCAGACCCAAGGCTCTAAAGCCTAAGATGCTGTCACGGTCGCCAATTACTGCTATTTTATATGTGTTTTGCAAGGGAAATCCCCCCCAGATTCAGATAACGGATAAAGCGCGTACACGCAACGGCACCAAGAGCTGGCATATCATGCACTGCTATCCGGCTCACGCATAATGTAATCGCAATTTTTCACGAAGCTCCCCCGGTGAGAGGCCGGCTAACCTCCCTGAAATCACCGTTCGCAGCATGGTCATCTCCGCCTCACGCAGAAGAAGATACGCTAAAACAGGTTGCTCCCCGAATGAAACATGACGATTTTCCTCAACCTTTTCCAAGAGCAGGTTGTCGCAGCACTTTTCAAAGTATGTCAGGACACCATCACCCTTGGCAACCTTTTCCCCCTCTCCGGATAACTCTGAAAGAGGCGTGCCAGCATATAGTTGGGAAATCGATCCGTTTTCTTGGAGGCAGAGCAAAATGCCCTCGGTACCCACATAACCGCCCAAAACCAACGCTGAACGTAAAAATGCGGAATCCTTGCCAATACGCCATGACCTAACCAGTGCGCGTAAATTTTGAATGTCAAGATAGAGCCGCGTGTAATCGGTCAAAAAGGCACTTTTTGTTTTTTTAGCCAAGGCAGTCATTTCCTCGAGACAGGCCTTGTCTAAGAAAAAATCTGCCTTTTGTGGGTCATCGGTACGAGCTAAAAGCTCCCTGGCTTGGAGAATGACCTCAGTTAATTCCCCGGGAAGTCCGCTGAAATCACTCTCGACAAAGGCACGATACAGCTCATCAGCCGGGACACGCCCGGATGGGACAAGCAACCCTCTGCCTTCATCCTCAATGGAAGATGTTTTGAGCAACGATTTTACATTGTGATAATCATAACGCACTCTGAAAACGTCTAACATCCCATCAAAGGGTAGTATTTCCTCCAAAAAAGCATACAGCTCACCGCGGAACTGTCCTAATACCCGGTCAAGCTCAGCGTTAGACAGCGATTGCATCTCACCGTAGCCGCACTCATTGAGAACCTTGATGGCCTCATCATCACCTCTGGCATCAATCAGCCGCTCGACACGCTCTCTGTCAAACAAATATTTTTCCCGACAGCGGACACGCATAGTCGAGGTCAGAAAATCAGTATCCTTGATAGCCCTCACCCCTCTTCAAACAGGATTTTGGCAACGTCAACAACACTATAGGATTTTTGAGTTTCGACAAGGGACAAAAACGTACAGTTAGCTTCAATATCGCCGGACGAAAGCATAACACCGCCACCCGGGATCTCCCGGGGTTCAGCTAACGTAAGGCTAGCGTTCCTTCCTTCTTTTTTGAGTAAGGAATTAGCCTCGTCACAAACCCTCTTGCCGATAGAATCAAAGTCAGACTGCGACAAAACAATTTTTTCATCGCCCGTCTGGCAGGCTTCTGCACAAAGGCGCGACAGCAACGAGCAAAGCTCATCTCCGCCCAGCCCCTGCAAAGCTACAGCCGCTTTTTTGTATACCTGCCCGATAAGCTCTTGCTTGACAGACAAAATACGTTTGCGTGACTCCAGCTCTGCGGCACCCAGCATGCGTAGCCGATTGTCTGAAGCACTTGCCGCACCTCTTTCAGCTATGCCGGCACGCATGACATCGGCCTCCTTCTGGTATTCTGCAATAATCTCCTGTGCTTTTTGACGGGCCATTTGCAAAGCTTCTTGGCCGGTTTTATGAGCATCCTGCTCAATCCTGGCGGAAATTTTTTCAATTCCGGTCAAAAATATCACTTCCTCATTGAGGTTTTCATAAATCGCGCTGATAACTTCTAAAAGTACGTTTCCTGCTGAATTACAAGCTGAACAGCACTAACAGGGATGACAGGAACGCCAGTATCATCAGGAATTCAACCATTACGCACATTACGATAGCATTACCCTGTGCTTCAGGTTTTTTCGCTAGAATGGAAATGCTGGCAGCTGCCAAACGCCCCTGATACAGCCCTGAAAAAACGCTGACAATGGCAACGGGCAGGCAAGCCAACAGGATGGCACCGCCAGTAATCATGCTCATGCCGCCTTGCTCAACAGGAAGAAAAACCTTATCCCAGCCGTAATCGGTACCTATTTTCATAAAAATAGCTACAAACCATACAACAAACGCATACAAGCCTTGGGTTGATGGCAGGATTTGCAACACTAACGCCCCGCCAAATTTGGAGGGGTCCTCGCAAAGCAAGCCAACAGCCGCCTCACCCACACGCCCCGTTGCCTTCGATGATGCAATCGTTCCCAAAATGACCGATATGGTCGCGCCGAGAATTGCCAGCATCGCGCCGGATCTGATGATTTCCCACAAACTGAGTTCTGCCATGAAATATCTCTCCTTTAATTTTAATTTTCTGGGGATTGGAACTCCCCTCTTTGATATCCCGCCGCTTAAAGCAGCAAGACTATATATTCACCGCTTGCGCGGAGGAAGCGCATGAACCACGAGGGGTCAGAATTCACTTTCAGTAACATCAACATATTTTGTTTGAGCCACCAATGGGCGGAATGGCTTCCCGCCGGATTCATAGAACTTAGCGAAGTACTCCACATACTGCAATCGCGCCGCATGCACAAACGTGCCGATGATGTTGATGCCCATGTTGAAGGCGTGACCAAACAGGAATATAATGAGAAAAAGAATTGGTCCTACAATTGGAATTGCCCCCGGCATAGACGCCAGAACATTAAATACACTGGCGATAATCCCCCCTGCCAAGCCAAGTGCCATCAAACGAGAATAGGATAAAACATCGGATAAATAGTTGGTAATATCAAATAACGATGCCATGCCGCCAAAGAATTTTCCAAATATACCCTTTTTGGCATATCCCTGTGTCAATACCCAGATGATTAACGAAGAGAATATCCAGTTGCTTTGCCCGGTAAGTGCGGTAAGCCCGATTGACACAAAAAGGAACCAGCGAGGAAGCGTTTCTAATGCGGCAGCAACCGGCTGACCATCCCTGATAAGTATGTATCCTCTTACCCCTATGCCGACTAAAACCTGAAGCACCCCCAAAGCAATGGCGAAATACAATATCGTCATGGGCTCTGCGTCCGGGGAAACCCAAAGAGGTTTAAGTGTTATATCGGGGCGGTTAAAAAATGTTTCGGCAACCTTGTTTACAGCATCCCCAAATAATCCGCCGTATATAAACCCAAACATCACAGTGGTCACACCGCAAATCTGCATAAGCCTAAAAGCATATCCCATACCGCCTTTCGGCTTGGCTTTTTTAGTTACGACAAGCCCCAATGCAACCAGAATCAGGCCATATGCAATATCAGCGAACATCATACCGAAGAATATGGCATAAAATGGGGCAAACAATGGGTTGGGATCAATGTTACCGTACTTAGGCAGTGCATACAGATTAGTAACCATATTAAACGGTTCTATAAGCCTGCTGTTGCGAAGGAGTATAGGTACATCGTCCTCCTCCTCCGGCTCATGGCTCCGAAACTCATACGCACAGCCAAGCTTCTCCACCAAAGCTTGAACAGCGGAGGTCTTATTCTCGGGAACCCAGCCCTCAAGGCAAAAGGCAGAGCCTGTTGAAAGAAGACGCTGAGCCGCCTCCTGCCGTTGTACCTCAACATTAATTGCATCCAATGTCTGAAGAAGCTCCATTCTAAGCTCTGCAAATTGCGAAATTTTTGCTTGATATTCTTTTTGCTTTAACTCGTTTTCCTTTAACCCCGCCTTAATCTGCGCTATATTCACGCTTGCAAGGCCATATACATCCTTGAATTGTTCACGCGAAAAACCAAAATGCTTCAGGAGCCTTGCGACCTCGCGCCCCTCTGAAGGATGATACATCACACAGAGATAGTGCTGATCGGCGTCAGAGTTAATCACCGCCACATGGCACAGGGTTTCATTTTGGCAACGCTCTGCCAATTCTGCGGCATCCACAGATGAAGGACATTTCCCAAATTCAACATTCAAAAAACCACTGCCGGAGGTTTCTAGTGGTATATCTAGCTTTTCCCATGGCATCAGGTGATCCCGGCGGTTTTCCAGCCTGGTGTGCTCTGTAGCCAAGATACCGATTTCCTTGGCACAGGTCTGTATCTCCATTGCCTTTGAAAGCATATCCTTATTTTTCACAGGGTCACTCAAGTCACGCAACTCAAAGGATGGGCGGGGCGTAAACATAGCCATCAGCCCGGGTCCTTTAGCTCCGGCATATTTCACAAGAGTGTCTATAGCACTTTGCAAAAGATTTGCCCTCGACTTAACCTCGGCCAATCCTGTATCGGCTCTTACGGCCTGCTCCGCCCAAGTCTGATCCGCCAAGCGTCCCGACTGAGAGTCAATTTGAACACAGCCCAGACGCTGAAGGTTGTATAAAATTGTTTCACGATCGTTTTCCAAGCCAATACAGTGAAAACGCTTCATGCAAGCAATCGCCATTATCCGTTCACAACCTTTTCAACAATAAATGAAACCGCTTTGGGAATGTTGGATTGTGCGGTCTCCCGCATATCCTCGCCCTGTTGCTGTACCCGGTTAAGAATACCCTCAACCTCTTTTCCGGCTTTTTCGGTTGAGTTGGCAAGCGCATCCGCCTGTTCCCGCTCGGCTTGGAGCCGGGCTTTGGCAATAATATCCTTGCCTTGAGATTCGGCATCATTCAAAATACCGCGGGCTTGCTCCTTCATTTCCTCCAGGACCGCCTCGGCACGAGACTGGGCTTGGGTCACCTCACGAATAGCGTCAAGAGACATGGCAATCACCTCAATTATAAACTACCTGACAGTCAGTCGGGTGCAACAAATGTCCGGATTAGTTAGTAATAGTCTGCTCGGTATCCTTATTGAAAAGATGTATTTTCCCCGAATTGAAGGCAACCTCAACCGTATTTCCCGCCCGGGAGGATGACCGCGGGTCAACGCGAGCGACAAAGCTCTGCCCCTGACAGGTCATATGCAAATACGTCTCTGCCCCCATCATCTCTACTAAATCAACCTTCATCTTAACCTTAGCGTTCGAGTGATCCTCCAAGAATGTCTGATCATCGTGGATATCCTCGGGGCGTATGCCCATAACAACTGTCTTGCCGACATATTCGAGAATCTCCGGCTTGCGGCCCTTATCATCAGGTAAAATAACACTGTCCTGACCAAACTCCAAAATGGTCTTCCCATCCCGGTCAACGACAACGCAATCGATAAAATTCATCTGCGGGGAGCCGATAAACCCGGCAACAAACAAATTGATTGGACTGGAGTAGAGATCCTGGGGTGCCGCTATTTGCTGGATGAAGCCGTCCTTCATAACAACAATCCGAGTACCCATGGTCATTGCCTCGACTTGGTCATGGGTGACGTATATGAATGTTGTCTCCAGCCTCATGTGGAGCTTCGCGATTTCAGTACGCATCTGAGCCCGCAGCTTGGCGTCAAGGTTGGAGAGAGGCTCATCAAGCAAAAAGACCTTAGGGTGCCGGACAATGGCACGCCCCAAAGCAACACGTTGCCTCTGACCTCCTGAAAGAGCCTTGGGCTTACGGTCAAGAAGATGCTCAATCTCAAGCACCTTGGCGGCCTCTTCTACCCGGCGGCGTATTTCATCTTTCGGGGTCTTGCGTAATTTAAGGGCAAACGCCATATTTTCAAACACAGTCATATGAGGATACAGAGCATAGTTCTGAAAAACCATGGCAATATCCCTGTCTTTTGGCGGAGTATCATTAACAAGCTTGTCGTCAATAAAAAGCTCGCCATCCGATATCTCTTCAAGCCCTGCTATCATGCGCAGAGTCGTAGATTTGCCGCAACCGGATGGGCCGACAAGAATAATAAACTCTTTATCCTCAATATCCAGATTGAAATCGGAAACAGCAACCACATTTTCGGAAAAACGTTTGTAGATGCCGTTCAGCATAACGCTGGCCATAGGTGAATCCCTCCTAAAATCAGACGTAGCTTAATCCCAAAGCCACAGGACACCACTTACACGGCCTCCCAAAAGAAATATAACACATTAAAATCATTTCGTAAAGGTGTTTATTTGCACAAACAATCCCTTCCCCACTTGTACAATTTGCATATAAAAAAGCGCGTTTATCACATATTGCACAATAAGGCGGGGCATTTATATGTTTTTTTGTCAATGGCGTACATGCAGTCAGGAAAGGCTCTTTATCAACGCTCGGGCTTTTTTGATGTCAGCAGTTTTGATAACCTTATTTCCGTTAGGATATTCCAAGGAATTGGCCAAGTCCCCATCCGAGGGGTTATCGGCGATAATCCAAACCGCAGCTTGTGTTACAGAGTAGCTTTCGGGTGCCTTGTCAAGCTTTTGCAGGAGCTTGACAAGGGTGTGGGCTTTAGATAGGCGTTTCACGGCATACTTGTCGCCCACACCCGGCTGACCCCTTGATATATTCATGCTTGCGGTATCAATATCAGCCTGATATGCCTTGCCCGCCGCAATGGTTATAGTGTGCTTTTTGGTTGACAGCATATTTTCTATGCCCGGTTTGCTGGATTCAAAATACGTGCCATACGGGATAGTAACGGTAACTGAAAACACAGTCAAGTTTTGTATAGCAAGCCTGCATTTTTGGGTTGACGGACTCGACAGGCCTGTTACGGTAACACTAATCATCCCTTTATCCCTAAGCTCCATAAGGGTACCCCTGCCGCGGTCAAGGAGCCGCTTTGCATCCTTTTCGTTAGCGTGCCCGGGATAATTGTTCAAAAAGCCCTTCACAGCCTTTTCGCTTGGGTCGGCCAAAAGTCTTTCGTAATACTTCGGGTTCGAGCGCATCTCTTCGATTTTCTTTTCACATTCGCCAATCAAGCTTGACTGCGGGTACGCCGCCATATACGCCTGCAACGCAACAATGGTATCCTCTGCCATGGCACTATCGTAATCACCCTTGCCGTCCTGGCGTTCGGCCAGGCGGAGCCTTTCGACCGCTTCTCTCCTGTATTTGCCTTGTTGAAAATTATCAAGATATTCCTGGTAGGTTTTGGGTTCATCTGATTTGAGAGCCGCTTTCCAGAACAGCTCATCGCACTTGTCCAATGCCTGCTGATAATATTTGCCGCCCTCATTCTGCAAAAATACGGCAAATGTTTCATAGTTGTTCTTTTGCAGTGCAATTTCCCATCTGGCATCATCAAGTAAATCTTGGCATTTTTTAAGCATCCTTTCGCTGTCGCTAAAGCTACCCAGTGCCTTAAAGGCTGCTCGTGCTGTTTCCACATCGCCCTGCTCCATGATTTTCAAAGCCTCGTTGTATGTTTTTAATTTCCTGCATTCCTCGGCTTTGTCGGCACTGTCCTTAAAATCCCCCAAGGTCATAAATGACCCTAAAGCTTTTTCAATATCGCCCCTTTTGAGCTGGGCAAGGGCAATACTGTAGGAAATATTGTTTTTGCTTTCTTTGAGAAGGACGGCACTGTCCAGAAAACCATCCAATTCCCTGAATTTGTCGCGTGCCAAGTCGTAATTCCCTGTTTTCATTTCTTGGACGGCGGCATTGTACAGAACGTAATTATCACACTCTTGTTTTTTTTCACGGCTGTCTTTATATTTCAAAATCCCGGAAAAAACCTCGGAAGCGTCCTCATAGCTTTGCTCATTCATCAGGGAGAGGGCACGATCATACCTGTCTGCATCGCTTTTGCATCCCGTCAAAAGCAAAAGAAGCAACGCAGAAATCAACAGGCCATACGTGCCTACAAATTTTTCCACGCAGAACCAGACCCCTTTCGGAAAGATATTCCGCCCGATCAAACAGCCCCCTGCAGCAGCATCGCCTGAGCCACTCTGACAAACCCAGCGATATTGGCACCTAATGCTAAATTATGCGCCTGACCGTATTCGGCGGCGGCAGCGGTGATTTGATCACAGATATTGCACATGATAGTTTGGAGCTTGGCATCAACCTCGCTAAATGACCAGCACTGGCGCATGCTGTTTTGGGTCATTTCCAGAGCAGAAACCGCTACCCCGCCAGCGTTTGCCGCCTTGCCCGGGGCATACATGATCTTATTTTCCAAAAATAACTCGACAGCCTCAGGCGAACATGGCATATTGGCACCCTCACCGACAGCCAGGCATCCGTTTTTAATCAAAAGCCCCGCACCGTCTTTTAGTAGCTCGTTTTGGGTAGCGCAGGGCAGGGCTATATCGCAAGGAATTGACCAAACAAGCCCATCGGCATGATATTCGGCATCAGGGCGGTGAGATTTGTATTCTGTAAGCCTGCCTCTGCGGACAAACTTCAGATCCATGGCAAAGTCCAAATCTATACCCTCTTTGTCATAAATCCAGCCGTCCGAATCACTTAAGCTCACCACTTTGCCACCTAACTCAAAGACCTTCTGGCTGGCATATAGCGCGACATTGCCCGAACCCGAAACAACAACAGTCTTTCCCGCAAAGCTGTCGTCCCTGCGGCGGAGAAGCTCATCCATAAGATAAACCAAGCCGTAGCCCGTTGCCTGCGGACGACCGAGGCTTCCCCCATAGGCAACGTCCTTCCCTGTTAAGATTCCCACGCATTGGTTGGTTATACGCTTGTACTGTCCGTACATGTAGCCTATCTCTCGTCCTCCAACACCTATGTCTCCCGCGGGAACATCGGTATCGGGGCCTATGTGGCGGTAAAGTTCTGTCATAAAGCTCTGACAAAAGCTCATAATTTCCCGGTCACTTTTACCCTTTGGATCAAAGTCAGCTCCCCCCTTGCCCCCGCCGATAGGCAATCCGGTGAGGCTGTTTTTGAAAATCTGCTCAAACCCCAAGAATTTGATAATGCTAGCATTGACAGATGGATGAAATCGCAATCCTCCCTTATATGGGCCTATCGCGCTGTTAAATTGCACTCTGAATCCGCGGTTAACCTGAATATCCCCCTTGTCATCGGTCCACGGAACTCTGAACATAAGAAATCTTTCCGGCTCGACCAAGCGGTCGGCAATTTTATTTTTGGCATACTCAGGATGTCGCTCAAATACCGGCTCCAGGGCCTCCATAACCTCGGTGAGTGCCTGAGAAAACTCAGCCTCCCCCGGATTTCGTTCCAATGCTACTCGCAATACCTCGTTAGTGTAAGACATATGAATGTTTTCCCCTTTCAATCCTCATAATTATCACCCATTATATATGCACCCAGGGGGACTTGTCAAGCACATGAGCTTCCCATCATAATTCTTTTATTGCCTCACGCTTGACATGGAGCATAGACTATGGTATAGTACGCTTGAGGTAGGGGGCTTTCCCGCAAGAATGCGGTGAGCGGAAAAATTTTCTTCAAATTTTTTTTGCCATTCGTTAAAGTCTCGGATGAAGCGTACGATATAATATATGTGTACCCTATCGGTTCGCGCACATCTGCCGGAGCATCTTCGCAGGGGCGCAATAGAGCCAGGCACAATATAAACCCTCAGACTTGAAAGGAGAAGGGAAAAATGAAAAGAGCAAGCTTCAACAGAACCCTGAGCAAATTTTTAGCATTCATCATGGTGGCGGGGTTATTCCTCTCCCCTCCCGCGCAAGCGGCCGGCAACGAGCAAATGCCCGAGTTCCAAAAGATCAACGTAATTCTAAACAACTGGAGGGATGATCCTGATATAGCCTCCCTCATCACCGCTATCAACGACACCCTCAAGGAGAAGGGCTTCGGTGATAACCAGATTGATGTACTTACAACCGATGGCATCAAGGTAGAGGGCATCACGCCCTCATGGGAGCCGCCCTCTTGGGAACCGCCCTCTTGGGAACCCCCTTCTTGGGAACCGCCGTCATGGGAGCCCCCTTCTTGGGAACCCCCTTCTTGGGAACCCCCTTCTTGGGAACCCCCTTCTTGGGAACCCCCTTCTTGGGAACCCCCTTCTTGGGAGCCGCCCTCTTGGGAACCCCCTTCTTGGGAGCCGCCCTCTTGGGAACCGCCCTCTTGGGAACCGCCCTCATTTGAGCCTGTAGAGGTTAAGCTCCCTGTTGCTGATATGAGCAGCTGGGTGGTTGCCGACCACTATGACAGCGGGTATTGGTACAGGAGAGGTACTGAAGGCAACGCTACCACCAATAACAGCAACAGCAATATCAACAGCAGTGGCAGCACAGCCTATAACGGCAATAATTTCACTTCTCTCATATACAACCCCGGAGTCAGTGCAAACAACTCGTTCTGGCGTAATCTCTCCGGAAGCGTTACCACCCCCGGGCATCCTCACAACTACAACTGGAAGCAGACTTTTACCCGAAACGCCTTTGCCAATGAAGCCGTGGGTCCGGGTCCTGTTAAACTTGAAGCATCAGGCAAACAATTTTACGGGCTGTACAGCGATACTCTTGAGGACGGAGATATCATAGCAAACCGTAGCCTGCGCCCGTTTTTCCTGCACGCGCAAAAGGTCAGCACAGCTGATAATGTTGCTGATAGTTCAGCTAATACTTCGTATTTAAGTGCCACAGGCGGCACTTCGGGTACAGGAACCCATTCTACTCAATGGACAACATTCCAGCTGCCCCGAATGACTTTAGAACAGTGGGTCAACAGAACACCTCAGCTTACAGGCGGTCACACCACTGCGGGTGCCGCAACCTTGGGTGCCTTTGATCGCCACATCTTGGTTCAAGACGAAAAGGTCGGGGAGGATGACGAGGGCAACGATATTACAAAGCCCAAAATGGACTTTGTAGGCTACGCCAATTCCAGGTACATTGACTTTGCCTACTACCCTCCCGACATTGACCCAAATATGAAAAAATTCTATTTCGAAGATATTGGCGGTAGTAAAATACCCAATTACAACAACGATCCTGAATATGGGGATGAAGAGTTCTGCTATGCAGATCTGACCGGGGCCGACAAGCTGGTCAAGTTTAACGTCTTTGGCGGTGCAGTCAACACTCACACGCTGTTTGGTGCCGGCTTCCTGGTTAATGCAGGGATTAACCGCCAAGGAATTATATCAGGATACTATGTGGCATATGTTTATCCCGATTCCGGCACAGACCATTTTGCCCCCGGTACCTTCCCCCCTACCTCCATAGTTCTGCTCAAAATCAGGGACGGAGTAACAGCCGAGAATTTTCACCGCCATATGGGTACCAGCTCAGCCACGGGTGACGGAGCTTTTAATACCACAGGAATTGGAGCAAGTAACATAGGCACCGGACCCATCATATACAACAATGCGGCAGTTACCAATGCAACTCAACGGAACAATAACAATAACAGCGCGATATTCGATGAACCCTTAGCCATTATAGACCTTGACAATTATACAACAGATCTTGAAGATCGCAATTACAGCAGTTCAAGGACTACAGCCAGCAGAAAAACCTCCAGCAAATGGTGGCAGGATATGTACATCAACATTGCCATCTCACCCACCTCCCTTAAGGTCTATCAAGCAGACTTAGGCGACAAGGGCAACATTGACTATGACCAGGAGACCAAGCTTCCAATAGGAATGACTGAGGTGCTGTCGCAGACTCTTGCGCCCATGCCCTTCAATGGGTTTGGTCCGGCAGTCAGCTACCGCAGCCATGGCTGCAACAGGGCAACCCAGTTTACATTCTCAGAGCTCGAAATGGAGATTATCGGCGGGTTTGAGCCCCCGGTTCCGCCACCGCCCTCGTTTGAGCCGCCCTCATTTGAGCCGCCCTCGTTTGAGCCGCCCTCGTTTGAGCCGCCTTCATTCGAGCCGCCCTCATTTGAGCCGCCTTCATTCGAGCCGCCCTCATTTGAGCCGCCCTCGTTTGAGCCGCCCTCATTTGAGCCGCCCTCGTTTGAGCCGCCCTCGTTTGAGCCGCCTTCATTCGAGCCGCCCTCTTGGGAACCGCCTACGCCAATGCCGCCCAAGGAGCTTCTGATTGACGCACTGGAGCAGGCAAACACCCTAGCTGATGAAGACGACCCGGCAAGCAAACAGCTCAAGAAGGAGCATACCAACTATCTAATCGACCTGACAGACGGCGATATTTCAGACCGTATCACCCAGGGAGGCACAGACGACACTATGCGGGCAGTTGGCTTCATACGTGACAACAACACCGAATACAACATATTTTACATCACAGACACAGACAACTATCTGCTCAACGATGGACAGCCGGGAGGCGCAGACGCCTACGACCTCTTAGGGGATCAGGGAAAGACTGTCCGTGCAGAGGGTACCAATCCTGGCTATCCCAACAAACCAGAAGCACCTGACAGAACCGATTTTACCGGCGATGGCGAGGAAGACCCATACGGTGAAAAAGCATACAGCCAAGCCGTTAAGGACTATGAAGAAGCACTGGAAAACTACTACCAGACCGAGGAATGGGAAAGCTATCAGAAATTTATGTACCCGATTTGGTACGCTATCGCCAAATACATCGTTGACAGGATTCCCAACTGCGACAACGGAATAAACTACTACAGCGATGATGTCATGGCGTATGGAAACGGCAACGATGGCGCGGTTTTAGGCTCCTACGTCCTTGACGAGGATGGCAATCCTGTTGTTGACGTTGTACAAACACCCATTATGGTTCAGGATGTCGATGTTGACGGCAATCCGGCTGTCGATGCGAACGGTGACCCGATTATGGTGCAAAAGACAGATGCAAACGGCGACCCGGTCTTTGATGAGATCAAAACCTACCGCACCGATCAAACCTCAATACATGTTGATGTATCCGGCCTTACCCATGCTGAGAGCCAACAGAAGCTCAACTCATCAAGCCTTGGCTTCGACATCAACCTGACCAAGGAGCTGCTTTACATCCCCGAGGGCTTTGTGATCAGATCATACAGCACAGACGGCGGGGTCAAGTGGAAGGATATTAAACCCGCGATTCTTGACCTGGAGAATGACAAAAACCCCTTTAATGGCAGAACAAGCAAGGGCAAAAACAATTTCTCGAAATTCTTAAATAAGGATATGAATCTGGTAATTTCAGATTCTCCGGTCTGGAAGATGCCCGCATTGACAGACAAGACGGAGGCCAAGGCATACAAGGCAGCAAACAGTGCCATAGCCAAGCAGAAAAAGCCTTTGGCAACAGACCTTGATGGCAGGTGGATCGGCCCCGCCAACACAGTTACCTTCCCAAAAATTTATAAGCGGGCAAAGCCCACCGTAAAATTCGCCATAAACTACGCTGTTTATGCCGATATTACCGGCAGGACCCCGGGCGACTGGACATTGGCACCAGCATCGCTCACCAAACAAAAAACCATTTCCGCAGAAGGCGAAAGCTTTCCTAACACCGCAATTGCCTTTGCCTCAATGACCGTTGGGCAAAAGCGGGCGCAGGTAGACTCGGTGTTAAATGATCTGCACATAGCCGTTGCCGATGTAAGTGAATCAACAGGCAAAGCACTCAAGGTACCCGACAGCAGAGGGTGGGGATACTTCTGCCATGATGATGGTATCCCGGTCAAGCCAACCCTAGGTGCCAAACCGGTTAAAACCATCTATTACGCCAAGCTTAAAGCTCGTGTGAACCTCGACAAGGACTCGGGAGAATTTGACGGTACGTTTACGTCACCCGGCAAGCAAAAGAAAATCACCGCGCTAAGCGAGCTGAAAAAACCCGCGTTTAAGCTTGCGGTCAAAGCGGCAAAGGGCGGCAAGGCCGAGGTTAAGTCTGTAAAGCTCAAAACCGGCGACATTATCTTCACCGGGGACACCCCGCCCAACGATAGCAATAGCCCCAGTATAGGCGGGACAAAAAGCTGGCAGATAGGAAGAACAATCTGGCTGTATGACTTCAAGGACTCCAATGGGTTAGTTTCCGCCAAAATCCCGCAAAGCAAAACCGGAGGCTTAACCGACCCGCTCACTGAACCAGGGGTTATCTGGCGTATGAGCGATGCCAAAAGCGCGGGCAAGGGAGTAATCAGCTTTGTTCCCCTTCCGGACGATCCGGCTGGCCCGCTCACTGGCAACATTACACTTTGGAAAGAGGCAACCGCCAAGAAGCCTGCCAGCTTAAGGGCAACCCTTGACCTTGGCGGCGGTGTAGCCCCATAACCACACCGCCTAATTAAACCGGTCATGCCCCGGCACATACCGTGCCGGGGCACTTGCCGGAAGCCCCGGAGGATGCAAATGATTGATATATCACACCTTAATATTTACCAAAAGGAGGCTGTCGGACACACCGAGGGTCCTCTTTTGGTGCTGGCGGGAGCAGGCAGCGGCAAGACCGCCGTGCTGACCCTGCGGATCGCCAATATAATAGATAACGGAACACCCCCTTGGGCGGTATTGGCAATAACCTTCACAAACAAAGCCGCCGCCGAAATTCGCGAACGGCTGTCACGGCTTTTGGGCCAGGATGGGCATGATGTATGGGCGTGCACCTTCCATTCCGCCTGTGTGCGTATCCTGAAGCGCGACATTGAGGCATTGGGTTACCCCAAAAGCTTTACAATATATGATACAGACGACCAAAAACGTCTTATAAAGAGAATTATCAAGGAATTTAATCTTGATGACAAACGCTATCCTCCCCCGGCTATTTTGTCACATATATCTAAGGCTAAGGATGCTGAAGTTAATCCGGCGGAATATGTCAAGGATGCCGGTAACGACAGCTATTATAAAATTATAGGCGAATGCTACCTTCGTTACCAAAAAGAGCTAAAAGACTCCGGCGCGTTGGATTTTGACGATATAATAGCCCTAACTGTGCGTTTATTCCGCGAAAACCCCGAGATTTTAGAGCGTTGGCAACGGCGTTTTTCATACATACTTATAGATGAATACCAAGACACCAACAAATTGCAGTACAACTTAATATCCATGCTGGCACAAAAACACCGTAACCTCTGCGTTGTGGGCGATGATGACCAGAGCATTTATAAATTCCGCGGTGCTACAATTGAAAATATTTTGTCATTTGAGACTCAGTACCCCGAAGCAAGGGTCGTCCGTTTAGAGCAAAACTACCGCTCTACACAGGCGATTTTAGAGGGAGCAAATAATATAATACGGCATAACCAGGGGCGCAAGGGCAAAACCCTGCGTACCGAAAATACCCGGGGCGAGGAAATCTCAATATACAGAGCCGTCAACGAAAACGATGAGGCGCGCTTTATTGCCGAAGCAGTTTTAGAGAGGGTACGCCAAGGAGGGAGGTTTGGCGACCATTGCGTTTTATACCGCATGAATTCCCAGTCCAACCGCATTGAAAGCACCCTGCGCATGTCCGGAATACCCTATAAAGTCATCGGCGGCACACGGTTTTTCGACCGTGCTGAAATTCGCGACATAATGGCATATTTGCAGCTGATCCACAATCCCCATGATGATTTGCGCTTTGACCGTATCATCAACGTCCCGGCACGCGGCCTGGGGGCAAAAAGCCTGGAGGTCATTCACGCCCTGGCAGCGCGTGACCAGAGCAGCTGCTTCGAGATAATCAAGCAAGCCGGCAAATATCCTGAGCTTTCCCGAATTGCCGGTACCCTGTCACGCGTTGCGGGAATCGTTGAGTTTTTGATGGAGCAATTATCCTCCGGTATAACACTGCCGGATTTTTATGAGCAGGTTTTAGAGCAGACAGGCTATGCAAGAATGCTTAGGGATAAAGGTGATGAAGAGTCCAAGGGACGGCTGGAAAATATACTGGAGCTCAAAAGCCATCTCTCCCAGTACTGTGAAGCCGAGCCTGAGGATGCTTCTCTGGGGGGATTCCTTGACGATACCGCGCTGTTTACCGATTTGGAAACATACAGCGAAGGAGACGATGCCCTGGTTATGATGACCATGCACTCTGCCAAGGGGCTTGAGTTTCCCGCGGTATTTATCGCCGGGGCGGAGGAAAATATCTTTCCCTCCTCCCGCGCCATTCCGCATCCTGACGAGCTAGAGGAGGAACGGCGGCTTTGCTATGTTGCGGTAACAAGGGCAAAGCAAAAGCTGTATATCATTGCTGCCAAAGAACGAATGCTGTTCGGAGCTACCATGTACAACCCTCCCTCTCGTTTTATCCGTGAGATGGGTCTGCAAGCCGAAATCCGTCCGGCACAGAGTGAGTCTGCCGCCACAACCTACATTGCGGGCAAAGCAAAGGAACCATCTATTCCAGCTGACCGCGTTTCCCGCTCAAGCCTTGCACGCCCAACCTCACCTGTAACCCTCGAAGCCCTCCGCAAGGGCGACTGTCTCACCCATAAGCGGTTCGGCAAGGGTCTTGTTTTGTCTGCCGAGCCTATGGGAGGCGATGTGTTGCTTGAAATTGCCTTTGAGGAAAGCGGCACGAGAAAGCTTTTGCAAAAATCAGCCGCGCCGTTTTTAAAGAAAGCCTGATACTGCCTCAAAAAACCTATCTCACGGCTTATTTGCGCTTGCCGTTTTCATACTTTTCTTCTCTCAGCAACTGCCCGGCTTCATCATAGCAAAGAAATGTTCCGTGTCTTTCTCCATCTTTATATGTTCCTATATCATATTTTCCATCGTTATAGTAATGTGTGAAATGACCATTGCGTAAACCATCTACATAATAACACTCACATTTATCCCCATCCGCAAATGTTAATACACCTTTGCCGTGACGGTTACCATCTACCCAATCGCCATCGTATTTATTCCCACTCGCCCATGTGTATACCCCCTTACCCTGGTATTTATCACATACAAAATTGCCATTGTATGTACTCCCACTTGTCGATTTATATACACCCTTGCCGTGGCGTTTACCATCTACAAAATCGCCCTCATATATTTTCCCATCCGCCCATGTGTATATACCTTTGCCGGTAAGCATTCCATCTACAAAATCGCCATCGTATGTATTCTCATTTGCAAATGTTAATACACCTTTGCCGTTAGGTACTCCATCTTTATATTCGCCGCGATATGTGATTCCGTTTTCGTATGTAATATCTCTTTCAATCTCTCCATTGAGCCATTCATTATTTGCATTCAGCTTAGGAATGATTAAATGTTTATAATTTTCTGATGTTATGTTCAATGTTTGTTTTTCAATAATTTCGCGGCACAATTCTGAATATATTTCAACAGATATAATAGCTTCTTTTTTCATAATATTACCTGCTATAGGTTTTTGAGAAGTAATAGCTTCAGTATCGTTTGCAATGAAATCAGAAGAAAACCTGAGCTTAGCATCTCTTAATTTTGATCTGGCTTCTGCTACTGTGCAGGCTTCAATCTTAGGTACTTCTGTATATGAACTCATACAAATTTTTACTATAACCAAGATTATAACTGCCGAAGCGGAAATGCCAACTAGTAAAAATTTTATTTCGGTGTTGAATGGGAACACACCTATTATTGCTGGAACAGCAGATACAGCAAATGCGATAATGCCCCAAAAACTAGACGAAATTTTATACATAATTTTAAGCATAATCCCCTACCTCTTTTCTGCAAGCGTTAACACAGCCTGTCAATTATACCACCGTTGAAAATAAAAGTCAAGAAAATCCTCACAATTTGGCGAATTTTACCTTTGGCCTAACATATAAATCAAATTTTCTATTGCAAAATTTCCCGAAGTATGATATAGTTCTAATTGCTAGCCTGATTTATGACTTTCCTGTTTGAAAAATCCGGGAACTCGCGTAAGCTCAGGGATAGTAAAAAATTATAAGATGGAGGTATTTTAAAATGAAACAAAGATGGTTATCGCTCAGTCTGGCGGTCGTGATGGTGTTTTCACTGGCATTTGCGGGCTTGTCTGTTGCTGTGGCAGCAGATACGGAGGTAGAAAACAATCACAATATAGACTATGCAAGCAGTATCCCTTCCCTTGTTACGGCTACTCCGGTTAAAGACAGTACTCAAAGCGGCGATGCCAATACATATGACGAAGGCAGTGCCGTTATTGACCTTGCAGCCGAAACTGTTTCCACCCCATCCGGGTTTACTGTTGCCGCCTTCAGCCTTGATGCCGGGGCTAAGTGGCAAAACGGTGCTTCTTTTAATTTAGGCAAATTGCTGGCAAAGGACCTGACTCTCATGCTTTCAGACAAAGAAGTTGACAAAAAAACCGCCAAGCCTATAGCGGGAAAAGCGGAATCGGGGAGTGACCCGGCTGTTGACGGGGCGACAATTATTGCTTTCCCGAAAATCAATGGACGACCCAAGGCGGCTAAGCTTGCTATCAACTACGCTATCTACGATGACAGCACATCCATAACCACGGGTCAGTGGATTCTTTCCGAAAAGAAAGCAACTGTTGCCGCTGATGTCAGCGGTCTGCAAATTGCTGTGGCTGCTGCCGACAAGAAAAATCCCGATGGCAATGGATATGGTCGGTTCAAGGATGGTCAAGGCATAAATGTTATGCCTACTGAGGAAGGGCAAAAGCCTGTAAAAACCATTTACCTTATACGAGTTGCCCCTGTCGGCGGCAACGATGGCAGCGCGCAGGCAGCCGGGGCTTCGTATAAAGTAACAGCCTCAGGTCAGCTCGCACAGCCTAAGCTGAAAGCCGACTATAAAAAAGAAATTATTAAACCCAAAGCCGGAATGTCTGTCAAAATAAATGACACAATCACTTTATACCAAAAGGGTATGCCCGAGCTGAAAGGCGTGCCTATCGGGGATATACTCGGTTCCGATGAGACCCTTATGTCTGTTTGGACAGTTGCCACTGCTAAAAAACCTGTTAGCAGGGTGCAGGAAATAACTCTTGCCCCGCGTGCCGCGCTGTCTGATTCGCCGGAGTCATTGATGTTGAATGGAGTGTTTAAGCTTGACAAAAAGTATGAGATATTCAACTCCGCCGGCAATAAATGGGGCGGACTACCTAAGCTTACTGCCGGTCAGGAGAACATTGCTATTGCACGGTTGAAGGCAACTGCCAAGGCTAGTAAAACCGGAACAAGCTACACCGGGGTTGCCGCGAGTGCGAATGGGTCAATTGCACTCCAATGGGGGAAAGACAGCGGGGGCAAGGATGTTGTTTTAAACGCATGGTTCTGCCCGCCGGGCGTTGAACCTCCTGCAACAACCGTAATTGTAAATATAAGCCAGCAGCCGCAAAATGTAACATTGCAGGTCGGCGCATCTGGAACTCTTGCTGTAACGGCAACCAGCACCGGCGAGCTTTCATATGAATGGTATTCATGCGACAATGCTCAAAAAGAAAACCCGGTTAAAATCGACGATGCGGCAAGCAGGATATTTGAAATACCAACAGATTTAGCGATGGGGAATTACTTTTTCTTTGCCAAAGTAACCGGAACAGAAGACGGCAAAGACCAGGTAACTGTTGAAAGCAGTGCCGCCAGGGTTTCGCTGGGATACTCCCCGGACATAACGCCTTTGACTGATAGAATTGTAACATTCGGGCAAACAGGCTCCTTGGGTGTAACTGCCGCTCCTACAGGCGGAGGGGATCTCCTTTATCGCTGGTATTCCTGTTCAGATGCAAGCAAGGCAAATCCGCAAATGATTACTGATGCGCAAAACGCATCGGCAAGCACCGCAACACTGGTTATACCAAATACCACTGCTGCCGGGGATTATTACTACTTTGTCCGGGTCACTAACAGGATTGGGACTATTGATTTGTCGTTGGAAAGCAATGCCGCAAAGGTGACTGTTGGATACGGCCCCACTATACCGCCAATAGCGAATAAGAGTGTTACTTTCGGAACGGCAGACTCTATAAGCGTGGCCGCTACGCCCGCAGGAGGCGGCACACTTTCTTACCGCTGGTACTCATGCACCGACACCAACAAGTCTAACCCGGAGATAATTACCGATGCCATGAACTCCTCGGCGGGAACGGCAACACTCGCAATACCAGCAACAACTCCGGCTGGCACATACTATTATTTCGTAAGGGTAACCAACAGTATCGGCACTCTTCACATAACCTCAGAAAGCAATGCAGTTTTGGTTACTGTTTCGGCTTCATAAAATAGACCTCTTCACAAAAGCCTCATTTTTCGGCTTGCCGGAAAATGAGGCTTTTCACATACGATATAAAAGCATGGGTTGCTATCAGCCGTAATCTGTGGTATCTTGGTTTCAGCAAACAATTACTATGCTAAAGTAGGGATATAAAATGAATAATAAACAAGTTGTAGTTATAGGTTGCGGTCCGGCAGGGCTGACCGCCGGGTACGAGCTGTTGCAAGCCGGGGGATATGAGGTAACGCTGCTGGAGGAAAGCTCCTCCTTGGGCGGTATATCCAGAACGGTAAATGCAAACGGCAGCCGCATGGATATTGGCGGTCACCGTTTTTTCTCAAAAGATAAGAGGGTAACCGACTGGTGGGCAAGGCTGATGCCGGGTCAAGGTGCCCCTGCTCGCGATGATATTTTGCTGAAACGCCAGGTTCAGATTGATCCCAATGGGGCCGATCCCGAAGAAAATGACCTTGTTATGCTGACCCGGAGACGAATCAGCCGGATTTACTACAAAAACACATTTTTCGATTACCCGGTAAGCCTAAGTCTCAATACAATTAAGGGCATGGGTATTTTCACAACTATGCGCGCCGGGCTTAGTTATCTTTCCGCCGCTGTAAAAAAGCTGCCGGAGGATAATCTGGAAAGCTTCTACATAAACCGTTTCGGCAGAGTACTCTACTCCATGTTCTTCGAGGGCTACACCGAAAAGCTTTGGGGGAGGCACCCTCGTGAAATTTCCGCCGAATGGGGTGCGCAAAGGGTAAAGGGACTTTCTGTTTCAGCGGTACTGAAGGATGTCCTCGGAAAAATATTCGGGGTAAAAAACCGCAAGGTTGAAACCTCCCTAATTGAACAGTTTTCCTACCCCAAATTAGGACCCGGGCAGCTCTGGGAAAGAGCTGCGGAGAAAATCACAGATTTCGGCGGCGTTATCTATACCGGGAAAAAGGTCACCCGGATTGAGCGGGATGAAAACGGTTTTGCGGTCAAGGTGATTTGTCAGGACGGCTCGGAATTCACATGTGAAATACTTATTTCATCTATGCCCATAAAGGATTTAACCGAGGCATTAACCGATCCTCCCCGTGACATCAGCCGAATTTCGGGCGACTTGCCGTACCGTGACTTCCAAACAGTAGGATTGCTTCTTCCCTCCGATAAGTTTTTACTTCGCAACGGAACCAAGGCACCCTCGGCAGGGGGCATTGCACCTGACTGCTGGATTTATGTGCAAGACTCATCTGTTGCCTTGGGGCGTATTCAGATTTTCAACAACTGGTCACCCTATTTAGTCAAGGATTTTGAAAATACCGTTTGGATTGGTTTGGAATATTTCTGCCGCGAAGGGGATGGGTCCTGGGGAATGCCTGATGATGAGTATATTAGCTTTGCCGTCTCAGAGCTCGTGAAAATTGGTGCCATTGCAAACGGCAAGGATGTTCTTTTCTCGCACAGAGAGCGGGTCAAGAAGGCCTATCCCGCCTATTTCGGAAGTTATCCGGAGTTTTACCGCGTACGCGAATTTCTTGACACCATACCAAACCTCTATTGTGTCGGGCGAAACGGGCAGCATCGTTACAACAACATGGATCATTCAATGGCAACATCCTTTGAAGCCGTAAATTGCATTAAAACCGGCAACACGGACAAAAGCGCGATATGGAATGTGAACACCGAGGAGGATTACCATGAGTCCAAGAACTGACGTCAATTTTAAGCGTTTTATTCTGTTTTGCAGATGGTTAGGCTCAAGCCCATACTGGGTGTTCGGCGTGGTGTTTTTGTTTATGTGGCTGTTTATCGATACCACAATTCACGGTTTCCTTTCCGATAATCTCCGCTTGCTTGTGATTGGTGGCGTGTTTGCTGTAGCCGCATTTGGATTTTGGCTTTGGATGAATGATCGCCTGACATACCGCCGGGCAGCGGCTTTGGTTATGGCAATCGGACTCTTAGTTAGGATTGCTTATGTTCTATACACAGGCATAGGGGTGCGCCAGCACGACATCGGGCATTTAACGCCCGAAGGCGATGGTCATTTCGGCTATGTCTATCACTTCGCAAGATCATTTAGCCTTCCTCAATCTGCTCCAGGTCAATTTTACCACCCTCCGTTGCACCATATGATTTTGGGGCTGTTTTACCGATTGGGCGAACGCATGAGCTTCACCCCAGACAGAATTAATGAAAGCCTGCAATATGTAACGGCGTTTTACTCCTCTTGCTTCATGTTGGTAGCTTACCGTATATTCAAGCATTTGCGTTTGAAGGACGGTTTTTTGCTCGGGGCGTTGGCTTTAGTAGCCCTGCACCCATTCCCCATCCTTCTTTCGGGGATGATCAACAACGATATGCTTTTTATTTTGCTCTATTCCTCAGCATTTCTATGGTTGCTCAAATGGCTGAAAAGCTCTGATTCAAAAAACACCGCTGTTTTAGCATTATGCACAGGTCTTGCCCTTATGACAAAGACCAGTGCCTTTACCTTGGCACCGGTCATCGCGACTGTTTTTATAGTAAAACTATTACGGCAGGGGAGATGCGGGTGGGGTCTGCCATCAAAAAGCAATTTTATTACACTGGGCTCCAAATTCGCCCTTTTTGGCTTAATTTCACTCCCAATAGGGCTTTGGCACCCAATCAGAAGGCTTTATTTATTCGATTTGCCTTTAGGATATGTTCCGGAATGGGGCGGCGATCAGCATGTCTTGGACGCTTCCCTTTTCAGCCGTTTCATAGCCTTTCCAATCCCCAGGCTTTTCACGGAAATTTACCCGGGAGAAAACCTGGAGGGAGCTGCCGTCAATCTCCCCACATCAACATTGAGAACATCTCTTTTCGGCGAATGGGCTTTTAATACATTGCCTGAAATTCTAATGCACTTTATGGCAATCGCCCAGCTGATAATCGTATGTCTGTCGCTCTTAGCAATGGTTTATGCCGTATTCAAAATACCTTCCCCGAACCGCGTATCAAGACTTGCGCTGGCAGCTTTGTGGTTTGTTCAAATTGCGTTTTATGTGTATTTTTACGTTGAGTTCCCTGCACATTGCACCATGAATTTCCGCTATATTGCCCCAACACTCATCTCGGGGGCAGGATTTATAGGAATCTGGTGCCAGCACCTTTCGGAAACCCTCCATGCCAGCTGGAAAAGGCTGCGCCCATGGGTTGCCGTTCCTATTATAGCTTTTGTTGTGATGTCAGCGGTGTTTTATCTGTTGGTGTAAATGCTGCATTCCGGTATTATCCATAAAACAACAGCTCCGGAAAACAAATTTTCACCCTTGACAGAGCCTTTTGGGTTTGATATACTGGTGTCCTGTGGTGGGGCATTATTAAAAATGCTGTGAACTATTCAAAGGAGATGATGCTAGGGTGAAAAAAATATGCGGTTTGCCGATACCCCATTTTAAGAATACGGCAGGCAACAGGCCTGAAGCCATCCCAACACCTCCTGAAGTCACCCTTAATATGAAGGAAATTGCCGGCGACCCTGCAAGGCTCGCTGTAAGCCCTGGGGATAGTGTTGCCGTTGGGCAGGTAGTGGGCGTGGCCAATGGCGCAAGATCATCCCCCGTTCACGCAAGTATTTCGGGAGTAGTTAAAAGCATTTCCGAAATTGACCCAAACACAGGGAAAGAAGCAGTTTCAGTCACGATTACCTCAGACGGCAAGCAGTCCATTTTTAGCGGCATAACCCCCCCCAAGGTCAAAGCCTTAGAGCAGTTCCTAGTGGCGGTGCAAGACAGCGGGGTTATCGGCCTGGGCGGAGGAGGCTACCCTACCTCGCACAAGCTCACCCTAAAAGCCTCGGTCAAGCTTGACTACATATTGATCAATGGCGCGGAGTGCGAGCCCTATATCACGACAGACACCAGAACAATGCTTGACAACGCACAAGACGTTGTTGATGGTGCGTTGTTGATGCAACAATACTTGGATCCCGGTAAAATACTTATCTGCATAGAAAACAACAAGCCCGAAGCAATCAAAAAGCTACAGGGGCTTACAATGGCTCTTCCGGGCATAAGTGTTCGTGTGTTGCCCGCCAATTACCCCCAGGGCGAAAGGAAGATTCTTGTTTACAATGTAACAGGCAGGATTGTGCCAGAGGGCAGACGCCTCCCGGATGTTGGCTGTGTTGTCATCAACTGCACAACCGTTGCGGTATTCGCCCAGTATATAAAAACAGGCATGCCCTTAGTTTCCAGGTGCGTGACCGTGGATGGCTCTGCCGTAAACACTCCCAAAAATGTTATCGCGCCTATTGGTACTCCAATAGGCGCGATTTTTGACTTTTGCGGAGGCTTGAAAGAGGATTGTAAAAAAATTCTTATGGGTGGCGCGATGATGGGTAAGGCCGTCCCTAATTTGGCCATGCCCACCCTAAAGATCACTGGTGCGTTGATTGCCCTCTCTGAAAAAGACGCCCGGCCTGTTGAACCAACTGCCTGTATTAAGTGCGGCCGCTGTGTTTCCAAATGTCCAATGGGGCTTATGCCGTCCTTCATAGAAGATGCCTTTGAGATGAAAAACATTGAACTGCTGAAGAAATATAAAGCCGGAATGTGTGCCGAGTGTAGCTCCTGCGCCTATCTGTGTCCCTCCAAACGGCCTTTGGCGCAGGTCATGTCGCTTGCAAAAGAAATGATATGGAAGGAAGGCAGGAAATGAATAAATTAATGGTATCCTTCTCCCCCCACATACACGAAAAAATTACATCAGGCCGTATTATGCTTGACGTTGTAATCGCCCTGATCCCGGCATTCATCGCCTCAGTCGTCATATTCGGCGCAAGGGCCGCCCTTGTCACAGCAGTTTGTGTGGCAAGCTGTGTTTTCTTAGAGTGGCTCTATCAAAGGCTTATGAAAAAGCCGATCACCGTAAGAGACTGGTCGGCGGTTATAACAGGCATGTTGCTTGCCTTTAATTTGCCAGTTGAAATACCCTTATGGCAAGCGGTAATCGGCTGCGTAGTGGCTATCATCGGAGTCAAGCAGCTTTTTGGAGGCTTGGGCAAAAACTTTGCTAACCCCGCAATAACGGCACGTGTGGTCATGTTTGTAGCTTTTTCAACAACTATGACGAAATGGGTGCCAATCCCGGCCGATGCTGTCTCCTCCGCAACACCCCTTATGGTCATGCACGGATCGGACGGTGTTTTGCCGGAAATATGGGATATGTTTATAGGCATGCGCGGCGGATGCCTGGGTGAAACCTCTGTTATTGCCCTTCTCATAGGCGGGATTTACCTTCTTGTCCGCCGTGTAGTCAAATGGCATACACCTGTTGCCTTTATCTTAACTGTGTTTATCTTAGCGTTGTTTGACAATTGGAACCCGCTGTATCATCTGTTTGGCGGAGGGTTAATTTTAGGTGCATTTTTCATGGCTACAGATTACGCCACGACCCCCCAGACAAATACCGGACGTATTATTTTCGGCATAGGCTGCGGATTGTTTACTATGATGATCAGGCTTTACGGCAATTTTCCGGAAGGGGTATCTTTTGCGATACTTCTTATGAATATGGTCGTGCCGTACATCAACAAGCTTGCCGCAAAAAGAGCTTTAGGAGGTGCTAGAGTGTGAAAAAAGATTTTATCAAGCCGATTCTTGCCCTGTCATTCATATGCCTTTTCATATCTGGCATGCTTGCGCTAGGCAACTTTAAAACTCGTCCTATCATTGAAGAAGCAGCTAGCAAGAGAGAAGGTGAGGCTATGGCAGAAATCATCCCTAATGCCGGGGAATTCACCCCTATCTACCAAACTCTTAAGGATCATAAATTTCCTTACTCAATTGCAGAAATTTATGAGTCTTCAGCTGGAAACGGCTTTGTGTTCATAGTAAATGCAATAGGTTACGGCGGGGAATTTAAGCTTATGTGCGGCATAGATAATGATGGCGGCAGCATCAGAAACAAAGTATTAGAACATAACGAAACCCCCGGATTTGGCGACAAAGCATTTGCCGAAGCAATGTCACAAGAGGAAAAAGGCAAACGCTTTGATGGGTTGACCGGGGCAACTGTTTCCTCCGGCGGATACATCAGAGGAGTACAAGATGCCCTGGATGCTTTTGAAATTGTAAAGGAGGCGAGGTCTTGACAAGGCTTAAAAAAACACCAAAGCTAGGGATCCTGACAAATGGGCTTGTTAAAGAAAATCCGGTTTTAGTCTCTCTTTTGGGCATATGCCCGGCACTAGCGGTATCAACCCAATCCTCAAATGCCCTTGGAATGGGAATCGCGGCTACCTTTGTCCTCATCTGTTCCAACATTGCCATTTCATCTGCCAGGGGCATTATCCCTAAGAGGGTGCGTATACCATGCTATATTGTACTAATCGCCGGATTTGTAAGCTTCGTCCAGATGTTTGTCGAAGCATTCGCTTACCCTCTGTATCAAGCCTTGGGGATTTTCCTTCCCCTTATAGTCGTTAACTGCATAGTTTTTTCCCGGGCCGAGGTCTTTGCCCGGAAAAACTCAGTCATAAATTCGGCGGTGGATGCGTTAGGGATGGGAGCAGGCTTTACACTCGCCCTGACCGCTATGGCATCAATCCGAGAAATATTAGGTTCGGGGACATGGTTCGGCATTTCTATTCCGTTGCTGTCAACTTATAATATCCCGATTTTCACTATGGCACCTGGTGGTTTTGTCGTTTTCGCCATCCTTATTGCCATTGTAAACAAAGTATCACGCGGCAAAGCCCTTAGAAGGACTGAGTTCGGTTGTGCCGGCTGTCCTTCGGAGCATAACTGTGGGAAAGGTGGTCAGTAAATAATGGATGTCAAGCATATGATTGTAATTATGATGAGTGCGGTGTTTGTCAACAACTATGTTTTGAGCCAATTTTTGGGCATGTGTCCCTTTCTGGGAGTTTCAAAGGAAATCAAAAATGCTGCCGGAATGAGCGGTGCAGTCATGTTTGTCATGCTTATCGCCACAGCTGCTACCTGGCCTATACAGCACTATATACTTCACGAAAAAGGACTTGACTATCTACAGACCGTTGTATTCATACTTGTTATCGCAGCCTTAGTTCAGCTTACTAAAATCATACTAAAAAGATATATACCGCCTTTGCATGATGCTCTTGGAGTTTTTCTCCCCCTCATGGTATCCAACTGCGTTATATTTGGCGTAACTATTACAAATATTAATAACGATTATACCTTTTTCGAGGCTGTTGTAAACGCCTTAGGTGCAGGAGGGGGCTTCTTTTTGGCTATGATACTTTTTTCGGGGATCCGGGAACATACCCAAAACGCCGATCCGCCCCCTTCCTTCAAGGGCATTCCGCTTACACTTATTTCAGCGGCAATTCTTTCGCTTTCGTTCTTTGCCTTCGGCGGAGTTGTTGAAAATCTGTTCGGGCATTGAAAGCCCAGATTTTAAGGGGGGGTACTACATGGATATGATGATTATTTACGCAGCTGTTTTAGTCGCCGGAATCGGTGCTGTCTGTGCCATTGTTTTGTGTACGGCGTCTAAATTCATGGCGGTTAGCCCTAGTGATAATCGGATTGAAAAAATTACGGAAATACTCCCTATGACAAACTGCGGTGCCTGCGGTTTTCCCGGATGTTCAGGCTATGCCAAGGCACTTGTCTCGGAATCTCCTCCAGCCGAAACACTGTGTATTCCGGGAGGTGCCGAAGCGGCAAAAAAACTGGGCGAAATATTGGGAATTGAATCCAGCGTCTTCGAGCATCAGCGCGCTATTGTCCACTGCGCCGGCGGCAGCACTGCCATGAATAAAAAAATGGAGTACAGCGGCATACAAACCTGTATGGCAGCCGCCGAGCTTTTCGGCGGTCAAGGCACCTGCCCATTCGGGTGTCTTGGCTATGGTGACTGCCGTGACGCTTGCCAAAAACACTCCGATTCCCTTAACCCTCCGCCGCCCATTGCAGTTTGTATAAACGATGACCTTGCTCGTATTGTCCCGGATCTGTGCAGCGGCTGCGGTCTCTGCGTAAAAGCCTGCCCCAAGGGGCTTATCGCGATGGAAAAAGATGGCGTGTCGCCTGTTGTAAAGTGTAAAAACACTCAAAAAGGTGCCGCCGCAAGAAAAAGCTGCTCCAGCGCGTGCATCGGCTGCCGCAAATGCGTTAGCGTGTGTCCTGACGGTGCCATTGAGGTTAAAAATTTCCTCGCCGAGATTGATTATGAAAAGTGTACCGGCTGTAATTCCTGCATTGGGGTATGCCCGACAAAATGCATACAGCCTGTTAAGCAGACCTCCCCGGAAATTAAAGCGTGAGCGGATAACCGATGAAAGCTGCCTATTTAAATGGCAGATTCCTCGCCATTTTTTCGTGGACCGATGCTGACAACGAAGATAGTCTCCAAAAAGACCAATGTTATCCGGGATGGATACTTTTGGCCCAGTGCCCAAGCAGCAGAGGTTGATGATGGTAAATTGGCAAGCATACTGCCCCTCCCCCTCTCATACAATATAACGTTATCGTAATTGTAAAAAGAGGAGTGTTGCCGTATGCGGAAGCCATGCCGGATAACGGACTTACGCTGCAAGGAAGTTGTAAACGTATGCGATGGATGCCGCCTGGGATACCCTTGCGATGTTGAGATAGATACCGTAACCGGACATCTGTGTGCCATTATTGTCCCCGGTGCCTGTAAATACTTCGGTATTTTCGGCAGAGGAGATGATATCATCATCCCTTGGCCTGCTATCGTAAGAATTGGCGATGATATTATTTTGGTAGAGAAGCCTTAGGTTATTATCATGCATAGACTCCCCAAGGTACTAAACAGACCCTAAAAGCAAAAGCTCTCTCAGCAGCTTACAAGCCGTTGCCGTGGACACACCGCTGTGGTCAAGCGGCGGAGATAATTCAACCATATCGAAGCCGACTATATTTAGAGGTTTTAGCAGGAGCACGGCATCTAGTAATTCAGAGAAGCTTACCCCTCCGGCTTCCGGTGTGCCTGTACCGGGAAAACACGATGGGTCAAGCACATCAAGGTCTAAGGTAAAGTAAATGGGCTTGCCTCTGAGAGCATTTACCGTATCCTCTAAGCCGTTAAAATTGAATTTCTGTGTATGAACACGGTTTTCCGCCCAAAAAAATTCACCTCTGTCGCCCGACCGTATGCCAAACTGATATATGCGGCCATCGCCGAGAATATCCCACACTCTGCGGATGACAGTTGCATGAGAAAGCTCTGTCCCCAGATAGCTATCCCTTAAATCCGCGTGGGCATCAAAGTGTATAATGTGCAAATCATGGTATTGTTTAGACATAGCGCGTATTGCCCCAAGTGAAACCAAATGCTCACCGCCCAACATGACCGGGCGTTTTTTCTCGTGCAGCAACTGTGACACAAAGCCCTCAATCTGAGCGAGTGCGGTCCGCGTGTCGCCGATACAAAGCTCTAAATCCCCAGCATCAAAAATACTAGTGTTTTCTAAATCCCTGTCCTGATAAGGGCTGTAGGTTTCAAGACCGCAGGAATCCTCACGCATATGCCGGGGGGCAAATCTGGATCCAGGCCGAAATGATGCGGTAGAGTCAAATGGTGCGCCAAAAAGCACAGTATCTGACTGTTCATACATCGCATCGCAGCCGATAAACCATTTTGGAATTTTATCCAATATATCACACCTCAATTATTTAAAAGTTTTCCTTTTCAAGTCCTCACGGCGGAAAACTGGCCGAATCGGCAGCCCATGTATATTATACACTTTTATAACAATTTTTCAAGACCCTTCTTCCCTCGCAGGGCACCCCTGTAAATCAACTAAAATCGCCCCCGGCTGACATAATTTTTTTTGTATATGGGTACTTCACATACGCCCTATCTTGTGCTACAATAAAAATCAGACTCTGAAGGGCAGGTGAAACACGGCGTGATTTTTGACCTTATACGAAGTGTTCTCAATGATATGTACTATAACATCCGGGCCTATGTTTCAACTATGACCATTATGGACGCGGCGGACATTTTGCTCGTAACTGTGTTAGTTTATTTCGGCATTCGTCTGTTGCGCAAATCAAACGCATTCGGTGTGCTTAAAGGCTTTTTAGTTTTAATTTTGCTGCTCTGGGTTTCAGAGCTGCTGCGCCTCAATGTTCTGACTTTTTTGCTTAACAGTGCCTTGCAGGTAGGCTTGCTGGCTGTTATCATCATCTTCCAGCCAGAGCTGCGTAAAATGTTAGGCCAAATGGGTGCCGGAGCATTGTCTAGCCTCGTTGGGCGTACAGAAGCCTATGATACCGAAAAAGAAATTTCACAGGCGGTAGAGGCCTGCCGTGCTATGTCGTGGAGCCGCCAGGGTGCTTTAATTGTGTTTGAACGTAGGGTTATTTTAACAGACGTTGTAAAAACCGGAACAATGATAAATGCCGCTGTTACAACAGAGCTTTTGAAGAATATCTTCTTCCCTAAGGCACCGTTGCACGATGGAGCAATAATTATCAAGGGCGGTAAAATTATCTGTGCCGGCTGTATGCTCCCCTTATCCTCTGACAATAAGCTAAGCCGCGACTTGGGCATGCGCCATCGCGCCGCAATCGGCATGAGCGAAAATTCCGATGCCGTGGTCGTTGTAGTTTCAGAAGAAACAGGTTCTATTTCAGTTGTAACAAATGGTATGCTGAAACGGCATTTAACCCCGGAGGCCCTTGAAAAGCTCTTGCGTATAGAGCTTGCTCCCGCAATTGAAAAGGAAGCACCCGAAGGCTTTGCAGGATTTTTCCACCGTTTGAAAAGAAGGGGGAAGGCGGAATGATAAACTGGATAAAGAAATATAATATTTTCTACTGGTTTATATCCTTGTTAACAGCCGTTTCCCTCTGGGCATATGTCACGGTGGTTTTAGACCCATTAGCAGAGATAACCGTAGACGGCATTGAATTGGAATTTTTGAATAGCGACAGGTATTTGGACGCACGTAGCTTAGCGGTTGTTGACGGCTGGACACAAACTGTTTCTATTACCTACGAAGGCCGCCGTTTAGACTTATATAAAATCAACAGGGATGATTTGAAGGCGGTTATAGATTTTTCCCGCGAGCTCCCCTATGCCGGGGTACGAGCTTACTCTTACGAGATAACTGGCCTTCCTCTCACAAGCTCGGTACAAGCCAAGCGCCATGTCCCCACCGGAATAACCCTAGAGGTAGATGCGGTCGATGAGAGGGATATTGACATAAAGCTGCAAAACGAAAACACTGTTGCCGCCGAAGGCTACAAAATGGAGCCGCACCTCTTTGAGCCAGAGAAAATTCGTGTAAAGGGTCCGGTATCTATACTAAACTCAATTGAGGCGGCAGTAGTTTATTATGAGGGCTACGAGCTTGAGAGAACGGTCAGCCACCGTTCATCCTTCAGCTTTGTTGATTCCGAGGGTGAGGTCATCGACCCGGTAAGAGCCTCTCTCTTGGAATATGACAATGAGGTTCTTTTGACTATATCTGTGAGCTACACCAAGACAGTGCCGTTAGAGCTTTCCTTCAATCCAGGCGGAGGCATCAGCAGGGACAACATCGACTACATTTTCCATTATAACGAAAAGGAAACCGGTAATATGAAGGAAATTGGCTCTATTCTCATATCCGGCGAGGCAGAAACTCTTAAAAACATTGAACGCATTGATTTAGGCGTTGTGGATCTGACATCCTTAACCGGGGATGAAACCCGGATTTATCCGATTGTGCTTGACGAGGGTGTGACAAACGAAACCGGAATTAGCGAGATAGAAGCCGAGATTAAAATTCATGGGGCAGTTACGCGTACTCTTTCAGTCGGCCAGAGAAATATTTCACTAAAAGCCACCCCGCCCGCCGGTCACAAAATAGAAATAGTCACGCGAGAAATGGACATTACTATTAGAGGTGAAGAAAAAGCAGTCGCAAAGGTCGCCCCTGAGGATATTCAGGTCACCCTGGATTTATCCTCCGAAACCCTCGTCCCCGGGACAAGAACCGACCCGGCAGAAATAAGCATAAGAAAATTGCCCAACGGTATTGTCAGCAAGGAATACACCGTAACAATTAGTGTCGTGCCGCTATGACACAGACAGCGATTGTAGTCAAGTCAGTAGTACCCGGGCTTTGCATGGTGCGGGTGTGCCGCCAGTCGGCTTGCGCCCGTGGGTGTAGCGGTTGCCCCGCTGAGTGTGTCTCCCGCCATGAGCCTGTTGAGGCTCTGGCACGCAATCCGGTTAAGGCAAAACCTGGCGACCGGGTAACAATTGAAAGCAAAACAGGCAGCACTCTTGCCCTGGCCGCTCTTTTATACCTGGTTCCGATAGCATTGTTTTTTATCGGATGGATTTTCCACCCATTAGGCGGCGGTTTTGGGGTATTGCTCGGCTTAGGCCTTTGTATGTTTGTCAACCGCCGTTTGCAGGAAAGCGGAGGCGTTCAGGTATGTATTATAAGCATTTTATCCGATGAAGGGACTAATTCTGCGCAATAGCATTGCGCAGAATTAGTGTAACCACCCGAATCCTTCCGCCAATCCACGAAAAACAGTGAAAACTGCCGAAATGGCAAATGAGGAAATAGGCTAAACAGATTATGAGGGCAGGGCAGATAATGGAGGAAGCCTAATGAAGCTAAAGCATTTGACTTTTTCAGCTATGATGGCGGCATCCTCTGCCGTGCTGATGTTTTTATCTACGGCAATCCCTTTTTTCGAGCTCACCCTTTCGGCGGCGGCAGGGCTTTGCCCATTAGCCGCCATGCTGTACGGCAAAAGCCGGCGCGCAGGGCTTCTGACATGGGCGTGTGCCTCTGTCTTGGGCCTTGTTCTGTTTGCCGGCAGACAAGCCCCGGTGCTGTATCTCTGCATATTCGGCCTGTATCCTACCCTTAAAAGCCTATGTGAAACGCAAAGGCATCGCAAGCTATCGTTTCTCTTGAAGCTTTTATCCGCCAACGCCGGCTTTTGGGCCTCGGTACTGCTGTTTTACTTGATTTTTCCGGCTATCCTGGAGAGCTACAACGGTGTTTTGCTTCCAATGGCCGTGACTTTCAATGTGTTCTTCCTGCTGTATGATTTTTTCCTGACACGCGTAGCCATGCGCCTTGCGGTAATGATAAGCCGGATGAAGCAATGAATGTATTTTATTTATCCCCGCCGTCACTCAAATACGACAATTTTTCGGCTACATCTGAAAAGTCCGCCCTGTCTATATTGTCCTTCAGCCATTCGACCAGCCCGCCGTCAAATTCATACTGCCAGGACTCTATCTCCTCCATAATGGCATCCGCACCATCCATATCATAGCTCTTGCATGCCCCAAGCAGCTTTAGGAGCATTTCATCGTCCGGCCTGGCCTTTTTGGGCTTTGGATTTTCACGCTCAATAGCATCCAGCTCGGCATTGATGCCGTCAACGAGACCCATGGCAAGGTCAATGAACGTTTGGTGGTTTTCATTTACATATTCAAGGTCATTCTGCCTGGCGGCATTTTCAAGGGCTAAGGCCTTGCCTGCAATCTGCTCTGCAAAAATATCAAAGCTCGCGCCCTTTATGCCATGGACAATTATACGGTAGTCAGCAAGCGTTTCACTGCTGACAGTGTTAATTTTTTCAAGCATTTCCCTGACACTTGAGGTATATGTGCGCAATATTTTAATATATGCCCTTTCGTTGCCGCCGTACCGTTGCAGGCCCTTGGGTATATCCAGGCCATCTATTTTTCTTCCGGCTATGAAAGACTGCCTTTGCGGCATGACAATGACTCCTTGCTGAGTCTGCGGCTGAGTATCAGTATCCTTGAGGGTATGCTCCGGCTGCTTGTCACGTACCAGCTTATGCAAAATTAAATCCAGCTGACGTATATCAATAGGCTTGAAAAGCACCTCGTCAAAGCCGTTTTGCAGAAACATTTCCGCCGACCCATCCACTGCATTAGCTGTCAGGGCAACAATCGGGGCAGTATACCCAAAGTCCCGCAGGATTGCTGTCGCCTCTATTCCGTCCATTCCGGGCATCATGTGATCCATAAACACAATGTCGTATGCCTGGCCGCCTTTGATTGCATCCACAGCCTCATAACCGCTTACGGCAGTGTCTATTTTCAGCCTGTACAGCTTCATAAGCTCTACCGCAACATAGCGGTTGGTCCCCACATCGTCAACAATCAGAACCTTGCCGTATGGCATCTGCTCCCTAACGATTTTATCCCTTTTCTTCTGCCTGGCGTAGCCTATGCGGAGAGTACGGAGGTTTCTCGCCGTCTCGGCACCAAGAATATCTGACAGCCCCGCAGACTTTTGCGGCAAGCGCACGGTAAACAGCGAACCCTCGCCAACCTTGCTTTCCGCGGTAATTGTGCCCCCCATAAGGGAGGTTAGGTTCCGTGTAATGGCCAGCCCCAGCCCCGCGCCGTCAAGCACACGGCTAACGTGTTTATCCAGGCGGAAATATTCATCAAAGATTTTCTCCAGCTGCTCCCTTGTCATTCCGCAGCCGGTATCCTGCACCGACAGGATAAGCACCGGCCCATCCCCCATTTCACCAGGATCAATATCAATGGACAACGTAACCTTGCCGGCCTCGGTATATTTGAAGGCATTTGAAATCAGGTTATTCAAAATCTGCTTAATCCGTACACTGTCTCCGATTATTTCGGCAGGGATATTTTCATTGATTTTGAGCTCAAATGCAACCGATTTGCTGTCTAGCCGGGTGATATTCATGCAAATGACATCATCTATCATGCTTGCGACATTGTAGTTGCCAGGCTTAATTTCCATTTTGCCCGCTTCCGCCTTTGATAAATCTAAAATATCGCTGAGAAGGGTTAGCAGCAGCTCACAAGAGCTGTATATTTTATCTATACCCTCCTCCAGATCACGAGACAAATTTTTGCTCTGGTACATAATTTCGACAATGCCAAAAATAACATTCATAGGAGTCCGTATCTCGTGGCTCATATTTGCCAAGAATGCACTCTTTGCCTTACTCATAGCCTGAGATTCATGCAGTGCCTGTTCAACCGCCTGAGCCTCTTTTTGCTCGGTTACATTGGCAGTCGCCCCGACCACCCTCAGCGGATTGCCCTCCTCGTCACGGAAGGCGGAGCCAAAGGTTGAGACCCATATGTACCGCTCATCCTTCATTCTGATGCGGTATGTCGGGTTATAAGGCGTTTGCCCGGTTTTGTCGTACAGGAACTCCGCAAAAATTGTATTTTGCTCCTCCTGATCCTCGGGATGAATGCAGTTAAACCAGCTGCCTACCACATCCGGGAAGTCATTTTCATCCTCAAAGCCAAGCAGCTTGCGGAAATCCTCAGACCACCATATCTCATTATCGGCGTCTATCGATTTTTTCCCGGGATCAATCCTGTAATCCCATACAGCCGCACCCAGGCCGTCTATCAGCAGACTAAGCCTACGGTTTTGAACCTCCAGCTCATTCTGCATATGCCTGATGTCGGTCATGTCCGACGAACACTGTAAATGAACCCTTTTTCCTCCCGGCCAGTTGATATATCTGTCCACATTCCGGCGGACTTGCTCTGTCTCAGGATTAATTTCCTCCCATACAACCGACTGATCTGATTTTTCATCAATATTGCTGGAGGGGCAGTCGTCACATTTAGTGGCTCTGCCCTTGAAGATTTTGTAGCATTTCTGGCCGATAACATCACTGTCTATTCGGAAATATTCCTTTATAGCATCATTGGCAAAGAGAATTTCGTTTGTGTCTGAGTCGGAGACATAAACCATAGTGTCCATGCCGTTCAATACAGCCGACAAATTGTCAAGGGTTGCTTTTTCTTCGCCCATCCTGTTCCTTGCCCTCAAATTCCACGCAAGGAGAAGGCAAAGCCACAGTGCCAGAGCCGAGCCGATTCCGGCAAGCTCCATCAGCAGAAGCTTCAGTTCTGCGTAATGGCTTTCGATAGGGCTGACCACAATCAAGTGCCAGCCGTTTCCAAGCGGCTTTGTGGTAGCGGTGCTTCTTTCACCCATATAGTTTTCTATGCTGCGCTCTGAAATAGCATCCCCCTGCTCAAGCTCTGGTGCTAAAAGGGAAATCCCGCTGTCAACGTCCCGCAATTGCTTCCCCAAAAAAGACATGTCAGGGTGAGATATTACATTCAAGCCGGAATCAACAAGCCCCCAGTAATTATCCGTTTCGCTGTGAATGCCGGATGAATACCCGAATATCCTGTCCAGTGATACATTAGCGGAAACCGTGGCTATGCGTTCTCCATTATCATCAAAGAGGCATCTGGCATATGAAAACGATACCTTGCCTGTTGTTCTGTCCGTTTCCACATCGGTGGCCGCTATTCCGCCATTTGCCTCAATGGCGGCAATAAGCCAGAGGGGATCGTCCCCATCACGAAATTCAGTGCTGGAATCACCGTAAGCAGGACCATACACTGCCCCTCCGAATATGTCAAACATGGCACTAAAATCCTTCAGCCCGGCGGATATGTTCTGCCCGCGCCCATATGCATCCATATTCTTCATGTACGCTTCCGCATCCTCAAGGGCAGCCCCATGCAAAAGCATTTCGCGCATACCCTCCGCGACAACCCCCAGCATTGTTTCAATTTCCTTCATTTCAGAGATAATCTGCGTTTCCGCAAGCAGAAGCGTTTTATCCGTCTCCGACTTGAGAAAGCTTTTAATAATATTTTCGCCAAAGAAATAACTGGAAATAATCATCAGCGCAAACGCAAGCATCACCAACAAAAATTTCAGCATGTCACGCAAACGGATTTTTATTTTCTCTATTTTAGCGGAACGATTCATGCGCCTCGCCTCCCATTGAGAGCCATTCTATCAGACCAGTTGCTTTATGTCAATGTATCACCTTGGAAGCTAAGAGCCGCTCTGAACGAGCGGCCCCATGGCATCTGTCATCTTGCTTGCCCTCAGCCCACCGTCTGCCTAGCCGTTGCCGGCTTCTTAACCGTTGCACCGTGCCACACTTGATCACCCGCGGCCAGCGTAAGCTCTGTTTTTTTAGCATACAGCGCACCGTTGACGTATGTCTTGTCTGCCTTGGCTTTGTTAGTGCCGACTTTATACTTAACCGGCTTCAGCAGGCTTGTTGCACTCACCTTTTTTTGTACAGAGCCGGGGGTAAAGCCGCCTTCATCCGATGGTGCTACCCGGTAGAAATACACTGTTTTCACAACCGCGGGCTTGCCTTTCTTCTCACCGATTGGCTTTACGCAAACGCCGCCGATTGTTTGGAATTTACCCCAACCGTTTAGATCTACCATTTTGCCGGGTTTGCCTTTGTCGTTTAGTCCGGCAACACCGATTTGTATGTTGGTTTTTACCACTGTTGTGCCTTTCTTTTCAGTCAAAACCCACTGACCGAACGCCCCGCTGGATGCGGCGATTTCGTAGTTGATCGCTAGTTTGGGCTTAGGACGGGGGTTTACAACCGGGAAGGTTACTGTACTGCCCCCTGCATCTTTTAGGTGCAGGGTCATGCCCTTGTTGAGCATCTTTTCAAACTTTTTGCCACCGAAGGTGTCAGCTTTTGCGTTTTTCCACTTTGTCCCGCCGTCAATGCTGAACTCGGCAGGAACAAATCCGGCCAGGTCAAGGCTTTCGTTGCTGAGGTTGATTTTCGGCGTGCCGCTGGAGGTTACGATGACGTCAACGAGTTGGTTGTTGTAGTCAACGCAGTTGTCATTACAGCCAGCAGGAGGCGGAGTTATGATGATACCGGGAGAGGGTGTTGGACCGACACCGGGGGAAGGTGTGGGCTTGTCATCACAAAGGCATAGCTTTATGTTCTTGTTCAGTGCGTATGTATGTGCATACGAACCAGTTGAGCAGCAAATTGTAAAGTTGGCAGAACGCTGGTCAAATGCCGTGTCATTGATAAATGTCACACTGTCAGGGATAGTAAGGGTAATTGCCCCAACGCCCCAAAAAGCATAATGCTCTATGCGCTTTATGCCGTCAGGCAGCTCGAAGGAGGTTATCGGATTCCCCTGAAAAGCTCCATCGAAGCACCAATCCGGGATAAGCGTGAAGTTTTTAGGGAAGGTTACTTTTTTAAGGCTTTTGCACCCGGCAAAGGTGCTGCATCCGAGAAATGTCACACTATCGGGGAGAACTATTTCCTCCAGAGTGCTGTTTTGAAAAGCCCCCGGGGGGAACCATCCGTCTATACCTATTGTTGTTACGGTATTGGGGATGATAACTGTTTTGATAAATTTATTTTCCCTAAACGAGCGTTCGCCGAGCTTAACAACATTAATTCCTTCAAATGATTGAGGTATGTTCACAATTGCAGAGGTTCCGGTGTATTTGGTGACAACAACTTGATTGTTTATAATTGTATATTCCCAGTCACCGCTGACCTTCTTGGGCGGGATTTTTTCCGAATGAAGCTTCTGAGTGAATTCAGTGCCGTATTCAGCCAGATATGTATCCACATCCATTTCCAGAACATATGCGATTCGTTCAATAAAATCAGTGAGCCTTCGTTCACGGTCGCTTAAATGGTTTGCAGGCTCAGAAGCGGGATATGTTGGATCTGAATAAGAGCGGAATACCTGCGACAGAGTATTCCAGCCGCGCTCAAAGCTGGCGGCATCATAGTCAAGGTAATTGCTAGGGTCATTGACAAATAAGGTGTGTACAAACGCCTTTATGCAGGCATCGCTAACGTTGTAATCATTAAGAAGGGTTGCATAATTAGGCCATATAGACCAGCCATTAATATGCTCCATAACTGACTTGCCTTCGTCTGTTTTCCCTCCCAGCTTCTCAATTGCATAAAATGCCTTGAATGATGCCCAGCCCTCGCTGTGAAAATTCCATGTGTCCTCACCGTTATCGTCAAATATATGTCCCAGTTCGTGTATGGTACCGGCAAACCACCAGTTATCAATATCATTGTGAATCTCTTTCAAGATTCCAACAACCTGGGTTGTTGGCCAGCATATGTAAGGCTGTCCGGGGTGCATATGCTGCCTGCCCACTAGGGTGCTGCATATTTTTATGGTGATCTTCTGGCCGTTCATTGGTGCCCCGCCTACTAAGTCGAGCATGGCATCATACCCCATAGCCATACGCACCATAAATAGGTTGAAATTTGCCGGGGAAATATTGTCGAATAAATAACCTTGCAGGCTTTCATCGAATACAATCTGCCCGGACTCCAGGGTATATTCGCCAAGATCGCCGCTATACGCGGCAAAGGACCGTATGGGGACAAGCTGTGCCATCATAATGAGGGAAATCAGGATTGCGAATGGTTTTCTCAGGTTCATGCGTGTCATGTTAATCATCCTTCCTTTTTTAGCTGAGGTGTCGTGATTTTTTTGTCTGAAGCTCAATTTATGGGTACCATCCCGCCTTATACCTTAGTATCGTAATATCCTTGGCAATACTTTAGCGTTTTTTTAAATTTTGGCGTTATATACATATACACAGCATGTATATTGTGCAATTTGACGAATGATCGGGGCAGTTAACCCCCCCCCGGCGGCAGGTTCACCTTAGCCGCGCACCATCTGCACCGCCGTTGCCGCCTTCTTAGCCGTTGCGCCATGCCACACCTGGTCGCCCGCGGCCAGCGTAAGCTCCGTCTTTTTGGCGTACAGCGCGCCGTTGACATATGTATTGTCTGCCTTGGCCTTGCTCTTGCCCGGATTATACTTAGTCGGCTTCAGCTGGCCTGTTACTTTGATTTTCTTAGGCTTACCTGCCGCGGTAAAGCTGCCGTCGCCGTTCGGCTTTGGTGCCATCCTGTAAAAATACACCGTTTTTACAACGGCAGGCTTGCCGTTTTTCTCGCCGATTGGCTTTACGCAAATGCCGCCGTCTGATTGGAATTTGCCCCAGCCGTTGGTGTCGACCGTTTTGCCAGGCTTGCCCTTGCCGTTCAGTCCGGCAATGCCGATTTGCATACCTTCCTTGAGTACCGCAGGGGCTTGCCCCCTTTTGACCCTAGTGAACAGAAGCCACTGGCCATCAAAATCACCATGGCAGCTCTTTATTCCGGCAGCAGCTCCATAATTAACCTCCACCTTGGGGGGCGTTGGGGATTTGTTGATTTTCGGAAGGGCTATTACTGTCCCTCCTGCATCCTTAAGCCTCAGCTCAATGCCCTTGTTAAGAAGTTTTGCGAATTTCGCCTGATCGCTAAATGTATCGCCCGCGGCCCTCCATTTGCCGTTGCCAATATCGAACTCGGCAGGGACAAAGCCTCCTAAGGTGATCGTTGATCTATTGAGATTGATTGCCACACCGCCCGCACTGACAGTTACATCACCGGAACCGTAGTCTATGCAGCATGGCTCATCTGTCACAGCCTCGCCCAGGCTGCCCCAAGACAGGGCAAATCTTTCTCCGGCAGATTGGCTATTATATCGTTTGACAACTATTTTGTACTGACCGTCCGAGGGCGGCGTAAACCTGACATACTCCGTATTGTTTATATTGTGGTTTGAGCTTGCAACAGGCGAGCCTGATGGACAGTAAACCTCCAAGCTCAAATCAGTTAGCTCCAAATTGCTGTTTGCAACCGTCTCGTCTGTATGCGACAACCCTGCCGTATGCCGCATAAACCATGTCAGCACAACATTCACCGGCTCATCTGCCCGCAATGAAATGCTCTTTTCATATTCGTTAACTCCTTCCTCCAAAACGCCCTCATGCACACCGGCAGACACCGCGTTTTTAGCATTGACAACACCCGCGCCGTTTTTGAGCGTAATCAGCCCCATAGGCTCTAATGGGAATGGTGCCGCGGAAGCCTTCCTGCCACACGATGACATAACCGCCGCCTTTACTAGGTCAGGGCGAAGCTTGAAGGCAGGATTTGCCTGCATCATCTGGGCGACAAGACCGGTAACCATAGGTGCCGAAAAGCTTGTGCCGCTAGCAGAGTATCTGCCGCCATCGGCATATTCAACCGAAAGATTGCACCCCGGTGCTACAACGTCCGGCTTATCGGGTACGCCCGGTGCCACAAGATAAGAGGATGCAGCCCTGATAATATCATCGTCCGGGTCAACAGTTGATCTGTCGTCAATATTCCCAACTGTAATTGCATTGTAAGCCGTTCCCGGAGAGGTTATCCATCCATCGTCGCTCCCTTCGTTTCCGGCAGATTTTATATAGCTTATGTTGTGCTGGTTAACAACATGATCTGTCCATTTTTCGCGGGGACCGTATCTCCCTCCATCTGCAAAGCCGGAGCTCTGGTTGATAATATTAACACCTAAGTCTATCATAGCCTCAATATTTGCATATGAATCCTCTGCCTTTGAACTGGAGGCGGCTATAAGCTTGGCATCAGGAGCCATACCCCTCTTCCCAACCATCACTGCCGCAACAAGAGTAGCGTGCTGCGTCCGCTCAGTACCCTCTTCCATAATGTTAATATTATCATAATTCAAGTCAGCAGCATTGTCTTCTAAAACACCTGCCTCCGTTTGCCCGATTATAATCCCTTCGCCTGTCAATCCCAATGTGTCTCTTGTATACAGCGCGTCAATGCCAGGCAGGCTGATTTCTAAATCCCCTTCATCCTTTTCCTCTTGCTCAGTGTACAAATCAAGAGAGGCAACCGCACTTAACTTACCAAGCTTTATTACCTCTGCCTTGCTAAGCTCACAAATTATCATAGGTGCGTATTGGCTTTGGAAAATCACATGAGCGTGCTTAAGATATTTTGACGCAAAGCCCCTATGAGCCAGCCTATATCCATCTCTTGCAGCTTGCCTCCGGGTCCTTATGTAGCTGTCGGCATTTTTCTGCCGGATAAAGCGTTCTTGAAACGCCTTTTTTTCCATTGAATTTTTTGTTTTACTCTCAACAGCACGGTAGTCAATGTCCCATGTCCATACGTATACGGCAAGCTTGTCCTCTTCATTCAAGCCCTCCAGGGCAGATTGCAGACTTTCAGAGATTTTGTTTTCAAGCCGCTTTTCCCGCTGGCCTTGAGGCTCTGCCCTCACAACCCCCCCATTTAGCACGGCAAGAGCTAAAAACAAGGCTAAAACCTTCCGTTTCATGGTGTTACATCTTCCTTTCACCTGTCACTATCAACACCCCCGCCTCCGGGCAAGATACCCGGAGGCGGAGCTTTTGTTGTACTCTATTATCGGCTTACAGGCCTAAGCCCTCCGGCATCACTGCATTATCTGGCGTACTGTTGTGGGCTTCTT